>CAZCJL010000047.1:0-48823 GCA_964498785.1 uncultured Cytophagia bacterium | reverse complement strand
AATACGACATAGCGGCAATCGCCCATATCTACCATAAAATATTGAGAAGATACTCGGAAATGATATTTTTTATTAAAATAGATACAACCAGATTGTAATATTGAAAATTTATTTTACATGAATAAAAATTAGCGAATACAATGGAGAAAAAAATGAATGCTGATTCACTGAATATTAATTCCCTTGGACCGTGTCGAATCGATTCACCATTTATGAAAACATTACCACAAGTGAATAGAGAGATAACATATATAACAGATAATGACAGGCTATTGTTTGATTGTAGCAAAAATGCAATTGTGGCGGCGTCCGATAAAGAAAAATTACCAGCGTTTGAATTAGCCGGACCCCGAAAAAAAATATATTTTGATCCGTCTAAAAGTCGATGTGCAATTGTTACCTGTGGTGGACTTTGTCCCGGAATTAATGATGTTATTCGCGGGTTAGTAATGAATTTACACTATCGCTATAAAGTGAAAAATATTTATGGAATTCGCTATGGCTACCAGGGATTCATCCCGAAATATAGTCATGATGTTCTTGATCTGACCCCGGAAATCGTAAAAGATATTCACAAATATGGCGGTACCATGCTGGGAACCTCCCGCGGCCAGCAGGACCCTGTTGAAATTGTCGATTGTTTGGAGCGGATGAGCATCAGCATCTTATTCGTCATTGGCGGTGACGGCACTATTCGCGGGGCATTAAAAATTTCTGAGGAAATTAAGCGACGAAATCTGAAAATTAGCGTAATTGGGATTCCGAAAACTATTGATAACGATATCATGTATATCGACCAGAGCTTTGGTTTTGAAACAGCGTTTTCCGAGGCTGTTAAATCAATCAGTAGCGCCCACACTGAGGCATTGGGCGCCATGAATGGAATCGGTCTGGTGAAACTCATGGGCCGCCAATCCGGATTTATCGCATGCTTTGCAGCCCTTGCCATGAATGACGTCAATTTTGTGCTGATCCCTGAAGTTCCTTTCTGTTTGGAGGGAGAAAACGGTTTTTTGAATTCTCTTAAAAAACGACTTGAACGCAGACGTCACGCAGTGATCGTTGTGGCAGAAGGCGCGGGACAAGAGTATCTGAATACGGATAAAAGTATGACTGATGCATCGGGAAATGTACTCCTGGGTGATATTGGATTATACATGAAACAAGTTATCGGAGATTTTTTTCAACGAAATAATATGCAAATAACAATGAAATATATCGATCCCAGCTATATCATCCGAAGTGTTCCGGCGTCGCCACAGGATCGTGTATTCTGTTTGCGATTGGCGCAAGTTGCTGTCCACGCTGCAATGGCAGGAAAAACCGATCTTATTGTTGGACGATACTATAATAAACTCGTTCACATTCCAATGACTCTGTCTGCTTCCGGCAGAAAACGTGTGGACCCCGATAGTGATCTCTGGCTATCGGTATTAGAGGCAACAGGACAACCAATGGAATTTAAGTAAACATTATTTCAATTTATAAAAAAAAAATCATAACAGGCAGAATGAGATATTCTATTATTTATTTTTTTTTATTATCTGTTTTAACGTGCTTTAGTGCGACCATTTCGGCAGGTTCCGGCATCAAACAAACGATATTACAGGATTTACGAAATTTTTATTCTGCTCCTGTCTGCTACCATTTCTTGGCTGGTTTTGGAGTTGCTGGTACATTAGCGAACACTTCTGCAGACAGGAGAATTCAGGACTGGTATCAGAACGAAATACGAAATTCGGAAACAAATGATTTTGCAAAATATGTTAAACCGTTTGGTAATGGCCGTTTAACGTTTCCAGTTTATGCCGGAGCTGCTTTGTTGGGAATATTTCCTTTTGAATCCGGACAGTTAAAAACGATTAGTAAATGGGGGCAGATGTCATTGCGGTCAGTTCTGGTGGGCGCTCCACTGATGCTTGTTTTGCAGAAGGCGCTGGGCGCTTCCCGACCGTACGAGAATACATCGGACTGGAGGTTTTTTAAAGATAATAACGCTGTCAGCGGTCACGCGTTTATGGGGGCGATACCATTTATGACCGCCGCACGCCTTACCGAAAACCACTTTGTTAAGTATTCCTTTTATCTTTGTTCATCGCTGACTGCATTATCACGTATTAACGATCATAAACATTATTTCTCGCAATCGCTTTTGGGATGGTGGATAGCATACCTGAGCGCTCGCAGCCTCTCTGAAAAATCCGCCAATCACAGCAACAGAATCTCAATCTATTCAACTTCGATCGGTTTTGTTGTTCATTTTTATTTTTAAATAAAATAACATCTTATAAAACAATAAGGACTCGAACTTAATGCGGCGTTATATTCTGCTTTCATTTTTATTTCTATCCTTCCTGAGTCAGTGCGAAAAATGTCAGAAAAGTTCATACATTGCACCGGGAATGCGGCAGATCGATAATACAACGATTGCGCTTCCGTTTAATATTCATAAGCAAATCGATCCGATGCCTAATGACAGCACTGTTAATGTTTTTGTTGAGATTCCAGCGGGTTTCACAGATAAATGGGAAGTCTCGAAAACTGGTGATCTTTTAAAATGGGATATGAAAAATGGAGAGCCTCGAATAGTTGATTATTTGGGCTACCCCGGAAATTACGGAATGATTCCAGGCACTCTTTTGCCGCGATCGAAGGGTGGTGATGGTGATCCTCTGGATATCATCGTCCTGGGTCATGCAGTAACCCGTGGTTCAATTATTCGTGCAAAAGTGATTGGTCTTCTGCGATTGACGGATAATAAGGAACAGGATGATAAACTCATTGCTGTCCGGGAAAATTCGCCGATGTATCGCGTTTCCGGAATGCCGGGATTGCGAAAATTATACCCCGGAGTGACGGAAATTATTGAACAATGGTTCATCCATTATAAAAAAGGCTGTATAATTGAATCCGCTGGTTTTGAAGATGATTCGGCTGCCACATCACTTTTGAGGCGGAGTATTGAATCATATAAGAAAAATGTTACAATAAAGTGAACTTACTTCCCACAGAACAATTTAATGAATATATCCAATTTCTTTTAACTAAATTCAGGAATGTTTGATTGAGTAAAAAAGTAAAAAATTGGTCTTTGGTAGTATTTCTTAGTTCATTTTTGGGATTTGTCCTAAATATAAGTGCATCATCGATAAGTGGATTTGTGGTAAATAGCCAGTATTTGCCAATACCGGATTTACATGTGATCATTACGAATCACGGTCAAGGCGATGTGACTGATGGAAATGGCTATTTTGAGTTCAGGAATATTCCGGCTGGAACATATTCGTTGAAATTTGACCACATTGGATTCCGATCTGAAACAATTTCCGAAGTTCAATTGAAAGAAAATCAGCATCTCGATTTAGGTTCAATTAAATTACAAGCAACGGTTCTGCAATTAGGCGATTTGGTGGTAACAGCAAGCCGTTCGGCTCGGGAACGAATGGAAGTCCCGCGACCGATGAACGTTGTCTCGGCAGCGCGGATAACAGAACGAGACGCGAAGACCAGCGCCGAAGCCCTCCGGGAAGAAACCGGGATTTTTGTTCAAAAAACAAATCATGGCGGTGGATCTGCAATTATTCGCGGGTTTAGTTCTAACCAGATTTTGTTGCTTGTCGATGGTATTCGGTTGAACAATTCCACCTATCGTCTTGGGAATCATCAATATTTGACAACAGTGGACCAGAACATGATCGAGCAGATCGAGGTCGTACGAGGACCAACCTCTGTGTTGTATGGTAGTGATGCGCTCGGAGGAACTATAAATTTGATCACGACCCAAATAGCGCCACTGGAAGAAAGTGTTGGCTGGCAAACCGGGTATCGTTTTTTGGGCAGATACGCTTCAGCAGATAATGAGCGGACGACACGCTCGGAAATATCGGTTAGAAATCACTCGCTGGCATTGCAGACAGGATTCAGCATAAAAGATTTTGACGATCTGCGTCGTGGTAAAAATAGTAGCCATCCATCGCTGGAAAATTCAACAAATAGATTGAAGCAAAGTCCATCCGGTTATAAAGCGTATGATTTTGACAGCCGGCTGGTATATCATCCAAATCCACAGCAATCCGTAATTCTGGCATATCAGCATTCCCGCCAGGTCGATGTCCCGCGCTATGATAAATACGAAAACAACAATTATTATCGCTGGATTTATCAACCGCAAAATCGCGATTTGCTATATCTGATCTACCAAAATCAATCTCCATTAAAATTTATAACATCATGGCGGGCCGCGATTTCACTTCATCAGCAGGAAGAGGGTCGCGAGATTCAGAAAGAAAGTGTGTCGGCATTGACGAAAGAGTTGGACAAGGTTCGAACACTTGGATTTACAATTCAGGGAAATTCGGTTTTTAATCAACACATTTTCACGGTTGGTTCAGACATTTATGTTGATAATGTTAACAGCAGCCGGATGTTTATGGAGCCAGCCGGGGGTGAAAAAAACAACGATGTACGCGGACGCTATCCTGACGGCGCAAAATATACTAGTATCGGTCTATTTGCACAGGATGAAATGCACCTGCACAACCGGTTTACACTGACCGCAGGGCTGAGGTATAGTTTTTTTACGACTAACTTTGAAATTCCTTATGATTCCCTGGCTGTAATCAATCTCGGCGTAGTTGAACAGGACTTTCAGTCACTGACCGGAAGTTTGGGAGCCATCTATCGGATTAATGATCACATCTCGCTGAATGGGAATTTGGGACAGGCATTTCGCGCTCCAAATTTAAGTGATATTACAAAGTTAGGTGAATCCAAAGGAGAGATTTTTGAAGTTCCGAATTCGTCATTAGAACCGGAAAAAATAATCAGTGGTGATTTTGGCATTAGAATGAATTCGGATAAATTGAGCGCCGAGGCGTTTGCATATTATACGCATATTTCTGATCTCATTGCCAGCGTGGGTGCATTATATAGCGGTTCTCCATTTTTAGAAATGGAGGGAATTATTTACAAGATAAAATCAAAAATGAATGTGGGAAAGGCATACATTCGCGGCCTGGAATGTGCGCTGAATTATTCAATCCATAAAAAATTGATGTTCCGTTCTTCTTTTACCGCAACGTATGGACAAAATACATCGCTGGCCGAACCGGTGGGAGGGATCCCGCCGATATTCGGATTAGCAGGCATGAGGTGGACGGATTCAGCGTATCATGTTGAATTTTACGCCAGATTTGCAGGAAAGCAGGATCGGCTCTCCGATGATGACGCCGATGATCCCCGCATTCCTGTCAACGGGACTCCGGGATGGTACACGTTAAACATTCGCGCCGGCCTTTCCATTGATAAAGGAATAAATATGCATATTGCTTTAGAAAACTTGCTGGATTATAATTACCGTGAGCATGGTTCCGGAATAAATAGCCCCGGGCGAAATTTCATCATAAGTCTTGAAATTATTGACTGAAAAAGCGGCTATTTGCTGGCAAGTTCATTCAGCGTCAAAACGCAAATTGCTCCGGAGTGTCATTCCTTTATGAATTGCACAAACAGACGGGTAAGGAAAACCATTCTAAATAATTTTTAATTATCGCCGGACGGGTCTTCGATGGAACAGGTAAAAAACAATATTAAAAGGTCTTGAAGATTCAATAAGATAACATCAATAAAATTAATTCTAATGAGGCAAACATGTCATATAACAAAACATTTTATGCGATATTAGCTTTATTACTTATATTGACAACTTGTAATCGCGGGAAAAAAGTAAATCGCGAATACGCGAATCAACTTCACAACCGCATTTTAACGATTGACACCCACTGCGATACACCGTTGCACATGGCAGATACAACGTGGGACGTCGGTGCCCGCCATGAATCGGGTTCCCGTAGAAGTGGCAAGGTTGATTTGCCGCGCATGAAAGAAGGCGGTCTGGATGTGGAATTTTTTGCCGCTTTTGTCGGGCAGCGGAATAGAACGCCGGAAAATTATGAATGGGCTCAACACGAGACCAATAAATTGATTCAATCCATTAAAAATATGTGCCTCAAATATGATGATCACATTCATCTCGGATTATTCCCGGAAGATGCCTATCGAAATGAAGCAGATGGTTTATTAACAGCATACATCGGCATTGAAAATGGGTTTGCTATCGGAACAAACTTGTCCAGCATTCAGCGCTATTTTGATTTGGGTGCGCGCTATATAACGCTGTGCCACACAAAAAATAACGATATCTGTGACTCATCCAATGATTCTACTGAACATGGTGGTCTAAGTGATTTTGGCGTTGAGGTGGTGCAGGAAATGAATCGATTGGGAATGATCGTGGATGTGTCGCACATTTCGGATGCCGCGTTTTACGATGTGCTTAAAACGACATCTGCGCCAGTAATTGCCAGCCATTCCAGTGTACGCGCACTTTGTGATAATGCGCGCAATTTATCGGATGAAATGCTAAAAGCCCTGGCCGCGAATGGTGGGGTCATTCAAATCTGTATTTTCAGTGAATATGTGAAAACGCCCAGGCCAAATCCGGAAAGAGATCTGGCATTAAAAACGCTCTCTGAGAAATACGGTCCCTGGAGCGAGGTAGAGGATCCTGAAATTAAAGAAAAATACCGAAATGAGTATTATGATATCAGGGAAAAATATCCGGTTGAAAAAGCGACTGTAAAGGACGTCGTCGATCATATCGATCATGTGGCGGATTTGATCGGAATCGATTATGTGGGGATCGGCACAGATTTCGATGGTGGCGGCGGTGTGACTGGGTGTGATGATGTATCGGAGATGCCGAACATTACCCACGAACTCGTTCGTCGGGGATATTCTGAAACGGATATTGAAAAAATCTGGGGCGGAAATTTCATGCGAGTCTTCCGGAAAGTGATGGCACATGCGGCCACGCATTAAAAAAGAAGAAAAAGTGTCTTTTAAGTATTTTGACAGGATAGCAGGATAAAGCAGGATTTTATATCATGCAAATCCTGTTATTCTGTCTGGTTTGAATCCTCACAATAGTCTGGCTGTGCTTTCGCCCGCAATTTTTTCTGATACAGATATTACCACCGGCATAATGTCTTTTATCTCATCCACGTGAGTGATGACAAAAATCTGGCGAAACTGGGAAGAAAGATGTTGCAGGGTATTCATGATCAATTCCTTGCGCTCCTCATCCTGGGAGCCGAATATTTCGTCCAGAACAATGAAATTGATTTGCGTACCCCCGGCTCGTTCTGCCACGACCTGGCTAACGGCAATGCGGATGCACAGATTGGCCAGGTCCTGTTCTCCGCCGGAAAAACGGGCCAGCGGAAAACGATCGGTGTGATCATACAGGAAGATGTTGTAATCATCATCAAGTTCCAGCAGAGAATAGCGACCACTTGTGGTTAAATTCATAAGTTCGGAAGCACGCTGGGCAATAATTGGCCGGATTCTGCCGGCAATGTCCTGCCGGAAAATCCCAAAATGTTGATCCAATGCTGATAAATAATGCAATTCTTCACTTATTTTTTTAATATCCTCAATAAGCCTTTTATGCTTTTTTAATTCTTCTATTGCTTTTTCCATATCCTTTTGAAGAATAATTATCTCTCGTTGAGTTAGTTCTGCCTGCTTTCGAGCCTGATCCAAATTATTCTGTGCGTCCTCAACATCCTTTCGAGCTTGTATATACTGCTTTTCGTCGTAACCGAGGCGCTCCGACTCCAGCTCGTGACTTTTGACGTCACTTTTCAGGTCTTCAAGAATTCTTTCGGTTTGTTGCAGTTCGTTTTCAACTTCCGGTAACCGGCTGACACGTTCGGTATATTGCAATGCCTGGTCACGCATTTGAGACAGCTTTTTGAACTCTTGAGTTATTCGGGTGTGCTCTTGTTCGTCATAGTCGATGCGTCCGATCGCGTTAATCTCATCGCTAATTGATTGCAACTGCAATTCCCACTCCTTAATATCCGCATGAATTTTTTTGATGGCATTTTCTTTCTCATTATGTTGCTCTTGTTTACGAATATATTCATCCCGACTCTTTTTTAGTTTTCGAATATCGCTGGTTAATTTCTCAATATGCTGATTGCAGGTTTCTTCACCTGTGTTGTTTTTCGTCCAGTCAATACGCAGGGATCGAAGCTCCTCATCAAAGTGCTGAATCACTGTGTCATAATGCTCTTTTAACGGACGCGTGCACACAGGACAGGGGCTTTCCTTTCCCAATTTGTTGACACGTTCCTTGCGTTGTTTCACTTCTTTCCCCAGCTCAGACGTTTTTTGTGTATTTGCCTGAAAAGAAGTCAGCTCTTTTCGCAATTTTTCCAGATCTGTTTCTAATTGCTCAAGTTGGCTTTCTATTTGTTCAACGTTAATTTTTGCTGAAGAAAGCTGTTGAATAAGTTGTGTCTCGGATTTCAATTGCTTTGTTTGGCGGGTTACTAATTGCTGCAATCTGCTTTGTTCGGATAATTTACCTTTTAATGTCGCGGCGGTTGTTCTCTCCTGATCAAGTTTTTCTTTTTGTTTCTGAACGTCATCAAAAGCCGCAAGTTGTTTGTTTAATTTGTCAAGTTCTACTTTGGCATTTGTAATAGAAGCAATTTGATTTAACTGGTTCTGCCGGCGTTTTTCAAAATCTGCCCGCCGCTGTTCCCATTTTTCTAATTGGGATTTTAGATGCACATACTGATCGCGTAGTTTTGCAAGTGCGTCAAGAGCCTCCTTGTTTTTGGCCAACTGTTCTTTTGATATTGTTACATGCTGTTGATGTTTTTTTTCAAGGTCTTGTTTTTCGATAAGCTGATTTTTGATCTCTTGTTTTTTTTGTTTTAATCCTTCCTCATCCTTGATGCTTGTTTTCATCCCCCGCATCTCGGCTTCTTTTGTATTTTTATCAGCCCGAATCTGTTTTCGGGCCCGTTCGATGGCGTCGATGTTGATAAGCCGTGCAATACTTTTGCGCCGTTCTTCCGGCTGCAGATAGGAAAGGGCTGCCAGCTCTTTCTGGCGAGCGAATACGGATACAAAAAACGAGCGATAATCAAGATTTAATAATTTTTCAATAAATTCATTAACTCCGCGTTCCTGAACTGCTTCCGGGCCCAAATTGCCATCACGATAAATAGCGGCCTCTGCAATGGCTGCTTTGCCTTTTAACGAACGTACAATGCGGTACTCATGCCCGCCTGATGTAAAAATCATCTCAACCCGGCAGGGATCATTATTGGAACAGAATTGCGAGCGAATGTCCTGCTTATCCGTGCGCTTAATGCGATTTCCATACAGCACCCAGCCGATTGCCTCGACAATTGTCGTTTTTCCGATACCATTATTACCCATTATACCAATCAGGTTTTCGGGTAATTCCAGTTCCAAATGACCGAACCGGCGATAATTTTCAAGAGTCAAATGTTTTATAATCATTTAATTTAGCGCTTTATTATGTTTTAAAAAAAGTGTTCTATTAAATATATTATAATTTATATTATATTCAACCTTTTATTTTATATAAAAGGAAATAAATAAGAATGATGTGTTATGCGCTACGCGGATAAAACTGAGAACTGTTCAGATCTTTTCGCTTGCTTTTTATCCAAAAAATCGCTATAATAACAAATGTTATATTAATCAAACTTAGCTTGGTGGGTGAAATGAATACTGATTTTGATACCACAACTCAGGAATATGTGGAGATCATTTATGAACTCCAGAAGAATAAAAACGTGGTGCGCGTCAAAGAAATCGCTGAAAAGCGCGGTGTCAACCGTTCAAGTGTTTCTATTGCCTTAAATTTGCTAAAAAAGAAAAAACTAATTGAGCACGAAAATTACGGACTGGTGGAATTAACTGAAAAAGGCCGACAATTAGGAAAGGAGCTTGAAGAAAAGCACCGAATTATAAAGGATTTCTTTGTTAATATTTTAAATATTCAACCAGAAATTGCAGAAAATGACGCATGCAAATTGGAACATCACATCCATCAAGATATTTTTAATTCATTAGTTGATTTCGTCGCATTCATGGATGAAAATTCGGAATGGGTGGAAAAGTTTAAACAACAGTAACAGATTTATTCCAGGAGCAATTATGACTCTTAGTGATATTAAAGATGGTGGCTATTTTCAAATTGTGTCGATAAAGTCGAAAAGCGAAATTAGAAGACGACTTGTTGACATGGGATTTATCAGAGGCGCTCGAGGCCAGGTTCTTCGTGAGGCATTATTAAAAGACCCAATAGAGCTTCGAATAAAAGGATATCGTATTTCGGTAAGGAGAGCGGAAGCTGCACTTATTGAAGTGGAAGAAGTGAGCGGAAGGCACTAGTAATGAGAAAATTTGGCAATAAAAACAGAATTAAACAAGATGTGAACATTATTCGAATTGCACTTGCGGGAAATCCGAATTCAGGAAAAACAAGCCTTTTTAATGCATTAACGGGGCAGGCTCAACATGTTGGTAATTATCCCGGAGTGACTGTTGAAAAAAAGATCGGAAAAATTGAATATAAAGGCAAGATCATTGAATTTGTGGATTTGCCCGGTACCTATAGTTTGACAGCGTTTTCAATTGAAGAAATTGTTACTAGAGATTATGTATTAAAAGAAAAACCAGATGTTGTTGTCGATGTGATCGATTCTACAAACCTTGAGCGAAATCTCTATTTATGTCTGCAATTCCAGGAATTAGGTGTTCCGGTCGTTGGCGTATTAAATATGACAGATGAAGCTGAAAATATGGGAATTCATATCGATGAAAAACAATTAGGAAAAATTTTGGGCATACCATTTGTGAAAACAGTGGGAAACCGGGGTACAGGAAAAACAAACCTTCTGAATACTGCGCTCCAGGTCGCTGAGGGAAAAATCATTTCAAATGCCAGGCATCTGAATTATGGAGCAGAACTGGAAGCACAGCACTATAAATTAATTGATATCTTAAAAAAAGATCCCGATTTTGATAAAAAATATGCACTCCACTGGATGGCAATAAAATTAATGGAAAATGACCGGGATGCATTAAAAAAAGTATCCGCTGAGCATGAAAACGCAGAAGAAGTGTTGCAACAAGGTAAAGCAGTACGATCCTGGATTGAAAAACATTTTGGTGAAGATAGCGAAGTGGTGGTGTGCGAACAGCGATATGCATATATTCATGGCGCATGTCGCGAGGTGGTGACCTATGATTCGCGAAGTGAACGAATTGACTTTACGGAAATGGTTGATAAAATTGTTTTAAATCGCTACCTGGGATTGATTATCTTTTTCTTAATTATGTTTTTAATTTATCATCTAACATTTAATCTGGGCAATCCAATGTCAGATGCCATTGATCATTTTTTTGTCTGGTTACAGGATGCACTGATCGTAATTTTGCCTGCGGGGATATTTCGGGACTTTCTTGTGGAGGGCATCATTGGTGGCGTTGGCGGGGTGCTCGTCTTTTTTCCGATTGTATTATTGTTATTTCTCGGACTTTCCTTTCTGGAAGACACTGGCTATATGGCACGGGCTGCGTTTGTGATGGATAAATTTATGCACTTGTTTGGGTTGCACGGCAGGAGCTTCATTCCGATGATGGTTTCCACCGGATGTGCTGTGCCGGGCATTATGAGCGCCCGGACTCTAGTGAATCCAAAGGATAGAGTGTTAACGATATTTATTTCGCCATTGATGATGTGTGGTGCAAAAACCCCGGTTATTGCAATGTTGGCTGCGGCATTTTTCCCTGAACGGGCAGGTACTGTCTTTTGGGGAATATGGTTTTTTGGATGGATATTAGCATTAAGCATTGCAAAGTTGTTTCGTCATGTCATTTATCACGGAGAAGTATCGCCATTTGTGATGGAATTACCGCCATATCGGATACCAACCGTGCGGGGTGTAATTACCCACGTCTGGGAAAAAAGCTGGGCTTATGTTAAAAAAGCCGGTACTTTTATTCTGGCAGCATCAATTATTATTTGGTTTATTTTGTACTTCCCAAAACCGTATCACTATTATCAGGAACATCAGGACGCAGTCAAAAAACTTGATTTGCAATTGCAGGCAGCAGGTAACATCGAACAGCAGGATTTGTTTGAAAAACATATTCGTGACAAAAAGGATAGCCTTCATATCGCACTTGCTAAAAAAGAATTAGAGTACGGGCTGGGGGGCAGATTAGGCCTGTTGTTGGAGCCGGTGTTTGCGCCGTGCGGATTTGATTGGCGTATGGATATCGCGTTATTTGCCGGGGTTGCTGCTAAAGAAGTTATCATATCAACCATGGGAATTGTCTATGGAATTGGTGAAACTGACCTCGAAAAAGAAGATGGTAATATTTCTCTAAAAGAAAAACTCGAAAATGATCCGAATTATAATGGACGAAAAATACTGGCATTTATGGTATTTGTATTAGTTTATATTCCATGCATGGCGACACTTGCGGTTGTCAAAAAAGAACTGGGTAGCTGGAAATATCCGATCTTTATGGCAACTTATACATTAGTTCTGGCCTGGGTTCTGGCAACCCTGGTTTATCAGATCAGTCGTTTTATCGGAATAGGAGGGTAAAAATGTGGTGGGAATATGTGTTTGTCTTTGGCGCAATTGTTCTTTCAATAGCATATTTGGTTCGATACTACTACAAAAAGATGAAAGCGCCAACATGTGATTGTGAGGTGTGTCCGTTTATGAAAAATAACGAATTCAGAGATGTCCCTCCGGGAAATTTGAACTGCTGTAATGGTTGTGCATATCCGAAATAAAAAAAGCCATTGTACATAATCAACAATGGCTTTTTATCTGTGAAAGTTTTCTATTGAAGAAATAATTCACTGGAGTAGTATCGTACGTCGTCAATATAGCCAGAAGAACATACCCGATTGCTGAACGTTAGAAAATAAATATATTTAAACGACGAAATCCCTGAGCCGGTCCATCCGGCATCCGTGACAAGGAGTTCATCGTTTACATAAATTGAATAGCGTCCGATTTGACAGTCATAAACAATGCGGATTTTATACCATGTTGCCGAATCAATCCCGGTAATATATTTCCATGTAAAATCACGGTCATAGTACTCAAGCGAATCCCCGCGAATGGAAATTTGCGGGCCGCGATGCAGCGAATCCACAACGTTGGAATACAGACGCAATCCGAGATAATCATCGCTCTTATCAATACGCCATACGAATTCAATTACACCGGTTGATTTTTCCGGAGTTAGCGCGCGGGTTAACCCATTTGAATACGCTTTTGTCGTATCAATAAGTTGGCAGCTTTTCCCGACTGTTCCCCAATAAACCTGGTCGGTAATGTTCACAGTGCCATAATCACCAAAATAAGACCAGGCAGAATCTGGTGGCGGTGAACCTGTCATGTAATCGTCAAAATGATCATAAAAATAAGATGTACTGGAATGAGTGGAAAAATTCCAGACGTCACTTTCAGTGGTCATATCAAAGCTGTTTCGAGCGCGAATTTTCCAAAAGTATTTTGTGTCAAAATCTAATAATGGTAAATTATAGAATGTATCTGGGTGCGATTCTGCAATGAGGACTGTCGGCGGATCGATCGTATCAAAATAAATATCATATTGCAGTGTGTCGATACCATTGGGATCTCCGCTTTGCCATTGCAGTTGAATGCCACCGATATTCATTCCTGTTTCGCCATTTTGTGGTTTTGGCGAATTTGGCATATATGGTGGTAAAATGTTTTCCGGGCGAGTCGTAAAACTCCAAATATCACTTGTTGTTATGTTATCATGATCATCGTGAGAAACAATCTTCCAAAAATAAGTTGTCTTAAATTTTAAATTTTGTGTTTGAAATGAGTTAATTCTGGAGCCTGTTTGAACTAAATCAGGAGGATTGGTTTCTCCTAAATAGATGTCATACGTTACGATATCTCCTTGATCCGGGTCGCCGCCACTCCATTGCAAGATAATGTTAATGTTCACATTGTTTTTTCCGTTTGTCGGTGCAATGGGAATTGGCTTGTGCGGTGAATTATTTTCTGGTTCTAATGGAATTGTTTTTCCGCAGCATAAAAATAATAGAACAGAAAAAAGCAATAGTCGGTGTTGCATTTTGATGTACTCCCAAAGATGTGTGCCTGAATGCAGTTAGTTGATATAATCGATTTCCAGTTATTTAACAAAAATTAACACGAAAATCAAGTTAATTCCATTTCATTAAATTTATTTAACATTGTTGGATTCAGGATATGATTGAGTATTAATGAATCCGATGTATTTGATTCTGCAAGGATAACCGCCTCTTTGATAGGTACAGTTTTCCCATAAAGAACATCGGCAGGAGCAGATAACATCTTTATGTTTGAGTGATTCAAGGCTTTTAAATTTGAGATTTCGTACCGTGTTTTTTCCATCGGTACATATTTTTTCAGTAAGAATTTTAAATTCCGGTATGCTGGTCAGAAGTTTAAGCTGCCTTGTTTTTAAATAGGAGCGGATATTTTCATTATAATGTATGTCGCTGATATGTTCAATTCGTACGCCAAGCAGTTCTTCCGATGCTATTTGCAACGCTAAAATATCCAGCGCTTCATTATCATGGTAAAGCATATTTAAAATCAATTTTGGCCGTAACAGACGAAGTATGTTTTTGTGACCGGATTGCTCAATCAGCTTTTGTAATAACTGCAACTTCTTGAAGTCATATTTTCGAAACGTGGCAGTGATGAAATTCATAATACGCGGGTGATTTTTAAAGGTGTCTTTTAGCAATTGGTATTGGCAGGATTTAACAAAATTAAAACTTTCAAGAATGGACATCGGTTCCGGATTGGTGACAATCAGTTTTTCATCTGCTGCATTGAATAATTGAATTGAAAGCGGTGAACTGTCAGATCCCAGATCAAGGATTATATAATCAGCTTCAATTTTCATGAGGTTGGTTAAAAATTTTTGCTGGCGCTCCTCAAGATACTCAGATATTCCCAAAATACCGGAATAACCGGAAAGTAGCATCAAATTCGGAAATGAGGTGCGATATAACGGAAAACGTAATTTAGTAACTTGTTTTCTTGAAAAATCAGAATTCATTTGCGTGGTTTCAAATAAATTTACTAAACTGGGGCTGGAGAAATCAGCATCGACTAACACAGTTTTTTTATTTTGAAGAGAAAGGGAAAATCCTAAAGCAACCGAAATTAATGATTTTCCGACGCCTCCTTTGCCACCGCCAACAGCAATAATGTGACCTGGTTGGAATTTGGCCGCTTTGTCGTTTCCGTCATTATGTATCGACGTATTTCCGGGAGGTGTTTGTTTGTTGTTATTCATAAATTAAATTATATGTGAGTTGATTTCGAATATACCGCAAAAAATACGCCATTAAATGCGCTATCTTGTGTCTTTAGAAAATTATTTGATTTATTAGGAGTTTATATATGAATAAAAATACTGCAAATTGCTATTTGGCGTATTATAGTGACTATTTTTAGTACAAATTCCGAATTTTTGTTGTTGCTATGGATGAAAAATGTCCGAATTGGTGAAATAAAATTTGCTTCTATTTATTTAAATAGTTATATTAACATATTATCTAAAATTCAAAATGAAAATATAATTTCGACACAAATTGAATGTGCGCTCCGGTGTGAATCGCTCCTGTAAGCCTCGAAATCATTTATATGATTCACTCCAGCTAATAATTAAATAGTAAATAATTCGATCGCACATTTATTTTAGAATTTTAGGTGTTAACTGATTGATTATTCACTTTAGTATCAAATATGAAAAATAACATATTTAGTGCCCCATTTGACATTGGCAACGAGCCAACATTAAAGGCGTCTCTTAAAAAAAGCGGGTTTGAATTTTCCACAGTGAATCATGCCTTTTGGAAAGCCAAACGCGCTGGTCTAAATATAACGTTCTATAAAAGTGGAAAACTTGTAATTCAGGGTAACGGGGCAGTTGAATTCGCCCGGTCTTTTTTAGATATTTCCGATCAAAATCAAGGTCTGGAACACATCACTAAACTGAATGCATGGGTTGGTTCTGATGAGGCCGGTAAAGGCGATTTTTTCGGCCCGCTTGTCGTCGCTGCTGTTTATGTTAATAAGCAAAATATCAGAGATTTAGTGTTGTTACAGGTGCAGGACAGCAAAAAGATGACTGACAATAAAATACAATACATTGCTGAAAGTATCAAGCAAAATTTTAATTATGCCGTAAAGATCATTGAGCCGGAAAAGTATAACCGTATTTATCTGCGGTTTGCAAATTTGAATAGATTACTTGCCCATGCTCATGGTGAAGTGATTACTCAATTGATCACTAAATTCAATTGTGATGCGGTATTAATTGATAAGTTTGGTAATGAAGCATTGCTAAAAAATGAACTTAAATTGGGGGTCCGGACAAAATTGGTTCAACTGGAACGAGCGGAAATTAATCCTGCCGTTGCTGCGGCTGCTATTATAGCACGTAGTTGCTTTGTAGATGGGATAAATAGACTGTCACAAAAATATCAGATTGAACTGCCGAAAGGCGCTTCGGAGCAGGTTATTTCTGCCGGGAAAAAATTCATTCAGATTCATGGACAAAACACATTGAAAAAGGTAGCTAAGTTACATTTTAAGACAGTACAAAAATTATAACATGCTTCAATCTCACTATTTCTATTTTCTACAACATAATGTCCAAACCAGGTTGTTAAATAAACGTAACGCATTGCTGGCAGGGATGAAAATTACATACCGCTGTAATCTTCGGTGCAAAGCATGTCCGTTCTGGCGCATAGAGAATCAATCGATTTCCTATGAAAATGCCTGCATTATGATGGATAATTTTTACAAAAACGGGGTTCGGTTGATCATTTTTGAAGGGGGAGAACCGTTTTTATGGAAGGATGGAAACCGGACTTTAGAAGATTTAGTTAATTATGCCCAAAAAAAATTTTTTTACACTGCAATAACCAGCAACGGAATGCTTCCCATTCAAACAAATGCCGATGGCGTTTGGATTAGTATCGATGGTTTACAGGAGACACATAATAATAACCGAGGAAATTCGTTCGACCGTGTCATTGAAAATATCCGGCGTTCGGGCCACCCTAAAATTATGGCGAATGTCACGATAAATCGACTGAACCATCTTGAAATTCCCGACCTGGTGAAATACCTTGCTCCGATTATGAAAGGGATAACGATTCAGTTTTATTATCCATTTCCTAACTCTGAAAATCTCGGGATCACAACTGAGCAGCGTGTTACCGTATTAAATGAATTAATTTCTTTAAAAAAAAATGGCTTGCCAGTATATCATTCATATTCAACATTGCGCGACTTGAAATATAATAGCTGGAAATGTCATCCATGGTTGGTGGCAAGCGGTGAACCGGAGGGTCGTGAAACGTATGGTTGCTACCTTAAAAACAGGGCGAGCATTTCATGTGACAAATGTGGCTTTGCCGCGCATACGGAAATATCAAAAGCGTATGACTGGAATTTGCAAGCTATTTTGACAGGAAGGAAGATTTTTAATTTTAAGCTAATCGACATAAAATAAACGTATACGGAGGAATTATGGAAAATCCTGATATGATGAATTTTGCTACGCAAGCAATACATGCAGGATTAGAAAAAACTAATTTTGGAGAAGTGTCGGTGCCGATTTATCAAACATCGACATTTTCATTTTTAACGGCCAAAGATGGTGCTGATAAATTTTCCGGCAAAAAGAAGGGCTATATTTATACCCGAATGGGAAACCCGACCATTGAGGCGCTGGAAAAATGTATTGCAACATTGGAGAATGGTTATGGCGCACTGGGAGCTGCATCAGGAATGGCGGCTGTCACAACGCTTTATATGACATTTCTGGGCAAGGATATGCACATTATCAGCACAGATGCAGTATACGGGCCTTCGAGGTCTGTGCTGGAGCGGGATTTTTCGCGTTTTGGTGTACAATTTAGTTTTGTTGATACCACGAATCCTGAAAATATTGAGGAGGCAATTCGGGACAATACGAAACTGTTGTACATTGAAACTCCTGCTAATCCGACAATCACCCTTACGGATATTGAAAAATGTGCAGAAATAGCTCATCGTCATGATATTTTATTGGCTGTGGATAATACGTTTTGCAGCCCATACTTACAAAGACCATTGGACATTGGAGCTGATATTGTATTGCATAGTTTGACAAAATTTATCAACGGACACGCTGATATCGTCGGTGGGATAATTGTTACAAAAAATAAGGAGTTGTTTGATAAAATCCAAAACGTCCTGTTTTATATGGGCGGAACAATGGACCCACACCAGGCATGGCTTGTTTTGCGCGGGGTGCGCACGCTGCCGTTACGCGTGGATCGTGCTCAGGAAAATGCCCATAAAATTGCCCTGTTTTTGAAGGATCATCCGAAAGTTGAATGGGTTGCGTATCCAGGACTGGAATCACACCCGCAACATGAACTGGCAAAAAGACAGATGCATGGTTTCGGGTCCATGATAAGCTTTGGAGTGAAAAAAGGCCTTGAGGGTGGTAAGACTGTGATGAATAATGTTAAATTGATTACCCTGGCTGTCTCACTTGGCGGCATCGAATCGCTGATCCAGCACCCTGCCTCGATGACACATGCTGCCATAGCAGCAGAGAAACGGAAAAAAGCCCATATTACGGATGAACTCATCCGATTATCTGTGGGATGTGAAAATGTTGATGATTTAGTTAGCGATTTGGACCACGCGTTAAATAAAATATAACAACAAAAAGCCATGCTGAAATTTTCATAACGATTTATATGATCAAGATCAGCATGGCTTTTTGTTACCACAAATCGTGTCAGTTTATTTGTTTTTTAAAACGTGCTGAATAACATCATTAATTTCTTCTATTCTATACGGTTTAGCAATCACGCCGCAAAATCCATATTCCTGATAATTCGACATGACTGGATCGTTAGAATAGCCACTGGTAACAATAGCCCTTACATGCGGGTCGAGTTGGCGTAGTTTTTGGATGGTCTCTTTTCCGCCGATTCCGCCCTGAATAGTCAGATCTAAAATGACACAGTCGAAGATACGTTTCTTTTTTAAGCTTGATCGATATATATCAATCGCTTGCTCTCCGTTGGCTGCGATTTCAGTCTGAAAACCGAGAGAATCCAACATTCGCAGCAATGGTTTTATGACTAATTCTTCATCATCCATGATAAGTATCCGGCCCGTATTTACATACAGTCGATCTAACTGGCGGGGTTCCGTAACTTCAGTTTCAACAACCGCGGGTAAATAAATAAATATTGTTGTTCCCTTTCCTAATTGAGAATTTACCGTAATATGGCCATCATGCTTTTTTATGATAGAGTAGGCTGTGGCTAATCCCAAACCACTTCCCAACTGCTTTGTCGTAAAATACGGATCGAAAATTTTATTAACATGTTCCTGCTTTATCCCTATCCCCTGGTCGATGACAGAAATTTTGATATAGTCTCCTTTTGGAAGAGGTACTCCATTTTCATCAGATAAATAAACATTTTCAGCAGTAATCTGAATGCTTCTACCATCTGGCATGGCTTGAATCGCGTTGATCACAAGATTTTGTATAACCTGGCCAAATTGCCCGGTATCAACATTTGCCGGATATAAATTGTTATCTATAGCGTAATGACATTTGATTTGTGATCCGCTTAGCGAAAAATCGGCGTACTCCTTAATAATTTTTTTAATAGAAGTGGTTTGTTTTATAGGCGCGCCTCCGCGAGAAAAAGTAAGTAATTGATTTGTTAGATTACGTGCTCGCTGAGATGCTTTTTCAGCTTCGGAAAGAATTTCAAACATTTCATTGTCCGGGCTCAAATCTATTTTTGCCAGTGAAAGATTTCCGATAATTGCGGTCAAAATATTGTTGAAATCATGCGCAATTCCGCCGGCAAGGATTCCAACTGACTCCAGTTTTTGGATTTTAAGAAGTTCATTTTCAAGTTTACGTTTCTCAGAAATATCGCTGAATACGATCACCATACCAATTATCTTATTTGAGTTATCGTGAATCGGCGCACCAGAGAAGGAGATAATTATTTCGCTTCCATCAACCGGTATGAGAGTAATGTCTTTGCTTTTGTGTATTGTTTTACCGGATTTACAAATATGAAGAATGGGATTATCGATTCCGGTTGTGGATTTTATCTTCAGAACCTGTAAAATAGATTTCCCAATAGCTTCTTTTTGCATCGAACCTGTTATCTGTTCTGCAACTCTATTCATTGATGTGATGTTGCCATGTGTGTCAGTTGTGATAACTGCGTCTGCAATTGAACGTAGAGTTACGAAAAGCAGCTCTTTCTCTGCGGCTAATTCATATTCTGCTTTCTTTCGCTCGGTAATATCCTGAAAAGCGAATACCACTCCCAGAATATTTTTTTTTACATCTTTTAAAAGAGTTTTTGTAAAATTAATAGGTGTTTTCGTACCTGATTCGGAGATCAATGTTGCATCTTTTGCAGTAGTGCTGAATGTGTTGTCATTATAATTTTCTTTTGAAAAAGCAGTAACTGAGTGACCATTTTCTGATATTATAATTTTCAGGACGTCATCAAATGGTTTGCCAATAATTTCAGGTTGCCTTAACATGGTGATCATTTCTGCCACCGGATTGATATAAGTTATCTGCCCCTCTGTATTAGTGGTGATTACGCCGTCTCCGATACTGTTAAGTGCGGTCGCATACCATTGTTCACTTTCCCTTAATTTCTGTTCCATTTGGTGTTTGTATAACGCCATTTCGATTGTTGTGTGTAAATCTCGGTTGTCAAAGGGTTTTAGAATATAACCATGCGGTTCGGACACTTTAGCTCGCTGCAAAGTGCTCTCATCTGCAAAAGCAGTTAGATAAATAACAGGGATATTGAAACGATCCCGGATTTGTTGAGCCGATTCAATCCCATCAATGTCGCCATCGAGCTTTATATCCATTAATACAATATCAGGGTTATATGTTATCACTTTTTGTATCGCTTCATCTCCTGATGATGCTGTGCCTGTAACAGAATAACCCATTTTTTTCAAAATATTTTGAATATCCCTGGCGACAATTTTTTCATCCTCAACAATTAAAATGCTTGTTGATTTTTTTTGGTTCATTATAAGATTCCTCGTACTTAAGATTTTTTTGCTCCAAATAATCAACAGGTTGATACTTAATTTAATAATTAAATACTATGGTAAATTTTGTGCCTCGTGCAAGATCAAGATTCACTGAGCCTTTTAATTGCTCTGCGAGTGTATTTACCAGTTGTAATCCAAGCGTGTTTGTTTTTTTTAAATCAATATCACTTGGTAGTGAAATCCCATTATCTTCGACGATTAATTCCAACTGCCGACTGTTCACCTTTTCTAAATTAATGTTAATTTCATTGGATCGATCAATTTTTTCGGTATCTGGAACCGGGAACGCATGTTTTAAAGAATTTGAGACCAATTCATTAATGATAAGACCGCAGGGAATAGCTGTGTTGATATCCAGAAAAACGTTTTCCACGTGAATATTAAGTTTAACCGATTCCTGGCTTACTTTGAAAGATCGAAACAAATTTTGCGCCAGATTATGGATGTATTCAGAAACATCTATTTTGGCAAGATCTTCCGAGCGATACAGGGTTTCATGAATCAGCGCCATTGAACGCACCCTGTTTTGACTTTCTTGAAACATCTGGTGTGCTTGAGCATCCTTTACCAACTCTTGTTGCAAATTAAGCAAGCTGGAAATAATTTGTAAATTATTTTTTACACGATGATGAATCTCTTTTAGCAAAACTTCCTTTTCTCTCAGAGATGAGAGCAGTTTTTTTTCAGCTAATTTGCGTTCGGTTAATTCATTTCTCAATGCATTTTCATGATTCTGAATCTGGCTGAGCATTTCATTGAAACGTTCTGTCAGAAAACCAAGCTCATCGTCACTTTGTGCTTCTGCCCGAATGGAATAGTCGTTTGTTAAAGAAAAATTGCGCGCGACTTGTGCCAAATGTAGGATTGGTCCTGTGATGAGTTTTTGTATTCGAAGCGAAAAAAGAAATATAAGAGACGAGAACAGGATGAAAAACACGATAACTGATAATATATAGCTGGTTATTTTTTTGTGCATCTGTTCTAAATCTGCCTTCAAATAAACCGTTCCAACATGATCTGATCGATAAGTGACAGACTGAAAGAGATGTAAATAACTGTTCTTAAAATATAATGAGTCTGTACGCGGTATTTTTGGCAATTCTCCGCGAAGCGCGCTCCTCCTCTGATGTTCAGCGATTATTTCATTTTTTAATGTGATAAAATACGCTTCAACAATTTGGTCATTTGTTTTCAGGGAAGCTAACAGTTCATTTCCTGCAATACTATCTTCGAACATTAGAGTCGCAGATCCGTTCTCGGCAAGGACTTTAGCAAGACTTTCAACAGACTGAACAGTCGTGTTTTCATACGTACTACGAAAATATAGAACAAACAGGGTACAGGCCAGGATTAATGGGATTGCACTCATCAACATAGTAATGAAAACGACTTTGTGCTTAATTGATTTTTTTACCATAAGCTGCATGTTACAAACCTCCCTTCCCCGCTTCATCAATTACCTTTTCAGCCAACCGTAAAAGTTTTGACGAAATGGTTAGAAGTGCTTTCTTGCCCGAATTGAGATTAATTTCGAATCGAACTTTATTATCTCTCATTACAAAACCAATCGTACCGCCCGCTGAAATAAATCCCTCCATATCTGCGATTGTTAAAATTCTGTTCGTGTCAAGGGCTTTAAAAATGTGTCGTAATCGTCTTTTTTCAGACGAACTGATGAAAAGAATATGACAAAATTTGACATCTTTAAAATTACTAAAATACAGAATTTCAACCTTTCTGCCTTTCAACGTTTTACCAGAAATAATCTTCTCCAAATATCCGTTAAAAGGATTATCACCCAAAACACCAATATAAAAGGGTGATGCTGGGTTCTCAAATGCAGTATCAGGCCAATCGATAAATTTGGCAAAATTATAAATAAATGCTGCTTTTACCTCATATTCGTGTGGTTTTGTGCTCGACGAAACAGAATTGTTCCCACAAAACAGCACATTCCAAACAATTATTGCGCAACTTACTATTATGCGAACCGTAGTTTTCGATGCTGTTTGGGAAATATAATTTTTTGGATTCTGAACGTGCATTTAAATTTAGAATCTCCACTTCATTTTTATAAAATATCCGCGTTTCACTTCTGTTGGTAATGTAAATCCGTGTCCCGGTAAATTAAGTCCTATCGGAGTAGAAAATTCAGCATGATGGTCTTGAAGAAGATTTGTCCCAACCAATGAAATTTCAAGCTGTGGAGTCATTTTCCAACATGCTCGAATGTCCAGATTGCAATAATCTTCTACGTTAAGCGCTGCTAATTCGTCAACATAGCGATAAATAATATCCATTTCCAAATTTGGGAATATGTCGAGAGAACTCTTAAAAAGCCACTGATGGGTTGGGCTGTTATCGTCGATATTCAGGGAAAAGATGTCTAATTGTTTCTGACTGTGTGCTAAATTAATATTTAAATATGAATATCCAAATTCCATAAAAAGTCGTTGTGTGGGCTGATACTTAATACTAAATTCAACTCCATAGTTATCTGACGACAGGTCGTTCTTTGAATAGAATGGCACTTCCAGTACGCGTAAATTATCATAGGTTGCATTAATAATTCCGGTATTTGCAAAACTCCGAAGTTTTGCATACTGATGATAAAAAAGTGATAAATCAATAAAAGCGTTATCCAGGAAGCTGCTTCGATAACCAATTTCGTGAGCATAAAGTTTTTCTGAAGAGAAATTTGGATTTCCGTTCAATTTTATCATAACATTTAAGGGTGCGATAGAAGGGGGGCCAAACTCTCTAATATCGACGACACATCGGATATCTCTATCAGCTCGTGACGGGATGCGAATGGCGCGAGATACAGCCGCCCATAGCGAATGGCTTTTTTTGATGTTGTAATTTACGCGTAGCGATGGCTGATACTCTACTTTTGTGAATGGATTATGCTCTATTTTTGTGCCGACTGTCAATATTATTTTATTATTGAGTAATGATATTTCGTTTTGTAAAAAAGCGCTTAGTAGTTGTCCGCTCCAGCCAGGAGGACAGAATTCTATACTAAACTTTCCATCCGTATCATCTCTAATGTGGCGAAATCCGACGCCCCAAACAATGTTAGTGTTTCTAACTAAAGTGAATTTTTGTTGAAAGTCGATATCATAGGTGAATATTTCACCATCGATTACCGCGTCATTTCGTATCAGCCAATCAAAATAAGCATGTAACGCACATTCAGAATTAACTGAATGAATGTGCTCCCAGCTTGCTGTGATATTTGCTCCGGCGATCTCGGCGTTATAATGGAAAGATTGTTCAACTGGATTATCCAATGATTGTTTAATTTCGTACATCTGACCTGCCGTTCCGATATATGCGTCCCCATGCACAGAAAGAAAATCGCTTGTGGTTATATTTGCATCAAGCCGGAATCCGGCTTTCCCAATTTTATAATCATCTTTTGCCTGCTGTCCGTTTGCAAACACAAAATTGTCCCGTTCAGTATAAGTGAAGTAGCTGCGATAATGAAAGTTGTCCATAAATGCGTTTCCGTATCTAAGCTGGAATCCTCTTTTTTCAATAGAACCGAGATGTGCGGAAAATAAACCGCCGTGAGTTTCACTGGCATTTTTTGAAATAATATTGATTATTCCGTTCACCGCATTTGTTCCCCAAAGAGTTCCTCCTGGGCCTCGAATGACTTCGATTCGTTGTATATCGTCCAATAGAAGTTCTTGCGTTTCCCAAAATACACCGGAAAATATATGATTATACACAGAACGACCGTCAATTAAAACCAGCAATTTATTAGAAAATCGATTATTGAATCCGCGCGCGCTAATCGCCCATTTGTTTGCATCAATGCTGGCTACTTCCATCCCAGGAACCAGCCGAAGTAGTTGCGGTAGATTTGTAGCGCCCGATCGTCTTATATCCTGAGCAGTAATGACACAAATCGCAGAACTTGTTTCGCTCAGTTTTTCAAGTCTTTTGGACTCTGTGCTAACTTCAGTGTCCAGTAACTTTTCCAGGGAGAGCCCTGAGATATCATCGTTTTGCTGTGAAAATGCTTGTAGCGAAATAATCAATACATAGAATAATAGAAAACATTGAAACTGTTTGTTGATAGAAATTTGGCTTTTTTTTTGATGCGTTTTCACACTTTCTGAAATATATTTTCCAAATGGAATAATCATGACAGCCAATTCAAGTCTTGATGCTTTTTAAAATATTATTTCGATATTTATTGAGTTTTAATTTTTGTTGGGCCTTTAAGATTGATAATAAAAGTACAATCTCAATTTTGATATATAGGATCAAATAAACTAAAATTCATATTCAATTGCGGCGAAAATACCTCGTTCGATTTGAGTATTTCGGATGTCAATAAAAGCCGGAATATATTCAACATAATGTTTTTTAAGAAGGTTATGGCCGGTGATATTCACTCGGATTCCATCGGTTACTTTCCAGCCTAAGTACACATCCAGATTAGAGTAGCTATTTACATTTAATTGTGGTATTTCATCGATCCAGCGATAGTTTAATGATAAATCAATTTTATGAAAAAGCCGAAAGGTAGTCCGAAGTCCAAGTTGATTTTCAGGGCTTTCGCCTTCTGTTCCCTTTGCAAATTTATTTAATTCGTGATCAAGAGGGTTTATTTTTCCGTCAGTGGGAATGAACATATTTATTTTCAAATAAGCGTAATTTGCCTGAAATTTACACCAGTCGAATGGTTTAAAATTTATGGATAGTTCGCCGCCAAAGGATTCACCATCCATGTTGTTTTCCAATTGCATGGGAATAATTACATAGTAATTTTCAGCATCTGGAGGATGTGCCATTTCTCCTAATTTATAGGAACGTAATTTATCATACTTATTGTAAAAAAGAGCAATGTCGTAAGAAATCTTTCTATAGGATGAGCGGTTCCCAATTTCGTAGGCAATTACTTCTTCAGAGCGAAAGGATTTTGTCCCATGCATTTGTCCCAAAAGCGGGAGTCCAAACAAACTCCATACATTTCGGATTGCTCGGCTATCATTTTCAACCCTGGAAGGTGTACGGACAGCCTTTGAAACAGCGCACCATATTGTACTTAGCGGAACGGGTTTAAATAAAAGGCGAATATTTGGTTGAATTTCCAGGCCAGTATAAAAATTATTTTCAAATTTCGTTCCAAGGGTGAGTTTCATTTTGTTTTCAAAAAAGGATAATTCATTTTGTATAAATGCGCTTTTGATCTCTGTCTGCCGTGAGTCTGGCTGGAGATAAAAATATAAAGTGCCGTCGGAATTATCGGCCATGAATCGGTAACCAAGGCCCCAGATAATTTCATTCCGGTTACCAATTCGGAAGCGGTGCTGGAAGTCTAAATCGCCAATATGGAATTTTCCGCTTAAAATCACTTCCGACCGGTCGTAAAAGTCGTAATAGAGTTGTATTGCAATATCTGAGGTATATGAAAAAATATGCTCCCATTTCAATAACAGGTTCGCGCCAGTTACTTTTGCTGTTGTATCGATGTTGGTAAAATCGGTGTCTCTGTATGATCGAATAATGCGACATAATTGGCCAATATTTTCCCGGTAAGCATCACCCTGAATAGTTACCGAAGTATTTTTTGAATAGTCCCAGTCCAGACGAAAACCGGAGCGAATTATGTTCCACATATCTTTCGTTTCTACGCTATTTGAATCAACATAACCATCGTGGTTGAAATATCTTGTATACATTCGAAAATGAACATTTTCAGTAATTGATTTACCATATCGAACATGAGTGATAAGTTTATTTTCGGTTCCAATGCCTAATGAAATAAATTTATTAGCCGTTTCGCTGGCATCACGGGTAATAATGTTGATGATGCCATTTACCGCATTCGCACCCCACAAAGTGGCGCCAGGCCCGCGGATAATTTCAATTCGATCAATATCGTGCAGCGGTATATTTTGAGAATCCCAAAAAACACCTGAAAAAAGCGGTGTATAAACACTTCGGCCATCAATGAGAACTAATAGCTTGTTAGCAAAAACACCGTTAAATCCCCGGCTGCTAATAGCCCATTTATTTGCGTCAATCCGAGCCACCTGCAGGCCGGCGATTAAGCGCAAGGCGTCTGGCATTGTTGTAACTCCGGATTCACGAATATCGGCAGATGTTATTACAGAGATGGCTGCATCTACATTTGAAATTCTAACAGACTTGCGCGAAAAAGTAACCACTTCAATGTTCATCAGTTCCTCAAGAGAAAGCGTCGCTAAATCTGGTTCCTGTCCGTATCCGTAAACGGAGAATAATAGAAACGACAGTAATAGCAAATAGAAATTTAAAATATTCATAAATTTCATCAGATCCACTCTTGCTTTGGATGTCTAAATAAAGCTGCTATTAAATATGGACAAAATAATGAATATGATATAAAATACTTCAGCACCGTTATGTCTCTCACTAAATTGATGAAGTTAGGAATAATATTGAGAAAAAACGGCAACTATAAGTGAAGATATATTACGCAAATATATAGCTGGATTTTTTAAATATCACTTAAAACTGTGGATGGCGCCGATTAATTCTGTTCAAATTATATGTTAGAATACCGGAAATTTAAGTGCAGATAAAATATATATAAATTTTAGCAAAATGTCAAGTAAAATCAAATTAGGTAAAATGTTCAAAGTTATATAAAAATTATAAAAAAAAGTATATTTCAATAGATAAGTTTAATAATTTACAACTTATTGACTTCGTTTTAAAATGTTTTGGTAGTAAAAAATCAATAAAAAGAAATACCTGTCTGAGCGATTTTCTTTTTTGAACCCGATTTGTTCACAAGGGGTGAGTGATCCGTTTCACCTGAGTAGGAGAAAATTAATTTTACAAAACAGAAAAATGATGAGCAGCCTGTTTTGTTTTTAATTGATGAAATTTTTAATGGGACGAATAATAAAGAGCGGTTAATCGGCAGCCGATCTTATGTAATTGAATTAGCCAAATTTGATGCGATTGGTCTTATATCAACCCATGATTTGGAATTGGTATCGCTGGCAGATCAACATTTCAATATTTTGAATTTTCATTTTCGGGAAAAAGTGATCAATGGAAAAATGATTTTTGATTATAGAATTCGCAAAGGCCCATGTCCGACCACGAACGCTCTTAAAATTATGCAAATGGAAGGATTGCCTGTTAAATTTCCCTGAGTTTTTACATAACTTTTTTTATATTTTGGTTGACAATCCGCCTGATTAGTTGTAAATTATTAAAATAAATGATATTATTAGACATAATTAACAGATCCATATTCAAATGAGGAGAATATTATGCAAGATTATCACGAACCAGTAGAAGAATTACAACCACAAGATAGAAATTATGTTCGCGCACTGAATAGTTTGAAGGAAGAAATTGAAGCTGTAAACTGGTATCACCAACGGGTTGCTGCAAGCAATGATGCTCAGCTAAAAAGCATTATGGCGCATAATCGTGATGAAGAAATTGAACACGCATGTATGGCGCTGGAATGGTTGCGCAGAAACATGCCCGGATGGGATGAGCAACTAAAAATCTATCTTTTTACTTCCGGAGATATCACAACGCTGGAAGAAGGCGCTGAGGGTGGCGAAAGTGAAACTGGCTCGAAAAGTAGTTCTGATATTGGAATTGGCAGCTTAAAGTCTACTTAGTTTTATAAATAATAAACAAATAAAAACAAGGAGGTTATTATGGATATATTAAAGAGATCATTAGCGCCTATAACTGAAAAAGCATGGGAAGAAATTGATGAGCAAGCGCGTCGGGTTCTGGTGGGTTTGCTTTCTGCCCGAAAATTCGTCGATGTTGATGGACCCAAAGGATGGAATTATGCCGCTGTTGCGCTGGGGCGATTGGATGTTGCCGGAGAAAAATCTGTTGATGGAATCGATTATGGCGTCAATAAAGTATTACCGTTGGTTGAAGCAAGAGCATTTTTTGAGATGGATTTATGGGAACTGGATAACATTGAACGCGGGGCGCTGGATATCGATTTGAGTGCGATGGAAACTGCTGCAAAGAATATTGCAGCGTTTGAAGAGAAGGCAATATTTTATGGATTTAAACAAGGACAAATAAGAGGATTAAAAGAAGCGGCAGATCATAAGCTGATACAAATAACCAATGATCCGGGTAAGATAATGGAAGCGGTCACCGCAGGATTAGCAGGATTTGCCGAAGCATCTGTTAACGGCCCGTTTTATTTGATTGTCAATCCAGGGGTGTGGAGTAAAATTGCCAGTTATTCGAAAGGATATCCGTTAAAAAGACAATTAAAAGATACCCTCGGCGGCTCGATTATTATGAGCCCATTTATTGAGGACGCTTTTTTAGTGACAGGGCGAGGCGGTGATATGCAACTCGTTTTGGGACAGGATTTGTCCATTGGCTTTCATTCCAGTGATCAAAAGAAAGCGCGGTTATTTTTTACGGAATCATTCACATTTCAGGTGCTTGATCCGGCTGCAATCGTGCCGATGACGTTGAAATAGACTCGTCAAAAAAGAAAATTGAAAAGTCAGCCAACTTATGATGCTGATTTGAATCAGTATCGGGTTGGCTGATTTTATCACTCTTGTTCATAGTGCGAAAAAAATATTCATTTCAGAAAAAGCGGCTTCGAAATATATTTGGCCGTTTATAGAAAAGGAAAAAGAATCGATTTATTAAAAGTAATTAAAAAGGTTTGCTATGGATCTGGAATTTGCTAAAATATGGGTTTTTGCCGGAGGTGTTTATAATCTGGCTTTTGCAATATTTCACTTTCTTTTTTGGAAATTATTTCGATGGAAAAATGAGTTGCCAAATCTCGCTCCGGTAAACCGTGCGATTATGCAGGTGTTAAACATTCGATTGATTTATGTGTTCATTGGATTTGCCTATCTCTCGTTTTTCTTTAACAGAGAATTGATCTCCACACGATTGGGCCGGGAAATTTTGATGTTCATCTCTGTTTTCTGGATTATGAGAGCCGGAGAGCAAAAAATATTTTTTGGATTGCGTGATAAAGTATCCATCGCACTTTTTATCTTCTTTTTATGTGGCGGTATTATTTATTTATTACCACTTGCTTATTAATATTTAAATTTCTAAAATGAATTATAATAATGAAAAAATAGATTTATTGCCTACAAAACACACGAAATAGTGCTTAATTCAAAATAAAAAAATAACATTTCTTGTGTTTTTGTGTGTTTAGTGGGCTACAATTGTATAATAAATTTTTTTTAGAATTTTGGCCTGCATTAGTCACAAATCGTGCCACAGAAGCACAGTGGTCACAGAGAAACAATAACGTGTGTGCACATTACTTTTCAAACTGAGTTAAGAAAAATTCGAGTTACTATTGTTTGGCTAACGTTTTGAAAATAAGAGCTCTGTGTACTCTAAGTCTTTGTGGTTACGACTTTTTCAGGTTAGATAGTATTATATTGTTATTTCTGGCAATTTTCACAAAAGAAACTGCTGCGCCCTTTTTGAACGATACGTTTTATCTCGTTGCCACACTCGTCGCAGGATTCTCCTGCTCGACCGTAAACGGTTAACAGAGATTGAAAATCACCTTCGATGTTATAAACAGTGCGAAAGTCAGATGCAGAATGACCGAGGGTTGTTCCCATACGTTCGATGGCTGCTTTCAGAACATCAGGGATGGTTTGTGCGAGGCACATTATTTCATCACAGGTTATTATATTCGCGATTCGTCGCGGATGGATTTTACAACGAAATAAAATTTCATTTGCGTAAATATTGCCAATTCCGCACACCTTGTTTTGGTTCATTAAAAAATCTTTGATTTCCAACCGCGAAGATGCAAGTAGTTCTTTTAATATATCTGCATTGAAGTGATTTCCCAACGGTTCAATTCCTAATTTCTCAAGACATTCTGGTCTTGTTTCCGGAACGTAAAGATCAATTGTCCCCAATGCCCTTGTGTCGTTAAACTGCAAACTGCTGTTATCTTCAAAACAGAACAGAGTGCGAGTATATTTATTGATTGGTTCACAATTTTGAACCCATATTAATTTTCCGCTCATCCGAAGATGGATCACTAAGGTGTATTTAGTTGCCATTTTAAGCGTAATAAATTTTGCCCGACGGGAGATGTTTGTAAATGAATCCGTTGTCAAAATTCTTGCCGCATCATCGGGGTTCGATTGCTTCCACTGACCGGGACGGAAAATGTGTACGTTCGTGATTTTTTTATTCAAAATATGGGGGCGTAGTTGCCGGACAATCGTTTCCACTTCGGGTAATTCGGGCATAATCAACTTTCATTGTTTAATCATTTTCAGGTGCTTTGTATTCGGCTTCCACTTTAATGCGAATGCCTCCGCGCGGATTAAAATCGCCATACACGATTGCATGTCGCGGTTGGCACGCAGTAATCAAATCATCCAGAATTCGATTGACTACTTCCTCATGAAATGTCCCATAATTTCTGAATGAAAAAAGATACAACTTCAATGATTTGCTTTCAACGCAACGTTTATCCGGAATATAGCGGATGATTATTGTTCCAAAATCCGGTTGATTCGTTATCGGGCAGCGGGAGGTGAACTCAGGACAGTTAAAAGTAATCCAGTAATTCCGTTTTTGATAGGCGTTTTCAAATGTTTCCAACTCGGCATCTTCCGGTGATTCGGGGTACCGGTCTCCACTTTGGTGAAGTAATGTTAAGTTAGTGTATTTGTTTTTTTCTGAATTCATGAAAATTTTCGGTTTTAGTCGTAAACTAAGGTAGTCTTTTATATAACATAGAAAAAATCCTTCTGATATAACGAATTGATTTCATTTTTGTTCAAACTATTTTCTTGATTTTTTGTCATTGAATGATTAAATTGATTTTATCCGTATCTTATTTATAAGGAGACAAAAATGCATACACATCATTTAAAAAACACCTTTTTTGTGTTTGTTTTTATTGCACTCGTACTGAGTGGTATTTGCGGGTATGCGGCAGAAAATTTAAAAGTGACCGCAGTTCGGCCAAACGGGATGCTGGACGGAATATGGCAGGCGGATCAAATTACGGTAACGTTTAATAAGCCTGTCGTTCCGCTTCAAAAAATTGAAAAAATATCACCTGAATGGTTCGTTATGGAACCAGAAATCGATGGTGAATTCCAATGGCTCGGAACGCAAACGTTGGCGTTTAAACCTGCCGCTCAATTACCGTATGCAACCAATTTTAAAATAATGATCAAACCTGGTGTGACGGCACCGGATGGCAGCACGTTGAAATCAGCGTATAAGTGGTCATTTCAAACGCCTGTCCCTTATGTGCGTTATACCTTTCCTCATAACCGTGAAAAGTCTGTTGATATTAATGTGACAGTGAATATCAATTTTAATATTCCGGTGCCTCCCAATGCACTTTATAATTATGTTGAAATTATCGAATCAGCCGGCACAGAACAGGAAAAATCGATTGATTATGAGATCATCACCGAGGATGCACAGCCGACAAATGATGTCCAGGTGAAGCCTCTTGCTCCTCTTGAAAAAGATACTGAATACATCGTAGTTGTAAATAATGGCGTCTCGGCTGCTGAAGGAAGTCTTGGTTCACAACGATCCTGGCGGTCTGTGTTTCGGACATATTCAAAATTTGAATTGTTGAATATTAATGATGGAAATATCACAAAAATAAATCCTAAAAGTACAATCGCTCTTCATTTTTCCAATACTGTGGAATATTCCGAAGTTATGAAACATACGACCTTTAAACCTGCATTGGAAAAAAGAGATTATGACTACAGTTATCAGCAAACGACTATTAATATTTACGGACCATTTTTGCCGGACACGACTTACGAAATACATATTTCCGGTGAGCTGACAGATGTTTTTGGCAATACGTTAGGATCTGATGTTCAGCAGAAGATCACAACGGGTCCTTATGATCCCGTATTTACAATTCCAACGGATGAGTCGATTATCGAGGCGTATGGTGACAAAAACATACCAATTGAGGTTGTCAATTTATCAAAACTTGAGGCAAAAATTAAATTTGTCTCCTTTGATTCATTGGATATTTTTGGTGCAAAATTTATTCGAATGCCAAAATACGCCACCAGTGGTGTTGTTGGCTCGTTCTTTGATGAGAAAGAGATTCTTCAATATAAAATCAAGCGAAATACCAGACATTATTTCCCGTTTAATCTTGAAAAGTATCTTCCTGATAATGAACATGGTGTGTTGATTATGCAATTTCATGGTCAATTGAAAGAAAATAATTACGGCGCTTATAAATTGATGATGACTCAGGTGACCAGTCTGGGAGTGACTGCAAAATTTTCACCGGTTTCCAATAGTATTTATGTGACCACTCTCAAAAATGGAGCGCCTGTTCCTGAGGCAAGCGTCCAGATTCGTGACGGTCACGGCAAAATTTACTGGCAGGGAAAGACAGACAGCGATGGCTATTGTAAATCACCTGGTTGGCAACGTCTGGGGATGCCAGCATCAAAGAATGATGAGCCAGTACAGTGGGCAATCGTTTCGTTGAAGGGTGATTATACCTACACTCACTCGCAACAGGGAACCGGCGTCAGTCCATGGGAATTTCAGATTCCTTATGAATGGTACCCGCGGGATGAGAAACTCGACGGCGCGATTTTCACTGATCGCGGAATTTACCGGGTTGAAGATACTGTGCAGGTGAAAGTGGTGATGCGCGAAAAATTCGGGTTGGAATGGCGGTTGACTGATCGCGATTCATTTAAAGTGGAAATAACGGATCCAACCGGAAAAAAAGTCTATGAAAATTATCAGCTCTTAAATGAATTTAATGCCTTTGATTTTAATATGCCAATTTCGTATGACGCCAAACGGGGAAATTACGGAGTTCGGGTCAATATTCCTCAAAAATTGAGTTGGGAAAGTTCATTATATTCTACTTTCTGGATTGAAGACTATCGCCCCGCGGAGTTTGAAGTAACAGTAGCGCCACAAAAGACCGAGTATATTTTTGGAGATACTTTACATGCCACCATATCGGCGGCATATTTATTTGGCGCGCCGCTCAAAAATGCGCCAATGCATTGGACGTTATTTAAAACGCATCATTATCCGCAACCGCAAGGATGGGATGGTTATTATTTCCACCCGGATAGAAATTTTAACGGACAGGCAGGCGGCCTGGGAAATTTTTCCAATCATTTCGTTCGAAATGAAGGCACACTGAACGAGAGCGGATCAATCAAAATTAGGCATCTACTCCAGGAACCGGATTTATTAACCAGCGCCCGCTACACGATCGAAGGGGAAGTGATTGATCAAAACCGTCGGCGAATTACAGGGCAGCAGGATGTGGTTGTTTATAGCGGTGAATATCTGGTGGGTGTAAAACCACACTCGTTTTTCGGCAAAAAAAATGAGTATTATCCAATTGATGTAATGACCATTAATCATGACAGTAAAGCGATTTCCACCCAAAAGGTGAATATTAAAATCATTCAAAGAAATTGGCATTCTGTAAAAAAAGCAGGAACCGGTGGGCGGTATTTCTGGCGCACCGAAATTGCAGATAGCACAGTTGACGAACATGCCATTATTACCGGAGAAAAGCCTGTTACGTACAATTTTATACCAGAAAAATCCGGTTATTATCTGCTGCGAGCCAGCAGCACTGATGCGCGCGGGAATATAATTGTTGCTGATTGTAGCTTTTACATTCTTGGTAACGATTACGTCGCATGGAGCAGAGCTGATGACGATCGAATTGAGTTGGAGAGGAATAAGGAATATTACAAGCCCGGCGAAACAGCGAAAATCCTGATTAAGTCGCCGTTCGAAGCTGCCACTGCTTTGATTACTGTGGAACGCGAAGGAATTATTGATCATTTTAACCGCCAAGTCGTTGGATCTATCCCAACTCTTGAAATCCCGATTCGCGATATTTACTTACCCAACGTGTATGTTTCTGTGATGCTCATTCAGGGACGTCTCGGAGACAACATGTATTCAGAGTCTGGTGAAGATATCGGGAAACCAGCCTTTAAACTGGGCTACATTAATCTGCCGGTCGAAACCGGTTTAAAAAAAATGGCAGTGGAGATCAAAACCAATAAACAGGTTTACCGTCCCGGAGAAAGTGTGACAGTCAATCTGAAGGCTCTCAATGCATCCGGAAAAGGTAGCCAAACGGAACTGATAATAGCAGTGGTAGATAAGGGAGTCCTGAATTTAACCGGCTATCGATTTACGAATTTGCATGATTATTTTTACCGCAATCGTCCGCTATCTGTGACTACATCTGAAAGCAGGTTGAATATTATCGGACAACGTCATTATGGAGAAAAAGGCGAAGATGTTGGTGGCGGTGGCGCCTCCGGAATGAGCGCTATGGCGCGTAAAAATTTTAAGGCAACTACTTACTGGAATCCATCCTTAATTACAGATAGAAAAGGCGAGGCAACGGCGACTTTTCTATTGCCGGACAATCTGACGACTTTTGTTATCATGGTTGCCGGACATGACAACCAATCAAATTTTGGCAACAGTGAACATGCAATCAAAGTGAATCAGCCGCTTGTGTTAAAACCGGCATTGCCCAGATTTGTTCGGTTCGGGGATGAATTAAAAGCAGGAACTGTTGTGCATAACTATTCGGACGCGGCCGCAGATATTACGGTTACCGCTGAGGTTTCCGGAATTACATTGTCTGATGAAACAAACCAGCAGAATCTTCATCTTGGCGCCGGAGAAAGCCGAGAGATAAGATTCAATTTCAAGGCCACAAGAGTTGGCGACGCGCAATTTATTTTTCATGGCAGAATGGGTAAAGAATCGGATGCGGTTCTAAAAACGATCCCAATCCAAAAACCTCTGACCGACGAAGTTGTTGCCACTTCTAAAAACAGCACTGAAAATAACATCGAGAAAATCATTGTGCCAAAGAATTGCTATTCCGAAATGACTATGCTTGAAGTGAAGACAGCCGCAACACAACTTGTCGGAATAAGCGATGGAGTTTCCTATTTATTCGATTATCCGTATGGATGTTTAGAGCAAAAGATATCCCGGATATTACCGATGATATTGTTCGAGGACGTTGTCAAAGCCTTCGATTTCACTGCCCTGAAAGGGAAAGATTATCGGAAAGAAGTTCAGAATTTTTTCGATTATCTGATTGATTTTCAAACGCCCGTGGGTGGTTTTTCATACTGGGAAAATGGACAGACAGAAAATCCGTATGTTTCCGCGTGGGTTGTCTTTGGGATGATAAAAGCAAAAGCTGCCGGTTATAAGATCAACAATGACGTTTTGAGTAAAGCCGTGGCATACATTCAAAATGTATTGAAAAGCCAGGTCAACAAAGAATTTTATCCGTATACCTGGAACTATTGGTCTGTCACCAATTGTCTTATTCTATATGATCTAAGCCTGATGGGGAAAAGTGATCATGCCTACATCGAAAAAATGTATCAGGAGCGGCAGCGGGTTCCGTTGTTCGGAAAAGCCTATTTGCTGAAAGCGATGAAATTAGCGGATTCACAGCCGGAGATGTACGAAGATGTATTATTCCTCCTGTTAAACGGATTAAAAGATAGTCCGACCACAGCGCATTTTGAAGAACCGGACGAGCTTGGTCTGGAATGGTGTTTTCATACCAATGTCAGGACGACAGCCCATATTTTACAAACACTTTTAGAATTGAAAGAAGATTTTCCTCAAGCTCCGAAGGTTGTAAAATGGCTGATCATGAAAAGAAATATGGACGGTAGATGGCAGAATACTCAGGAAAATATATTTGTTTTACATGCATTAAATTCCTACTTCAAAGCATACGAAAAGCAAGAGCCGGATTTCAAACTCATGGTACAGTTAGCTGATAACAAAATTTTAGAAACGAATTTTGAGGGATATTCATTTAAACAGGAAATGATTCAAAAAAACCTGGGTTCACATACAGAAGAAAGTGAATTAGAATTATCATTCAAGAAAAAAGGTGAGGGCCGATATTATTATGAAACACGACTAACTTATTTCCCTGAAGATCCCGTCGATGCGGTTGACCGTGGGATTTCTGTGCTTAAGAAATGGGAAGTTGTTGAAGGCGAGCGTCCGGGAAATGGTGAAATTGCTGCCGGCAGCGTAATAAAAGTTACTTTAACAATCGCTGTTTCGGCAGAGAGAAATTATGTGGTTGTTGACGATCCGTTACCCGCGGGTTTTGAGGTAATTAACACACGGTTAAAAACTGTATCTGAAAGGTATAAACAGTATAATCCATTAAAGCTTTCCGGGGGGTATTGGGGTGGTTTTAATTTTTATGAATTATTTGATGACCGGGTACTTGTGTTCGCGGATAATTTGAGCGCCGGAGTCCATACTTTTGTTTATTTGTGTCACGCGTTAACATCAGGACAATTCGTAGCGCCAGCAACAAAAGCCGAGGAGATGTACACACCTGAAGTGTTCGGCAGAGAAAAAGAAAGCCAGATTATAATTCGGTAACAATTGTAAAGTATGTAATTATATTTTGAAATTAAAAAAATGTACATAATAATAGTTGCTTTTCTGGTCAAATAATATTATATTAGTACAACACACTTGATCATCAGAGTGTGCCCCATGTTAATAAACCATAAATATGGGAAAGTTTGTTACATTAAATTGTTTGAGGCCGTTTTTAAAAACGGCCTCAATTATTTATCGTATGACTATAAAGACCACGCTTAAAATACCGAAAATTATTCCTTCTACATTCTGTTATTTTTATTTATTATTCCCGCAGTATTGTTCTCGTCAAAAATATCTATCAAAAAACAAGGAGGAACGTCGATGATTTCACAATACATTACCGAAGCCATGGAAAGCAGCTCCTGGATTCGCAGGATGTTTGAAATCGGCCAGGAACTAAAACGGATTCATGGTGTGGAAAATGTTTATGATTTAACGCTGGGTAATCCGATATTAGAACCGCCTATAGAATTTTTTGAGGTATTGGCAACACTTGCAGTGAACAAATCATCGGGGCGGCATCGTTATATGAATAATGCCGGATTCGAGGACGTGCGTAAAAATGTTGCAAAATATTTAAACAGGGAAAACATCCTCGATGCGTCTTATGAAAATATCGTAATGACAGTGGGTGTGGGCGGTGGCATCAATGTAATTTTAAAAACAATCCTTAATCCGGGCGATGAAGTGGTTATTTTGGCGCCATTCTTTGCCGAATATATTTTCTATATTCAAAACCATCAAGGCAAAGTTGTTATTTCAGAAACGACCACTGATTTTGACCTGGATTTGGATGATCTGGATCAAAAAATTAATCCCAATACAAAGGCCATTATCATTAATTCTCCGAATAATCCCTCTGGCAAAATATACAAAAAGGAAAAGACAGAAGAATTCGTTTCTTTATTAAACCAAAAGCAAAAAAAATTCAACAAAGAAATTTATATAATATCAGATGAACCGTACCGCGATATTATTTTTGATCGAGTGAAACTGCCCTCGATTGTCCTTTTATATGAGAACAGTTTTTTTGGCTATTCATGGTCTAAATCATTGAGTATTCCCGGAGACCGCATCGGATATGTCGCGGCGAATCCCAAAATGCATCATATCAAACGCGTTATGGATGGACTGATATTTAGTAACCGCATACTGGGTTTTGTGAATGCACCAGCAGTAATGCAAATGGCGGTGGGACGTTTGCTGGATGCAACTGTAAATGTGAAATACTATCAAAAAAAACGAAACCGGATTTACGGTGCGTTAGTCGATGCCGGGTACGAGGTCTATAAACCAGAAGGTACCTTTTACATGTTTCCGAAATCACCATGCGAAGATGAAAAATTCATTGAAATGGCGAAAGCAAAACACGTGCTGCTCGTACCCGGGAAAGGGTTCGGCAGACCCGGGTATTTTAGAATTTCCTATTGTACTGATGATCGGACGATTGAACGAGCGTTAGACCAACTAGTAAAACTCGTTTAAAATAAATTGAAATTATTACCCACCCTGATAAATTTCTTTGGCAGTAACGGTAAATGTTTCATACAAATAAACTGATATGCCGGTTAAGAATATGGTCCATAGCGTATAGGAGATAAATTCAACAACCGATGCGACTATAATGGCGTCAAAAAATTGGGATAAGTATTTATAAATTGTTATTTTTATAAATATAGTAATTGATCGACCTAAGATTCCTACTGCCGTGGCAATGCCGATAGCAAAAAATATTTGTCCCTTATTTACTTTCCCGCCGGCATTATGTCCGATAAAATAACTCACAATCCCAATAGTGAGCGCAACAAAAAAGAGGACTGCGGAAAATGTTTTTATCGCTGTTATTTTTGGCCACTGATAACCAGGAACTCTGTAGTAACGGCTTGAATCCTGTTCAACTAATTGCGTGGCAAAAATGACTTTAAACATTATTTTTGACAGAGTCTTTCTTTCATTATAGGTTAATTCCTGATCCATTGAAACATACTTGTTCATCAAATATGATAATTCCCTGAGTTCTTCTGCTTTAATTCCCTTTTTTTCTTGAACAAGTTCACTTCCCGGAAACTCAGAAGTATCATCCTCACTATGAAATTGTCCATCCTCAATGATTCGCTCCGGACAAGAGCTAATAAATATCGCCAATAACAGAATAGCGAAAAGGAGAATGATTCGATTTTTATATGTAATGAACATTATTTTTCTCCCTGAATAAAAAATATCTTGTTTGTCTATCAGAAAATTTGTATTTTATTAACCATGTATATTAAACAATAGATTGAAGGAAAATGCTTTACCAACAGAAAAAGTCAATTATTGAAAATGATGTTGTCCTCATTTATGTAAATGAACAACCAGCATTTTTTGCCCGTGTTGAAAAAATCGTGAATGATGTAAAAGCCGGCTGGTGGCAGGTGTCCTTTTTGTTGCTTCAAGTTCCTTTAACCACTTTTACCTGGGTTTTGGACAATGAACAGATACGCGGCGCTGAATTTACAATGAAAGGAACTCGGATCCACATTGAAAAAGTGGTGGCGCCAAATCATATTCACAAAGCTGAAACTGAAACAGAACAAAATGATACATCTGGCGGAGATAAAAAAACGTCAGAAGATGGAGCACGGATCCTCTCGCTTAACTCGAAGAGAAAAGATTGAGGTTGCGTTTTAATAACTCTTTTTTTAATTGTTCTGCATCCTTAAAATGTATGACATGGTAGCCAACATCTCCTGCTGATTTAACATTCACCTCAGTATCATCAATAAATAAACATTCTTCATGCCGAACACCCAGAGAGTGAGATACCTTAATGTAAAATTCAGGATCAGGTTTTAGAAGATGTAGCTCATAAGACAGAAAAACGTGCTTAAATGTATTAACGATTGGAAAATTTTGCCGACAATATTCAAAATGCCAGGGGTCAGTATTTGAAAGTAAGGCCACTTGAAATGTGTGATGCAGCTCTGTAACAATTTTAGCAACATCATTTTTTTGTGAAGCTAATACCGCGGACCAGGCATCTTTTAACTTTTTCAGCGAAATATTAATTTGTGATAACTTGCATAACTCCTGATGTAGTTGTTCTCCGGTTATTACACCAGACATGAATCGATTGACAATATTAGAATATTTGTGATTGCTCAACTCATTGATGGGTAGACCGGTTACCTGAGATATGCGTTTAAAAAAAACATTGAAATTGAGGTTGATCAATACACCGCCAAGATCAAAGATAATTACTTTTATCATTGTCGCATCCGTTTTAATAATCAGTAGGTATTCATTGTTTGTCCGAACTAACTTAACTAAAAAATGAATAAAAATCAAGTGTTTTTGGGGAATTATGAAAGATAAAATAACAGTAGGAATTGATTTCGGGGGAACGAAAATTAAAACAGCCATTATTTCGGAAAATGGTGAAATATTAGGAAAGCCAGTGATCACACCAACAGAAGCGCAACGACCGTCGCATGAAATTGTACAAAGCATGGTCAAAACAATCAACGATGCGTTGCAAACGGCTGGTAAAAACATTACCAAAATCGCAGGAATTGGGATTGGTTCACCCGGGCCATTGGATTTGGACAAGGGGATCATCTTAAATACACCAAATTTGCCAACTTTACGAAATTTTCCACTCAAGCAAAAGATTGAGGATCAATTTAATGTGCCGGTTGTTGTGAATAACGACGCTAATTGTTTTGTTCTCGGTGAAGCCTTTTGGGGAGCAGGCAAGGGATTGAATATAGTTTGCGGCGTGACTCTCGGAACTGGTTTTGGATGCGGTATTGTGCTTGATAAAAAGATATTCAGTGGTTCAACCGGAACTGCTGCTGAAGTTTGGAATTCACCTTACCAGGATTTGAATTTCGAGGAGTTTGGCGCTGCACGTGGCGTTGTAAAAGCCTATCAAGCTATGACCGGCGAAAAAATCAGTTCACTCGAAATTTTTGAAAATGCGAAAGCAGGAGACGAAACCGCAATTAAAGCCTGGCATGAATTCGGGGTTCATTTGGGGAAAATAATCGCGATTATGGTCAATTTTCTGGATCCCGATGTTTTCGTTATCGGCGGTTCGGTTAGCAATGCATTTGCATTTTTTGAACAACCGATGATTGAAAATGTACATAAATACATCAATCCGACACCTCGGCAACATTTAAGCATTCTACATGCTACCCTCGGAAATGACGCCGGCGTGTTGGGAGCTGCCGCACAATTATTTGCCTGATCCATCCAGCCGAATCAATTTTTTAGTTTAATCCCGAATATCACCATATTTCTATCTCATACATTGAAGCAGGTTTGCATGGCCTGCTTTTTTTATCTAGTTCAATTTTGAATGTTATTGTGCCTTATGTTGTATAATTTGTGTTTTAAATCGCTCAACTCAAGTACATATCATTTCTGTTGTTTTGATTTGGGGCAGTTATTAACTATTTTCATTGAAAGGAAATTATTCACTGTTTTCAATAACATTATAATACCGTAAGCAAGTGATTGACTGTTTTGGATTGATTATTTGCAGATATCAAATAATAATAAAAAGTTATAGGTATGATGTTACATAAGATAAGTAAAATGGCACTATTATTGCAAATATGGCAACTTAATTAATAATTGGAGCGCGGTATGAAAAAGATATTATTCCTGATTTTATTTCTGGCGAGTAATACATGGGCAAATGTTTCCATAGACGCCGGATTATATAATGAAGATATTAAACAGTTATTTATTAATGATCTGGATTTGACTCAAAAAGGGACAAGTCCGTTATTATTCTGGATCCGATTTCAGAACTCGCAACAAACAGCATCTTCAGTGTTTTTTAGAGTAACGTTTATATTTGAAAATCGTTTTACAGGCCAGGTGAGTGAAATTTTACAGGGACAAAGTAAGCCATTTGACGTCCCGGTAGTTGGATTATCTCTAACGAATCAGGATTTTTTCTCCGGAACAGGAGCGTATGGATTAAAAGAATACAGAATTAACAAGGAAACAGCAAGCGATATTCTGGATTATATTTTATCGAGCGGTAAAATACCGGCCGGTCATTATAAATTCATTTTTAATCTATTTAATAGTCAGGATCATAATCAGCTTGATGAAACTGCTATAAGTTTCATGATTTCAGATCAGATTAGCATTGATCTGATATCTCCGGGAGATCGAGCAGATATTTCAGATATAATTGAAATTTATACAAAATTACCTCATTTCCGATGGGAATCAAACGCCACGACTTTTAGACTGCGTGTATGTGAGAAAATGCCAGGTAACAATTCGCCCGAAGAGGCGATGAATAACGCACCACGATTTGAGTATGTTGCTGAGAATCAAAAATCCGTACAATATCCTGTTGCAAATGCCTTTCCTTTAGAAATCGGGCTAACTTATTTTTGGCAAATAACAGCTCTGGTCGCCACTTCAAATACAACAATAGAATATCCGAGTGAGATATGGGGATTTCGAATTGCTGATGTTCAAGAAAACGTAAAAAATAGTAAGCATTTTCAAATATTAAATTACTTGAAAATTTTGTTGGGAGATGATAACTACAGACAAATATTTGGTGAAAATGGGGCGCTAAAAAATTATCAATCAACAGGGATTGTTCGTAAAAATGGCGCGCATATCAATTTGCAGGAATTAAATACACTCCTGGTGGCGTTATCAAACAATGAGATACAAATAGAAAATTTTAGAATAGAGTGATAAAATGAAAATAAAAATGAATTGCATTTTTGTTTGTGTGGTTATGTGCTGCCTGGTATGCGGTACTGTATTCGCTGATGAAGAATCAGATATTGCATTGATTTTAAAGGCCAGAGGTGAGATAAAAATACATCAGGCAACAAGTGGCCAATGGATAAAAGGTGTAATCGGAATGCGGTTGAATTCCGGAGATATTATTAAAACCGGAAATGATGCGCTTGTTGTTGTTATATTTACAGATGATAAAAGTCTGGTTAAAATACGGGAAAATTCGAGCCTGGCAATTAAAGGTAAACGGGAAAAATCGTCTATTGTCAAACGGCTAAAATTTGCATTCGGAAAAATTTGGGTAAGTGTACAGCGCCAAAAGTCCCGTTTTTATCTGGAAACACCATCGGGAGTCGCCGCGGTAAAGGGAACAAAATTTTTCTGTCTGGTTGATGAACAGGGAAATTGTACGATTATTTGTGATGAAGGATTGGTTGCATTAATTAACACGTTTGGAAAAGTCCTGGTCGAAGAAGGGTATACCGGGTTTAGCAGCAAAAATAAAGCACCATTTTCCCAGAAAACGGAACTTGATCAAAAACCAGATTGGGGTGATAATCCGGTAGAGGATAACCAACTGGAATTTGAATTTCAGGATGATGATGGTAACCTTAAGACATTAAAAATAAAATATCGTGAAAAGTAACAAAACAGGTGAAATACGCGTGGTAAAATATTGTCATCATTTCCCGGCTATGATATCCCTGATCATTTTTCTCTTAATATCAAATGTTATTACAAGCAGCCAAAATTTTGGTAATTTAATCCATTTCCCCCCGGAGCACGGAGTTGAAGGATACCCGCTTGAGATTACTGCAAAATTGACATTTCCGATGGCGCAACCGGAACGGATGTTAATATATTTTCGGGAAAAAGGGGCTACCCAATTTGAATATGTGGAAATGCAATTACAGACTGAATCGTATCGCGGATTAATCCCGGCCGGAAAAGTCATTGCACCTGAAATTGAATATTTTATTGTAGCCGCTTTTGCCAATAAAAAGATGATAACCAGTCCGGCTGCAAATCCCATGAGTGAACCGTTTGTTGTTCAAATTATTGAGGAATCGAAATCAAAAGGCGTTGGTTTTCAATTTTCAGAGATGAACATAAAATCTGCGACCGGCGCAATTGTCAAAATTGCAATATTAAGCCCGGAACCGGGTTCTGATGTTCAAAAAGAAGATGTTGTGGTGGCAGTCTCTTTGAGTGAAAAAGAAGGTCATCTTAATCAGGATAAAATAAAACTCTATTTTGACGACAAAGATGTAACCACTAAAACAGAAATTTCCACCTTTCTAATTACGTATGTTCCTCATGATATTTCTGCCGGAAATCATTCTGTTAAAATTCTTTTCACCGATTCTAAAGAGGGCCTGTTTAAGCCGGTGGAATGGAGTTTTCACGTAAAACATACAAAGGACAAAAAATTTTCACCATCGAAATATCTTAACGGAAACATTTATTTTGATGCAAGAACTGAAAATATTAGTGATAGTTCATTGTCATCTGTAAATACTGGCGTGAACATATCCGGTAGTATCGGAGGCATTCACTACCGGAGTTCGATTTATGTTACTTCTTTTGAATATCCGGGTAGCCAGCCCCGTAATCGCTATTTTTGGGAAGTTAAGACCCGCTGGCTTGGAATACGACTTGGCGACACAAATCCGCTACTGAATAATTTAATGTTGTGGGGGAACCGTGTTCGGGGAATTGAAGGAGATTTGAAGCTGGGATTTTTCAATTTAAAAATTGTTCAGGGAGAAACGCAGCGTGGCCTGGAAGGAGCGTTGTTGTCTGTGGAGCTGGATCCGATAACGAACGATACACTGCGAACATACCGGTACGGCGATTATCGGCGAAAGTTAGTAGCAGTCCGTCCCAGTTTTGGCAGTGGTCATAATTTTCAACTTGGATTCAATTATCTGAAAGTAAAAGACGATATTCGCTCGATTGATATTGGTATTCAGCCTAAAGATAATGTCGTTATCGGTTCTGATGTGCTTATTGCCTTGTTTAGACAGCGTTTTGTACTAAAAGCAGGAGTCGCACTTAGCTTGCTTACGCGGGATATTAGTGAAGGCTCTATTACCAAATCTCAGATTGATTCGGTTTTTGAAACAGAAATCCCGATTGATCCGAATGATTTTGAGGATATATTTGTTTTTAATACCAGCACCACGCCATTAAATCCATTTGAACTGTCGTCATTGGCTTATAATGCTGAAGCAAACATTCATCTGCTTCATAATTCATTTCAATTTCAATATCGTTCAATCGGAGCGGAATACGTTTCACTTGGAAATACATTTTTAAGAAATAATATTCAAGGCTTTTCGCTTTCAGACCGAATTCGATTGCTACAAAATCAACTCCATCTGACGTTGGGCTATGAGCATTTTATTGATGGGCTTGATTTAGAAAAAGACGGTTATAAAAATACAAACCCAATTGAAATTATAGCTGTCAAATTTGGGATCAATTATTATCCGCATATTTTGGGATTACCAACCGTCAGCTTAAATTTAAGGGAAAAAAATCGGTCAAATGGACTCGATACATTGAATGCAATTGGCAATCAAAATCAAGACGTTGCCATTCAACTGGGTTATGAATTTCCATTTCGGGAGACAAACAGTTCGATTCAGTTGAGTTTTATCGGTTCAGACCGCAATGATAATTACAATTCAATCGCTGCGAATGTTGCTTCCGATGTTAGAATGTTAACAATACGCACCAGATATCAAATTCCGTTGGTGACAACAATTTCGTTTTCAAGTAATGGCTCACAAACGGGGGAGGATACCAGTAAAACTTCTTTTGATTATAACCAGTTTGGATTTTCTGTTGATTATTCATTTTTCCGAAACAGATTACGGGTAAATTCTGGTATATTTGCAACAACAGGGGTGGGAAAAAAACCGTTCAACAACGAGATCGTTAAATATACAAATTATCGACGAACTTCATTTAATTTAGGGGGAATATATCAGATATCATTAAAGCAATTTGTTCGATTGGATATGTTTTTGATTCGGTTTAACGATAAATATAGTTCAAAATATAATGATAACATTTTCAGGTTCAGATACGAATATCGATATTAATAGCAGTTAGAAAGAGAATTTAATTTTGAGGCAGAAAAGGGGGATAACGTCATTTCTGCCTTTTTTATAATATGAATAAATTACGCAAGAAATCGATCAACAAATGGATCATTGATACCGGATTAACGGTTTTGGCTTTATTCTTTGCCTACATTTTTGCAATGAGTGGAGTCGCTCAAAATTTGGAACACAAGTTTTATGACCTCCGTTTTGAAGTCCGGGGTGAATTGTCTATGGTAAATTCAGATATTGTAATTGTCGCAATTGATGATCAAACCTTTGCAACACTAAAGCGGAAATGGCCTTTTCCGCGGGCATATTTTGCACGGGTATTACGCAATTTAAACGCTGCCGGTGCAAAGCTAATAGTTGTGGATGTAGAATTCACGGAAGATTCAATTTTAAATCCTGATGAAGACAGGCGTTTAGTTGAAGCAACACAAGATGTTGGAAATGTGGTTTATGCCGGAAAAATCGCGATTGAATTTGGTAGAAATAATGTTCTCAATCGATATATTTTCGATCCTATTGATCCATTATTAAATGCCGGCGCCACATGGGGTTTTACTAACGTTAGTCACGATCTTGACGGATTTATCCGAAAGTATATCCTGTTCCAATTCTACGGAGGAAAAATATATTTACCCCTTGCTATTGAAGCAGTGCGAGTTTTAAAAAATATTGATAACAGAGATATCAAAGTTTATTTTCAGGATAATTTTTTTCTGGGATCGCTCGAAATTCCAAAGTACTCGTTTGATAGTATGTTAATCAATTATTTCGGCCCAACCCGGACATTTCCCACCTATTCGTTTGCCAGTGTTCTGGATGATGCAGACTTTAATTTGGGGCATGATGAGGATACAAATATTTTTGAAATTCACAAGCAAGCGGGTATTTTTAAAGATAAAATTGTATTAATTGGTGTGTCAGCAGAAGAATTACAGGATAATCAATTTACACCCTTTTTTGACTATGATGGGAAAAAACGCAAGATGCCGGGAGTGGAAATGCATGCCAATGCATTAAATGCAATTATAACCAATAACCATGTGCGTGCCGCCCCTTTCTATGTTGAATTTATTATTTTGGTTCTTCTTAGCGTTATCGCAATGATACTTTCAAAAATGAGTAAACCACACCGGGGAATTATCGGGCTTGGAGTTATTGTCGTCGTATTTGTTACCTTGGTGTTCATTCTCTTTATGCAATTTCATATCTGGATGCAAATTATCACTCATTTGGTCGTGATGATATTCAGCTTTGGTTTTCATATTACCCATCGCGTATTCAATGAACAACGGGAAAAAGGAATCTATCGAAAAACGTTTCAGCAATATGTGGCGCAAAGCGTCGTTGATACAATGCTCAATACTGGCGAAATCCCAACTTTTGGAGGCGAACGAAGGTTACTGACTGTTCTCTTTTCTGATATTAGATCCTTTACAACTTTTTCTGAAAAATATAAACCTGAATTTGTTGTAAAACATTTATCCGAATACCTGAGCACAATGGTGAAAATTATTTTTCGTCACGATGGAACCCTGGATAAATTCGTTGGTGATGAAATTATGGCACTTTACGGAGCCCCCTATTATTTTGATAATCACGCTGAACGGGCATGTGTCACCGCACTGGACATGCTGGATGAATTACGATATTTGCAGAAAAGGTGGCAACAAAAAAAAGTGGAGGGATTCCAAATCGGAATTGGAATTAATACAGGCAAAATGATTGTTGGCAATCTTGGGTCAGCTCAACTTTTTGATTATACTGTCATCGGAGATGAGGTAAATTTAGGAGCGCGCCTGGAAAATGCAAACAAATTTTATCACACCAATATAATCATCAGCGAAGCAACGTACCGCTGCGTTAATGGCAACACAATTGCCAGAATGCTGGATATTGTCAGAGTAAAAGGAAAAACCAAACCAGTAAAAATTTATGAGATGCTGGGTATCTATTCGATCCCGTCGCAGGATAAGGAGTTGTTAATAGATGCGTTTGCTTATGCAGTTGAATTATTTCATGCACGCAGATGGTTTTTAGCGCTTAAACAATTTCAGCAAATTCTTCGATATTATCCGCATGACGGACCTTCCCGCGTTTACATCCGACGATGTCTCGATTTTCTCGAACAATCTCCACCAGATAATTGGGATGGCATATTCAAATTAGGTTATGTCGAGAGTTAAAGGAAACACTTTTTTTCTTGCTTAAAATTCTGATTTAAAGATGTCTTTTTATTGAATGCGTCGTATTTGTCTGAAAAAGGCGAGTCCCAACTCAAGAAACAGGTGTATTAGCAACTCTGTGGTTTGTAGCTATTCAGATGTCACTCCTGCGAATGCAGGAATCCCCTAACTTTATAATAATCAGGAGATTTTGGGACAAGCCCGG
>CAZCJL010000046.1:0-48825 GCA_964498785.1 uncultured Cytophagia bacterium | reverse complement strand
AGATTAACTAATTATTTTATAATTAATTGAACGTTTTCGTTCAGACACTAATTAGGAGATTCCGGGACAAGCTCGGAAAGACATTTAACAAAAAAACCAATTTATGATATAGCACCAAATGTCCGGGACACCTGAAAATAGATTAACGCTCGCGTATTTGAGTCCCGAAGGGACTACTGAAAAATTCACCTGTTTTTAATATTTCCCATACGTCCGCGCCGTTTCCACCATCGCGAACAGGTTTTCATCCGGCGTATCCCTGCCGCACTGATCCCCTGTGGAAAGGATGAATCCACCTCCTGCCGCGGCATCATCAATTGCCTGTCGCGAGGCAGCAGCGACCTCCTCCGGAGTGCCATTGAGCATGACGTTTGTCGTATGTAAATTTCCTTTTAAAATAATCTTATCGCCGAAATCCCGTTTCAATTCCGCCAGATTGCAATCTCCCATAGGCGGAAGCTCCAGCGGATCAATCATTGTCAGGTCGGTTTCTTCTGCCAGTAATTTCACCAGCTCTTTCTCCGGGCCGCAGGAATGGACATGCGTCGGGAATCCCGCGGCTGTTGCCAGTTCAATTGCACGTTTTACCGCAGGATATGCCAGTTGCCTGAAAATCGGCATCGACTGAAATACCAGCGTTCCCGATCCACCGACGCAGATAAAATCGGGTCGAACATCCATTTTCATGATGTGCGCGAATCGTTTCTCCGCTGCCGCCACGCGCGCCTTTGCCCACTGCTCATGCTTGTCCGGATTTTCATAATAGCGGTAAATATCATTCTCATTTTCCAGCGCCACAGATGACGTCACCCAGACACCCACGAGTCCCTGATCTCCCATCAGATTCATGACCCGTTTCAGTCCCTCCGGTCCAAAATCTACCGGCTTTGCGTTTTCGACCGGCTCCCATTTTGTGGGGATGTCCGGCAGACCGATTTTAGACGGGGGAATTCGTTCTGTCGGTGGATCAGCGATATAAAACACATCCACCACCGGCTGCCACTCCTGCTTACCATTCTCAACCCGGGATTTCTGCGTCACGATCCGTTCATCGCTTTTAAACACGATGAATCGCTCCCATCCTTCATCCTGCTGCTCATCAGGAAATGTCAGCGGGAAATAGCCATCCATCACCGAATCGATATCAAAATATTTCGCCGCTTCGATATACGCTTCCCAAATCGGCGGATCGTTATAAAGATACAAATCCCAGAATGGTTTCCCGGTCAGCCGGGCGGGAATCATATTGGAAATATCCGGCGCGACCGGCACACAATCCGGAAGCTCCCCGCGAATTACTTTCAGGAGTCGTTGCTTGTTTGTCATTTGGCACACCATCCAAAATTTCATATTTTCATCTATTGAAGAGCGCCTCTGCCAACAGCCAATAGCCAATAGCTAATAGCTAACAGCTATTTTCCAAGATAATCATTCAAAAACATAATCTGAGCCGCCGGTGTCTCCTCCCCGGAATAAGGAACCACGTGCCATGTTTCAGAAACAGTCATCGATTCACCGGGCGCCAGTTGCTTGTATGCAGAGTGATATTCCAGTTCGAGCAGATTCAATTGGACATCTGTGGCAGTCCTGTTGTAAATTTCCACCAGCGCCTGCTCCGGGTGGATCGTTTCCGCAGGGAATTTTTCAAAATCGATGATAAGCATTTGTTGTTCCGAAAACGCAGCCATAAAACCAGTGTCAGGATAGATATATGCCTTTGCCGTTCGAATTTCTTTTTTATCGGGTGGATCTTCGGGCGAAAACGTAAAATAGCCATCTATCAGACGGTACGCCATCGTATCCTTTTTTGTATCCACAGCCGTTTCGATGCGAAGATTATTCTCATCACCGAGGGGGACGTAACAACGCGCTTTGCCTTCCAGCCTTGTATTGAACCACAAGTCCCAGAAGACCGGCGTATTGCGGATATTTTGCGAGATCGCTGAGAATAACACCGTGCCATCCGGATTCAATTGAATATTTTTGATGAGGATCACGCCGGACACCTCGCTTTCAGGACTGACCATCACAATGGAAGTATCTGTCCGTTTCGTGATTTCATAGCTGCCGTAAATGAGATATGGATCCGGCGGCCAATTCGCTTGGGCATCCCGTCGTTCGGGATTAACATCCTGCTGCGACCACCAGTCGCTTTGCGGTCCCAGCCACATAATGTGCCCGTTGTATTCCCTGAAATCCGCGAACGCATCCGCGTTCGGTCGCTGATCCGCCGGCTCATTCCATTGCGCGCTGTCCGACTTGAAAATATTCCGGAGTGCCGGCGCTTTCAACACGACTACCCGACCGCCCAGATCGGGCAGCACGCCGACAATGACTTTTTCATTTTTCAGATAAATGACATTGCCTGCCGGGCTCTCTTTTTTCTGACAATAACAGAACATCCCCAGAACTATAATCACTACAGTAATTTTACTCATTGCCTACTCCTTCATGAACTACCCCTTGCGAAGGTTTTTTTAAACCAGGACAAGCTATATTTGATATAAATCATTTAGCCAACTATAATTGTATAATTGCTGAACCTTCGCAAGGGTAACAGCCTGTGTTTGTCATTCACTTTTCAATTGCCAGTGCCCGGATTCGGCTCTGGCGCTGCTCATGATCTGTTCCATTTGAACGACTATATCCGGATGTTGATCTGCGATATTATTCTTTTCTTCCGGATCTTTTTTGAGATCGTACAATTCACACAGACCGTCCGGTGACAGGCGAACGCCTTTCCAGTCGCCCATTCGCACTGCCTGCTTCGATGGATTCCACCAGTGAAACTCCCAGTACAAATAATCATGCTGTTTTTGTTCCTCACTTTTACCAACAAATTCAGGAACCATCGAAATGCCATCTGTATTCACAGATTCATCAATTCCGGCCAAATCGGCACAGGTCGGCAGCACATCCCAGAACGCAGATACGTGGTCACTTACGACGCCACTTTTGATCTTTCCGGGCCAGCGAACGACAAACGGCACCCGGATTCCGCCCTCGTACAAATCCCGTTTGATACCGCGAAGTTTTCCGTTGCTATCATTTAATTCGGGATCGAATCCGCCTTCTTCGTGCGGACCATTATCACTGCTAAACATGACAATCGTGTCCTCATCGATGCCCAGTTGTTTTAGCTTTTCGAATAAACTACCGATGTCGCGATCCATGAGGCTGATCATTGCTGCATGTCCTTTCTGTGCATCATCCCAATCCAGATCAGCGTATTCGCCATAATCAGGCACTTCCATTCCATGCCGATCTACAAGATGTGCTTCGTTATTGGCATGGGGAATGGTATATGCCAAATACAGAAAGAACGGCTGCTCGCTATTTCGTTTTACAAAATCCAGAGCTTCCTGCGTAAACAGATCGTGCGAATATTCCGCGCGGTTCGTCGATGCCTGCCCGACGCCCTTTGCATATCCATCGGGAGAGAAAACCACTTCGTTCTTCAGCTCGACTTTTTCTTCATTTCGCCACAACCAGTCCGGATAATAATTATGCGCCCGGATCTGGCTCAAGTAGCCGAAAAAGTAATCAAATCCCTTACGATTGGGAATTCCGGTTGAGCCTTCTCCGCCCAATCCCCATTTGCCGATCAAACCGGTGGTATAACCGGCTTCTTTCAGATATTCGGCAATGGTCTTGTCCTCCGGCGCCAACGGGACTGCCGCGTTGCCGCGAATTCTCGCATGTCCCGTATGTATACCGGTCATCAGGCAACAGCGTGATGGCGCACATACGGTGCTGCCTGCATAGTGCTGCGTAAACCTGATTCCCTCGGCTGCCATTTGATCGAGATGCGGCGTTTTGATTCGCTGTTGACCGTAACAGCCCGGATCGCCATAACCCAGGTCATCTGCAAGAATATAAATGATGTTCGGCTTGCGGCTGCTTTTGCCGCAGGAAACATACGGCGCCGCTGCCAGCGCAGCAGTTGCCGTACCGGATATTTTAATGAAATCCCTTCTGTTGATTTTTTTCATCGATAAGCCTTTGATATTAATTTGACTAAAAAATGATACATCAGAACTTTTGGAATTACTAATTACCTATTAGTTCATTTGATAAAACTCAATAGCGCGAAATCCCCCTTTGAAGGGACGGTTTCGCCGCAGCCGAAAGCAGGCGGATGTGAAAAGCGTGCTAATATCCTCCCAAAATACTTCAATAATAATTACTCCTTTTCCTTCCATTCATCCCCCCACAGGACACCATTTCCCTGATCACGGCGCCAGGAGTCTCGCCAGCGATGAATTTGATAGGGACCAATCGGTTTCATATTCTGGCGCTTTTCTTTTGAAAGTATTTCAGGGAACGGTTTATGCGGTTCGGTTTGATACCAGTACGCGACGGTCACCAAATCCAGGGTCAGGCAGTTATTGTGTCCGTGTTCAATGGTTGCACGCAACGATTTTTCGAATGCAACGGGAGATTCCAGAAAAAAGCGGTAGCAGTGCGTTCGGCCCAGCCAGCCAGTTTCTTCGTTCACCCGGGCATAGCCGAAGTAAGGATGGGTGTAAATTTCTTTCGGACACCAGGATGAATTAAAAAAATCTTCGGTCCCGGTTCCGTGAAGTGATGATGGCCACTGTTCGCCATCAATAAAGAACATATCATCGCCTTCACCGTACCACATTGGCGACGGACTTTCCACATAATAATTAACGCCCACAAAATGTCCTCTACCTTTGATATTTGCAAATACATAATTGCTATCGCCGGTGGTATTTGCCCGTTGGTCTCCCAATGCGCCCCATTCATTCTCGCCGTCCGGCAATGGTTCTGTTAATTCCCGGCGCCACCAGGCATGAAATCGTCCCACATCCGCGCCAATGGATTTGTGCTCCTCATAATCGATGTAATAATAGAAAGATCGAATATCTTCATCAGATTGATTTTCGACGGTAATTTTTGCGCCATCGCCAAAGGGCATGGGGAAATAGCAATTCAGCGCATTCCCCTCTTTAGGAGCAGACGCCAATGGCAGGGAGATGAAATTATATTTTTCTCCCCAACCCTGTCCGAAAAAATCGCCGATAGGTGATTCCACACTGGGCTGCTTCTCCCCGTCCCAGTACATGCGTAGGATCGCGTTTCGACGAATCATTTCATCTTTACAAGAAATAGTAACCCAGATGTGTTTGATTATCCCTGCTCCGGAGATTTCCGCAATTGTCGCCGTTTTCCCTGCTCTGATCGTTAGGCAATCCCTGTTTTTGCCGCTTCTGTCATAACTGGAAATCCGCTTTGATTTATAATTTTTTAGCGCAGTCAGATGATCCAGAGCGCCGGATATTGTTGGTAAATCCTGAGCGAAAAGTGACATAGCATACGTTACTATGAAACACATCCCAATTATTTTTTTAAAATTCATCTTTTCCCTCCTGTTTTGTAATGTTTGGCCAACAAAATATGTGCATGTTTTTTATTGAGTCATTGTTGACTGGCGTTAAACTTACATTCATTTATGCCCCAAAATTTCCGTTGGTAGCAATTGTTTTTCACCATCAGGTGGTTGGTAGTAAACCTCAAGTCCTTCACCACCGCTCAACTCAAAAAATGTTACCACAAACGGATGCCATCCTTTTTTTAAACCAATCAATCCGGATCTTTCCGCCATGCCATGCAACCCGTCATTATCAACGACCAGATGATCATGAAGAAATAGCTGGCTCCCATCATCCGAGTTTGTATAGAAACGATAAACGCCATCCTCCGGTACCTTTATGTAACCAGTGAATTTGAATCCAAAGTTATCATCCGCCTTTCGTTTCATAATATTAAACGTGGCGACAACAGTGGAATCCAGAGGTTGCAGTTTATTAAATTGAGGAAGCTGTTTCCACTCGCCCTCGTAATAGCATCTCTTGATGCCGGATTTCAAACCTTCCACATCGACTTGATCATTCACCTGTCCCATTGTGTAGGTTTTCAAAGATGTCTTGCTTGTAAATCCATTTTCCCAAAATACTTTCGCCTTTATCGTCGTAGTATCGATAATAGTAAATTCGCCATCATATTTTTGAGATTTCACATTTGGTTCACTTCCATCAAGTGTATAGCGGATATCGCCATCCGGCACTGCGGCAGAGATGGTAATTTTGTTTTCATCGATAAACAGCGGAATTACAGGTGATATTGATGGTGCAGGTGGACTTTTAAAATCACGCTTCATAAACGCTGCGCGATATTGTCCGTTTTCAAAAACCGCTGCTCTTAATTCCAATGGTTTATTGATTTCAAGCGGATGTTCATAAAGAATGGAATTCGCTGTCGGTCTGCTGCCATTGAGGGTATAGCGAATTTCTGCCTGAACATCGTTTGTTGCGAGATGCACTTTTAGCGGACGATTGAGATATCCGCCGTCCGGTGACATACTAAGCCGACATTCCGGCAGATTCGTTTCCTCAAATATTGCCACAAAACCGCCGCCAGCCAGCATTTCCACCCGGAGGTTCTCTTTCGAATTAGCTACATTTTCAGTTCGTCTAAATGTAAATCGATTGCCCGGCTCATCTTCAAGACAAATGATCTTATAATTTCCGCTATCCAAAAACGAACTTCTGATTTCAAATTGCGTTTTCTTATCTCCATTTAATATGCCGACAAACCATTTATCTCCTGTTCGGCGGGCAAAGGCTGCGGTTTCCCCAATTTCACTGCCCGGCAGAACAATGGTTTCATCCCATACTGTGGGAATCGTTTGTATGACATCACGAACCGAACTGTTCAAATAATTTTCCGGTCGATCCGCCCAGTGCGTCACCGGCGATGTAAACACAATCGTCGTTGCCAATTGATGGACAAATGTCGTACCGCTCACTTTTGCAGAATCAAACGTACAGGGTGTATAATCTGCATGTCCGACAAGCAGTCTGGTAAATGGTAATGTCACGTTATGCTCCGGCGGAATTCCGCCCCATTCGTAGCGGTTCTGTTCCAGCCCGAAAATTCCCTCCCGGGTCATTTCGTTTGGCCAGGTTCGCGATTCACCGGTAGGTTTGTTGGCGCCGTGAAAATTCACCATCAATTTATTTTCAGCAGCATCCCGCAGGGCATTCGTGTAAAAATCAATCCGTTCTTTTGATTCTGAATCCATAAAATCAATTTTCACGCCGACGATACCCAGTTGGTGTAATTTTTGGAAAAACTCCTTTCGTTTCGCAGCATCCGAAATTTGATTCCAGCGTTTCCAGACCCACACTTGTACGTCTCTTTCACGTGCATATTGGATAACTTCTTTCAATAATTGCCATTTATCTTTACTTCCGGTGTGCCAGTTCTCCCAACCTTCATCAATTAAAATATATTCAAATCCGAATGAATTGGCCGCGTCAACGTATTTTTTTTGCAGATTCCAATCTCCGGTTCCTTCTGACCACCACGACCAGAGGGCACGCCCCGGTTGAATCCACCCTGCATTTTGCAGAGACTCCTCCGGCGGCGGACAAACCGCTGTTACGATATCATTATTCACCAGTTCATTCAAATTCTCAGCGATCATGATTATCCGCCAGGGCGTTGTGATCGTTCCGCTCATTTCCCATCCATCCGGATCATCTTCAAAAACCGGAATGAATTTTCCGCCTCCTGCTGATTCGAAAGTCATACCACTGTAGTTAAACAACGCGGCTTCGGTAATCGCAAGATACGTTTGTCGCATCGGTAACTTTGCAACCAGCGGTGGTGCAATTTTGACTCCCTGTTCAATCTGATTTGCTTTCGCTGATTTGTAAATACTTTCATAATTCCCTGTTGCCGAATGATACCACACGGTAGAATTTCGCGACAGTTGGAAAATACCCGATTCTCCGGTAACGCTTCGAATCTGTTCTCCGGGAATAATCGAACAATAAGCGATTCCATTGTCATAAACCCGTATTTTAAGTTCATAGTTCTGGTTGGTTTTTATATGCTTTATTGGTATTGTCATTTCATTAAAATAATCCCGTATCTGAAAATGATTTCCGCGTGTGTTTATCATTTCATCATATTGGTTTATACGTGCTTTACTAATAGACACACCCTTGCCCACATCTGAACCATTCAGATGAACTCCGATTGGTGAATTCGGCAGTAACAGAATTCCCTCCTGTTTCAGGGTAAATGTAAGACGGTTGGTTTGATCAACTTTCACTTCAACGAAAATTTTCCCATTCGGGCTTTTTATTTCCTGACTTTGTTTTGGATTTTCACAATTAACGTGGATTCCTAATATCAATATCATCAGAGCAATTGCTGTTAGTTTTTTCATTGCACCTCCAAATTTCGTTTGAATAACGTACTATATGCGGTTTTCGGAATTGTCTTTTACCCAAAATTCTAAACTAAAATGAACAATTTAATTATAACGATTGATTTTATTTATAGTTGGAATGCAATAACTTTACAGTCTGTCCACGAACTACCCTTGCGAAGGTTTTTAAAAACAGGACAAGCTGTATATTGATATACCTTTGTATAATCATCTATATGTTGTATTACTGCTAACCTTCGCAAGGTTTTTTCCAACGATTCTTGAGTTCTCAGTCAGCCTGCGCATTGCAATGAATCGCTCCAATACGACCGAGTCGTATTGGAGCGATTCACTCCGGAACGTTATTTCAATTTAGGGAATAATATTATTTTCATTTTAGAATTTTAGGTTTTACTATAAATGAGTCCTTTACTATTGATATGTATCGAATAATGAACGAATAATAAATTTTGATTTGAATGAATCATATTCATTGGACGTCATAAACGTTACGGTTTTCGTTTTACCGGGTAACAGCTCGAAATAATTATCGTCGAAAAATCCGTCTGTATGTTTCACTGATAAATAAACATTTTTCGCCAGTACAGATGAAATCAGATTTATTTTGTAGCCACCGTTACATTGTGCAATATTCGCACGGATATTTGGGCGCGGCAACTCAAGCTCGCCCGGAGAAACAAAGTAATGCACATTTTCGGAAATTCGCTTTTTTTTATCAACTACAGATATGGACAACAACGCCTGATTCGGATCGACCTCTTTGAGTACATCAACCACCGGTATTACATAAACCGGTTGACAGGTTTTTGTTGAGAGCACCGCCGGGATCAGCTTTTCAAATAGTTTCTTCCCGAAAAAATCCAGCACTGTAATTTTGATATGTGATTGAAGCGGTTGCAACTGGTCATTGGTAACGTATACAGTGAGTTTTCCATCATCCATTTTCGCGACCGGCAACACTGGATTAAATAGCCGTTTGATGTAATAATGCAGCGCTTTCCGGCGCCCGAAATAATCGATGCTGGACCAGGTTGCTGCGGGCCAGCAATCATTCAACTGCCAGTACAGCGTTCCCATGCAATACGGCTTGGCGCTACGATGCGCCTCCACCGCAATCCGGATCGCTTCTGCCTGAAGCAATTGACTGACATATAAAAATGAATCAAAATCCTTTGGTTTACGATATTCCCGTCGCATATTGTTCTCGACCAGATCCGCGCCCATTTCCCAGCCCTGGTGCGCTTCCATTACTTCTGAACGAATATGCCAGTCTGCTTCGCGGGCATAAGTCTGTAAGGTTTTCATTTCAGGATATGATTTGAAGCCATACTCACTCATAAACCTGCCGACATTTTCCCGGTACACTTGAATCGGCAAATCCGCCTTCACAATGTCCCAGTAATGATAATCACCGGCTGTTAAAGAAAGCATTTCATCAAAAGCGCTGCTGGGCGAAGATGGCCAGTAGGATCGCTGCGGATCATATTGGGAAAGGATAACCGGAAGCAATTGATAGAATAATTTCTTGTATGCCTCAAATGCATCGGTAGCGTTTTCTTCTCCCAATTCTTCTTTCCAACCCCAGCTATCAAATCCTTCCAGAATTTCGTTGTTGCCGCACCACAATGCGAGACAAGGATGATTGCGCAGCCGGACGATATTGTAAATAGCCTCATCGCGCACGGATTGCAAAAATTCATCATCTCCGGGATACATACCACAGGCGAACATGAAATCCTGCCACACCAAAATCCCGTTCTCATCGCACAATTCGTAAAACACATCGTCTTCATAGTAGGCGCCGCCCCATGCGCGCAGCATGTTCATATTCGCATCCACTGCGGCTTTGATCATTGTTTCGTATTTCTGCCGGGTTGCACGAGTCGGGAAATAGTCAAACGGAATAATATTGGCACCACGCATGAACACCGGATGTCCGTTCAATTTAAAATAAAAACATTGGCCATCTGCATCAGGTTCACGGATCAATTCAATTGTGCGCAAGCCAACTTTTTGATGTTTTCGGTCCAGCGATTCGCCCTCAGAACTCAAGATCGCGTCCAATTCATAGAGATGGGCTTTTCCCAAACCATTGCACCACCACCTTACCGGATTCGAGATATCGAATTTTAATTCAACCGTGTTTTCGCCAGGAATTAGAAACACATCTTTTTGCAACATCAGCGCGTCATCCAATCTCAGCGATATCCGTATGGAGAATTCTTTTGTCGCCTGAATGCGCACAGCAGCAATTAATTTCGCTTTTTGATCATCCAATGATTCCTGAATAATCTGAATATTTTCGATCCGCGCATAACTCCAGGCTCTCAAAAAAATCGGTCGCCAGATGCCGCTTGTCAACAGCCGCGGTCCCCAATCCCAGCCGTATTGATACGGCGCCTTCCGCGTGAACGGACTCACCTTCTTTTCGCCCTTATCATTCGCTGCCGGCGCCTGGTAAGGATGTGCATCATATTTCGGCAGCGCTTCATTATATGGTGATTTAAAATGAACTCGAATCTCGTTTGAGCCAATTTTCAGTAAATGCTTGCATTCCGCAGTCCATGCACGGAACATATTATCTGCTGAAATGATTTTCACCTCGTTCAGATAAACCGTCGTGTATGTGTCCAATCCCATGCATAGCAGCTCGATGATTTCATTATTGTAAAATCGTGCAGGCAAGTCAAAAGTCGTTCTGTATTCCCATTCCTCCCGCTCGATCCATTGCTGGTCTTTTTCATTTAAGCGATAAAACGGATCTTTGATAACACCATTTGCAAGCAAATCCGTATGAACACAGCCCGGCACCTTTGCCGGCAGCCAGTCGTTCGTGCTAATCTGACGAAAGAGCCAATTGTTTTTGAGTTCTAATATTTTTATTTTAGATTTCCCTTGTTTATTTTTATTTTTTTATTACCGGGAGTTAAAATTCCCGGCGATTGTTTTTGAACGCGCCTGAACCCACGAGATGAATCTCGTGGCAAATCAAAATCGCCGGAGGCAGAGATTTCCGAAGTCTCAAAGACTTCGGAAATCTGAAGCCGAGCATTATTCAATAATATAGCAAGCTCTGCGTTGATTCCATAATGCTTGCTGCTTTCCGAACATTTACTGAACATCCGGCGGAACCGTAATCCCCCGCCAATTATCTGTCCGAAACGGCGATGCGGGCAATCCCTCCGCATTATACAGATTGCACACCGGGTTATCTGCCCACGCATAGCGCACTGCCAGCGGCTGTTCCACTTCGGGACCGGATACGACTACCGTATTTCCATCAATAACCGCATCTGCTCGATGAAATTTTTTATCCGCATCGGCAATGGTAAAGCCTTTTAACCGATTACCGTCCTTTGCGGATAAGCCCGAGCCAACATGTTCAAACAAAATCCGAATTTTGCCATTCTCAACTTTATGCGATTTGTAAAGCGGACCTGAACAAACGATATTTCTGCCATACACTTTTGCCAGCGCGTTCAAAGCCAGTCTTTTTCCCACATCCTGTTTATTGCGGGGATGAATATCATCTGCTTCACCGATATCGATAATCACCGCCATCCCGGTATTGGGCAGCGCCAGCGCCATAGTTTGCGCCTCCCGTAGCTCTGCCCAGTCCGATTCCACCGGCGTTTCATTGACTGCATGAAAATTGGCAAGCTGCACGAAAAAGAACGGGAAATCACCCTGTCCCCATTTCTCGCGCCAATCCATTATCATGGTTTTGAAAAGCGAGCGGTATTGATATGCACGACTGGCGTTGGATTCGCCCTGATACCAGATTGCGCCGCGAATCCTGTATGGCAACAACGGATGGATCATGGCATTATAAAGCACACCAGGTCTGTGATGCGGACGAATCGGCGACACCGGACGCTCCGGGATTTCGCCGCCATCCGCAGCCAGATGATATTTCCAGTCTCCGGCAAGCAAAAGCGAATCGCCGTTATTATTCGATAAAACCATTTGGGTTGATGCCCCCCAGAAACCACCGCCACCGCCGTGATCCAACACCCGAACGGCGATGACGTTGCTGCCAGTTGTCACTATCGAAGCCGGGATACCATAATTGCGCGGCGCGTCGTATTCTTCTGTGCTTCCGATTTTATCGCCATTGAACCAGGTGATATCAATATCATCGATAGGACCAAGCTTTATTGTTAAATCTTTCTCTTGCCAGGAATCCGGAATATCGACGTGCTTGCGAAACCACATAACACCATCGAAACCGGCAATACCCGCTGACTCCCATAATTTCGGTACTTCCATCGTGTTCCAGTCAGCATCATCCAAATCGGGATCGTACCATTTTTTTCTATCACCATGTAATCCCGGATCGCTCTGTTCAAGAGATTCTTTCCATTTTTCAATCTGTACTTCCCATTCCGCCACAGCTTTTTCGTATTGACGCACCATTTCTTCTTCAGTCGCTGCATTCTTTTCAAGTTCTGCAATCATCACCGAGAAATCCGGTAGTGTTTTTAATGCCTCCGTGCTGGTCCAGGCTTCTGCCGGCGTCCCGCCCCATGAAGTATGGATCAAACCAACAGGAACACTCAACTCCCTTTGTAGATACCTGCCGAAAAAATAGCCCACTGCTGAGAATTCGGCTGCGGTTTTCGGGGAACAGACCTGCCAGCCATCGGTGATGATACTGTCGATTGGTACTTTCGAAATATTGCGCTGCACCCGAAACAACCGAATGTTCGGATAATCTGCATTTTCAATTTCCTGCTCTGCATTCACTGCCTTCGAAAGAGACCACTCCATATTCGATTGACCGGAACAGACATAAACTTCGCCGATCATCACGTTACTTAAGCGAATGGTGTTTTCTCCGACGACCGCCAATTCATACGGGCCACCTGCGTTCATTGGATCTAAATTAACCTGCCACGTGCCATCCGGTTGAACGAGTGTTGTTTTTTCCTGATTGTGAAGTTTTACCGTAACCTTTCCACCAGGCTTCGCCGTGCCCCACACCGGAATTTCCATCTGCTGCTGTAAAACCTGATGATTCCCGAACACCGGCACCAGCTCAATATCTTTAGCAGGATCAACATCTGCAAATTTATTAGAAGTGAAAACAGCACAACCGGCAATGAGAATAATGTTCAATGAACTTAGAAATAATGCTCTGCTCATATTTTCCTCCTTGTTATCCACCAAATCCGAGATTTCTGAAATCTTAACGATTTCAGAAATCTGAATTATTGAAGAATCCTAACTCTTAAACCAAAACTCCACTGACAGCCTCGCCTCCTCCTCAAAGCCCACGCCCCGTTGCCGCCCAAAAAATAGCGCCATAAATATGCTGCAAAAACAGGGGCTCCTTATAAGCCAGCGGCGAATGCCCGAGCGCTGTGTAAAATGCCCTGCCGCCATCGAATTCATGATACCACGCGATGGGATGAAAATCCCCCATTCCTTTTGAGAACTTCTTGCCTTTTACTTCGGGATTGTACGTGCTTTCATCAACCGTCAGCACTACAGTCAGATCATCCGCCAGTGGCACTTCGAAATCATACCATTCGTCAGTCCATAGCCAGCGCTTTGGGAGATGGAATGTCGCCGGATGATTTTTATCGATCACATCAATGACTGCTGTCTGAACTTTGGGATGCACCTTGAAAAAGCGACCGATCAGTTTGCCATACCATTCCCAATCATATTCGGTTGCTGCCGCGCCATGAATTCCGACAAATCCCTTTCCGGATCGAATAAATTCCTGAAATGCTGCTTGCTGTTCGTCGGTGAGCATATTATCGCTGGTATTAAAAAAAACAACGACATTGAATTTTGCAAGATCGTCTTCTAAAAACACATTCGCATCCTCGGTCCATGTAACTCCGAATTGATGCCGTTCGCCAAGAAGCTTCATAGCAGCAACGCCCTCCAGAATCGACTCGTGCCGATATCCGGCAGTACCCGAAAATACAAGCGCCTCAAACTGAGTTTGACCATACATTGTATTCGCCCCCATTATTAACAAAAATATCAAGATTAGTTTTTTCATATTGATACCATTCATTCTTTTTTTGAATGATTGCCTTAATTCCCTTTATTCAGCCAGATATCGATTCGCGGCGCCATCCAAGTGTATGGTTTTCCTAAAATATCAAAATCGCCGTCACCATCCAAATCCGCGATTCGGGATTCATGCTGTCCGAAGCCCTCAAATAATTCCAGCGTTTCGAAATTTCCCTCACCATCGCCGAGCAGGATTCGGGTGACTGGATTGTCGTTGCCCAGACGCATTTCCGCATTGTAGATATCGAGATTGCCATCACCATCAAAATCAACAATATCCAGACTGTGCCCGTCGATGACCGTGTCGATGAGCGTATGAACGACCCATTTGCCATTTTTCCATTCATACATATTTAATGGCGCAGTGCCGTCGCCAACGACCAGAACGATTTCCGGACGCCCGCCTTTTATCAACTGACCTGCTGCGGAACGGGTAAAATGATAGCTTTCATCGATGGCATGAGGCGTGAATTTCGATTCGCCTTCGTATTTAAACCAGTAGCCGCCGCCGATGATATCCTCGATGCCATCACCATCGATATCTGCTTTTGCCAGACCTTCGTGCTCGTTCGGTTTCTTCCAACCCGGATAAGAGCCGATTTGCGGCACAGTTTCCTCCTTCTGATATTCATAAATTGCAGCATAACTCCAGGGTTCTGTTTCTCCGGGATTTTCCGGGATTTCTGCCAAAAACAGTGAATGTGCGCCCTGATTCCAGAAAACCAGTTCTGCTTTTTCATCCCCATCGAAATCCCCAAAAATCATATCGTGGTGTTTAGTTGCGCCATCATTTTTTATGAGATGCCGCTCCCAGGCAGCCTCCGGATTGAAGTCCGGGTACGGATTTTCCCACCACCAGACCTGATTGCTTTGGGAATCCCCTGCAAAGGCGATGTCCAAATCGCCGTCACCATCAATGTCGTAATAATCTGATCCGGCTTCGATATGAAGCGCGTCATGATCCGCTACATAGCGCTCCCATTTTCCATCCATATAGCGGTACCAAACAACAGCCGGCGACTGTGATCGTTCAGTGATGACAAAATCATTCACACCGTCTTTGTCAATATCTAAAACCAATGTTGCAGTTTGTTGATTCCCGGCGTTTGGCGGGTAAAAATCGCCGTTCTTGTTTGAAAAATGCTTCCAGTTGTATCCGCCTTCTTTTTGATCAGAGCCGGAGCAGTTCATCAGCATCAGTATTGCAATGAATAAAACAACTAACTTTTTCATGATTACCTCCTCTTATGTGAGACGTAAGATGATTTTAGCGATCAGATTTCCGTAATCTCCAAGATTTCGGAAATCTCAAACTCCTGCCAATTAATCCTATCGATGAAAACTTTTACCAATGAATGTCAATCCGTTTACGATATAGGTCCGCCAATACGTCCAATTATGCGCGCCATCCCGAATGCGGTATTCATGCGGGATTTCCCGCTCCCTGAACCGGATGTGCAATGCGGCATTTCCTTTATACAGAAAATCGTCATCCCCGCAATCGATATACCAACGCACTTTTTTCAATTCTTCGACCGGAACGCTATCCAACAGGTGCAGCGGACTATTCTGCTTATAATGCTCTGAAATTCGTTCATCACCAATTAAACTCACACCGTAAAGATTCGGGAAGATGTAATTATAACGGTCAGCATCCATCTGAATAATTTCCTCGTCCGTATGAACACCAGCGCTAAACGCAGCACATGCGGCAAACACATCCGGATGTTTCATGGAAAAAACAAGCGATCCGAATCCTCCCATTGACAGACCGGATACACCTCGAAATTCCTTTGCAGCTCTGGTGCGATATTCGGAATCGATAAACGGGATAAATTCAGCGATCATAAAATCTTCACAGCGAACTTCGTTGTTATAATTGTTGATATACCAGCTCACTCCCGCATCCGGCATAACGATGATCATTGGCGGAATTTGGCGCTCGGCAATGCCTCTGTCAGCAGCAAGATTTACTTCACCAAATTGCACCCAGGCAGTTTCATCATCGGTAAAACCATGAAGCAAATAGACGACCGGATAACGTCGCGCAGAGCTTTCATAATCCGGCGGTAAATAGATGCAATACTCCACCTTTTTATCCAGTATTTTACTCTTGAATTCAAGACTTTCCAGAATCACGCCATGATCGGCGGCGAAAGCGGTTACGATAAATAGCAACACTCCGAAAAATATTATTTTTTTCATGACGATTTCTCCTTGATTTTTTCAATCCATAAAGGGATTGCACTCCGAAATTATTTCTCGGGCTTCCGTTTATCCATGCGATAAGCAGGATCACGCTTGAGCGGGATTAACATCCCGTTTGTTCGTTCCAGCCAATCGTACATTTTCTTGTTTAATTCTATAACCAAATCCTGCTGCTCCGGGCTATCGATCAGATTATTCAACTCTTCGGGATCATTTTTCAAATCGTATAATTCATCAATATCCCAGATGCCGTGATAGTGGATATATTTATAACGATCCGTTCTGACGGCATGAACTGTGGGTGTCTGCGGGAAACTGCGCTCCCAGTAATATTCGTAAAAGATCGCATCACGCCAGTGGATTTCTTTTTTCTCCAACAGCGACAAGAACGATTTTCCGTCAACATTCATTTCTTTCGGCGGTCTTACTCCGGCAGCTTCCAATATTGTCGGCGCAATATCAATGTTTTGTACCATCGGCTCAACCTCCGTGCCCGGTTTGATCAGTTCAGGACAATACGCCAGCAGCGGTACTCGCATGGATTCTTCATACGCATGGCGTTTATCGATCAAGCCGTGCTCACCAAAGCTGAAACCGTTATCACCCATATAAAACATAAGAGTCGAGTCCAGGATATTCATCTCGTCCAATGTATCCATAATCCTGCCGATGCTGTCATCGATTCCCAGCAGGGTTTCGCAATAGCGGCGGTAGAATGTGTCGAAATCCATCTGACCGTGATACATGTAATCCACGCCGTGCCAACTATTTCGCTGCTCGTTCACCCATCTCGGTCTGCCGCGATAATTTTCTTCAGTATTTGCCATAGATTTCGGATATTCCAGTTTAACGTTTTCATATTTTCCCAAATGCCGTTCTGCTGGTTTAAACATTGCATGAACTGCTTTGTGGGACAGATACAAAAAGAACGGTTTGTCCCGTTCCTGATTCAACCATTCCACAGCATATTCGGTCAACAGATCACTAATGTATCCTTCTTTTTGTACTCTTTTCCCATCAATATTCAAATGCGGATCATAATACTCGCCCTGTCCTTTAAAGCTGATCCATTTATCGAACCCTGGCTGCGGCATATCGTCTGCGTCGCCCATGTGCCACTTTCCTATGAACGCGGTTTCATAGCCTGCTTTCTGCAAATATTCCGGGAAAAAATGAATACCGTCCGGCAACGGAGCGCTGTTGTCCACAACCTGATGTTTATGAGAAAACTGTCCTGTCAGGATCGACGCCCGGCTCGGTGAGCATAGCGCAGTGGTTACGAATGCGTTTTTGAGATGCGCGCCATTTTTTGCCAGCCGATCCATGTTCGGTGTTTCCAGAAACGAGGGTTTGTTCATGAATCCCATGAAATCATAGCGGTGATCATCGCTGAGAATGAAGATTACGTTGCGCGGCTTTCGCCCTTTTACTTTTTCCAATGAAGATGAATCACTGCATCCCGATCCCATTAATGATAATCCGGCAGTTGCCGCTGCAATTGTTCCCAGGAATTCCCGTCGTGATGTATTTGATTTTGTTTCAGTCATGAAAGGCTCCTTTAGAAATAGGTTTTTCAGATATCCGTTGTATTCTGAATAAATGCGAAGATTCTAACTTCCGCGGCGTTACATCCCCCGGGTCTTGCCTGCGGCAAAACCGTCCCCCTTCAAAGGGGGATTTTCATCAAGAAATTGGTTATTCTTATGCACCACTCATTTTGGTAAACGAATCGCGAACCGCAGTCCATGAAGAGACTGCACGCCGGAATTGCTCACTGCGAGAGATGCATGACAAACCCGCCATACGGGCGCATTGCCACGGTAAACGGTTCATCCGCAGTTACCACACTTGTTTCAACATGAAAACTCCCTTCATTCTCGCCATCAGTAATCAGTAATGCCTCGTATTCACCCTCATCCGGAAACGGTAGCACCAGCGATTCGGTGAGCGTGCTGTCCATGCCATTGATCCCGCCGATGTACCAGTCGCTGCCTTTTCTTCGTGCTAAAACAGCAGACGTGCCGGGTTTACCAGAAATGTATTTCGTATCATCCCACGCTGCGGGCACGTTTTTCAGGAAATTCTTCACTGTATCCGGTAATTCCGAATATGCAGAGGTCCGATCTGCGAGATGAATCCAGCCGGATTCGAACACCACAGAAAGCGCAAGCTCGTGTCCGTAACTTGTGATATGGGGATAGGTATTGTCAGAAAAAGTGACAGGCGTATAATCCATCGGACCGACGACATTTCGGGTGAATGCCAGAACAGTATTATGCCACGGTGCTTTATCCGGGTACTGTTCATTGAAAAGATAGCATTCCGCTCCTTTCACCGATTCCAGCGTCATCATGTGCGGATAAGTGCGATCCCAACCACGGGGCAATGTGCAACCATGAAAATTTACCATGATCCCGAAATCTGCAGCGTCTTTGAGAATGTTCAAATAGTGCTGCATGATATTCTGTTTATCGCTCTGAAAGAAATCGACTTTTACGCCTTTTGCTCCCAATTTTTTGAGCCATTGAAATTCTTTTCGGCGAATTTCACCTGGCATCATTCGATCACGCGGCGCTTCTGTGACCTCATTATGAGGACCACCGGAATTGTACCAGAATATCAACCCAACGCCTATTTCTTTCGCATGAGCAGCCAGTCGTTCGATTTTCTCTGCTTCCATATAATTCCAGTTGGCATCGACCAGGGAATATTCCCAGTTCATTTCTGCCGCCAGGTCGACAAAAGCCAACAGGCGATCGATTTTTTGCGGACTGTCCTGCTCCGACCACCAGCTCCATGAAACGCGTCCCGGCTTGATCCAATCCGTATTTTCCACAGCAGAAGGAGCGCTCAAATCTGTCACAAGTGTCGATTCGACAATTTGCGCAAGTGAATTTCCAACCATGATCACCCGCCACGGCGTTTGCCAGGGCAGGCTATGAACCGGATTCACTGCACCGATACTATTTCCTTCTGCGGGATCGGGAAATCGGATTTTATACAGTCCGTCTTCAGCGTGCTGCTGCAATCGGGTTCCGCAATAACTTCCATCTATTTCTGCCTCGGTGAGCAGTAGCCAGTGTTTTTCTTCTAAATTAAATAATGCAGGAAAACTCCAGCCTGCAGTTGTTGGCGACGATGCACCAATTTGCAGGTCCTTCTGGTAAAAATCTTCGTAAGCCGGCGTCCATTTACTAACTTCATCATAAGGCTGCATGTAAGCTGAGCCAGGCTGCGGAATTTTGAAGCCGGTGAGTTCCTCTGTCACAGTATATTGCGCAGAATCCGATTCCGGGAACCGGTAGCGGAACGCCACGCCGTCATCATAAGCGCGGGCAATCAATTCAACACGGGCGCCGTTATTATTCCGGAATGTGAGTGTCAATTCTTTCGCATGATTGCGGCACATACTGCGCTTGCCATGAACGAGCTGATATGTTTCATCGATTGTGATTACTTCACTTTTGGAAATAAAACTCAGGCTATCGACGAAACTCTGATCATCCCGTCGGATACCCAACGCCGAAAACTGAATCAGCTCTGTTTTTTGAATTTCGACAGAATAATAAATCCGTTGGAGATCAACAGGATAGGACCGATGATCATTCAGCGTTGCAAGTTTAAATGTAATCGTCACATTTTCATCCGGGGAGCTGAGCTTCCATTCATTTTTTGCTAAAAATGACTGGCAGCTTACCATGGTAATCAACATCCCGCCCAGCAAGAGTATTATGATAAAACGCATGATTAAAGACTCCTTTATTCTAATTTTCTTCCAGTTTATTAATCCAATTCACCTTTAAAAAGAGTGAAGTGACTATCAAAATAAATACGGAAATCCACATCGCTTTGAAATTCTGGATAATCATATAAACAGGCGTCACCACCAGTGTCATTTGCCAGACAATTCCTACAGCAATATTCACCATGTCGCGTTTAAAAGCCGTATTTCGCTTGAAATTGGGATTTTCCCGAATCACTTTTTCATAGACCGGCTTCCAGAAACCCCACGGGCGAACGGATGTATAAAACTTTTTCAGAATATCATCTTTTTCCGGTTCTGTTGCCAGACTGGCAATAACTGCGGCGACGGCGGATATCAGTAATATAAACGGAAAACTATTTAGCGCTGTTAATGTCGGAAAAATCAATGGAAAAATAAGCGCTGCCACAATTCCGATCACCATTCCCCAGAAATAACCATAGCCATTAAACCGCCACCAGTACCATTTCAGAAAGTTCGGCGCCGTGTATCCGCCCCAAAGTCCGGATACGATCCACTGCATAATGGTATTGATCGATTCCGACATCAACCCGGCGATCATCCCCACAATAACGACCAGAATCGATGCAACATAACTGGCAATGACGAACTGCCTGTCTGTTCCATCTGGTTTGATATAGCGCTTGTAAATATCATTCACGATGTAAGATGCACCCGCGTTTACGGTGGCATCGAACGTCGACATGAAGGCAGCCAGCAATCCCGCCAGTAGTAGTCCCATCAAACCGACCGGGATAAATTTATTCACCACATACGGGAGAATCATTTCAAAATCGATATCCGGCCCCATAGCATTCAACGCATCGCTGTAAAAAACAAGCGCCAGCACGGTAATGCCGGTAATCATAATCCAGCGCGGGAATAAGCAGATAGAGACAATGCCGCTCATAAACGCGGATTCCTTCGGACGACGTGTTGCAAGAACACGCTGCATATCATAATTCGGCGCCGGCCCTGCCATACTAATGAGCACACCTTTGAACAGCATCATCATGAACACGATCGAAAAGAACGACCAGCCGTCTTTTGCAATACGCGCATTCACCGAAGGTATCAGGTTGGACCAATCAAGATTCAGTTTCCAGCCGAAGAACAGATTGTCCCAGCCCTGAGGAGTAACAGCAGCAATCATATCCGGGCTGATTTTATCCATCGCGATAATGCCTATGAACACGGAAGCAACCGCTAAAATAGTGAACTGGAGCAGATCTGTGATCACCACACTGTACATGCCGCCCACAATCACATATATCGTAGTAATCGCCATTAGAATGAATGCGTAGGCATCCGGTGTTAAATCCCAGGGTAAAAATACAACAGCGAACTTGCCGATACCCTGAAACGCGTATCCCAGAAATCCCACCACGCTCACCAGGGCAAACACCACCACGCTGATCCGGGATAATTCCCCGCCGGTTCCGGCGCCAAAACGGGTGGTGATCCACTCCGCACCGGTCAGCACATTCGAACGCCGAATCCACACTGCCAGGTAGACCATTAAAAACACCTGATTAAATGTGGGCCATAACCACGGAAGCCAGCACCCTTTTAATCCATAGACAAATAATATGTAAACCAGCCACATCGTGCCGGTAATATCAAACATAGAAGATGCATTTGCAACACCTAACAGGTACCATGGCAGGGTGTTCCCGCCCAGAAAATATGAGCCGATGTCCTGTCCGGCTTTACGAGAGACGACAAATCCGATCGCAACAACCACAACAAGATAAAGAGCAATGATGATAATATCAATAGAATGAATAACCATAGTATCTCCTTAACTGACAACAACGGTTAACTTTTCACTGGCTTTAACCTTTAATGTACCATTTAGTTGAATATTCATTTTCTGTTTATCAACGTCAATATCGTTTATCTGATGGCTGATATCGCTGTTGTTCAGGAAAATTTTCACTGTTTTATATTGTGGATTTATTTTTGAAAATATAAGTTGATTGCAATTAAATTGCCCGGAGCGAACATCAATCTCATAGCGCTCATCATTCGCTGTGACATTTCGGACGTAGTGGGCTGTGCCATCCGGATAAGCGAAGAATAATTTCAGATTTTTATCTGTTAATTTGGGATCAAAAGAATACGTTCCCTGGTTGATTTTCAATCCGAGCATCGCATTGAGAATTGCCCAGGCAGACATTGGCCGAAAATAATGCCCGCCAAATTCCTGATGATCCCAATACAGTCCGGTTCTGCGATAACGATCATCCACGGTTTTAATGACCTGCAGTCCTTCATCGTACAATCCCTCGAAAATCAGAAAGGAAGCAAACGCCAGTTCCACGCCGGTCCAGCAGGTGTTCGCCTGGTCAACCCAGATATTTTCCGGAATATCATGCCAGTATTTATCACCGGGCCAACTACAATTTCGCAGTCCGAAATTCTGTTGATAGGACATATTAAGGATGCTTTTTAAGGCCTGCTTCACGTGCTCTTTTTTTAGGATATCTCCCAAACCGGAGAGCCTTGCGACCCACTGACCGACAATCTGATCCGTCAGACAGCCCTCGTCTTTTCCGCCGTGTTCACCGCCTTCGTCATTGTAGAGGCGATAGTATTTTCCATTCCACAGTTTTTGATCCATCAACCGGCTACCTTTTTGCATGATTGAAGCGTACTTCATTTTTGCAGATTGATCACCGAGGACTTCAGCAGCTTGTACTGCGCTTGCCATTGCTGCAAGCCATTGCGAGACAATATAGGAAGCCATACCATACATCGGGAAATTATCGTAGCTGCACTCGATCCCCTTCATCGACGGGAGCGAGTTGCCGTCAAAATCGCGTTCGTTTAAAATATAGTCAATTGCCTTTTTTACAGAGCTCCACATTTCTTCGAGATATTTGCGATCATTTGACCAGAAAAAATCACGCAGCGTCATCAGCACGTATTGTCCCGGTAGGTCCAGCCGGTGGTAAACGCCGGCAGTTCCATCTTCCAGTTGTTCGAAATCTTTGTGTAAACCATGGGCAATTTCACCCTTTGGACTTTGGTGTCGTTTATGGGCGCGCATGGTTGCTTTCTGCAATTCCGGGAACAGAGCAAGCACCGGCACCGAGCCGTACATCATCACGTCGATTGTCGCGACCGGTCCCCAGGATTGTGACGGCGCCATACCTTCCTGCACCCCGAAATCACCGCTTTTCACCAGTCTGCCGCTGGTGATAAATGTATTCAACTGCGAATTCACCTGATCCAGTACAAATTGCGGCGCGCTGCTGTCATAAAAATCATTCACAAAATTCCGGGTGCGTGCAGTCAATTCTTCTTTGTTTTGAATCATGTAGTCTGCAACTTCTGAAGCATTTTCAAAGAAATTATTATAATAATGCCCTTCGATTCGCTCCTTCATGCCGCCTTTATTTCCGGCATACAGATTCGGGAAGTACCAGGACATCACAAAGGAATATTGCAAAGATTGTTTCGGAGCTAATTCAGAGGATCGAGCCATCGTGCTGAACAACCGTGCATCTCCCTGCTGTGTCAGATTTACCCGCTTTTCACCGGTTCCCCTATCGCTATGATTTCGACCCGCGGTATCATCGATATTTGGCAGCACTTTTTCCCGAAGAACGATTTCATAATACGGATGCCGGTGCTCCCAGCCCAAATAGTAACAGGATTCCGGCGACAGTGACGCCAGTACCTGAGTTCCGTAGGAGCTGGCACTTTTGTCCATTCCGCCACAGGTCATACTGCACAGCTTGTATTTCTCATCTTCCTTCAATTCGGTGACAAAATAGCGTTTTGGATAGTCGTAGCCCACATTGTTCCGCAGCGTCGCCATGATCATCACATCCACCGGTTTCTTACAAATCGACGTGACATTGACATTAAAAAAAACGCCGGGCAGGGATGAATTTTTAACATCATGCGGAATGAACGGCGTGAACGCCTCCAATTCGACAATCAGCGGCATGTCAGGATCAGTGAATTTCATATTAACAAACGGAAAACGTCCCTGATACTCGATTTTCTCCACCGGCGATAACCAGGGATGATAATATATAACTCCCGTCATCGCGCCCTCGCCCAGCCCCTCGCTGATCTGAAGCAGCTTTTTCCGCGGTTCTTCTCCCTCAACTTCATAGCGGACGATGAAAAAGAACATCGAATCCTCGGGATTCTCGTGTTCCCCGCTTGCAAGCTCACACCGGGGTCCGGTTTCTTTCGGCTTATTATTGAAAATATTCCAGTTCACGTATTTCCCGTTCTTGCGAAGCTCCACAAATCCGGCGCCGATACCTCCCAATGCGATACCACTACGGGCAGTTTGAGAAAGCGTGCAGATTTCGGTAACCGGTTCACCCGCATGTGTTTGCACATTTGCGGCAGTCCCCCGCGTTTCCGACGGTCGCAACGCACCCGCCACCAAGCCGCCGGCAGTGCCCAATGCCGTTGTTTTCAGAAATTCACGTCTTTTCATAATTCACCCTGTTTTCAATTGGCTTTATTTTTATTATCTTTTCCCAAATCTATATTTCCAATTGCATTCAAATATAGAGCGCAGCCTCCGGAGTGCAGCCCCTTTATGGGCTGCCTCCACGTGAGCCAATACTCAAATCTCAAAAAACATGCAATGCATAAAGGCATTGCACTCCAAATTATTAAAAATCATCAATATCATCGTAATATGTAATCGTCTTAGGCTTATATTCTAAAAATTTATTCCGCAAATCAAGTTCATCTTGTCTTTTTCTTATTTTAAAGCTTGAATACGGATAGTCATTCAAATTTTCAACATACTTATGTTTCACCGGATTATAAATTACATAAGTCGCAGTCTCGAAATAATGTCTTTCATTACGGATGCAACGATCCCAAAATTGATACCAGAAGGGCTTAATATCTACTTTAAGTAGTTTTTTTAAATGATATGCGCTGGTTTTATGCAATGTATTAAAAAAGCGCGAAACATCGCCTCCTTTATCCACTTTCGCCAAAAAATGATAATGATTTTCCAAGACCACCCATTCCAGCAATTCCCAATTGTATTTTTCAATATATTTTAACAGATACTCAATAAAAACGTCCTTAGCATCCGGTGAGATTAGCAAACGCTTTTTCTGATAAACTGCGCCAGTAAAAAAATAATAAAAATCATCAATAAGCCAATGGGTTGGCGCATGTTTATAATTTTTTATTATCAGGCTCATATCAGTGTCCTTTATTTTGATATTTAATCAAAAAAAGACATAAAAATACTGGCAACCCATAAAGGGATTACACTCCCACCAGGAGTGCAGACCCTTCATGGGCTGCACCCACTAAGCCAAAAACTCCAATCTCAAAATACGTGCAATCCATAAAGGGATTACACTCCCACCAGGAGTGCAGACCCTTTATGGGCTGCACCCACTAAACCAAAAACTCCAATCTCAAAATACGTGCAATCCATAAAGGGATTGCACTCCCACCAGGAGTGCAGACCCTTTATGGGCTGCACCCACTAAGCCAAAAACTCCAATCTCAAAATACGTGCAATCCATAAAGGGATTGCACTCCCACCAGGAGTGCAGACCCTTTATGGGCTGCCTCCACGTGAGCTAATGCTCCAAAACGTGCAATGCATAAAGGCATTGCACTCCAACATTACCCTTCCCCAAACCGCTCCTTCGCCGCCTCTAAAATCGACTCAGTGGCAGTTGCGCCGACACGAGTCACGCCGAGCGCTTGTACCCGTAACAAATCATCCAGTGTGCGGACACCGCCGGCTGCTTTTACCTGAACTTCCGGAGCACTGTTTTCGCGCATCAATTTCAGGTCATAATCCGTGGCGCCGGCGTACGAATAGCGCCCGTCTGCGCCTTTTACAAAACCGTATCCGGTGGATGTCTTGACAAATTCTACTTTTAGTTTGCTGCAGATTTTGCAGAGCTTTATTTTATACTTGTCTTGTGTGAGATAATCATTTTCAAAGATGACTTTAAGGATGGCATCGTTTCTCTTCGTCGTTTTCACGATTGCAGAGATTTCCTGCTCCACATAATCCCAATCTTCAGCCAGCACTTTACCGATATTCACCACCATATCAATTTCAAGAGCGCCATTTTTAATCGCCTGCCCGGTTTCATAGACTTTCACATCAATGGAGCTATTGCCGTGCGGAAAACCGATGACCGTACCCACCAGGACATCGGCTCCTTCCAATATTTCTTTCGCAAGTTTAATAGCGTATGGTTTTATGCAGACAGATGCCACGTTATATTTTTTCGCCAGTTCGCATCCTATTCTCATTTCTTCGTCTGTAAACGTCGGATGGAGCAGTGAATGATCGATCATTTTTGCCAGTTTGGTGACTTTGTTCATAGTTAATTTCCTTTCCTTCATGATATTCCAATTGTGTATTTAAAATGAATCTCACGCCGTTAAGATTCCCAGCGGCTCCCGTGTTTTCCATAAACCCCGGGTAAAATCGGGGAAATCTATTGGCTTGCTTCTATTTGCCACAGAACGCTCGCTCAATTCGGAAACCACGCTCCACGCTGCTGCGTCATAGACATCCATATCCAGTGGTTTGCCTTCACGCAGGCATTTTACGAGGCGATAGTCCTCGATATAATCCATTCCCCCGTGACCCGCTCCTTTTGACTTTTCCATCAAACCTTTCCACAGCGGATGCTCATATTGTTCACGATAATCTTCCAGCGGCTCCCATCGATGTGCCGGACTCGTTCCCTCGATGTGGATCCGGTTGGGCCATTTGTGCGCGATTCCGTTTGTCCCCTGAATCAAATGAATGCGGCTGTACGGTCGCGGGGACGAACAATCGTGATACAGCGTAATGGTTCTCCCCTTTTTCGTCCGAATTAGGGTGACATTGATGTCGCCCAGTTTATATTCCTGCTGCGTCCATTTGCTCTGCGGACCGAATTTCTGCTCCGCGTATAAATTCAATCCGATGGATTTACTGCTCATGGAAACGAGATAATCAAATTGATCCCCGCGATTGATATCCATGCACTGTGCAACAGGTCCCAGCCCGTGCGTCGGGTACAAATTGCCATTGCGGTGAATCGAATGGTCGGTTCGCCAGAGCGCTTCTCCTTTTGCTTCAAAATCGAATTTAATGTCCCGCAGATCATGCAAATACCCGGCTTCTGCATGAATAATTTCTCCCAGTAATCCCTGCCGCACCATGTTAAAAATCTGCATTTCCTCGCGATCATAGCAGCAGTTTTCCATCATGATGCAATGGCGCCGGGTTTTCTCGGACGTTTCCACAAGCTCCCAGCATTCATCGATAGTCAGCGCTGCCGGCACTTCGGTGGCAGCATGTTTTCCGGCTTTCATCGCAGCGATACATACGGGCACATGCCATTTCCAGGGAGTGGCGGTGAACACCAGATCGAGATCATCCCGGTCGCACAATCGCAGAAAATCTGTTTCCCCGCGGGAATACCCTTCAGGACGCGGCTGTCCTGCTTCCTCAACCCAATCCTGAATCCGGGCAACCCGCTCCGGTACGATATCGCACACAGCTTTTATTTCCACACGATCGATATTCAGAAAATTCCGCACATGAGCCGATCCCATGCCGCCAACGCCGACAAATCCAATGCGCACCGGATCGATGGGTGGTACAGGAAGAAGTATCGGCGGCTTTTTTAACGCGTATGGCGCACAGTTCATCAGCGCCATTCCGCCAAGCGCCATGCCGGCGGCTGATGCTGTTCCGATCTTTAGAAAATCCCGCCGGTCGATTGATTTATTTTCGTTGTTCATTGTAATCCTCTTTCATTAAAAACGTTATCGCAATTACATTCACATAGCTTTTTCAATGGAAATACCTTTATCGACCTTTACGACATACGGCACTCCGCTGGTCCGCAGAATGGCTTCTACCACCTTTTCGGGATTATCCGGCGCATACGCGAACATGCAACCGCCGCCACCGGAGCCGTTGATCTTCGCGCCCAGAGCACCTGCTTTTAACGACTCCTCTATCATGCGATCGATTTTATGTGTGGAAATGCGCAGACTGTCCCGCAGCTCGGTCTGGTGCGCATTGAGAAGTTGTCCGAATTTTCGATGATCCAATTCCTCGTCTTCTAAAAGCGCCAGCGCCTGTTGCGTGATCTCCCGATTTCTGATATTTGCCTGTAATAGATTAAATTGCTCTGCAGATAAATGAACTTCATGATCCCGCAGGAAATCTTCTTGCAAATTCTGCATTGAAAGATTTACATCATTTTTTTTAAGAATTTCCAAAGCGTTTAACGCGCCGCCTTTAACCCGTGAAAGAATGCCTTTTGTGTCTTTTGGCTCCCGGGAATCTCCCAGCACAAATGTTCCTGGTCTGGCACTTAGCTGTCTGGGGCTCATGCCGTCCGCAAACTCGATGTACAGGACATTCCCGCAGCTCGTGGCAAAATGATCCATCATTCCGCCGGGTTCGTTAAATTCCAGCACTTCGGCCTGATGCGCCAGTCTTGCGATTGCCACCGGATCTTCCGTGCGTTGATCATCGACAATTGTCAGCAAAAATCCGATCCACGTCACGATCAATGCCGACGAGCTGGATGTTCCGGAATTAATCGGAATATTCCCGCGGACAAGGCAATCATATCCATAGGGAATATTCACTCCCTGCCGCAAAAGCACGTTCAAACTGCTGCGCAGGTAGTCCCGCTCTTCTTTGTATTTGATTTCCTGATCCAGGTCGATTACCTCTTCTTTCCCGATGTCCGGTAAATCGAGCACAAATTTCCTGTCCGCCCGCCTATTTCCGGTGATCGTAATCCTCACATCAATCGCCGCAGTGATGACCGGTAAATGCAGATAATCCTGATGTTCACCAAACAGGCAAATCCGCCCTGGAGTTGATGCTTTTAATTGATTATTGTGGTGCATTGTGTATTTTTTCCTGATATTTTATTATAGTTATAATAATCCGGAGTGCAGTTCCTTTATGAACTGCACAACTTGAGCCAAAACGCCAATCTCAAATACATGCAATGCATAAAGGCATTGCACTCCAAACCGGAGTGCAGCCTCATTTATGGGCTGCAACCTCGTGAGACAAAATCAAACACTCGCAATGCATAAAGGCATTGCACTCCGCCTACTTAATCAACATACATTTCTTAATCGCACTCCGATCTGCCATCTTTATCTGGTAAAAATACAATCCAGACGAAGCCGCATGTGCATCCCAATTCACCGCATAAAAACCGGGATTTTGATACTCATCAATCAACGTGGTCACTTTCTTTCCGGTTACATCATAAACAGAGAGCTCCACGTTGGATTGTTCGTTCAGAGAATATTTTATAACTGTCCCGGCATTAAACGGATTGGGATAATTCTCCTGCAATTCGAATTTGAACGACTTGCTGCCTTCTCTTTGAACAGATGTCGGTGCAGTGATTTCTATTGTTCGCTCTCCTTCGGCAGAGGGTCGGGATTCCATTCCCCGGTCATCGAATGCTTTTGCCGTGATCAGCCACTCCCGTGGTTTGACATTGTATCTGTCCAGATCCCACTCAAAGGCAAAGTTATTGTCGATGTCCCTGCTTTCGCCCATATAACGCCACTCATAATAAAATTCCACTCGACGCACATCCGGGGAAGCAGTTACGGATAATGTAAGAGCGCTATCCCGCGGTACTTTCATTCCTTCCTGGAGATTCAGAGAAACTGTCGGTGGTTGATTGGGAGAATACGCATTCGGAAAAAAATCGCCGCAGAGATAGCCATACGCAAGAATCGCCTGATTGATAGTCTGATGCACCGTATATTCACTGCCGGCAATGCAATTTCGATTCTGGAACCGTGCTTCAGCATCCGGGAAATCCCAGATGGGCGGATACGCAGTAGAACGCGAATAATCCTCATCGCCAACCCAGGTGTAGTCCTCGCCCGCCATCCAGTCGCCGGTGTTATGTCCGCCATACGGCACAATCCCTGGCAAAAACGGCTCGGTGTAAACTTTGCTGTGGAAATCAAACAATACCCAGGAATCAATATGAAAAGGCATTCGTTCGTAGTTGTCGCCAATCATACTCAGCCAAACGAGATTCATTTCATTGCCGCCCAAATGATAATCACATGTGGTATAGCAAGCATCGAGAAATTTCTGATCGCCGGTTAGTTCATACGCCATTGCCGGCGAGGCAATATGCGGCGTGCTGAACGTTCCCAGCATCCAGTTATTGTTCCTATCCAGCGCCCAGCGGTATCCTCGGGATGCAGCCGGGTCCACTGCTTCATGATTTGCCTTGGCAATAATATTGTCGATAACAGACTGTTTCAGACTTTCATCAAGATCAGGATGCGTGGACGCTAAAATTTTTGCATAGTTCCAGGCGGCAAAATACCAATCGGGAATCGAAGACCAGTTACTATGATCCCAGTTTGTGCAATTCGATTTTGTCGCCTCGAAATCTTCCTGGTAATTGCTTTTCCCAGTGGAGCGATAAAGCACGGCAGCGGCGATCATCTGCGCGTTATTTGCATCGCCCATGGAATCTGCCCAAGCATAGGCAGACACTGCCTCGTTCAGCCAATCCTGCGCGTTCAAACCGTCGATGGAATCATTTTCCAGGAATAGAGACAGCCAGCCTGCACATGCCGCGTACGTAAAAGTCATCATGACTCTATCGCCACCATAAACCGCCATGTCCCGCGTATCTTCCCACGACGGAATGCCATCCCCGGCGCCTGCATCCACGCCGACGTATCCGGGAACGCCGGCATCATCATAGCCCTGCGCCCGCAGTGAATCCATCGCTCGTTTATAGAACCGGATCAGCCATGCTGCCTCGTCCAGGACATCGGGAATGCCGTTACTTCCCTCATCGATCCACTCGCCAGCATCCGAAAGTTTATAGCGGTTATTCAAATCGCCATCGCCGAAATTTTCCGGCTTTAAATCATACAACAGCAACAAGGTATATGGAACTCTGTAATGGTGTGAATAACCATCCCAATCGCCGGCATCATGGTACCAGCCCCAGATTCCGGTGACCGGATTTTCATTGGGCGTGATTTCATTAGGACCTTCGCCGGATTTGTCCGGGAAATAGTACATGTTTAATCCATCCTCGGTCCGATGATCACGGGGATATTCCAACCCTTCCCAGTAATAACTCAAATCCTGCACAATCCCCTGCCGATGCGTGAACATTGCCTTCGACGCATAGTAGAATGGCTCCCGATATACATCTTCCGCAATCCCGAACGGATAGGAACAGCCAATTCCCTCTACCGCGATGCGGTATTCGCCCTCTGTATTGAAAGCGGAAAAATCGCATTGCCAGATGTCCGCCCGGGTGACGCTGCTTTTATTTTCGAACTGATTATTTATAAAATCCGACGTCGTGTTCTTGTCCGTCCGCTTTTCGATGGTACCGGTAAATACCACCGAATCATCCTGCACACGCACGACATGAAACTGATTGCCCGCATAGTCATCCAATTCGAGACCGCCGTTCTGGTGGACATCGGTATCGAAATCACCCAGAAAAAGGGAAAGATAGGCATATTTCGGCGCCTCCGGCACAAAACCGATCTGGTTAACATGCAGGGTGGGCGAAAGCAATGTAAGCTCATTGAATGTAAAATCAAAGACATTGAAATTTTTGGCGATATTGTTCAGGGTGACTGTGTATGTTTTTCCCGATACCAATGGATGAGGCAGCTCGATGTAAATCCAGTGCTGAAACAGTACCCGCGGTTCATTCGCATCATACAAATTATTGAAATCCACTCCCTTCCTTTTCCTGCCGATGTTTATCGGATTCACAGAATCGGAATAGTTGCTGTCAGCAGAGCTGGTGATGGAATAATTGGCTGGATCTGTCGCAGCAGTGACATTCAGCGCGCTGTAATAACAGGTATTCCCATTGTACCGGTTTTCCCCTTTGCCGAAATAATCGATGTGTCCTTCGCCGTAAGTCACCTGCAATATTTGATCGGTCACCGGTTGCACGGTTATTAAATCCCCGGAAATACTACTTCCGGCACATAGTATATTCATTAATAAAACCGTGAGCAGGATTTTATTAATCTTCATTTTCTCACTCCAAAAATGTGTTTTTCTTTGCGATCTTTAAAACCTTGCAATGCATAAAGGCATTGCACTCCCAGCCGGAGTGCAGCCCCTTTATGGGCTGCCTCCACCTCAGCCAAAATCAAACACTCGCAATGCATAAAGGCATTGCACTCCGAATTACAACTCCCTCACCCAGATATTCCGAAAACTCACCGGATCCTTATGATCCTGGAGCATCAATGGTTCTTTTAATTTATGCTGTTTATACTCCGGCTCGCCCCGATAAACAGTCGTGCCCTTAATTTCGACATGATTCTGGATCAGCACGCCATTATGGAACACAGTAATATATGCCGGTTTTAGAACGCTGCCATCAGCGGCGAAACGGGGAGCGATGTAAACGAGATCATAACTCTGCCATTCTCCCGGCTTGCGGGATGCGTTAACCAGCGGGATGTGCTGTTTGTAAATGCTCCCCGTCATTCCATTGGAATAGGTTTGGTTTTCGTAAGAATCCAGAACCTGCACTTCGTAGCGACTTTGCAGAAACACCCCGCTATTTCCACGCCCCTGTCCGTCCTTATTCACTTCTGCAGGCGTGCGCCACTCGATATGCAATTGGACATCACCGAATGCCTTTTTCGTGAAAATTGCGCCAGCTTTCTCAACGACCGTCATCGCGCCGTTCTCCAGTTTCCATTTCACATCCGAGCCGTCATCATGCCGCCATAGAGAGAGATCAGTCCCATCGAAAAGGACGATGGCATCCGATGGCGGAGCACTGTTTTCGCCCGGAGTCACCACCGGCGGCACCGGTTTCCAGACTTCCGTGAGCCCGGGATCGATTTCTTCCTGCGCAAAGAGTAAGTTAAGGAATAAAAAGCAGATAAGCAAATAATTAGTGATGATAAGGCGTGTTAATTTCATAATTCAATCCTCTATTTTTGAGTAATTTCTTTTTCCCGGCAATAATATTCACATTCAAATTCCAAAATCCAAATTCTAAATCACAAACAGATCACAATAAAGAAAATCGAATAACCAACCCATTCTCCCTTAAAAAGTGGAGTTTATCGCCACAGGCGAAATCGTCCTTCGGAATAAGGGAGTCCTGTAAGGACATTACTTTATTCACGTATCGTTCAAAATTCCTCCTTTGAAGGGGGACGGTTTTGCCGCAGGCAAAACCCGGGGGATGTTAGCTCTGCCCATTTACTCGAAACCTCGTCTGCTCGCTTTGCTTATATCCGATTCGAATCGCCGCGGCAGTAACCACATCCCCGGTTTTTACCGAAAACGGCTTCAAATATAGAAACCAGTGATCTTTTTTAAATCCTTTGCCATTTATTTGATAAGCGATGGAAGCGCCCTCCGTTTTACAAGTCAAATGAATCCGTTTCCCTCGCTGTTCGATGACCGGCGTACTGGTCTGCGGCTGAATGCCATTTTCCCACATCTGCCAGACCAGCTCTTTTTCAGACATCAATCCTTTATCATTTATATCAGCCATCCATTTTTCATGAACCTGCCGCAACCGTAGTAATTCGCTTTGATACGCCGGATCATCTGCCAGATTGTGCAATTCATAAGGATCATTTTCAGTATCGTACAATTCTTCCGGCGCTTTTTCCGTCCTGAACCAGTACATTTGCTGCTCGTTCAATTTTCCCTCATCCCGCAGACGAAGCAAATCCCGCATCGATCCCAGATTTTTTCGAAACTGAATATCCTGATATGCTCCCACTTCAGGTCGATAATTTCGAATATATTTGAAGCGATAATCCCGCACAGCTCGCCGGATATCGTAATGACCATCCATGCGATCTCTGGCAGCATAAATATAATCGCGCGGCGCTGCTTTTTGATCTCCCAGGAACACCTGTCCCTGCATATAATCCGGCACACGCACTCCTGCCAGCGACAAAATAGTCGCCGGAATATCCACAAAACTGATTAAATCTTCCACGACTGTTCCTCTTTTCTGACCACCCGGAAGGCGAATAATCATCGGTACTTTTAATCCTGAATCGTAAAGCTCCCGTTTACCCCGTGGTAACGGACCGCCGTGGTCGGAATAGAAAATAACGATGGTGTCATTATACAGCCCACCTTCTTTCAGTTCCGCCAGCAGCTCTCCGACTTCCCGGTCCATCACCGTCACATTGTTGTAAACACGTGCAACATCTTTTCTGATCGCCGGCGTATCCGGGAAATATGGCGGTAGTTTCACCTGTTCCGGAAAAATCGTCACCGGATCGTTGGCGCGATCCCATACCTGGGATTCATGCGTTGTCATTAAATTGAAAATCGAAAAGAACGGCTTTCCCTTCGGACGATTTCGCCAGTGAGCGCAATTGCTGCATTCATCCCACGCTGTGACCGGATTCTTGAATTGATAATCGGTTTTCACATTATTGGTGCAATAGTAGCCGGCTGCTCGCAAATATTCGGTAAAGCACTTCACTTCCGGCGGCGGCACTGCCTCATACGGCGGGATGCCATCCGGCAGATTCTTTCGATTGGTGCGCATGTTATTGGCGCCGATGCCGGATGAATACATGCCTGTGATCAACGCTGCCCGGCAGGGAGCGCAAACGCCGGCGCAAGAATAGACATTGGTGAATTTCACGCCTTCCGTCGCAAGCTGATCCAGATTGGGCGTATAAGCAATGTCGTCTCCGAAACAGCGGAGGTAAGGACTGATGTCTTCGCAGGTGATGCACAGAATATTCGGCTTACTGTTCGGTTTTGAGCAGCCGAACAGCGATAGCGCAAGTGAGCCGGTCACCGCCATGCTGCTCCGGTACAGAAATTGCCGTCTTGAAATCGATTGATCACTCATTATTCAGCCCCTCTATTTTTTTGCAATTTATCTTGTATACAGCGAATGCAAAATGCATTGTCTTTTAAAAAATAATCTCCGAGATACAGAACCAGATATTTGGGTGGTTGCGGCTGCCAAAAGTTGTCCAGTTGTGCGAACCAGGCGTACGCGCTGTCTTTTTGGGTAGATGTCCAGTAAACCGCCCAATCACCCTTTCTTCCAAAGGAATCCCGAAATCCCACACCGGATGGAATCGCGGTGAAACCGCTTTTGTTTGTCCCGTCCCAGGAAATGCTGTCAGTTGGCGAGGCTTTCATTTTCTGACCTGCGGAATCCGCGCCCAGATACTGCCGCAGCGCATCAAATTCTTCAGCCGTTGGAATATGCCATCCCGGAGGGCACACGCCCCGGGCACCCGGTTGTTCCGAATAGTTCATTGCCTCGCGCCAAGTATACAATCCGCCGGTAGAATTGTCGCAATCATTTTCATAACACGTCTTTTCGATGATCCCATTGTCCGTTTGCTGACAATTATCCGCCTGCTCACCGACATCCAAATTCTCCGCTATCCAGCACTGATCGCCGATCCAAACGGTTTGATAGACCCTGCCATCCCGCGGATCGACGAGCGGCTCGCCGGGACGGACGGATATTTCCTGTTTGGTTTGATTTGAGCAGTTGAAAAGGATCGATAATATTAAACACAAAAGAAACAGCAATTTTAATTTCATCAGTCTACTCTTTTTAAAATTGATTTTATGAAAAATTTACTGCGCCTAAGAACTCATCCCCTGAATCGGAGCTGTATCAAAAGTATTATTTTCTCATTTGGTGTCATTCCGGGCTTGTCCCGGAATCTCCTGATAAAATGTAAATTACGAGATTCCGGCATTCCGCTTTGCTCCAGCCGGAATGACATGACAATTGACTTTTTGATACAACCCCACTTCATGTATCTAAAGTCAGCATTATACTCCCTTTTTTTTAAAAAGAGGAGCTTAGGCTTCAGAAAAATTACCAAAATAATTACAACCAAAAAGCGACTGCAATTCAGCGAAACACTCAGTCTATTCAATATCAACGCCTGATCAATTGTATCGAAATCAGTTTATCCATCGCGTAGTGAATATTCGCTCTCGCGGGCTTACTCAGTGAAATTCGCAGCGTATCATCTCCCTTTCTTAAATCGATGCTGCCGAATTCAACGCGCTGGTTATCCTGAATAACTGCTTTTCTCGTTTGATCATTTACAGCTAATTCCATTTCCGCACCCGAAGGCTCTGTTGAATCATGATGCAGCACCACCTGATACGATCCCGGCGTCACGACCCGAATGCGATATTCTGCCAAGGCGCCGGCATTCTCCCAACCGGTGAGGCAATTGAACGTATTCTTTAAATCCGAACTGATACGGCTCGGTCCCTTTGCCATAATGACGCTGCTCTTTGTTTGGTTATCACCAATCAGAAAGACCGGCATGGAAAATGACTCGTCGGCATTCTTCACGCCTGTGAACCATTCTTCGAGCCGGCTTTTCAGTTTTCGGGCAATTTCCGGCTTTTCATTTATCAGATTGACCTTTTCCCGCGGATCATTCCGAATATCGAACAACGCAAATCCATCATCAAGCACGAGATTGCTCTTCGAGACATCCGGATTCAGCAATAATTTGTATCGATCATCGCGCACAGAAATCACCTGGTTGTGGTAATTTAGATTCGCTTTCATTTCCGGAGTCAGCGGGCGATACTCATCCAAAACGCCTTCCGGCGTCCACGGCGCATCGGTCGGCTGCCATGCCACATGCGCGTAATTGAACGATATCTTCTCACCATCTAATTCAGCAGCCGGATCACTCAGTACCGGACGAAAGCTCCTGCCATCCAGTGGCAGCGAATTCTCCGGTAACGGGATGCCCGCGATATCCATCAACGTTGGCAAGATATCTGTCACATCTGCCAGCGCATCGATCCCTTTTGGTTCCAAATGTCCCTGCCAGCGAACGAACAGCGGCGACTTCACGCCGTTTTCCCAGATATTTCCCTTGTGTCCCCGCAATTGATTCACGTAACGAATCCGCCGGTCTTCGTCGGTCAATTTTCCGTTTTCGATTGCCGGGCCGTTATCGCTCATGAAAAGGATCACCGTATTCTCTGCCAATCCCAGCTCATCGACACGATCCAGCAGTCGCTGGAAATGAAAATCAAAATGATCGATCATTCCATAAAGCGTCGCCAGATTTTCAGAAAGCCCTTTTTGCTGATATTTGCGCACATACTCCACCGGCGCGTGCAGCGGACTGTGGCATGTCAAATAGCTCAGATATGCGAAAAACGGCTCGTCCCTGTGCTTCTCCATAAACCGGATCGCGTAATCCGTGATCGCCTCATCTGCCCAGGCGCTATGCTGCACCTGCTCTCCATTAAAAATCCCACTGCTGTTTTCATGCTGATACAACTTTGCCATGTACGCCTCATCAAATCCCCGTTCCCACGGAAAATAACCTTGCGTGTGACCACTGTGCCATTTTCCCCACATTCCGGTGGCATAACCGGCATTCTTGAAAACCTCTGCAATAGTCGTTTCATTCAGATTCAGAAAATCCTTTCCACCGTGCACATGGGACACCCCGGTTTTCAAAAAAAGGCGTCCCGTGAGCAATGAAGCGCGGGTAGGTGCGCACACCGGATTCACATAAAAATTTGCAAACCGGACGGATTGTTTTGCGAATGCATCGATGTATGGAGTTTCCAAAATAACATTGCCGTGCAGGCTGAGATCGTCCCAGCCCAGATCATCCAGTTGCACGATAACAAAATTTGGCCGTCTTTGCATGGCGCGAGAGCATTTAGTAATCGATGGAAGGATCACGCTGAAAGTCGCTCCCGCAGCCCCGAGTTTTAGAAATCGACGTCTGGAAATATTTTTCATTTCATCACTTTAATAATTGATTGTTGATATGGTACTCGCTTCCTGGTTTATAAATTACTCACAAATTGATCCTGTAAGCTGATTTTATTTCGCATCCAGCTCCGCGCCTTCATCCGGCGGCTCACAGAACCAGACCAGTTGCTGCTCGACGGATAAATTCACCGGCAATTGATCTGCCTTCGGATGGGTTTCCTTGAACAGCGTCAGCATCATGTCCTTCATCTCAGTCAGGATTGCCTGATTTTCCGGCTTATCCGCGACATTCGTTGTCTCATCGGGATCATTCTTTACATGATATAACCGGTGCAAAATCCCGGACGGCGGATTGCCGGTGGCATAGCCCTGTCCCATATCCCGTGCGCCGGTGGTGAAAATATATTTCCACTCTTTGGTCCGAACCATTGCTTTATTGTCGACTAAAAATTCGGAGAACACGATTTCTTTGTATTCCGATTTTTCGCCCTTTACAACAGGCAGAAAACTTTTTCCCTGCACATCGCCCATGGGCGGGATATCCAGCGCATCCAAAATTGTCGGAGCGATGTCGACAAATTCAGTGAGCGCATCGACAGTCTGCGTATCTTGCCCGCGCTTGCCCATTCGCATAATCAGCGGCGCGCGGATTGCCGGATCCCACATCGTATGTTTCTCGAACCGCTTATGATCACCGAGCAAATATCCCTGATCTCCAATATAAATAACCAAAGTGTTTTTATCAAGTCCCAATTTGTCTAATTCATCTAAAATCTGCCCGACTTTGCTATCAAGATATTCCACTGATGTGTAATACGACGCGATGATCCCCCGCTTTTCATCATCTGTCAAATCTTTGAAAACCAGCGGAATCCAGCGGTCGTCTTCGGGACTTCCCTCCGGTAGCGGCATATCTTTTGGCTTATATTTGTCGAGATATTCCACCGGAAAATTGAACGGCGAATGCGGCTCATGATAGCCAATCCACAGGCAGAAGGGATTGTCCACATTCTCCTGCAAAAAGCCGATTGCCTTTTCAGTCAAAAATGTAGTTTCCGTATCCTGATCAAATTTATCTTCAGGAAGCATTTCTGAATTCAGCCAGATACGGGCGTGAACCCGGAACGGTCGCCATTTCGGACGCGTTTTAATATCGCCGGGGACTTGTTTTGGCGGATTCTGTTCCAGATGTTTGTAGTATTCTGCAGAACCAATCCGATAATCAAAGCCGTGCGCCAGATTATTATTGAAATGCGATTTACCGATCAATCCGGTACTGTAGCCGAACTGTTTCAGATGTTCGGCAATGGTCACATGCTCATCAGGGAACGACGTGCGCAGCAGCGTCACACCGGTCGCGTGCGGATATTTTCCGGTCAGGATTGATTGTCGCGATGCACTGCATAGCGGCGCCTGAGAAAAGGCATTGGTAAATTTCACGCCCTGACCCGCCAGTCGGTCCAGATTCGGCGTGCGGATAATGTTATTCCCATAACAGCCCACCACATTCGCGGAATGATCATCTCCGATAATGCAGATGACATTGCGCAGAGGCTCATTCGAAGGGCTATTCTTTTTGCAGAAAAACAGTGGCATCGCTCCGGTTGCGGCAAGAGCGCCGATGGTTTTTATAAAAGTTCGACGAGATGGATGGGACATTATTTATCTCCCTATGTTTGTTTAAACTAAAATATGTATTTGGAGCGCATTATCTTACAGGGTGTCCAAGAGCCGCTAATTGTCATTCTGAGCGACCGAAGGGAGTGAAGAATCTCATGCCACGAAATTTTATAAAGACCGAGGATTAGTGGTGTGAGATTCTTCGTCGCTCCGCTCCTCAGAATAACATTATTCGGAGATCTTGTACAACCTGTTTATCCCGCCAGGGCGGGATCGAATCGCATAAAGGCGATTCACTCCGGAAACTAATTTTCTCGCAATCCCTTTACCCGCACTCCATTTATGCTCATATTCCGCGGAGGCGGTTGATTGTGTTGATTTATATAATACAAAACAGATTCGTGCGATCGTAATTGTTTCTTCAAAAATGAAATCTTTCCCAATGCCGCGGCTTCGCCTAAATTCCATTCGAAGCAACATGCCTGTTTCTCGTCGATCAATTCTTCCAGCGAATAGTCGAAATCCAGCGTTTCCTCAGAATTGTTCAATATCAGAATTGCCTTGCTTTTCAGCGCCGGATAATTTCTCACGGCGATCAATGGATTATCCTGTTTCGACCAGAAGTGAATTTTGATTTAAATTGATTTTCTCCAGTGCGAAACCCGCTTCGCAGAAAATGGCATTCGAATCCAGGTGACGATCGATCAGTCCGTAGCGATACTGGCGGTTGTACACCGTGGTGCGCTGCAGATAATTGCCATGATCGTACGCCGCGCAGATCAGCGCGTAGTCATCGTTGGACAGGAACGCCGTGAGCAGGTAGCTGTCGTACGTCCAGGCATCTTCGATATGCGTGTTGATGTTTGTGCTCTCCATGCGTATAAGAGGCTGCCGCAACGGGATGATTCCACTGGGTCCCGAAAATCCAGCCCCCTGCTTAAACCATCGATCCGCACCTACTATCTCAGCACCTGCCAACGGATGAATCCAGTGGGGTGCGATAGAAAATCCTTCCAATCGGGCGCCCATCACTAACGAATCGTTATCATATCCCAGGTTCAGTATCAATTTTCCTGTTGATAATTGATATGAAATTTCCCCGCCGAAATCAGTTCTGTTAACATGAATCAACATCGGATGCACCGGCTGCCCGTCCATCGCAGGATAACAATTTTTCATAGTGATTTCATCTGAGATTAAATCGAAGCTACCGTTTTCATGAATGCGCCAGCGTGCGGGGACGGGTTGGTGATCTATCGTATCTTCAATTGTAGAATTATTATTTCCAGATATAAGACTGTTCGGCAGCAGTCCCATGCCCGCGATTATCAATGTTGATATGTTTAAAAATTCTCTGCGTTTCATTTTCAACCTGATTTTTTTAAAATTAATAAAATATTTCCTGCAATATCTATCCCTGATTCAAGCCCTGCCAGAATTTCCCCTTTGAAGGGGGACGATTTTGCCGCAGGCAAAATCCGGGGGATGTTCAAACATGCCAACGTCCGCCCACCCGTGCCAAATTTCCAAACCTTCGCAAGGGTTCACAAACGTTTCAACCGACGACTTTCACCCGAACTCCCTCCGGTGCGCTGACCTCATCAAACACACGCTTCCCGTTTTCCGTGTGCCACATCACTTTAATCTTACCTTTGGGATGTGGAAACACTCCTTCCGCCGATTCGATCGTTGCCGTTTGTACACGGATTTCCACCTCATTCAAATACGGCGCTTTTGGGAAATGCACGCCCAGCACATATTTCGACAGATAGTAAGTGGGAGCGGCAGACCATGCATGGCACATACTACGCCTCGCCACGGTAATGTTAAAATACTCAGGCGTCGTTTTCAATCCCTGCGCCAGCGCCCAGCCCCATCCCTGGCGCATAAGACTCTCGGCGATATCTTCCAGTCCGGCTTTGTATAATCCATCCAGCAGATAAAACGCGTAATTCGGCGAACACAAAGCGCCGTCCGATGGATCGTAGCCATTCACAAACACGTGGCGCAATTCATTTTTCACGAGCGCCCGGATGCCAGTCATCTGTTCTTCGCTCACAACTCCGGCGCGTACAGCGATCAGATTCGCCTGGATCGAATGCGCCTCCTTTTTCAAATTATCTGCATAACATTGCGCATCTTCATCCCAAAATGCGGCGGGAATGGATTTCAATAGCACGTCAATCCGGCGCTGCAATTCCTTTTTTTCTTTCTCAAATCCCAATTCACTGGCAAGATACGCGGCGCTTTTCAACGCGACCAAATAGGTGCAGCTAAACCCACAATGAATGCCGGTGATGTCCTGCCTGCCTTTTGGCACCTGTAAATCACCGTGGAAACCGCCATAACGTACTGCAACGCCCTGCTTTATATACCAGTCAGCATTTAGCAATAGATCATCCCGTCCATCGGACAACTGATCAAACCAGGCAAGATTCTTTCGGATGGCAGCCCAATCTGTGCGGATTCGATCCAGATCACCGGAATGATCATAATAAATACGATACCCTTCCACCAGGTCGAGGGCAAAATCTGCAATGGTGTAATTGCCGGTGTTCGGATAAACCGCGCGGAATTTCCCGGTGGCATCCGGCGATTGTCCGTAAAGCTCCAAACAGCGCTGCATCAATTTCTGGTCGCCGAAAGTCGCCAGATTCACGCAATACTGAATGATTGTATCCCGGGCGTACATGCCCCGCTCGCGCACCACGGTATCATCGTACGCATCTTCCATATTCACTGATTGCGACAGGCGTCCCGTCTCCCACACCGCATTGAGCGTCACATCGGAGCATTTGAATGATCCGATCTGCGTGACCGGATAATGCGCCGACCGCAGCGACAGCGAGCGCAGCGTGACATCTCTTTGCATATTACGGATGGTGATTTTCAAATACCGGAAACCCCGCGGTTGATTCGGCATCCAGCGGATGGTGTCCTTGCTGCATAGCAACCGGTCACCGAGGGGAAAATTGTGCACATGCAGCAGATGTGCGTTGTCCGGAGCCAATTTTTCGCTGTAGGTCAAATCGATCACCGCATTCTGAACTCCTGAAAATTCCATCTGAGGAAATACAAGCCGGGTATACTCCATATCAATCAGAATGGTGAATCCCTGCGGATAAAATGATTTTCGGAAACTATGATTGGTCAGCGTTTCCGGAGTGAGCGATTCCACCTGCTCACCGTAATCATCCCAACTGGTTTCCCTGCATGGCGATTGTGCGGGTTCGTCTTTCATCACATCAATCCAGCCGCCGATCTCCGCAATTTTTTCCTGCGGTGAATAAGGAAGCGGCTTTTTTTTCAGATAGCGTTCGTGTTGCGCTGTTGTGAGAACCGGAGTCCGCCGGAACAGTACCGGAGAATCTTTGTCCTTATCTGCTGAAACAATAATTCCGCTATTTTTTGGAAATGCATAATAGTGATCAAGGATATCATAATACGCGCCCACTTTCCCGAAGAAGTGATTCCATCCTTTTTTCAACGTCCATTGCTCGTTCATTCGCAGGCTCTTGTACGGATCGTAAATCTTATCTTTCATTTCCACGCCGTTGATCCAGTTTTCTCCCCAGAAGGCGCCGACAGAAATCGTCTGATTCGCAGGAGAATAGATCCAACTGGTGAACGCGATGAAGTTGCTGTGCTTTTCCGCATCATCCTCAAAAAAGTGCGGCGCTGGCAAGGCAAACGAGTACCAGTCCTCATTTTGATGCAGCGGCAACAGGTGTACGATTCGCGGGATCGCCATGATCTCACCAGACATAAACGGAATGCTGCGCGGTTTTAATTCTCCCCAAATTTTTTGATCGGCGATTTCCACCGCATCCTGCCAGTCCGAATCATCGAAATCGATGTGTTGCCAATTCTCCAATGCATGCTGCTGATCATACAAATTCATGGCATTTAATGTGAAACTCAGCTTCGGTTCGTAATGAGAATGCGCTGGATCTGGCGTGCATTTCCAGGCTCCTTTTTTTGAAAGCAGTGAGATTCGTTCATCACGATCGGTGATGATTTCTCCCCACGTGATCAATCCGGCGCTCGCAGGAATGGCTTTGTACGTTTTCATACCAAAATAATTCACTTCCACGGCAATCACGTTTAATCCCGGTTTTATATAAGATGAGATATCATGGCTATCATACAACGGGAATTTCGGATCGAACCGCGCCGGCCCGAACTCAACGAATTCTCCGTTAATGAACAGCCGATACACAGTATCTGCGAACAGATGCAGTACTGAAGATTTCACATTTTCTTTCAGTGAAAATGTTTTTCGAAACAGCCCATACTGATTGCGCTCTGTGGCTGTTTTCTGATACCAGATAAAGCGCGCACTTTCATCGATGTTGGAATCTTTTCCGAACAAGCTGCCCGGAATGACCATCGAACCTGCGAGCCCCGCGGATGTTAATTGAATAAATTCCCGTCTGTTCATTTTATTCTCTTTGTTTTATGATTTAAAAGGACAATTATTCAGATTTCGGAAATCTTCGTTTTTATATTCATGTATCTAAATTCTTTTAATGTTCATCGCTCATTTCAAAAACCAATTCACCGCCCTGCACCACATCTTTATGATCAATTTCCGGCTTTTGATAATCCTTTCCGTTCAATTTCATTGTTTGAATATACACATTTTGCTGAGAATTATATTCTGCCCGGATCACAAATTTATCCCCGCTCCAGAATTCCTGATTCAGATGAATCGTGATCTCATCGAACACCGGACTGCCCAACTGGTACTTGGTTTTCCCGGGACAGACCGGATAAAATCCCATTGCCGAAAAAATGTACCATGCGGAGATCGTGCCCGCGTCATCATTGCCCGGCAATCCACCGGGACCGGTTCCGAACTCGAGATCCATCAATCGCCGTACAATTTGCTGAGTGCGCCAGCTTTCGCCGGGAATATAAGTGAACAAATACGGATAATTAATATCCGGCTCATTATCGATTGTAAAATTCTTCTCATCAAAACAGCGCTGAAGTTTGGCAGTGAACGCAAAATCGCCGCCCATGATCTGCCGCAGCCCATCAATATCATGCGGCACGAAGAGCGTGTATTGCCAACTGTTTCCCTCCACAAAGCCGACATTTTTCCAACTGCCCTGATAGCTTTCAGGATAGAACGGCTCGTACCAACTGCCATCGGAATAGCGCGGTCTCAGAAAACCAATTTTCGGATCATAATAATGACGGTATGCTTCGGATCGATCTTTAAGATTTTCGGCTCTTTCATGATCACCAAATTCCTGAGCCAGCAGCGCAATCGCCCAATCCGAGTACGCATATTCCAGACATTCGGACACCATGCGCGGCTTACCCCACATATCATCAGCACCACAGTCATCATACGGAATGTAGCCGTATTTTGAAAAATATTTTTGCATCGGACGCATGTTATTGTTTTCCGTTTGCATCGCCGTTCGATAAGCGGCCTGATATGCTTGTTTCACATCAAAATCGCGCAGTCCTTTAAAATAGCTGTCTGCAATCACGATGGGCGCAGGATCACCGTTCATTACGTATGTTTCATCGGCGCCCAATTCCCAGAACGGGAGATTCCCGCCATGTTCTGCATGATCGACCATAGTTCGCAGCATATCTGCCTGTCGTTCCGGATACACCAGCGTTAGTAGCGGATGCAGCGTGCGGTACGTATCCCACAGAGAATAGACCGTATATTGATGATGCCCGGATATCACTTTTTCGATAGTCTTCGTTTTCATTGTCGGGTACTCGCCGTTCACATCATCGATGATGTTCGGATGAATCAACGCATGATATAGTGCCGTATAAAAAATCGTTTTTTCCCGGTCGCCGCCGCTGACGTCGATCCTGCTCAGCTCTTTATTCCATTTCTTTTGCGCCTGCTTTTTCACGGCGTCGAAATCCCAGCCCGGCTGCTCCTGCTCCAGATTTTCCCGTGCATTTTCGATACTCACGAAGGACACCCCGATTTTCACCAGAATCTGCTCCCCTGCCTCTGTATCGAATTGCATGTACGCGCCGATGTTGTTTCCCTCCATCAGCCGCACACCCGGAAGCAGCTCCCGACCTTTCCACGAACCGACAGCTTTTGCCTTTTTGCTGAAGTTAGCAACGAAATGAATCACATAATCATTATCTGTCATACAAAATCCGCCGGCGTGGTTCCAGCCTTCGATTTCATCGTCGGACACGATTCGCAGATAAGCGTCCCGGGACTCGGTAAGTCCTTCTGTTACATCGAGGATGATGTTCGCATCTCCCTGCTGTTCGGGAAAAGTGTATCTGCTCAACGTGGTGCGTTCCGTCGCAGTGACTTCAGCGCGCACATTGTAGTGCCTCAAATCCGCGGCATAATATCCTGCCTGTGCGATTTCGTTTTCATATCGAGAGCGGTTTTTATAATAATCGAAAGATAAATATCCGGTTGTTGGCATCAGATTTATATTAGCGAAATCAGCACAGCCGACTCCGCTCAAATGAATCTGCCCAAAGCCGTAAATGAAATTATCCCCATAATAATAGCGGGAGCCGGACCAGCTTTTTTCACGGGTCGTGTGCGGAACAATATGTGCCATTCCCCACGGCACCACCGCACCGGGAAATGTATTTCCGCCATTCGTCGTCCCGATGAGCGGATTGACGTACGCAACGGGCTCTGCGGGTGGGTTGCCCAGATTACCGCAACCAACAAATAATATGACAACAAAAATGATCACGATTTTTTTCATAACAAAATATCCATTATTTCAAGTTGAAAACAGCATCGACGAAATCCGCAGCGCCCAATTCTATACTTCGCTGTCCGGGAGATGCACCACCCACAGTGATTTTGAACTGTCCCTTTTCCAAAATCTTTTCTCCGTCATTATTGACCAGCATCATCATTTCCGGCGTGATGGTAAAATTCACTTCTGCACTTTCACCGGATTTTAAATGAATCCGTTTAAATCCTTTCAGTGCACATCGCGGGGTACGAGTTGATGCCTCTACATCCGTCAGATAACATTGCACCACCTCGTCGCCATCAAACGGACCGTTGTTCACAACAGTGACAGCTACTTCGATGCTGTCAGTTTTCTTAATTTCAGAGTCGCTTAATTTAATGGCCTGGTAAGCGAATTTTGAATAGCTCAATCCGAATCCAAACGGATATAACGGATCTTCTGTCATATAGCGATATGTGCGTCCTTCCATGGAATAATCATCGTACGCCGGCAGTTGATCCACTGATTTCGGAAATGTGACAGGCAGACGTCCCGCTGGATTGACATCGCCGAAAAGTACATCTGCCACTGCATTTCCGCCCTGCTCGCCGGGATACCACACCCAGAGAATGGCATCCACCAGCTCAGGGACTTCGTGAATAGCTACCGGACTTCCGCCTGTCAAAATGAGAATGATGGGCTTGTCACCCTTACTTCTCAGCTTGCGCAAATAATCCACCTGATTTTGCGGCAGCCGGATATCGAAACGGTCGCCGCGGTCCGGCGATGCGATGGATTCCCCTTCTTCGCCTTCGAGCAAACCGGAAATTCCCATCACCGCGATGATGACATCGTAATCATGCGCCTCGCCGGTTGTCCAGTCAATAGGATTGATATTTTCGCGATCCAGCAATGTAGCGTGCTTGTATTCCACCGTAGTGCCAAGACTAACCTTTCCGACAATCCCTTCCAAAATGGTCACCATCTGGTCGCTGACGCCGTTATAATTACCGAGCAGGACTTCGGTGCTGGCAGCATGGTGTCCAACAACATAAATTTTATGGATGTCTTTTTTAAGCGGCAGAACGTCATCGTTCTTCAACAACACAAATGATTTTGAAGCTGCTTCCCATGCAAGAGAGCGGTGTTTTTCTGAATTCACCACGTCCGGTGAAATAGCGTCGTAGGGATTTGAACCGGGAGGATCGAACAGGCCCAATTTAAACCGCGTCGTGAGCAGCGGTTTCAATGCATCATCCAGATCACGCTCTGTAATCAATCCCTGTTCCACTGCATCGAGCAAATATGGGAAGGTATTTCCGCAGTTGACATTCACGCCGCTCCTGAGCGCGAGCGCCGCGGATTCCACCGGATTTGCAGTCACCTTGTGGTGTGCGTGGAAATCCACAATCGCCCAGCAATCGGACACAATATGACCTTTGAAGCCCCATTTTTCCCGGAGTATATCTTTCAGTAAATAGGGACTCCCGCAGCAGGGCTCATCGTATGTCCTGTTATAGGCGCACATCACCGCCTCGACGTTTGCATCTCGCACCAGTTTTTCAAACGCAGGCAGATATGTTTCAAAGAAATCTTTCTTAGACGGCACAGCATTGAATTCATGACGCAAGCCTTCGGGACCCGAATGCACCGCGTAATGTTTGGCGCAGGCAGCAGCTTTCAGAAAGAACGGATGGTCGCCCTGCAATCCTTTGACAAAAGCCGTCCCGATGCTTCCGGTGAGGAACGGATCTTCGCCATAGGTCTCCTGCCCTCTTCCCCATCGTGGATCGCGAAAAATATTGATGTTCGGCGTCCAGAACGTCAATCCGGCATAACGTCCACTGTTGCCAATTTTCTGAGCGATATTGAATTTCGCACGAGCTTCGTCGGAAATTGCAGTGGCAATACGAAACATCAACTCCTCATCAAACGTGGCAGCCATGCCAATTGCCTGCGGAAATACCGTCGCCCGACCGTTCCGTGCGACGCCGTGCAAACATTCGCTCCACCAGTTGTACTCCGGAATATCCAGCCGCGGAATTGCCTCGCTGTTGTAGATGAGCTGGGATACTTTTTCTGCCACATTGAGACGGGAGACCAGATCGTCCACGCGTTTGGAAACAGGCTGCGTATGATCTTTCCAGATCATCTTTTCCTCCTTTGTATACGAATTTTGGAATATCAACAAGATAAAGATAATTCCGAACAAGAATGTTGTTTTAATATTCATGGCTCTACTTTTTAGTAAATATTTTATGTCATCACATAAAGAACGTGCCCAGGAACTACCCTTGCGAAGGTTTTTCTGACGATATAAAAGCTCCCGGATAGTCTGTAAACAGGCTGTCCAGGAACCGCCTAAAATCGAGGAAATGTCATTCTGAGCGACCCCGCCTAAGCGGGGGAGTAAAGAATCTCAGTATCTTCTCAATATTTTATGGTAGATATGGGCGCTTGCCGCTATGTCGTATT
>CAZCJL010000045.1:0-49097 GCA_964498785.1 uncultured Cytophagia bacterium | reverse complement strand
GTTTAAATACGACATTGCGGCAAGCGCCCATATCTACCATAAAATATTGAGAAGATACATATTTTATTTTTTTATGAAAGGATAAACAATAATGTATAAAAGAATTATTTTTTTTGGAATACTTATGTCGATTGTCACTTCTTTGCTAAATGCCTCTGATTTAAAAAAAGAAATCAATCTGCGCGGTCGCTGGAAGTTTGAGATTGGTGATAACATGAAATGGGCAGAACCTGATTTTGATGATTCTGATTGGAAATCTATCTATGTACCCGATAATTGGGAAGACAACGGATATCCAGGATATGACGGTTATGCATGGTACCGTAAGTTGATTCAATTTCCGAAACGTTTAAAAAAGGATAACCTTTATTTGCTGCTTGGTCAAATAGATGATGTGGACGCTGTATTTTTCAATGGAGTGCAAATTGGCAGTGCAGGACAGTTTCCTCCTAAATATCATACTGCGTATAACGTTCATCGCAAGTACTTTATCCCCAAGAATTTAATTCAATTTGAGAAAGACAATGTAATCTCTGTGCGGGTTTATGATGATCAACTACAGGGGGGAATCATTCAGGGGAATATTGGTATCTGTTCTGTTAAAAGAAATCTTGCACCGGATATCGAGCTGGGCGGATACTGGAAATTTAAAACCGGAGACAGAGAATTATGGGCAAACGAAAATTATGATGATTCTCACTGGGATCAAATAATTGTGCCTGGTTTCTGGGAAGGTCAGGGATATATTGACTATGATGGATTTGCCTGGTACCGAAAACAGGTCTTTATTCCGGATGATTTCAAACAGGATGAATTAATTTTAATGCTTGGTAAAATCGATGATGTTGACCAGGTTTTCCTCAATGGCATCCGTATTGGTAGCACCGGGCCGATCCCGAAAAATAATTATATCGGTGAATACGGACATTGGTATCAGCAGGTTCGGGCATATTATCTGCCTCAAAAAATAGTAAAAATTGGTAAAGAAAATGTGATTGCCATCCGTGTTTATGATGCCTGGCTTGATGGCGGAATTTATGATCTTCCGATTGGCGTCTTTAAAAAAGAACGTTATCAAAAGGTTGACCGACGGCAGAGAAGTTTCTGGGATTTATTGGATGATATTTTTAATTGATTTGGTGACATTTATTTACATTTATTGACGCTTATTTGACAACTATCAGTGTAAATTTCCATATAAGATAATTGAAAATAAAATTAGAAAATAAAATTCATTAAATATACGGAGGTGTGTCATGAAAGCTTTTACAAGAATGATGGTTTTGGTTTTAGTCTGTGCCTTTGTCTCTGTTTTTGCCCAAACAAATGACGAGGGGACTTACATAGAAATGGCCAAACAGGGCTACTTGAAATCGCTGGATTCTGAAGTTGATGGCGTTCGTTCCAGCGCAGCTTTTTTGGTCGTTAAATTTAAATCGCAGTATCCGGACGTAGATGTAAAAACGCTGTTCAAAAAATTGAAGAAATTAAGTGATACTGATTCTGATTTGACAACACGAATTCATTGCCAAATGGCGGTTTATTTACTGGAAAGCGAAAAGGAGACATGTTATGTTGACCCGAATGACTATGTAGAAGCGGATAAATTTTTTGCAAAAGTGTACGAGATGTATTCTGCCGCTAAATTTGCCCTGAATTAAAGTGTTTTATTCTTCTTACCTTTTTGATGAACTACAAAAAAGACTGCTTTGCCTGAAATATCAGGTAAGGGAGTCTTTTTTATAGCAACTGAAATATGCGATCCCCCTAAAATGCTCTATTCAGATTAACTCGCGAAGATTGTGTTTACTTTGGCGAGAAGCTGTTGAGCAGAAAATGGTTTTTGCAAAAAGTTGTTTTCAACGATATCGACCATTTCTTTTAAATATCCTGATATAAACAATACTTTTAATTTCAGATTCTGATCGCGTAATTTATTGAATAATTCTTTTCCATTTAATTCAGTCATATTTACATCTGTTATCAGTAGTTGAATTTTCTTACCATATTCTTTGGCCAATGTTAGTGCTTTTTGAGGCCCGTCAGCTTTAAGCACATTATGATTCATTTTAACCAAAACATCTTCGATGAGTGACAGACACTTTTCATCATCATCCACAATTAAAATCAAACCATCAGATGGTGTTGTATAGCTGAAATTTGGTTGCACCCGTTCATTAACAGTTGATTTTTCTGAATAACCCACGGGAAAATATAGTTTAAAAGTAGCTCCTTTCTGGGGTTCACTGCAAACGCTTATGGATCCGTTATATTGATTCATAATCTGTTGAATGGTAGTAAGCCCCAAACCTGTTCCTTTGCACCGACCTTTTGTTGTGTAAAAGGGCTCGAATATTTTTTCAAGCGTTTGTTTATCCATACCATGACCATTATCGCTCACTGCAAGCATTACATATTGGCCCGGGCCAGTTTTCGGTAATTCCTGGCTCTTCTCTTCAAAGATCGTTACATTTACAGTTTCAATAATAAGTTTGCCGCCATTTGGCATGGCGTCCTGCGCATTTATTACCAGGTTCATCAGTATTTGATGGATTTGCGAGGAATCAGCTTTGATAAGTTCCAGAGAGGGAGCGAGGATTGTTTTTATGTCAATGTTTCTGTTAACCAAATGGCGCAAAATTTTGTTGAATTGGGTGATCTCATCATTAAGATTAACGGGATTTAAAATCATATCTTGTTTTCGCCCAAAAGCAAGCAAATGGCGGGTTAAACTTTGTGCTTGTCGTGATAATTCTAAAATATGATTTATTTTTAAATATAACGGATCTTTGCTTGATACTTCCATTAAAGTTAAGGTTAAATAGCTAATTATCGGCGAGAGCAGATTGTTAAAATCATGTGCAATACCACTTGCCAGGCGGCCTATTAGTTCCATTTTTTGTGTTTGAAACAATTGTTGTTGTAGTTTAATCTGCTCCGCTTCCATTTCCTTTTGCTGGGTAATATCAACTGCAAAGTTGAGCAACGCTGGTCTTCCCTGCCATTGTATTTTTACTATACCTATTTCAAACCATCGTATTTTTCCCGGTTTAGTTATGATTCGAATGTTTTGAATTTTGGAGGCGTGAGATGTTGTCCACTGCCTTTTACCCAATTTAACAATACTTGCTTTGTCTTCCGGGTGAATGATTTTCAGAATAGATAAATTTATCAGATCCTGGTGAGAGTAACCTGTAAATTCCTCTGTTCGGGGATTAAAAAATTTTAAACGACGATCCTGAATAACCAGAATTGCCTCAGTAGAATTTTCAAAGACCAGTCGGTACTGTTCTTCGGATTTGGACAGTGCTTTTTCAAATTGCTTTCGTTTTGTGATGTCAATTCCAATTCCCCATGTTGCCCAGCCAGGAATTGGGAAGTGTTTTGAAATATTTGACCATGCGATTGTTTTTTCACTGCCATTTTTACAAGTGATGGTATTTTCCCAATTTCGAAAGTAGTTTCCGCGTGTTGCCCATTCGCTCACCATTTTATCGTGTAGTGTTGAATTCGGATATGTGAATTCAATTGTATCGGAATTACCAATAATGTCGCTCATAAGATAACCTGTTATCAGTTCACATTCTCTGTTCCACACAATAATATTTTGATCATCATCAAAGGCAATCATCATAACTGGCATGTTTTGCACCACACGGCGCAGTCGTTCTTCACTTAACCGGAGCGCATTTTCAGCTTTCTTTTGATCGGTAATATCGCGACAATATATAGCCAAGCTGCTAATATTTCCTTGAGTTACTATCGGATAGATGCTTATATCAAAAAAGAATTCATCGCGACTATCACTAAAATGAACTGGTATCCCTGTTTTTAACACCTGATTAATTTTTTGTGATCGATTTTCACAAAGAGGTTTATTGGATGAGTATTGTGGGATTTCTCTTAAATTTTTACCAATTAAATCTTCTACCTTTACATTCAAACGCCTTGCCGCTGAGGGATTCGCTATTAAAATTTTCAAATTTCTATCGATAAGGAAAATAGATTCGTTTGCAGAGTCCATTAAAATTTTTGCCATGGTCTTGTGTTCATTTAGCTTTTCTTCGGCATGCTTCTTTTCAGTAATATTTTGGGCAATTACCATAACTTTGTTAATTTTTCCGTCGGAACTATGAAATGGTTGTAAGTTAGCAAAATACCAACGCCAGCTACCATCGACAGGTAAACGTGTTTCGTGAAGATATTCCTGACCCGATTCTATCACTCTCCTGATATTTGCCAATTGGGCATTGGCTACTTCTTTCGGAAATAATGCGGAAAGTTTTTTACCAATAATCTTTTCTGCCGAGACATGAAAGGATTGCGCCGAATAATCATTTAGAAAATCGATTTTTCCGTTATAGTCGATAACTGCTATTTCAATACCAGATTTATTAATTATAATGTGCCGTTCTTGATTAAAATACTTGTTTTGATTTTCTCTTTTTTTGTCTTCGGAAAGATCATAGATAATTCCGCGCATTCCGATGACTTTCCCATTTTTCAAAATCGGCATGGAATGTACGAGTATCGGAAAAGTGCTTTTATCTTTTCGTTGCGCTAAAAATTCAGCCTGTGGTTGCGGCTTACCGTTGAGAATATTCTCCATGTGTGAACGGGCTCTTTCCGTGTCTTGCTCAGCTAACATCTCAATTGCATAGATACCTTTATTAAAATCCTCTCTGGTATAACCTGTCAGTTCCATTGCCGGCTTGTTGATCAACACAAGTTTTCCTTTGGAATTAGTTTCAAAGATAATTTCGGGAAGAAGATTTGAGAATTCAATAAAACGGTCGTCTTTATGCCTCAGAATACGGAGTTCTTGATGTTGCTGATGGCAGAGTTCTTTTGAATTTTTTAATTCGAAGCGTAATTCATTCAATTCATGAATTAATTTTTCTTTTGATTTATCAAAGTCATTCATATAAAACACCGGACTTTATGTGAAAGAAAATTATGAAGCCATCTTAGGCAAATAGCATAATCAAGAAGAAGTACAAAAAAAACTGCAATTATGTTAACGGAAAATCCAACTTTAAAATTGCAGATTTTTTGGAATTATTATTCATGAAGAAAAAAATCTCATTATATACAGTTCCAGGCGCATCAAAACCTGGTCTGTCGAGAAAATAGGATACCACTTATACCACCACCTTTTTGATTAACAAATAGAAAAATGATAACGCATACACCAACAAAATGATAAGTCTGTAATAATGCGATAAAAAAGTTAGAAATACTTAAATTAACATAAATAAAGTAAAAAGTCAATTATTATTTTACAGTTTTTTACATGCATTAACTATGCCTCTTAGTAAACCGGCAAATATTGCGCGATGAGCAGGGTAGATAGAATACCAGTAAATCAACCCAAAGAGACCTGCCGGATCGTAATGAGCCGTTTGCCTTATAATTGATCCGTTGTCTTCGGTCGGTTCCACTTCGAATTCGAGCCACGCTCGCGCAGGAAGCTTCATTTCTGCCTGTAACCGTAGCTGTCGGTTCTTCTCAATAGCTTCCACGCGCCAGAAATCGACAGCATCTCCCACATGCAACGAACTCGGATCACGTCTTCCGCGCCGCATTCCAACACCTCCGACAAGTAAGTCGAGAAACCCGCGCAAATGCCATAGCCAGTTTGCATAATACCAACCAGTATCTCCGCCTATTTTTTCAATTGGTTTAAATGCCTGTTCCGGCGGAACATTAACTTTAGCAGTGCGAGAATCCACAAGTCGATTGCCGACTCGAATGCCAGTCCAATCTTTTGGATTTCCTGCTGAGGACAACGCATCTGACCATCGCGTCTCGGCAAACTCCTTGTCTTCATTTTGAAGGGCTTCCGTAATTGATTGCCGGACATTTTGGGGCTTGACGTCAAAATACTCAAGCGCTGAAGTATCCTGAATAACAGTCGGATGTCGAATGCTATCAATTAATTTTTTGCCGATGCGAGCATATAACGGAGTGACCAGGCCCAGCCAATAACTGGAAAGTCGGGGCGTTAAAACCGGCACGGGAATCATCCAGCGATGGAGTTTGCGTTGCCGTGCGTATTCCCGCATTAAATCTCTATAGGAAACTATCTCTGAGCCGCCGATTTCGAAAATCATATTTTTAGTGTTCGTCATCTCAATTGCTTGTAACAGATATTCCAAAACATCCTTTATAGCAATGGGCTGAGCTTTCATTGAAACCCATTTGGGGGTTGTCATTACTGGTAATCGTTCCACAAGAGCACGAATCATTTCATAAGATAGACTCCCTGAACCAATTATGATCGACGCCCGAAACTCGATAACGTGTATTCCTGATTTCCGTAAATAATCCGCGACCTCGAGGCGGCTGCGTAAATGATCCGAAAGTTCTTCATCCGGGTTCGCTAATCCGCCGAGATAAATAATTCGCGTAACGCCCTGTGCTTTCGCGGCATAACTAAAATTTTCTGCTGCAACTCGGTCGAGTTGAACAAAACTTTGTTTTGATCCCAGAGAATGGATAAAGTAAAATGCTACATCAATGCCTTTAAAAACATCCTCCAGCGATTCTTTTACAAGGGGATCCCCGTATACGACCGTTGTATTTTTATCCAGTTTGTGTTTCAAGGCGTCTACACGGCGTGACATACACCGAATGCGATAACCGTGATTTTGCAGCACTCGCAGCAGTCTGCCCCCAATATAGCCAGTCGCCCCGGTTAATAATATCGATTGCTTTACTGTCATTTTATTCTCCAACGTATTATTAATTTTTATAATTAAAAAACGATTTAATGTACAAAAATATTAACGAAAAAACAATAAAAAGCGCAAAAGTTAATAAAAGAAAAAGTAATGAGCTAATATTTTGCCATAGAGGCAATTCTCACGCATTGATCCATTCCCTGAACGTTTGTTTTCAAAGATTTTTCAGAAAAAAAAGAATGAAATGGGAAAAATTGGTTGTTTTTATCCATAGTATTTTATAAATTATTAGCTGCTTAAATCTAACTTGAATAGTTACAATGTATTTGGAGATTGAAATATGAAGTCAATTATAAAAGTCGATGAAATGAGTTGCAGCCATTGTAAAATGGTTGTAGAGGAGGCCGTTTCACAGGTACAGGGTGTGGATGCATGCGAAGTTAATCTTGAAGAAGGAATGGTTGAAATTGAGGGCACTGCTGATCTCAATGAAGTTGTGTCTGTAATTCATAAAGTTGGATATCGCGCTCATAAAGTATAAGGAAAAAATTAAAAAGGGATATAATGAGGATATTGAACATACAGTTTCAGAAACAACCAGTTATGCGCACGGTTGTATATTGTCTTATTCCTGCCGCTGTGGGTGCAATTTACTTTTTTGGTTGGGTTACATTAGCGATCTTAACGATTTCCGTGGTCAGTTGTGTCATTACGGAATGGTTATTTGTCAGAGGAAAAAACGGGAAAATATCTGAAGCGGTTTTCGTGACAGCATTTTTATATGCATTAACTTTGCCCCCGACGATACCATTTTATATGGTTGTAGTCGGTGCTGTGTTTGCCATTACCTTTGCAAAAATGGCTTTTGGAGGATTTGGCGGTAATGTATTTAATCCGGCGATTGCAGGACGAGCTTTTGTCTATATTACATTCCCGGTCCACATGACAAATGTGTGGGTACCTGCGGCCAATTTTTCTGATTTTCCTGCGGGATTCGCCACCTGGCGTTTCGCCGCGGCTGGCGATTATCTTTCTTCGATCACCTCGGCGACTCCCTCCATTGCGTTTAAAGACGGGGCAACTACGCTACCCGGTTTTTGGCAGTTGTTTCTGGGTAATATAAACGGGCAATATGAGAAACTAGGTGAAACTATTTTTATCGGCGGAGGTTCTTTAGGCGAAATGTCAGCCGTGCTTTTGTTAATCGGTGGCATTTATCTCGTCTATAAAAAAATAGCCAACCGGCATCTGGTCGTTAGTTTTTTTGTAACATATATTATTTTCCAGACAATCCTGTTCCTGATGATGCCGGATAAAATAGCTGATCCGTTGCTCGGCTTATTGGCAGGGGGCGCGATTCTGGGTGGTTTTTTTATGGTGACAGATCCGGTGTCTGCCGCTCGAACAGACATGGGAAAGATTATTTACGCAGCAATTATTGCCATTATGACGATCATTATTAAATATTTTTCTCTGTTTGCTGGCGGACTCACATTTGGCATTTTGCTTGCGAATATGTTCGGGCCGATTATTGACCATGCTGTTAAAAGCTATCAAGCATCAAAAAAAGCTCAGAAAGCATGATAGTGCAAATGAACCGTTTTTGTATTGATATTCGAGGGGATATTTAGTATATGAAAAAATCGATGACAACAATCGGATTTATGACTGTAATAACCATTGTATTTATTTCCGTATTAGCTGTTATTAATGAAACTTCTCGTGCACGTATTGCTCAAAATTTAAAAATTGAACAATCGAAATCCATTTTATATGCTTTTAATATTTTCCCAGCTAACTTTAAAGAGACTAATCTTGATCCGGCTGCAACTACCAGCGCTATCCCGTGGAATGAACAGGAGATTATCCGTGTAATTCAAGATCAGATAAAAACAGTCAGACTGCCGATTGAAGGCGAACACCGAAAATCATTAAAAAATAGTTTTCTTCCTTTGAAAGATTCAGCAACAGTTTATATTCGCTATGATGACGCAGGTAATGTTCTTGCTTATGGGTTTCCGTTGAAAGGAAAAGGATTATGGGGAACAATCAGCGCGTTTGGAGCTATCTCCGCTGATTTGCAAAAAATGGTGGGCATTGATTTTACCGAGCAGGTTGAAACACCAGGGCTTGGCGCGAGAATCACTGAAATTGAATTTAAATACTTTTTTCGTAATTTGAATCTAAAAGGATTCTATGATGAGTCTGTGAAAGAGCCAATTATTTTGGTCAAAGAAAAAAAACAATCGAATATTAACAACTCAACAAATAGTTTACAGACCATTACCGGGGCTACCCAAACTGTTTCCGGCGTTCAAAATATGCTGAATGCTGATTTGGAATTTTATATCAAATTCATTCGTGATAATGAACAATTATTGAAAAAAGCAGTAACCTAACGATATAAATATCGTGCATGGCATAACCACGTTTTAAGATAATTGAGGTAACCATGGCAAATACAAAAGCAATTGAAGTTATCAAAGACGATTTATGGAAAAATAATCCGGTGACAGTGCAAATTTTAGGGATATGTTCAACGCTTGCAGTAACGAATATTTTTTTGAATACACTCATTCTCGGATTAGGACTTACTTTTGTAACTGCGTTTTCCGCGCTCACAATTTCTGTGATGCGAAATATTATTCCCCAGCGTGTTCGCATGATGGTACAAACACTTGTCATTGCAAGTTTCGTTGTCGTTGTCGATATCGTACTAAAAGCTAATGTGCCGGATATTAGCAAAGCGCTTGGCCCGTACGTCGGACTAATTATCACTAACTGTATTATCATGGGGAGATTGGAGGCGTTTTCTTCCTCTAATCGTCCGACACTGGCATTTTTAGATGGTGTTATGTCTGGCATTGGTTATATGTACGTTATTCTGGTCATTGCCTTTTTCAGAGAATTGCTGGGGTTTGGCACCATTTTGGGGCTACCAGTCATGGATCCGCTTTTAAAAAGCATGGGCTATTCAGAAGGGTGGATTCAGTGGGCATTTATGATTATGGCCCCCGGCGGATTCTTTATGCTGGCGATTTTTATATGGGTCGCTAATAATATTTCTGCAATGAAAATTTCTCACTCAGAAAAATAGGAGACCTTGTTTATGGAAAGTTTATCCCCATGGGTCATATTTTTTGCTTCAATTTTTACAGGCAATATTTTATTAGTATATTTTTTGGGGATGTGTTCATTTTTATCTGTCTCGTCGCAAGTAAAAACATCGCTCGGACTTGGATTGGCAGTAACTTTCGTTTTAACAGTCACATCGGCGTTAAATTACCTGGTATATTATTATGTACTCGCACCGTTAGAAATTGAATACTTAAGGTATATTGCATTTATTATTGTCATTGCTTCTGCTGTACAATTATTAGAGATGATTATTGAACGTTTTTCCGAAGTGCTGTATATTAATCTTGGAATATTTTTGCCATTAATCACTGTCAATTGTGCAATATTGGGAGTGTCGCTTTTTATGGTCATCCGAAAGTATACCTTTATCCAGAGCGTTATGTTTGGCGCAGGGAGCGGTCTGGGATGGTTGTTAGCTATTTTGGCGATGGCAGGTATCCGGCAGAGAATTAATGAAAAGCGCATCCCACCGGCTTTGCGTGGTCCTGGTATTGTGTTAATTATTACAGGATTGATGGCAATGGCATTTATCGGATTTTCAGGAATCGTTCAAATTCAATAGAAAACAGGATCGGTTATGGTAATAAAAATAATTATCACAACAGCCGCAATGGCTGGAATAAGTGGTATTCTTGCTGTTTTACTGGTAATTGCTGAACGGCTTTTTGCAAACTATGGCGAGTGTAAAATCACAATCAATGATGAAGAAAAATTTTCAGTACCAGGAGGCGCATCGTTACTTTCATCTTTAAATAGTCAGAAAATATTTTTGCCGTCTGCATGTGGTGGCCGGGGAACATGTGCATATTGTAAATGCAGGGTGTTAGATGGCGTTGGTCCGCTATTACCCACTGAAGAGCCGCTACTTACCAAAGAGGAAATTGAAAATTACGTCCGGTTGTCCTGTCAGGTAAAAGTGAAACAGGATATGCGAATCGAAATTCCCGAAGAATTGTTCAATATCAAAGAATTTAAAACAGAAGTCAGCTTAATAAAAGACCTGACGTACGATATTAAACTTATTCGATTAAATTTGATTGAACCAATTGAGATTTCTTTTAAGCCAGGTCAATATGCTCAATTAATCACCAAACCTTATAATGGTATTAAAGATAGCGTGTCTCGCGCGTATTCAATCGCATCTCCGCATTTTGAGAATGATCATATCGATTTGATGATCCGTTTAGTCCCTGAGGGAATATGTACGACATGGGTGCATGATTATCTGAAGGAAAATGAAAAAGTAAACATTGTTGCTCCAATGGGAGATTTTTATGTTCGTGACGGCGAAGGCGAAATGATTATGGTGGCTGGTGGGTCAGGAATGGCGCCGTTTGTTTCCATTCTTGAGGATTTGGCGCAGAAGCAATCGAAACGGAAAATAATATATTTTTTTGGCGCTGTCACTAAAAAAGACCTGTTCTATCTCGACGAAATGAAAACACTTGAAAAGCGAATTGAAAATTTTACCTTTGTGCCTGCTCTTTCTAACCCCGAAGCCGAGGATGACTGGAACGGAGAAACCGGTCTAATAACAGAACCATTAGGTAAGTATTTAAAAGCAAATGATAAGGCAGAGAAAAACCAGGGATACTTGTGCGGCAGTCCTGGTATGATTGATGCATGTATAAAAGTTATGAAAAAATATGGCATGTCATCAAAACGAATTTTTTATGATCCGTTCGGATAAAATATATTTTGGAGCCTTTCATGAAAAAAACACCTCATGAAAATGATATAGCCGATAATTTTTTGCCCGGAAAAATCTCCAAAGAGGGATTTCTCGGTAATGATACCCGGCATATACATGAAATTGTATTTAAAGATTCAAGAACTCTTGCTCGAATAAATATTACGCAAGAGCAGGTGGCTAATCGACTTCAGTATTTTATTGAGCAAGGGAAAAAAGGCCTGGAAACCACAGTTGATCTGGGAGATTACTCTGTGAAAATAATTTGGAGCCGGGGTTTATTACCCTGTCCCTTTGGGGAACCCAAATTGCATCATAAAATTATGGCCACTGTTGAAAATAAACGCTTAAATAAAACAATTAAATTTTCGCAATTAAGTGTCCACATGATTCGTGAGCACGGCTTTTTTGGAGGGAAGGGGAGCATCTTTCGACTGGAACCTGAAGAAATAGCGGGCACACTTGATATTGCGAATTCGTAAATCATATAAAATCTAAAATTCTAAAAAGAAAATTATTGTACAATTGTAGTTCACTACACACACAAAAATACACGAAATGTTATTTTTTTATTTTGAATTAAGCACTATTTCGTGTGTTTCGCGGGCAATAAAGCTATTTTTTCATTGTTATAATTTATTTTAGAAATTCAGGTAAAATAAAAATAGCTTGATTTTGTACTAACTTTAATTTATATTAATTGTAAACTGAAAACAATTACGAATTGTATTATAGGCTATTATGGAAACTTACAAAGAAATTTTAAAAGATTCTGGCATAAAACCCACATACCAACGGATAAAAATTCTGGAATATCTCGATAAAAACCCGATCCATCCAACAGTTGATATGATTTACCTGGCTTTATTTAAAAAAGTCCCGACACTTTCCAAAACAACAGTCTATAATACATTGGATGTATTAAGAGCGCATTGCCTGGTGAATGTGCTTACAATTTCGGAATCTGAATTACGCTATGAATACGCTCGCCAACAACATCACCATTTTATGTGTAAAAAATGTGGCGCTATATTTGATGTTGATGTCGGCTGTGTATATCAGGAAACAAAAAATATTGACGGGCACAAGATCGAGGAAATACAGGGATATTTTAAAGGTATATGTAAAAAGTGTTTAAATGAATCAGGTAACAGTTCACAGGAGAATTAAATGTCGATTGAAAAAGTAGTTGATATTTTAAAAGGGGCAATTTTGCTTGAACGACGGGGTAAAGCATTTTATGAAAATGTCGCGAAAAATACTACAAGCGAATCAGTAAAAACGATTTTTGAAACAATGGCAGCAGAAGAATCAAAACATATTCATATCTTAGAACAGCATTTTATAAATTTACAAAAAGATGGCACTTTTAAAGCAGTCTCTTACTCAGGTTCTCCCTCTGATATCATCGCTAAAGAAGTTTTAAATAAAAAAATTAAGGAAGACATTTCTGCGTCAGGATATGAAGCCGCTGCTATCTCTGCTGCAATGGCGATGGAAGATAAGGCCGTGAAGTATTATTCAGAAAGGCGGGATACCTCGGAAGATGTGCTGGAAAAAGAATTATATGAGTGGTTATCTACCTGGGAAAAAACGCATCTCCAGTTTCTTGCAGATGTCGAAAAAGAATTAATGGAGACTGTTTGGTATGATAACAATTTTTGGCCAATGGCTTAAATTTACTAAAAGATAAATGCAACCAATTTTATTGAGTTGCATTTATTATATTTTAAATAAGACTAATATTGTCTTATATTATTAAATATTTATAACAAAAGGAGAAAATTAGTAAAGAAGGAAGTGGAATAGTGTAAGTAAACGGATATCCGATTACATTACACGGCAATGGAATTAAAATCGGAGGTTATGCACCAGATTTTGAAGTGCTCGATAACGACGTGAAACCTGTTAAATTATCTTCCTCCAAGGGAAAAATGATTGTCCTCAGCGCCTTCATTGGATATATCCGTGTGTGATGCTAAAACCCGACAATTTAATCAGGAAGCGGAAAAGCGATGTGATGATGTTCAAAATAACGATTAGCATGGACTTGCTGCCATTTGCGCAAAAAAAAAGATGGCGCGGGGCATCCGGAGTTGACCGTGTACTGATTCTGTCCGATCACAACGATCCCAGTTTTGGAACAGCTTACGGCGTATTTATAAAAGAACTACTTTTACTGGTATGGGTTGTATTTTGGGTTGCCCGGGAAGGTATTGTTCAATATATTCAGGTTGCGGACGAAGTCTCGAAAGAACCTGTTTATAAAGAAATCAACAAAATAAAGTAAGCAAAATATTTTATTTGCTTGTAATTGTAAAGAACGTATTGAATGAAGTGTGCGATTGTTTTGTAAGGATAATTAAATTGAGGCGTTTATGAAAAAAGAATCAAATGTTGGGCAAAAAGCAATGATATTTGTTGTTGGTAACTCGCGATCCGGCACCACAATGATGGGCCGGATAATTGGAATGCATCCGAACGTATTTACGTTCGGGGAGTTACATTTTTTTGGTCAATTATGGTCTGTGAGCGATAAAGATCGACATCTTTCGAAAGAGCAGACCCTGTCGTTGCTAAAACGATTAATCACAATTCAGCGAGATGGTTATCTGCGACAAGGAAATCCGCAGCGTTTTAAGGATGAAGCGATAACCATTTTCAATTCGCTGCAACACTTGAATTCAATACGCTCTTTGGATGTTTTTAACGCATTTTTAGAATATGAAACTCAACGGAATTCAAAATATGTTCCGTGCGATCAGACGCCGCGAAATGTATATTATATCGGTGATATCCTGAAACTGCTTCCTGACGCACGGGTGATAAACATGGTTCGTGATCCGCGGGATGTATTATTATCTCAAAAAAAGAAATGGAAGCGACGGTTTTTAGGCGGCAAATATATTCCGCTGCGCGAAGCTTTTCGGGCGTGGGTAAATTATCATCCGATAACCATTTCCAAAATGTGGAATGCCGCTATCAATAGCGCAGATAAATATAAAGATCACGAGCGCGTATTTCAGTTGCGATTCGAGGATCTTATTAACAACCCGGAAGAATCCATCCGATCCGTTGTTGATTTCCTGGGATTGGAATTTAATGAAAATATGTTAAAGGTACCGCAAATCGGATCTTCCAGTGGGAATGATCATCCTGAACGGAAGGGGATTAACAAGAATGCATCGGGAAGATGGCAGAAGGGTGGTCTAACCCGATCGGAAATCGCAATTTGCACGAAAACGACCACCGCAGCGATGAAAAAACATGGCTATCAAATTACGGAATTCAAACGTCCTGTATTTGGTATGCTGGGTTCGTATTTCATTTTTCCGATAAAACTAGGCTTTGCTTTTGTGTTGAATGTTCGACGCATCCGAAATATCAAGGATACGATTCGCAGGCGCTTGAGTAGCTAACTGGTAATAAAATTAATGGAAACATCAGAATACGATGTTTCCATTTTTTTTACATAAAACTCCGGATATTTTTCTCGTTGAGTACGAGTGTGGCTCCTTTTTATTTAAAGTAATCCGGTTCGTTGTTCACTTTCCATTTAATGTTACACCCAATCGATGGTTGCTGATCTGGTGAAATTTGACGATTATTTAACAAATCATCGACTGCCCGGGATAAATCCTCGCCGGTTACTTCTAAATTACTTCCGGGACGGCTGTTATCAAATTGTCCCCGGTAAACCAACCGATGTGAAGAATCAAATAAGAAAAAGTCGGGTGTACATGCAGCTTTGTACAATTTTGCAACTTCCTGAGATTCATCAAAAAGGTATGGAAATGTGAACCGGTATTGAGCTGAAACTATTTTCATGTTTTTAGGAGAATCATCCCGATAAGTGTGTACATCGTTAGAATTGATAGCCACTACTGCAATCCCTTTTGCCTGATAATCTTTGGCAGCTTCAGCCAGTTTAACGCGGATGTGCCTGACATACGGGCAGTGATTGCAAATGAACATCACGAGTAGTGGGTTGTCTTTGAAATCAGCGATTGAGTACATTTTATCGTTAAAATCCGGTAATTGAAAGAATGGGGCTTTTGTTCCCAGTGGCAACATAGTTGAAGGGGTTACTGCCATAATTAATCCTCATAAAATTTATAATTATTTAAAAACCAACAAGGCGTCCTAGCCAGAAAAATAGTAATATTGCTAAAATATGAAGAATATACCATCCTGTTCGGCCTCTTAAAAAATGCTTTATCATTGAATTAACTCCATAAAAAATGACCTGCTGAATAAACGATAATTACGTAAATAAAATGACGTACCCACCATAAAGCCGTAAATAAGCGTCCAACACCTGTTGGAAAGTAATGCCGCAAAATGACATGTCCGATGAACAATTTCGGAAATAGAATAAATATATCTGCCACAGTCGTGCGAAAAATTATGTTTGAAAAGGTAAGGGGATCGGGTAAGCCGGAAAGGCTTAAATGCGCCATCGTAATAGATCCCAGTATTACAGTGAACCCATTTATCAAATAGCCGACGATGACTGTTTTTCGAAAGTTAAAAAAAACCGGGGTAATAAATATATTCAACAATCCAAGAGTAAACGGTATATAGTGAGATGGGTTCCCTCCGATAGGGTGTCGGTAGAAATGAAGTATCCATCCACCTGCTGAAAGAAGAACCAATGCAAAAATAAGCTCGCGAATCTCTTTTTTAAATATCATACGAATGTCTCTATTATTTATTTGTTTTGATATTTTTTTGCTGAGGGAGTTCTTCGGATGTTGATGATTTTCCTTTTATCCCAGGATGTGCAATACTAAAAACCCAGGTTTCGATAATAAGAATTTGTTCTTCTTTTAGCGGTGGGGCTTCAACAGGCATCAAATCACCGATGATCCCTTTTTCACCTTTTAATTTCATCAAAAGATAGCTTTGGGCGGGATTTTTTGTGTCCGCTAATTTGAGTGATTTTATTTGCTCACTCGGAACATCGATGAGGGCTTTCACAAATTTATCTTCTTCCAGGTTTAGCTTCTTTTTCGGAAACTTGCCTTTGTGGCAGCCTGCTGTAGCGCAACTTTGTTTGAAAATAGTCGCCACCTGTTTTTGCAAATCTATTGTAAGCGAATCTGCGGTTGAATTTTTGGGGGCCGTATCAACGTTATTTTTTGTTGCATGTAATAACCCAACTATCATAAAAATAAAGACGATAAACAGAGTTATGCCACTCCTTTTTAAAATCATTGCACTGTCTCCAAAATATTTAAAAGTCCTTTTGAAGTAACATTGAAAAAAAAAATGAAAAAGTCAACTATTTTTTTGTAAAATATTTTTTCGTGAATTTCCGTTATAGATTACTTTCCCTGATTTAAATGCAACTGTTTCCAATTTTCCGATGGTAATACATTGTTCTTTTTTCAGATGAATATAAAGCTTGTATGCGATCACCATGAATTACGACCGTAATGTTGCTTTCAAGCGGAGCGGATTTGTGATAAGTATCAGGCCATCAATAATATTGTTCACCACAATGTCTGCTGCCGAAATTGCCTCCCATGCCGCGCCTTCTGGTTGTATTATCGCGATTCCAAGCGCGGCCATTTTCAACATCAGCCGGTCATTTCGTCCATTACCAAAACAGATTGTCTCAGCTAATCCGATTTTACGTATGTAATTCAATTTTTCAATATGCTGATCCTGTTTTGAAATGACGACGACTTCACACACGGTATTTGCCAGTTGTTCGCGAACTGTTCCAAAGGTATCGGCAGTGATTATATGCACCTGAATTGTTTTTGAGAGTGTCTTCAGAATATCTGTTACTCCGGGCACAAGTTGGCCGTTGATAGCAATTGTGCCATTATAATCAAATACAAGATGCTTTACATGAACATTTCCGAATCCGGGGATGGTGATTTCAATCATCGCTAATATCTCCTTCAATTAAAATTAATTTCTGTATGAGTATGAAATATATCATCCGCCGGATCATTAGACCAGATGAATGAAATTCCTTGTAAACGAAAGGACACTGAATGCCAGTAATTATTTAGCTCCCTTAAAATGTTGTTTAGAGTATCACGATCGGAAATACGGCCAACAGTAAGGTGAGGAACGAAATTGGCACGAAAACGGTATTCCGGGGCAATTTCTGACAACGCTAATTTTAATGAATTAAATAAAGTGATAATCTCGTCAGAAGGCTCGGGGGCTAACCATAAAACATAATCATGTTCACTTTTTTCAAAATATTGAAATTTATTCAATGTAATATGAAATTTTTTATGAGAGCTGATCCGTGTGCCCAAATGTTCAGCCACATATTGTAAGTGATCTTTATGAAAAAATGGAAAAAATAACGTAATATGGGGCATCCAACGCCTGAATGTTATCTCGGATAAATATTTCCGACGTAAGGGCTGAATATCATTCCAGACTTCGCCCGATGGAATAATAACGGCCGCAGTTTTATTTGTGACTTTTAAATTTATTGACATTTAAATAGTCCATTGATCATGAGAGATTCCGACGAGATACCAGGTTTCTTCCATTTTCTCAAAAATAAGCCGTAAACTACGCCAATCGAATCCATCATGTTCGGCAGTTCCGGGGAAATGGTACTCAACAAAAATCGCGTTCGGATAGATTTCAGAAATATTGATTTTGGTGTTCCCCGTTTGAATTATTTCCTGATACCCAACTTTTTTTGATTCGATAAAATTAGCATCGTAGATGTATGCATCAAAATAATCAGCAATATGCAATTTTATACTGTCTCCTGTGCCATCTTCATAGCCCCAGAAAAACGTGCTGTCCATATCAATTTGTTTAATTTTGCCGGATGTGAAAACAATATCATTTTCCGAATCGATGTATCCGTGCGGCGAAAAACGAACTCCTTTTTCAGGGTGTACATATCCAGCGAATTTTGTCATATTTTTCTCTTTTAGAGAAAGAAGAACAACCCTGGCGCTGTCTGCAATTATTTTTTTCACTTCTTCCGAATTTCGTTTGTGAGGCGGCCCGGATTGCTCAGCGCAAAAATGCATCGCACCTGTAAATAGAAAAAGAATGACAAACAGTGAAATTTGATAAAGGTTTTTTAGGTTAATCATTTTTTCTCCAAAAAAAAATTATTATCCTCCGTTTTCGTTGTCAGGATTTATAGCATTATAGATCGAAGAGTAATCCTCATTATCAAGTCCCATTTTTAACGCTTTTTCAATAATTGAGCGTGTTCCTTTAATTGCATTGATATTTAAATTTTTCGAGGCTTTTTAAACTTTCGAGAGATTTAAGGCTTTCTAACGCTTTAAATGAGTCGAGATTCTCAAATCCTTTCGAATGAAAAGGCACAATATCTTTCAGGTTTTCTTGTTCACGCATGTTTTGCAATTCACGCTGGAATTCCCTCATTTTATGCATGAATTCCTTATCAAAGTGCTCTCGCCATTCAAGAATATGTTCTCTTTCAAGTTCGCGCATTTCTCAGGCAAGTTGCCTCACACACGTGCATTATTACGGTAATATTAATAAAAAGTTCATAGCTAAAACCGAGTGTGAAAGTATGGCTGATTGAATGACAAGCTCACATGAAAAACAATTTCAATTTCCTGTAATTGTTCAAAAAAGCGAATTTGGGTTTATAATTGATTTTTCTGAACATTTTTTAGTTGAATTATTACAACATAATGGTTATATTATTGACCCGGTAACGTTGTACAGGAGAATTACATGGAAAATAACAGTGAAAAGAAAATGCGGCTCGATAAGTGGTTAAAGGTTGCCCGTATTGTTAAAACACGATCTAAGGCAAGTGATGCCTGTGAACAGGGAAAAGTGAAAGTGAACGATCAGATTGCCAAAGCAGCAAAGACTATCAAGATCGGTGATGTCGTTGCTGTAAAGACGAAATGGAAAACGCGAACTTTTGATGTTCTGGATATTTCCACCAAAAGCATTGCCGCGGCACAGGCCAGGCTGTTATATCACGAACATCCGCCAACTCCGGAAGAGGTGGAAGCCGAAGAATTACGAGCTATGTTATATAAATCAGGTAAAAGTATGCGCCCAAAATATAAAGGCAGGCCGACCAAGAAAGAGGGGAGAGCAATCCGGAAACTGAAAGGATCTTAATCGAATGAAATGGTTAAAAATATTGCCTTTTACATCGGGTGGATTAACGTTATCTTATCAATGCACAAATTTTTGTCGGCATTGTGTTTATGCAAGTTCACCGAAATGGAAAAAATGGATGACGGCTGATGATGCATGCCAATATTTGAAAAACGTTAATGAATATGCTCCGTCTCAACGCGGTTTGCATATCGGTGGGGGAGAGCCGTTTCTCGATTTTGATTTGACATTAAAAATAGTTGAATTATGCGTTGAAAATCGGGTCCCATTGCAATATGTGGAAACAAACGCCAGTTGGTGCGATAGTGATGATAAAACAGCCAAAATGCTGACAGAACTTCGCGACTCCGGCTTGCCAGCTCTGTTAATTAGTGCGTCGCCATTTCACAATGAATTTATACCTTTTGAGGATACTGAGCGGGCAGTCAGAATTGCGATGGATATTTTCGGCGAGTATAATGTAATTGTTTATACGAATTATTATTATCAGCAATTAAGTCAATTTGATAAAACAAAGAAACTACCATTCAATCGATATATAAATACAACGGGCAGAGAAAAAGCGGCGCAGGATTTTGTTCGTGAGTATCATTTAATTCCTTGCGGCCGGGCTATTACAAGGTTGGGCTATCTTTATGAGCGTAAACCAGCGTCTGTTTTTTTCAATCAAAATTGTCAGCCTGAATTTCAGAATCCGAATCATATTCACATTGATCCGGCTGGCAATTACATTCCCAGTTTTTGTGCAGGTATTTCATTAGGTAATGCCCGCGATCTGGGGAAAATTTATAAAGGCATTGATCTTCAAAAATTTCCAATACTTGAGATTTTATCAACTCAAGGTGTGGAAGGATTGTTAAAATTTGGAAAAGATCAATTTAATTATGTGGAACGTCCGGCAGGGTATATCGCAAAGTGTGATTTATGCCAGGATATTCGACAACTAATCACATCAATTACGGATCAGTTTGCGGAATTAACGCCTGTTGAATTTTACCAGAATTTATAACCTCTGTTTGTTAAATTAATAATTGACCGTTCAGGATTATCGGTCGACCGTCGATTTGCATGTTTGGGTTTTTTAGAATTGCATCGATATGGCAATTATTTCCTACGCTTCCTCCTTCAAACAAGTGATCTCCGATGGCAACATGAACAGTGCCCAATGCTTTTTCGTCTTCCAGTGACTCTCCTGTAATTTCAGCTTTCGGATTTGTACCAATACCAAATTCACCAAGTTTGCGTGCCTCCTTTCCAAATGGCTTTAGCGCCTTGCGCAATATTGCTGCCTCTTTATTGCCGATTATTTTTGTAATGCATCCGTTCTTTATCTTCAACTCAATCGGATCATTAATTAATCCCAGGGGACCAAGAGAGCCATCAATGATCACAACACCTTCTGCTTTATCGCTTTCCGGAGCAATTGAGGCTTCACCAGCGGGCAGCATCGCAAATATGCCAGGTTCATCAACGATGCCAGTATCTGCAACACTCGTTTTCCGGTTTATCGGTATCGAAAGTTCTGTACCCGCGGGCGAAGTTACTTTTATTGTTTTGCCAATGGATAATAAGTCGGCAAGCCGGTTGCTTTTTTCAAAGATGAAGTCAAAATCGGTATTAAGGCTACGTTTGATGATAGCAGGGGTTAGCCCGGCCAGACTAATTACTCTGGCTCCGTATTGACAAACGTTTTGTATGGTACGTGTGTGATTTAATGATATTGATGTTAAAATAATATTTGCATCGGCTTGACACATTAAATTTTTTATAACTTTTGGGGGTTCTTTGTTATCCCGTTTTAAGATGTCCATCTCAACCAGAACAGAATTTTTGCTGACCCGAAGTGCAGCTTTAAGGAAAAGATGTCCTAATTCGCGGTTGGGCTCGTCAATTAATATTAGCGCTGACTCGGTGTTTTTAAATTTTAGACTATCATGAATAATTTTGCGAATCGCTTTTTCTAATTTTGTCATGGCCAAATTTAATCATTTTATTACAAAGAGGCAATAAAAAAATATACTATTCGGCAAAAATTTACAGAATAGGATATCGTTTGATGCAGGTCAAAAGAGTTGTCTTTTTTGATGTTGCAACGTATATTGTTGTTGTGACTCTTACGAAGTAACAGTTTTAAAATATTCTAACGAGTAATAGGTATGATTTCAAAATTCTGTAACAATTGCGGAGGCAAATCATTGCTGCAGGAAATCCCTCACCAGGAAGGTTCCAATTCCAGACATATCTGATCTGCCCCCGGAAAGTGTTAAGTTTTTCGATTACATCAATTTATTTTAAGCGTTTAAAGATATGATACCCGACCTCGGATTTCAGAACGCTACTGATTTGACCAGGTTTAAGTTTTCGTAATGCGTCATCCAATTCTGGCAACAGGTCACCTTTGTGGATAATACCAAGGTCACCGCCTTTTTTAGCATTCGGGCCGATTGATTTTTGTTTTGCAAGCTCCCCGAAATCTTTCCCGGTATCCAATAATTTTTTAATTTCATTTGCTTCGGTTTCGGTTTTCACCATGATATGAAGCGCTTGCATGGAATAGCCCTCCACTTTATCAATATTTTTCGTTAGAGAGGGCGCCCATATCCAGGCAACGAGCTGAACTGCAACCCAATTCCCTTGTTGCCCGAGTACATTTAATTTAGTTCCCTGTGGGACGGAAGAAATGACCGTCCCATTGGGAGATATGCGCATATTTTCAGAAGGGACTTTGATATAAACAATGTCACCTTGTTTGAATTCGTTTTGAGCATAAAGTCCGTTAATAAATAATACAAGCGCGATCAATAGATATCTCATTTTTTTCACTTTCTTTCCTCCAAAAATTGATTAACTTTTTTTAGACCTGGAATTCCGGATCTACCTCCGAGATATATACAGTTAATAGCCGCAGCAGCAGATGAAAATTCAAGATTTTTTTTCAGAGACCAGTTTTGTAATAAACTATAAATAAATGCACCATGAAAAACATCTCCAGCGCCAGTTGTGTCGATAACCTCAACATTAAACGGCGGTTGAAAGATAATACCGTTTTCATCTGCACCATAACAGCCTTTGGCCCCACATGTAATAACTGCTGCGGTTGCGCCGGCTTTCATTAGCTTTTCCAATCCTTTTTCATAACTTGTTGTGCTTAGATATGATCGACAAAAGCTTTCTGAAACTACAGGATAATCAACCAGCTCGAGAATTTTTGTCAACTCTTTTCGAGGCGATCCTGCATCAAGAATAACTTTAACACCGGTTTCCCTGGCCATTTCAATGGCGGCAATGGTTGCTTCAGTTTCCCGACCATCAATATGTAAAAATTTAGTTGATTTGACATGGGAGCTTGAAATTTCGTTTGGCATCAATGGAGCTGCTACGCTATTTTTATTTAAAACAATCGATTTTTTCCCTGATTGATTATCAACCCAAATAAATGCCTGATTTGTAGCACAATTTTTATCAACGATAACTGCCGAGATATCAACTCCCTCCTGTTCGAGTTGCTTTAGAACAAATTTGCCGTTATCGTCATGTCCAACAATGCCCAGATACGCTGTCTTTGCTCCCAATCGGGCTAATGTCACTAACGCCGTCGGAATTGGCCCACCGCCTTGAAAAGAGAATTGTTGCGCATCCAACTTTTCATCGAGTTCAGGATAATAGGATAGTAAGCAAATGTAATCTACAGCACAAATTCCAATACCAACACAATCAAACACTTAAAATACAATCCTTTTTTTGTAGTCGCTTAAATACTTAGTGAATCTTCCAATTAATTTTCGGTTGAATAACTATTTTCAAAGGGATATAAATCTACATTTAATGTCAAGACCTTTTCTGAACCAATATTCACAGAACGAAAAACTTTTGTACGATATCCGGGGGCTTTAAATTTGATTGTATGTTTACCAGGCTCGATGATGCGATAATAAAAGCCAGTTTTGCTGTCACTTACAGGATTGGCAACATTTTGAGAGGCGTATTTCACGAAATCAATCTCCGCACGAATTGGTTTATTGGTGTAAGCATTGCGGATAGTTCCTTTTATTGCTCCTTGAAAAAGCCGATCCAATATATAAAATGCACCGTTCGCATTTTCTAATATAATTTTAGCAATATCTCTTCCGGCCGGAAGGTGGCAATCACCCATTTCGACTGTAAAGGATTGAACTCCGGCCTTGCCGTGCATCCATACGGAGCATTGCCCAAGATTACCATTTAATGGGCGAATTTCGTAGGGCTCTGGTACATCTTTTTTTTGGATTCGGGATGCGATTTGTTGGGCAAGTTTTTTTACGAATTCAATATCACCCGGAAGAGGCGCATTGTCCCATGGGTATAATATTACTTCTCCGTGACTATGAAAATCAAGATTAAAAACGAATTTTTCACGTAATGTCAAATTTCGTATTGCCTGGGTTTCATTTTCAGAAAACGGGAATGGTCCGCGATAGTGCCAGCTTTTGTGAGCAGAATCACTTTCGATATGCCAGTTGTAATCATAATTTCGATTCAAATCGGTTCCGTCTATCTCCGGATCAAAAACGCTGTTCTGGTTATTATCTCTTAAATTTTTTCGCCAAAAGTGCAACGATCTATTGCTATCCATAATTAAATAGTAACCATCAGGGTTTACAATGGGCACAAACCATATTTCCGTTTCATCAATCCACTTTTTAACGTGTTTATTCCGCTCGTAGTTTGTGCACAGATGGTCTATCAAATATAGACATAATTCCAGCCCCAAAGGTTCCTGGGCATGATGCGTGGCTGTGAAAAGAACTGCCGGTTCGTTTTCATCGATATCTGGATTATCGGAAATTTTTATTCCCCAAATTGGAAATTCGTCAACAGAACCAGTACCGATTTTTTCAAGATGCACAATATGGGGATATTCTTTTTTAAAAGAACGAACAAGATAATCAAATTGTGTGAACGTGTGAAACTGCGGATCGATAACCTCATTGCGATTTAGTTCGATCTGAACCGCCGGGTTGAATCCATTGTTTTGTAAAAAGAAAAATTGTTTCCAGTTCACGGACGCTTCAATAAATTTTTTATCTCCAATATTCGTTTTATCAGAGATAAATTTTTGTAGTAATTTTCGTTGCTGTTTACTTTCAAGATCAATTCGAATCAATACTTTTTCATTTGCGTCTTTTTTTTCTTTTGTTACAATCAATTTCAATAAAAATGTGAGAACAAAAATGATCGCAATTACGGATAAATAATTATCATTAAACTTTGAACGTATTTTAACCATCGATTTTTTGGACTACCATATTTAGAATTCTTGCGTGGAGTTGTTTCGCTTCCGAAATGATAGAATCCACCTCTGATTTAATGTTCGTGACAAAATTGATGTCTTCAATGGAACGAAGATTTATTTTTACGTTCAGACCAGCCCCTTCTATACCGGCCATTGCCATTAATGCACAAACCCCGGCATCACTCACTGCGTTCACATTTCCTTTTTCCGGTAAAATGGCAGCGATTTTTAACACGTCCAGTGATTTTTTCATTACATTTAGCGGAACATGGCAGGCTTGTTTTGTTGCTTCCTGAATTGCGTTATTGCGCGCGAGTTTTTGTACATCGGTTTTTTTCTTCATCGCAAAGGCGGCCATAATATTGTTAAAAGCTTCTGTGTCCTGATCGACAGCTTGTAGTAAATCGTCTTTAAGCTTTTGGGCTGTTACAGCCAGGTTTTCCATTTCTGTGCGGACATTGGCATAATCTTTTTTACCGATCGTCAAATTAGAAACCATCGATGCAAGCCCTGAACCCAGGGCTCCTGCCAGTGCTGAAACAGTTCCGCCGCCAGGCGCAGGTGAGTCTGCGGACAATTCATTCGCAAAATCTCGCAAATCAAGTTTTACCAGCGGACCTTTAATATCGCGAACTTGATATTCAATTATTTTCTGTTTCGGGTCAAATTCTGAAATATCGGAAAGCCCCAATGATTTTATTGCTATATCAATGAGTTCCTCTTCCGGAACTCCGGTAGATTTTCCCTGTTTTTTTAAATAATAAATACCAGCATCCAAAATTGCCTTCAACGGGATCAAACCGACAAGCTCGCTACCAGTGACTCGCACGCCTCGTTTTTCAGCTTCGTTACAAATTGTGTCAAATGCAATATGCGGCGGGGTTGTTTTATAATTGACCAGATTCATTGAAATTTGCGTCTGGCCGTATTCGGCAATATACCAACCAACTGCTTTGCAGGCTTCTAATAAACCAGGAACTCGCAATGCTGTTCCGTTTTCGTCTCGAACAATGGTTCCCTGCGCATTTCGTTTTAAACGACCGCGTTCACGAACAGACAGGGCGATATCATTGGCCAGTTTTCGATCTTTTGTGTTTAGATTTACATTATAGGCAATTAAAAACTCCCGGACGCCAATAACGGTTGCCCCGGATTTTTCGTTAAACTCAGGCGTGCCAAAATCCGGTTTCCAATTTGGATCACTTAATTTATCCGGCAGTCCTTCATATTCACCTGCTCGTATATCTGCAAGATTTACACGTTCTGGCCGTGTCGCAGCTTCTTCATATAAATAAATTGGTATATTTAGTTTTTCGGCGACTTGTTTTCCCAGTTCTTTCGCCAGTTCAATACATTCTTCTGTGGTAACGCCACTCACCGGAACAAATGGACAGACGTCCGTCGCTCCCATTCGCGCATGTGCGCCATGGTGTTTTCTCATATCAATAAGCAGTGCGGCTTTTTTTATTGCTTTAAAGGCAGCCTCTTTTACAGAATTCGGGCTTCCGATAAATGTTACCACTGTTCGGTTCGTATCAGCACCCGGGTCAACATCAAGTAATTTAACATCGTCTGTGGAAGATATTTCATTTGTGATCGCATTTATAATATTTTTATCTCGACCTTCACTAAAATTTGGAACACATTCGACTAATTTAAGCATATTGATTTCCTTTTTTCTTTCGCTACAATTTATATGAGAAAAAATTAGCCAATTTATTTTATTAAAATGATGTTTTTTTGTAATGCGGAAATAAATTCACACCCGTCATTGGTTACTACAACTTCCTCTTCAATCGTTGCGATACCGTATCCTTCACAAGTGACACGGGGTTCAATCGTATAAACCTGACCTTTTTCGACTTTTAAAAATGGAAGATCTCCGTATCTTTCCCATATTGGACAGAGTATTCCGGCGCCGTCATGTGCTGCGCGGCCAACCTGATGTCCGAGACCATGAGGATATTCTTCAAATCCACGGCTGACAATAAAATCTCTTGCGACTTTATCTACCTTCCACCCCTCTATTCCTGGTTTTAAGGCTTTGGCTGCTTCCTGAATACTGTCCCGTACAGTTTCAAATGCGTTTTGAACTTCTGCTGGCGCGGCTTTTTCATCTTCTTTTAAAAAATACCAGGTACGCTGTAAATCAGAACAATATCCGTTGACTTTTACTCCGAAATCAATGTTCATTATATGGCCGCGCTCGGTTTTGCGATCGGTGGGACCGAAATGAGCGCCTGCGGTATCTGGCCCGGTAAATACTGAAGGACAGGTTGCCGGATCCCAGGAAATCTCAACGCCGGCGATTTTAACTTCATTTAGTATAAACGCGGCTATTTCCTTTTCGGTTAAGCCGGGTCTCAGAAATTCAGTAACTTTATCAAAAATCGTGAGAGTCAGATCACATGCTTTTTGGAGGTAATTAAGTTCAGTTGTCGATTTTCGACCGCGTACGGCTGAAATAATTTCTTCGGAAGTGATGAATCTGTTTTTAAAGGGGGTATCTTTTAAATAGTTTGATAAAAGCAAATACATGCCATGGGTTAAGCCGTCTGCCATGTAATCATTTTTTGAATAATTGACTGCGATTTTATTTGGGGATAATTTTTGAAGAGTGTTTACGAAATCTTCCCTGATCGACGATTTGTAAGCTATGACACGCTGAAATGCTCCGGTTGCTTTTATCGATTCAGCGTCTAAATTACCGACAATTGCTATCGTCTCGCCAGAGGCAGATATAAAAAAAGCTGATTGCCACGTGCAATGCGCACCAAGTATAAGCTCAAGACTCGGATCCGGTAGTGAATGACTTTCGCGAACGAATATTAACCATAAATCTATATTTTTTTCTTTCAGAATTTCAATTGCTTGTGATATTTTCTCTTTTACCACAACTTTCTCCTTGATGATACTGGTTTTATTTTTTAACGATTTTAATTGAATGCTATTAAATTGAACAATTTAAAATATAAAAATTTATAAGCATATTTCAAAGAACTTTTTTTAGCATTTTGGGTGCATTTTGTTGTTAAGAATTCAGAATAGTTAGAAAGAGTTGCAATTACAAAAATAGGCTGTTCGTTCTTTAAAACCAGATAAAAAAAAACCACTTGAAAGAACAAGTGGTTTTTCGAATATATGTGTCACATTTTTTACAATTTTGTTTCTGCGACAGCTTTTTTAACGGCTTCTAATGAATTCATCAGTGCGGCTTTTTCATCGTCACTTAATTTAATTTCCAATACTTTTTCCATACCATTTGCGCCAATGAGAACCGGTACGCCGATATAATAGCCATTAATACCGTATTCACCTTCAAGCAGAGCTGCTGCAGGCAGAATTCTTTTTTTATCCTTGAGAAATGCTTCTGCCATTTCAATGGCGCTAACCGCAGGACTGAAAAAAGCGCTGCCATTGCCAAGGAGTTTTACAATTTCAGTTCCTGCCTGACGCGTCCGTTCGACGATAGCATCAATTTTATCCTGTGAAAGGAGTTCGATGAGGGGAATCCCGCCAACGGTGCATGTTCTTGGGAGAGGCACCATGGTAGGACCATGACCACCGAGAACTGTAGCGGTAACATCAACAACTGATACGCCTAATTCCATTGCAACAAAGGAATTAAAACGACCTGTATCAAGCACACCAGCCATTCCCAATACCCTGTTTTTGGGGAAACCGGTAATTTTTTTGAACGCATAGACCATGGCGTCCAACGGGTTTGTCACAATGATACAAAATGCATCAGGGCATTGTTTTTTCACATTGGTTGCTACATTGCTCATTATTTTCAAATTCACTTCGAGCAGGTCTTCACGAGTCATGCCTGGTTTTCGGGGTAAGCCTGCTGTAATTATAACGACGTCAGCTCCCTTGATGTCGTTGTAATCACTGGTTCCGGATAAATTACTATCGACTTTAAGCAGTGGCGATGATTCCATTAAATCAAGTGTTTTTCCTTTCGCCATACCTTCTTTTTCTGGTATTTCCAGAATGACAGCGTCGCCAAGTTCTTTTTGAGCGACTAACATTGCTAAAATACCACCGATCTGCCCTCCGCCAATTAATGCTATCTTTTTCCTTGCCATATTACACTCCATAAATTAGATATGAGTAAATTTATTGAATTAATTTAAGAGTACTAATCCGGCTCAAGTACTAGATGGGCATATTCAACTATCGTACAAAAAATCAGAAAGAATCTCGATTAAGCGAATCAGGTTCAGATTAAACAATATTCACGAATTTTTTATTTCGTCCTTTGGTAATGAATTCTACCATGCCATCCGCTTTTGCAAATAGCGTATCATCGCCGCCAATTCCAACATTCATACCAGGATGAATACGCGTTCCGCGCTGGCGAACTAATATTGTGCCTGCAGATACTTTTTGGCCGCTGTATCTTTTAACGCCTAACATTTTAGGCTGACTATCTCGTCCATTTTTGGAACTTCCAACACCTTTTTTATGAGCCATTTTTTTATCCTCCTACTACAATATCATCGATACGAAGTTGTGTATAATCCTGTCGGTGCCCGCGTTTAACTTTGTATCCTTTGCGTCGTTTCTTTTTAAATACAATAATTTTTTTACCACGTTCATAATCCATGATTGTTGCTTTTATTGAGGCGCCATCTATAATCGGTTGTCCGATGCTTACATTATCACTATCAGAAGTTAAAATTACTTTATCAAATTGTAATTCCTGACCAACTTCGCCGTCAATCTTATCCGCCAAAATATGATCCCCTTTTTCAACCATGAATTGTTTACCTGAGATTTCAACTACCGCATACATTTATATTCCCTCGCTATTTATGATTTCCATCAAAATTAATTAAGAATAAGAATATAAGCATTTTTACAATTTTTGTCAAGATTTAAATTGCTGAGTTATATCTTCTCCTGTTTTTTTTGAAATAACTTTAAATTCATCAATTTCAAAACTTTCGTCTGAGAGAACTTCAATTCTAACCCAAAATTTCCACATAACCCGTCTGATCCTGCTTTTAATTCCGGTTGTCAGATATTTCTGAATTTCGGGATGTGTTCTTAATTTAAGGCTGCGTTCCCGTGATCCGGACCTGAACCGACGCATCCAGCGTTCTATATGAGTTAATACCGTTCCCTTGGAGGTTATGCGTCCAGTACCATGACATGTGGGGCAAGTTTCGCTAAATGCAAACAACAGGCTGGGGCGCACCCGTTCGCGGGTCATTTCAATTAATCCGAATTCACTTAGCGGTGTTATATTTGCCTGTGCACGGTCTTTTTTGAGTTCTTTTTTAAAATCGTTATATAGCCGTTTCCGATTTTTATCATCTTGCATATCGATAAAATCCATAACAATAATGCCGCCAATATCGCGAAGTCTTAGTTGGCGCGCAATTTCTTTGGCTGCTTCCAGATTGATTTTAAGAGAATTTTCTTCGTGATTACGTCTGCCAACAAATTTACCACTGTTTACATCGATTGCAACCAGGGCTTCGGTGTGATCAAAAATCAGGTATCCGCCGCTTTTTAGCCAAACTTTTCGAGCAAGGCTTTTTTCAATTTCAGTCTCAATTTTAAATGCATCAAAAATCGGAGAGTTGCCATTGAAATAATCGATGTTGTTTAATAAAGTTGGCGCGACTTCTTTGAGATACGCTGAAATTTCCCGAAACAATTTTCGGTTATCTACAACTAATCGGGTTACATCGCGGGTAAACAGGTCTCGAATAACGCTTGATGTCATCCCCATATCTTTATGAATCAGTGCGGGAGCGCGCCGTTTACGAACTTTTTGATGGATTCGAGCCCAAATTTTTGTCAGAGAATTGATATCATGTTCTAAAATTTCTCTGTTTTTTCCTTCGGCAACGGTTCTGATAATTAGTCCGAATCCATTGGGTTTCACTGATCGGGCAATTTTTTTTAACCGTCTTCTCTCCCGGGTACTTTCAATTTTACGTGAAACTCCCACCAGATTGGATTCCGGCACTAACACACAAAATCGACCCGGAATAGAAAGCTGGGTTGTAATGCGAGAACCTTTGGTGCTGATCGGTTCTTTGATAATCTGAACAAGGACTTCCTGTCCTTCTTTAATTTGTTCAACAGGAATATGTCTCTCATCTTCATGAAAACCATTCGTTGAATCAATAAGGGCGCTAATTGTTGAAAATGAATCCCCCACATCGGAAAAATGCAAAAAAGCATCCTGCTTTTGACCGATATCAACAAAGGCAGCACGCATTCCTTTAACTACATTTACAACTTTCCCTAAATAAATATCACCAACAGCTCTTTCATTTTCAGGCCTTTCAACGAACAGTTCTACTAATTTTTTGTTTTCGCGTATCGCAATTCGGGTTTCGCTGATTCCCGAATTGATAATTATTTCTTTTTCCATAATTTCCTATCTTCATTTTAAATTTCCATCGGTGTTACAAAAGCGTTACCAAATTGGATAAATAATCCGGTACGCGTTACTCTGGTAAGTGCAATCTCTTCTTGTGTGAAATCAAGCAGAGATGAAAGTATCTCGCTGATGCGTACTGTCCGTCCCTGTATTATATTGGTATTGATTCGCAGGGTATTTGATTGAGCATCCGTTTGTATATTTTCAATATAAGGTTTGATATCCAAATTTTGGTTCATCCCTTTTTTCTGACGCTCAATGATAATTTCAGTCCGTTCTAAATATTCAGCGATCATTTGATTAAGATAGGATTGGTCAAAAGTGTTATCTAATTGTATGAGATATTCTGCACGATTAATCACAGAATTTAGTGAGTCTGACTTTCCGAAAAGTGTTTTAGCATTTTCAATTTTCAAGCCATCCGGAAGCTTTCGATTCAATAAAAAAGGAATATTCGCTTCCCGATTCCGGTACAAATGAATATCAAAATATTCTGCAAGGCTGGTAAATCCAAAAGTTAATGGCGGCCCGGCTGACATTTTGGGGTGAGGATTAAATCCCTGGGTATACACCAATTGAATGCCTGCTCGCCGAAAAGCACGTTCAAATAATCGAATAAGATCCAAATGCGATGTAAAACGAATGGCATCGGATTTTGAATATTGGAGCCGAATATTGTAAATGGATGGCTCTACCGATTGTCTGACAAGCTTTTTCCCTCGACCAAAGTGGTTGCTTTGAAAAGAAGGCTTTTGGTCAAAACTTTTTCTGTTGATAATTTCCTTGCAAACACGATGTTCAATTAAGCCGCAAGCATTACAACCAGAGGTTTTGCAATCTTCTGTTGTTTTGCCTTGTAACGCTTTTTGATATTCACGTTTCAGGTAACTTTTGGTAATTCCTTTCTTAATATGATCCCACGGTAAAACGTCGTCAAGATCAAGTTGCCTGACGTAATTTTTCGGATCAATTCCGGATGTCTCAAACGCCTGTACCCATTTATCAAACTTAAAACGATCACTCCAGGCGTCAAATTTAGCGCCCAACTCCCATGCTTTTTTTATAATCTGGTTTAAGTTACGATCCCCTCTGCCGATGACAGCTTCCAAAAAAGATACTTCCGTTTCTCTCCAATTAAGTTTAACTCGCTTATGTCGAATTTGCTGCCTGATATAGCTAATTTTTCTGTTGAATTCGGAAACACTATCTTGCGCCATCCACTGGAAAGGAGTATGTGGTTTTGGCGAAAACGGCGAAATCGAAACATTGATAGATGTGCTTTTGTATTTTCCAGCAATGTTTGCGAGTTTATTTATGAGAGAAACAATACCCTCAATATCATCATCGGTCTCTGTAGGATGCCCGATCATGAAGTAAAGTTTTACGACAGTCCAGCCTTCATCAAAGGCCAGGGTTACAGCTCTAACCAAGTCTTCGTTCGTATTATTTTTGTTAATTACTGTTCGAAGGCATTCGGTGCCTGCTTCAGGAGCCAGCGTAAGTCCTGATCTTTTAAACGTTTTGGCAAGTTTTGCCAATTCCGCTGTGAATGTTTCAGCTCGTAACGATGGAAAGGAAACATTCACTGCTTTATTTTGTAACGACTGGATTAACCTGGTCAATAAATCCTGAAGCTGGCTGTAATCTGAAGTCGATAACGAAACGAGGGATACTTCTTCATAGCCGGTGTTATTAATTACTTTTCTGGCTTTGTTTAACAAATCTTCTACCGACCGTTCACGAACGGGGCGATAAATAAATCCTGCATTACAAAAACGGCATCCTCGGGTGCAACCACGCATAATTTCCATAGCATATCGATTATGCGTTGTTTCAATATGAGGAATCAACGGATTATCAGGGTAATTATTCGATTCCAGACCATCAAGAATTCTGGATTCAATTTTTTTCGGTATTCCATCGATCGTTGGTTTTAAACCGCTATCACTGGTTTCGTAAAATTGCGGGATATAAACACCGGTTATGTGCGCCAGATCTTTTAAAATAGCGTGCCGATTTTTATGTTGATTTTTTCCCCGGTTTATAACGTTGGCGATTTCAAGCACCACCTCTTCGCCGTCTCCAATTACGACGGCGTCTAAAAAATCGGCTAATGGCTCGGGATTAAATGCACATGGCCCCCCGGCTAATACAAACGGGTCATTCTCCTGTCGATCCCGGGAATACAGTTGTATCCCGCCTAAATTAAGGATGTTAAGAATATTGGTATAATGAAGTTCATACTGTAACGTAAATCCGACAATGTCGAAATGATTTAACGGATTTTTTGACTCCAGAGAAAATAAAGGTATTTCACGGTTTCGTAAAAGTTCTTCCAAATCATGATCTGGAGCAAATACCCGTTCTGCGGCAATGTTTTTTTGCTTGTTTAAAATATGGTACAGTATCTCAAACCCAATATAAGACATCCCCAATTCGTAAAGATCGGGAAAGACGAGAGCAAAACTCACATCAATTGTTGACCAATCCTTTTTGATAACATTCATCTCGTTACCAAGATATCGTCCAGGTTTGGTAACTAACGGAATAATTTGATTGGTTAAAATTTCTTCAAAACTTTTCATCTAATGTTTTAATCGGAGCCATATCAAAAACCAAATTTTTGTTCCGTTGAAATGGCAGGACAAAAATTACTTACGGTTTAGTTTTTGTTAGATTCATATATGAACCGGTATTGATATTATTTTTAAAACGCTGTTTTTTGATACAGCTCTAAAATTATTTTAAATCCTTTAAAATAAGAATATTTATTGAGAAATAATGAATTACCCTTCCATAGTATTACACTATGAAAGGGTAATCTTTACAGTTCTTTTTAATTAAGTTAGATGTTATTTTGTTCCCAAAATAAAAATTTTAATGAAAATTTAAAACTTTTATGAGGAATAATTATCATGAATGTATTTTACACCGGCCTCTACTGCTTTTAAATTCGTATCAATTAAATTTTTCTTTTTAATGGCGAGTGGAATAATATCGAATAAGCTTTGATAATCGATGATTTGCGTATATTCCAGATAAGCGCCCAGACAAACCATATTTGCAGCGGCAGTAAGTCCAAGGTTAGAGGCGATTTCTGTCAACGGGATGTAAAGGACATCGACATCATCCCGCTTCACTTTTCGATCGACAATAGAGGTATTTACAATGATCAGGCCTCCGGGTTCAACATCGTCTTCGAATGCGTCCAGAGAAGGGCTGTTCATTACGATTAACACATTTGGATTGGTTGTTAACGGAGATCCAATCCGGTTGTTTGATAGAATGACACTACAGTTTGCGGTGCCTCCCCGCATTTCGGGACCATACGAGGGGAGCCAGCTAACCTCAAGATTTTCATTCATTGCGCATGCGGCCATTACGACGCCGGCAGATAAAACACCCTGACCTCCAAATCCAGCGATTTTCATGTTTTGAGTGGGAAAATTCTCAAGAAAAGTTGGATCAACTTTTTTCTTTTCGCCCAATTTACTTAAACCGAGTACATCCAGTACTTCCTTATCAGAGTAATCGTGGTATTCTGGTTTTATCGGTTCACGTTGATCAAGAACATCTTTAAATACCTGAACCGGGAAATAGGGCATCATATAGTTTTGAATCCATTGTTGCGATTCCACAGGTGTTATTTTCCAACCAGTGGGGCAGGGAGACAGGACTTCAATAAACGAGAATCCTTTTTTATCAATTTGGTTTTTAATAGCTTTACGAATAGAACGTTTGGTATGATTAATTGTTTTAAAATCAACAAGCGCCGTACGTTCTACAAAAACCGGCGCTTCCAGTGTAGCAATAATTTCCGACATCCGGATGGGGTAGCCCTCATTCGCGGCTTTGCGGCCATAGGGGCTGGTTGTTGTTTTTTGCCCAATGAGTGTAGTCGGAGCCATTTGCCCGCCAGTCATCCCGTAAATAGCGTTGTTTACGAAAATGACGGTCATATTTTCTCCCCGATTTGCGGCCTGAATAATCTCGTCGCCTCCGATTGCGGCAAGGTCACCATCGCCCTGATAAGAAATGACAATGCTTTCGGGATTAGCGCGTTTTAGTCCGGTAGCCACTGCCGGCGCTCGACCATGTGCTGCTTGAATATTACCAGTATCGAAATAATAATAAGCAAATACAGAACAGCCAACCGGTGAAACAATAATAGCCTGATCATCAACGCCAAAATCGGTAAGCGCTTCGGCAATAATTTTGTGTAGATTTCCATGTCCGCATCCGGGACAATAATGGGTTGTTTGTTGCTGGGCTTTTCCTTTGCGTTCAAATTTATCATAAAAGGCTTTTGGTTTTCTTAAGACTGCTGCCTTCATTACGTTCTCCTTAATTTCTTATACTATACGTACTTTTTTACAATGTCAACAATTTCATCAACAGAGGGGACCGCGCCTCCCATTCGGTTGTAAAAATGCACGTCTTTTTTTCCATTTACGGCAAGTTTTATATCGTCGAGCATTTGTCCGTTGCTTAATTCAACAACCAAAAAGCTCTTTACCGAGTCCGCAACTTGTGAGACGATTTGCGAAGGAAACGGAAATAATGTAATCGGGCGGATGAGCCCCACTTTTTTGCCCTGTTTTCTGAGGATTTCCATCACATTTAACAGTATTCGCGAAATGATTCCGTATCCAACCAGGATTATATCGGCTTCTTCTGTATTTAATGCTTCATATAAAACTTCATTTTCTGTAATCGTCTGATATTTTTGCTGTAGCTTTTTGTTGTGTTCCTCTTCAAGATGGGTATTCATTAGAATCGAAGTCACGAGGTTTTTTTTACTCTTTTTATCGCCATATAATGCCCATTCTTTAAAAGGCACTTTTTTTCGGGTGCCCGGAAATTCAACCGGCTCCATCATTTGTCCGATATAAGCGTCGGTAATTACGATACACGGATTGCGATACTTGTCGGAGAGTTCAAATGCAAGCATCGTCAGGTCGCACATTTCCTGAGCTGAATTTGGTGCGAGAACGATATTGCGGTAATTCCCGTGTCCACCACCTTTAACCATCTGATTATAATCACCCTGTTCCGGCCAGATATTTCCCAATCCCGGACCGGCTCGCATTACGTCAATAATTACACACGGTAATTCCGAACCTGCACAATAGGAAATTCCTTCCTGTTTTAAACTTAGTCCCGGACCGGAAGATGCGGTCATAACCCGCATACCAGCGCTAGATGCGCCATAAACCATGTTTATTGCCGCAACCTCGCTCTCTGCCTGAACAAATGTACCTCCTAATAGCGGAAAATAATATGCGGCAGCCTGGGCAATTTCACTTGCCGGAGTGATAGGATATCCGAAATAAAGACTGCAGCCTGCCATTAAAGCTCCCTTTATTACAGCTTCGTTTCCTTTAATTAGCTCTTTCTGCATTATTTTTTCTCCCTCACTTTTTTATATACGATTATTGCCCCTGGCTCCGGACAGGCGTAAAAACAGATTCCGCAACCTGTACATCCTTCTCCTGTGTAAGCAGCATATTTGTAGCCCAATTCATTAAATTTTTTCGTGAATTCAATGCAGTCTTTTGGACAATGTTCAATGCATAAACCACATCCTTTACATAAGTTACTGACCACTTCCATGAATGGCAAAGGTAGGTCTACCTCAACGTATTCTTCAGGCATGCTCCTCCTCCTTACATCTATTAGGAATTTATATTATATTTTAGAATATTATTTTGTAAAATCATTAAATCACGTTATTTGATTAATAGTGAGGCCACATTAATTATAACACTTTTTTTCCACTTATGCAAGGATTTTTTCTGAACGAATTAGTGCGAATTTTGGTTGGCGCGAAGGATTTGTTTGTTAAACCTGATCAACTTAACTTTCAGTCGTCACACTCGTCGTTATTACGGTTGTGGTGATTTTTGGTTAATTATCTCATTTTGAGAAATTTTCTCAATTTGGAATTTTTTTGCTGTTATCGCAGTGTGATAAAAAAAAATAATTAATTCGTTAATCCTTTGTTATCTAATATGTTAATATATGTCGAAATCTTTTGGCATAATAAATGTATGCTATTAGAGCGAATTTAAAAATACAAACTAATAATAAATTATTAAGTTGAGTTGAAAATCATGAATAATACAATAAAAATAAAGTCTTCAGGAATTCCGTTTGTGGATAAAAATTGGGGTGGCTTTTATACTGGTAGTACCTATTTGATAAACGGACAACCTAAATCTGGTAAAACTTCAACAGCTTTGCAATATGCGTATAACATTGCCTCCGGAGGCGAGGTATGTGTGTTTTTTACAAATGTCAGACCGCGAAAATTAATCGTTAATGCATATTCCCAGGGTTTGAATATTCAGCCGCTAATTGATGATAATAAATTGATCATTTTACGGATGGTTCCTCCTAAAATTGAACGTATTCAGCGAGAACATGACGAATATTTGTCGGAATTTCTATATGATATCATTAAGGTCGCAGATGAATACAAACCATCAGGAATTGTTTTTGATGAACTTACACAATATATGGGTTTTGCTGATAAGGAAATGTTCCGTGACGTTTTTAATGAAGTTGTAGAAACATTGGAAGATAACTTAATCACCAGTGTGTTTGTGATGAAGGAAGCAACTTCGTCTGATGAAGTATATTTTGCGAAACAGTTGGAAGACATTGTCAATGGAGTTATCAATTTATACAAACAGAGTAATAAACATAATCCAAATGAAACAAACAGCACAATCTCGATTGTACCGCATGCCGGTCATCCGCAGGGTCAATTCGTGGATGATCATTTAATCCGTTCAAATAACCAGATTGGTAATAGATCGGACAATCGTGATAATTTCAGTCAAGACGAGTGTTATGAACAAGCAGGTGCAACAAATGAGCTATTTGACTATAAAAGAGCAGATAATTATTATGAAACCGATCAGGCTTTAAAATCAAGTATTGGGCTGTAATTTTATGAATTTATATTACTATTCAGCATAGAGCTGTCATTACTGCGGATGCAGGAATGACGCCAAAAAATGACTTTTGATACAGCCCCGGGCATGACAATGAACCAAAAAATGATATTTTACAAAAAGTGTCTGGTAGCAAGTGGCAATTGTCTTTTTTTGTAAATCCCCCGATCAAATTCTTTTTATGTTCATACACACGTCTAATAAAGTTGTTTGTAACTCCGGTGTAAAGTACATTGTTATACTTGTTTGCCATCATGTACACATAACAGGTCTTCATAATTCCGCAATCAGAAAATGCTTTTCTTTGCAGGTATGATATAAATTTTTATCTCACTTATTCACATTGAAAAGGGAGACACCTGCATTCGCAGGAGTGACGCCTGGATAGTTACGAATTTATTTAATATTATAAAAGTTATAAAGTCAGCGAAAAGAGTAAAAATCATACTCGTCAAAAATTTTGACTATGGATTCACTCTTTCGCTGAGATAGCTTTGTCTTTCATTCCCCCTTTCCCTAAAAAAAAATCAACCCTGTAAACTGTTTTATTAATCCTGTTCTTCACCTGTATCACAGCAATTTTCCATATATTGCAACCTAATGATATTACTAATAATGCCGAATCAATAATAGATAATAAGCGGTTTAGTAACTATTTAATATGTGGGATTTTTGGAAGATGCCTGATTTGTTAAAAAATATACGGATTATAATATGGGTTATGTGGTTACCTCAATTAACAATCGCGCAAAGCACGCCTTCATCATTAAAACATGAAGCTCAAAAACACATGTCTGCCGGGCGCTATGGAGAGGCAATAGCGTTATTAAGTGAATTGATCACCTTGCACCCGGATGCATCGGATGCTTATATTTTGCGCGGATTGAGCTATGAAAATCGGGGGCAATTTAAATATGCAATCATCGATTTTAATCAAGCAATACAACTGGCGCCTCAGAATGTGACCTATCAACAACACCTGAAACGAGTGACTGATAAACATCATCAAATTATTCAGCAAAGAATCGATAAATATAAACGGGAGCTGAAAATCAATCCCAATTTAACAGAACACTATTTTGCGCTGGGTCAGCTTTACGAGGAATTTGGTGATTGGCAGAAGGCTGAAAACTGGTATGGCAAATACTTTGAATTAGATGATCTCAGCTCTGAAAAAGTGATTCGATATGCAGAAATTTTGGCAAATAATAATGAGCTAAAAAAAGGGGAACAAATATTACGCAGATATTTGACCCGTTATCCCAATGATCACAAACTAATTAGTCGGTATGGCTATTTTTTGTTGTGGTTAGGAAAATATAAACAAGCAATTCAGACATTTGAGCGAGCGTTGGAAATTAAGCCATTTTATAAAGAAGCGCAGGAAGGCCTGATGCAGGCAAAAGGAAGGAAGTTTCCGACATTAGAACCAGATACCGGCGAGATTTCCGGGACCTTACAACAACAGCAGCCAGCGCAAAGTCTACGTCAGAAATACCTCCAGTTATTAAATATGAATCCGAAAAATAACAAAATTCGGTTGCTACTAATCAAAGAATTTATGAAACATGACACGTATGAGCAAGCTGCAACTCATGCGGAAATTTATGAAAAAAATCTTGAATCTGAAGAAAATCCGGATTTTATCAAATCACTAAAAGATAGCTTGTACGAAATGCTTATTTCCGAATATGCGGATAAATTTGAAGATAATCGCTCTGATCGGGAAATTATGGAGAAATTGACTGTTTACTACAATAATCTCGGTCTGTTTCAAAATTCAATTAATGTAATGAAAACCTATTTTAAAAACGTTCCGATCGAATCTGACCCGAAAATGGCGTTCCGTTATGCCCAGCATTGCGCCTGGTACGGTAAACCGGATGAAGCAGAAAATATTTTAAAAATGTTGCTTAAAAGAGACCCAAATAATCTTGATTATCAGCTTTTACTGGGGCAGGTATTTGTTTGGGAAGGAAAAGATTTAGATATGGCACGGGAATATTTGGAAAATGTGCATAACCGGATTCCGCGCAATATTTACGCGATTTTAAGCCTGGCGTCTTTGAATATTACCAAACAAGATTTAGATACTGCATACGAATATATTGAATTGGCAAAGACGTTGGATCCCACAAATAAAGAAATTCCCGCTGTGGAAAAGTATTATCAATCCGAACTAAAAGCGGATCAGGAACGAAAGGTTTATCAAATTCTTGAAAAAGGTCGAGAACTGATTCTTCGCGAAAAATATGAAGAAGCGCTTGAAATATATGGGTTATATTTTGATCGGGTTGCTAAACCGCAAAGAACGATTCTGGTGGAATATGCGGAACTAAATATCAGTGCAAAAAATCTGAAAAAAGCCATCAGTGTCTTTAGCAAATTGTTAGCAGAAGAATATAATTTTGAAATTGCTGTGAAAAGAGCAAAAACATTGCTTTGGAATGGTGATGTTGATTCTGCACTAACAGAATTTAATACGCTTTGTCGCGAAAAACCGGATCATTTTGAATGCCGATTATTTTTAGGGGATGCTTTTTTACAAAAAAAAGAGTATAAAAAGGCCAGGGCGGTTTATTCAGAATTGCTGGGGGAAACGTTGGATGCACGGCAAACGGAAATGGTGAAAACGCGATTTACGTATTTGCCCAAGACCGGCCTGGGGAAAGTGTTTTCCACCATTCCGGATCATCTTGGATTTAATCCATTGGTCAACTTTTACTCGGATAATCAAAATTTTCAAATTTACCATCTAGGTGGCAGCGGTCAGGTGGGATTGGTTTCGTTTCTCACTGTTGGGGCTTCATTCTTAAAAGCGAAAATCACATCCGAGAATCAGCAACGTGATTTTACTTCATTTAAGGGTCGATTGATAATAAAGCCGTTAGCTGACCTGAAAATAAGCAGTGGATTTGGCAAAATGAATTCAATGGGCGAAACAAGCCGTAATGTAACAGATGCATCAATTTCGTATTCAATCGAAGATCGATTAAACACCGCGATATTCTATGAAAATAATGATGCTGCATTGATTCTGTATTCGCCGTTTTTAGTGGATCGAAGATTCGATGTCGATTTTTATAAATTTACTGGATTCTATCAAAGTCAATCCAAAATAACGGTGTCCGGCCATTTTAGTTACATATCAATCTCCGACGGTAATGAAGGAAATGATGTGCTGATGCGAATCGGCAGGGAGTTTTTCACAAATACGACGCTCGGGTATGAGTCTCAATATTTAAATTATAAATATCAGGCCCCGTTTGTACCGGAAAGCAACAGCAGTAAAATGCTCTATTATTCACCACAAAATCTTGACTCCCATAGTCTTTGGATGGAGTGGCGACCAGAACAGCTAAAGGCGATGAATATTAATTTCGGAGCAAAAGTCGGCTACCTGCCTGAACTGGATATTATTCTCAGGCAGATCGATGGTACAATTCAGTATCAGCCGGTGAAAAAATTTGTGCTCCACGGTAAAATTAGTACAGGAAGTTCCTATCGCTTTGATTCGAGCTATAACTTTTTCTCATGTTCTGTTTCAGCGTATTGGAGTCTCTATTAGGTGTAAAATTTTATGACAACCGAAAAACAACAGACATTTAAACAACGAGCATTTCTACCAAATGTTGAAAAACCGGTTATTCCCAAAGACAGAGAAGCGACACTATTGGGCATTATAGCCATTTCTGCTATGTTAATTGTATTTACGTACGCTGTTATTTATTTTACGCTTCCTTTAACGCGTCTGTCAACAAGCGGACTTATTGTGAATGCGTCTATTTTTGCATTACTTGTATTTTTAGCCATGTTATTGAGCAGGTATTTTATCACGTTGGTAGCCAGCTTTTTATTTTACGCAAAATACTCTGCTGTGGAAAACCCCGACTTTTTTCCGTTTATATCCATTATTGTTCCGGCGTATAATGAGGCAAAGGTCATCGAAGATTCTGTAAAATCACTGTTAAGTCTGGATTATCCCAATTATGAGATCATTGTTGTAAACGATGGTTCTACAGATAACACGCATGAAGTCGCTGAAAAATTGGTTGGTTTTCACTCGGGGAAATATGCGTTTGTTCGGGTCTCTTTAATAAATAAAGAAAATGGTGGAAAATCCAGTGCATTGAATGCAGGAATTCAGTTTTCGCAAGCAGAATTTGTTTTGTGCATGGATGGCGATTCAGCGCTTTCCTCGCAAACATTGCGCCATGGTTCCCGGCATTTCAGAGATCCGAATGTTGGCGCAGTGGCTGGAAATGTGAAGGTGTTGAATGCAACGAAAATGATTACAAATCTTCAGTCACTGGAATATGTGGAAGGCTTAAATATGGTGCGGACGTCTCAGAGCTATTTGAAGATGGTAAATATTATCCCCGGGCCTATCGGAATTTTTCGTAAAAAAGCTATTATTGACGCCGGCTGGTATTCCAGCGATACGTATGCAGAAGACGCAGACCTGACCTTAAAAGTCCGACAGGCAGGATGGCAAATTGTTTATGAGCCAAAAGCCATTGCGTATACCGAGGCGCCGGAATCCATGTATCAACTGCTAAAACAACGCTACCGATGGACCAGGGGGCTTTTGCAATCGTTGAATAAACACCGGCAGCGATTATTTAAGCCTCGAAAAAATTTTCTGAACAGCCTTGTTCTCTGGTCAATGTTTTATGAAGCGATTCTTTGGCCATCGATGAATATTTTTGCAAATCTGTTTTTAATTTTGGTGGCAATTTTTTATGGTATGTCTAATCTCATCCCGTTATGGTACCTTAGCATTACTCTGTTGGACATTATGGCCGCGTTGTACTGTGTCGCCACTGAAAAGGAAGATTTGAAATTAGTCCCATACGCGTTTATTTATCGCTTGTTTTTTGTGCTCACAATCGATATTACCAAAGTGGCAGCGACTATTGAGGAATTTTTAGGTTTTGATATGACCTGGGGCAAATTAGAAAGAATCGGTTTATCAGGAAAATAATCTTGGAGAATTGAAAAATGGAACTCATTCCTATTCTGGCATTCATTGTACTTGTCGCGACAATCGCTACATTTATTTTTGCATTTGCAGCTTATGTATTATTCAAAATTCGGGAAAGTCGCGGCAAGGCTGCAAGCTCACAGCCACCGCAGGTGTTTCAGGCTGAATTTGTTACTCCGGATTCATTTGAAAACATGAATAGTCAGTATGCCGCGCAAATGAATATACAACAAAGAAAAACCAGGCCCCAATCCGATTCTGAAAAAGAGTCGGAATCTGATGATCAGCCAAAATATATGCGTTATACGGCCAGGGGGTATTTACCGGCGTCAAAATCAAAAGATGGCAAAAATGAATAATGGGCAAAAAAAAATCAAAATCGATTAAAACAAATCTTTTAGTAATTGTTTTGCTCGGCGCTTTTATTTTGGGAATCTCCGCTCTCGCATTAATATTTATTTTACAGCATGTTTACGGTCGCTTTACGGCAGAAGAAATTTTGCCTACAAAACAAAATCTTGTAAAAGCTCTTTCAACGCAAAATAATACAATTGCACTATTACACTCCAGGTATACTGAAAAAATGTTCCCTGATAGCAGCGTCTGGATTACAGAAAATGTGAGCACATGGAAACGATTTATCGAAAATGCGGGATTCCGCTGCGATGTAATCTATGATCATGACATTGAAAAAGGAAAACATTTTGGCTACCCCATGGTGGCGCTACCCAGCGCCAAAGCCATGAGCACAATTCAAATTATTCAGTTAAAGCGGTATATTGAAAACGGGGGCAGTGTTTTGGCTACAAGTAGTATCGGAGCCTTTAACGAGCAGGGTGATTGGCGGGGATGGAAATTTTTGATAGAAATTTTCGGATTGCAATTCATTCAGGAATTACCTCCTGCTAACATAATCCGATCTCAAAAATTAAAAGGAGGATTGCCGGTCACATCCGATATTCCAGCAGGACATACTATCAGAGTTGCAACCTGGAACCAGCCCATTGTCTGCAAAGTGGTTGAAGACCGAACCACCCAGGTGAGTTACTGGACGAGTGCCGCGAATGATGGAACTTCCCTGGGATCGGACGTCTCCGAGGCCGCTGGCATTGTTTTCGGTACGTATGGTAAGGGAAAATTCGTATGGATGGGATTTGAATTGGATGCGGTAAAAGGGAAACAATATGATTATATTTATTTAGAGAAATTTTTTAAAAATTCAATTGACTGGTTAAACCATGTGCCAACAATATTTGTAAAAGACTGGCCTTCGCCGTATGCTGCTGCCGCAATTATTACCCCGTTTTTAAACGGAGACATTTCGAACATTAGAAATATATACAAAATTGTCCGGAAGGATTCCATTCCAGTCACATTTTTTATTGATCCGGTTTCCGCCAGTAAAAACAGGGACCTGTTGCATGAACTTGTGAAATATGGAAATATTGGCGCAATTTCTGATTTAGGATCGTTGACCCCGGAAAAAGACCAGCCGATTTTGATGTATGATTATGAAAGCCAGGTTGTAAATCTCAAAAAAGCAAAAAGAATTATTCAGCCCCTTATTGATCAAGATGTTATCGGAGCGATGCCATTTTATGGCGGATTCGATCAATCCAGTATTCATGCGCTTATTTCTGCCGGTTACAAATATATTATTTCTGATTCCTCGGCGAACAGGGTGATTCCCAATCACCAGATAAAAGGCAAAGGCCTTGTTATTTCGCTCCACAGAACTGTTCGTGACGATTATGACGTTATTCAACGTTACGAGTTTAGCGATACAAAATTTCAATTGGCGACATATATCGATGATGTTAACAGTATTCATTTTCTTGGTGGCCTTTATATTTGGAGAATTCACCCGGAATATCAATGCCAGCCTGATAATGTTCAGGTATTAAAAGAGTTGGTTCACTACATCAGGGAAAAGAATATCTGGCTTACGACACCTGCCGAAATTCGAGACTGGTGGGCGTCAAAAAACGCACTGGAAATACATGCGGAAATCAGAAGCATCCGTCGTATTATACTTGAAATTTCCAATGCCGGCAATGTCGATATTCATGATTGTGTCATTCAGGTTGAGTTTAATAAACGTGTTGAAAATGTCCGTATTTCCTCTGAAATTATTGGTACGCGAATTCCGGATTACCTGTTGGAGCCTGACAAACAACAGCTTTATATTAATTTAATCAATCTAAAAGCCAAAGAAACGTTATCGTTGTTTATTGATTTTGATAATGTACGTTTATAAAAGCTGTGTATAACTATGAAAAAGATACGAGTAAAAAAAATAGTTTTTTTGATGAAACAGGGGGGGCGCGCTCGATTCACTAACATTGGTGTGATTTTTATATTTGTGTTGTTCTCAACATGTGTGAGTCCGACGTCCGGTCCCCCGCCGGATAAAACTGCGCCAGTAGTGCAGGTATATCAACCTGCCACCAGTGATACGGTTTACACCGGCACAACTGAAGTCATTTATGACGCGAGTGACGACCGTGGTTTGGATGCCATTGAATTGTTCATGAATGAATTGTTTGTTTCCCGAAATCAGGTAAATGAAGATGGAAGCAAACCGGCAGTCTACCTCTCAATTGATACAAGTTATATTCATTCGAACGTTAAGTATTATTTGATCGCGTATGATCAAAGCGGTAATTTAGCTGTGAGCAATGAGATGACAGATATTTTGGTGATCCCCAATATTTCACCGCCAGCAGAACCAACAGATTTACAATTAACGAAACTTTCCGATTCTATCATAAATCTTCAATGGTCGGATAACTCGGAAGACGAACATGGATTTGAAATCTGGCGAAAAGATGAAACCGCGGATTATGCACTTTGTCAATCGCTGCCGGCGAATACGATTAGTGCCAATGATACAGTACTTGTGCCGAATCAAATATATTATTACAAAATAAGAGCATTTCATCAATATGGGTTTTCTGAATCCGAAGAAGTGAGTACAGCAGCAGATATTAAACTTATCGAGGCTCCCTCTGATTTACAGGTCACTGCGTTTGGAACACGTTGGGTTCGATTAACCTGGCACGACAATTCTGATAACGAACTGGCATTTATTATTCAACGCAAAATTGCCAGTGGTGCCGAATTTTCCCAAATCGCCGTACTTCCGCCCAATACTATAAAATATGATGACCGGGAAAATTTATTCGCCAGTAGCTCTTATACCTACAGAATGGCTGCACTTGGTTCACAGGGGCAATCGGACTGGTCTGAAGAAGTTACCATAACCACGCTTTCCATAGATATTGTTCCACCCTCAGATTTAAATGCATCCTATAACGCAGAAAATAATAACGTGCGATTGTCCTGGCGAGATAATAGCATTTATGAAATTGAAACGCGAATTGAACGGAAAACAGGTTTCGCCGGAGCATTTTTGGAAATTGGTTCGGTTGGCATTAATGTCGCTTCTTATGTAGATTCTACTGTGCAAAGTGAGATGGGGTATTACTATCGTGTGCGAGCATTTGTACAGGAGGGGTTATTTTCCGATTATTCCAATGAGGTATTTGTTGAAACGTCAAACTAATCGCGTGAATTATCGCGATAACGCGTAATATGCCATTACAAAAACTGCTGTGGCGTTTGCGGTAATCGTTGGTTCATTTGTAATGTAATCCATCCGGTCATCACGATAAACTGCATCATCTGTCTGGAATTCACTGTACGTATCATGGTTTTCATAAGGGATATTATATTGCTGGAGCTTTGCGCGACTGATTGAGCCAGCGGCAACTGCTCCTGGCAGGCGATTTCCATTAAAATATGATACCTGTGAATGGAGATTTTCAGAAAAAGTTGTCCCAATATTGTAAATAAAACTGATTCCCCATTGATTACTGCCCAAAATATAATCCCGTTGTGCGACAGCAAGTGTGTCAAATAATGAATCGCCGGTTAAATCATTCCATAAAATGGCTTGCAATGCCACTCCGAGAATGGTACTATTGGAGCCCCATGTGTCACGAACCACTTCTCGAAATGTGTGGGCGTTCATATTCTTTTTAAAAAAGAGTAGATTATTTCGAATGTAAACGCGGAAGCTGGTATCGATTTGAGCCAGGCGATAGTGGGAATAGCTGTTGATATTTCCCCAACTCCACCAGTAATCAGACCCCGCAGCAGTGGCATACATTTTCGCATCTGTTAGAAAAAGATCCCGGGCAGTGGCGCGATACAGTTCAATAGCTCCCAATGCCATCTTGCCGCCGAACTCTGTATCCTGATACGCACCAGTGCCACTTTTATCCACATCTGGCGCGTTTTTATGAATTGAATATAAATTTTCAGCCGTTGTCAGACAGTGTTCGGCAAACGAATAATGTCCCGGTATATCATGCCAGATTTGGTAGGCAAGCGCCATTGTGGCCGAATAAATGCCAATCAGATTTTTGCCAATACCCACAAACGCCGGACGATCCCATACCAGTTGGTCATCTTCTGGTAACCGCCAGCCCTGGGCATGATCACGGAGATCCTGAACCTGAATAATGAAACGATATTTTTGATAAACCAATTTTAAAAGCCAATCCAGGCCTATTTTCGCCTCGTCTAAAATATCGGGAATATTGTTGTCATTGTTATCTGTATTAAATTTTGCCGGATTAAATTGATACGAAAAAAGCAGGGTATATGTGGCATACGCCGTGGTATTTAAAAATTTCGTATAATCTCCGGCATCATGCCACCCGCCGGTTACATCCACCGACTCATCAATTTTTATTCCATCGATAATTAATGAAGTTGCGTCAAAGTAATGACATTCGTCGTGCAAGATCGGATCTGTGAAGCCGCATCGTTGAACCTGAAAAAATAACAGCAGCGAATCAACCAGACTATTGTAAATCGAATTGCCAATCGTAAATTGTGGTGACCGGGTCTTAGCCACTTGAAGAAAATAATCGCCGGTTTTTTGAACTGTAGAAAAATCGAGCAAATAACAGAATTCAAAGTTCTCATATTGAGACACATTGCTTTGAAGGTATCCTGCGTAAATGATTTCATCGGAACCGTTTTGTACAAGTTGGAACGGATATCCCGCCAGATTCCTGTGACTTATCACGACAGCCTGTTTAATATCATTCGGAGTAAATCCTAACTGATTCACACGTATATAAATGTCTGAAGCGGTTAACACACTGAAATTTAAACCCAAAAAAATCGCTAAAATCGTTCTAAACAATGGTAATTCATCCCGTATTTTGTTGGTAAATCCCGGAGGCTGTTCATTAAATTGTGTGTGCCCGGAAGAACTTGGTTATTCAATGCTTATATTATTTTTATCGGGTTGAAACGCATTAATAATTAATCAAATCGGGGGATTTACAAAAAAATACAATTGCCACTTGCTACCAGACATTTTTTGTAAAATGTCATTTTTTGGTTCAATGTCATGCCCGGGGCTGTATCAAAAGTCATTTTTTGGCGTCATTCCTGCGAATGCAGGAATCCCCTAAATTTATAATAATCAGGATATTCCGGAACAATCCCGGAATGACATTTTACAAAAAAATCAGACTTATGATACAGCTCCTATCGGGCATCCACTTTGCTTAATTTTAGGAGATTCCCGCTAAAAATCCCGCAGTGGCGGGAGGAATGACAGCCCGTTCCGACATAGTTTAAAAAGTGTCTGGTAGCGAAAATTGCCATAAGCTCGTGTGGTTTCAACAAACAAAAGATGTAACAGCTGCCATAACTCAGGAAAAAAGAATGAAAAAAACGGAAGCCGGAATATAAGGAAAATGTCATTCGAGACATGAATGATGTGTATCCATTCAATAATTGATGGTGTGCATCAAAGCTTTCGGATTCTCTTTA
>CAZCJL010000044.1:0-49545 GCA_964498785.1 uncultured Cytophagia bacterium | reverse complement strand
ATACGACATAGCGGCAAGCGCCCATATCTACCATAAAATATTGAGAAGATACAATCCCCGGCGACCCGACTGGTAATAAATCGAATTTCATATCGTTATTACCGATCTCGAAAATACTAAAAATATCGATTGATTCTAATTATAAGTCATGACGTATTTAATGAACGATCCGGCACAGTAATCGCAATGGTTATAACAAGTCAACCACAACGAGCAGGATTTCCTTTAACTTACGAATTATCAAGTCTCACATTACCTAAAAAATCATGGGTCAAAATAAGTCAAATTAGAACGCTATCTATTGAGCGATTGGGAAGGAAAAAAAGTTAAAGAAAAACCAAATTGCTGGTTTAGATAAAGCAATAAAATCTCTATTGGAAAATCCTAAATCAGGTCAACAGAAAATGGGTGATCTTTCAGAAGTTTGGGTTTATAAATTTTCAATGGTAACCCAACAGTATCTATTAGCGTATTCATGGGATGATAAATCACGGACACTGATAAATTTGGAAGTTCATGAAAATTTTTATAGAGACTTAAAAAGATCAATAAAACTCTGACAAAACTTAAATCTTCCCTGTTAAACAAAGCAAAAGAAGAGTGAGGCGTGATGATAAAAAGAAAAGATGGTTCCACTTTCATACTAAAATCTGTTTCCGCTCGATACTCCCCCCTCGATGCAGAAAAGATCGATGTTGGAATAACCGGTGATGAAATTGTTGATATTCAACGAGAAATAAGGAATCGATGAAGGCTGATCCCATCGCGTTTGTTAGATGGAATCAGCCTTCAATTTTTATAATTCATATCCAATCATCTAATAACCGTCCCCTTTTCAAACACAACCTCATTTACTACCTCTCCATTTATATCCCACATCACCGCCTTACCTTCGGCGTGCATGTTCACCCAGGTAGATTGTGTGCGTTTTTTGCCATTGTTCCAGTACGTCGTCCACACGACTGAGGCGTTTTCGTTGTAATCCCGGCTCCATTTTTTTATGCCGTTCTTGGACCAGTATGTTTCCTGATTGATTTTCACGCCCTTGTAGTATTCAGCTTCGTATTTCTTGTCGCCGTTTTCGTAATACCAGGATTCGGCGCCATCGAGCAGGTACCTGCCGTCGTCTGTGATGACTGCGCTCCAGGTCAATTTCACGTTGCCGTTGGGGTATGATTCACGATATTCCTTTTTTTCCCCTGCTGTCGTGAATTTCTGTGCCATAAACTGTTCATCGGAAAGGGGCTCGTCGCTTTCATCATCGTCCAGAATCCAGGCTTCGTTCATTTCAAAGTGAAGACAGGGATTGTTCATCGAGGTAATCAGATGGATGACGCCGTTCGGCGCCTGCCGTGCCACGGAATAGCCGATTGTCTCGCCGCCTAACGATTTGGCGCGTTCGGGATTTTCATGCTGCTGCGCTCCCGGCAATTTCTTGATGTGCCAGGTCTCACCGTCATCCTCGGAAAGTGCGATATATGCACCGTGTTCTTTTACCGTGGGCGGACGATAGCCGTCTTTCCGCTGAAAATCACCGGCAAAAAACAGCCGTCCGCTTTGCAGGCGGAGCAGCGTCGGGCGCTGGTTGCTTCCCAGCGGCGTAAACGGGGTTTTCTCGATGCGCCATGTTACTCCGCCGTCTGATGAAATCGATTTGGGCATATAGCCGCCAAGTTCGCTGCTTTTGCCGCCCATGCCAAGAATGTCGCCGTTTTTGAGCAGTGCAAAGCTCGTATGCCTGCCACCGGTTCTGCCGCGGGGATCGATCCAGGTTTCACCGTTGTTGGTGCTTTTCCAGAGCACGGATTGCGGCCCGATGGCATCGCTCGCCACGTACAAAGTGCCTGCGCTATCCCGCAATGCAGAATTAATCGGCTGCGCCGAGTGTCCGCCCACAGGCGTTTCAAATACCGGAAACCGGACATTGCTCCACGTGGCCCCGTTGTCGGTAGTTGTCATCCACTGGAACGGAAAACCAGAATCCAGTTTATTCGCGCCCCAGAAAAACCACACGGTGTTGTTTTCTTTCCAGAGCATGGGCGCGTGATCATCCACATCGGCAAAGTCGATAAACAGACTTGGAAAATCCCACTGATCACTGCCGAACCGCAGCCGGGCCGCGAGCATCGCCACATCGGGCGTCAATTCGGACACCGATGTGTATGAAATGAGGAGCACGTCGCCGTTGGGCGTCGCCTCCAGCGCGGCGCTGTGATTGTGCGATAATATTCCGTGATCGAATCCGGCAACTTCAATCGCGTCAATATTAGCGACATCCCCGGATTCAAACGGCGTAATGATATTCTCCGGCGGCGTGGGGAGCAGATACCGTTTTCTGAAATGCGGCTTACTCGAATCCGGACCATGTCCGGCAACCTTTGCCGTGGTTTGCTTTACTCCCTGCTGCACAAACGGAATTTCAGGCTCCAGCGGTTTGGTATCAGGCAACGGCGCTTGCACGATTCGGAAGCCGATGTGATGATTGCCCTGATTATTTTCTGCATCCCGGAAAAAGTTCTGGTACGCCATTCGTGACTTGAATCCCTCCGGCGCACCTTTTGTCGCGGCGTCCGGCGCCGCTTTAGTGGCAGATTCTTTTATCATCGCCTGCATTTTTTCCGGCGGCATTGGTGGAAAATTGGGCGCGATACTCGCCCGGTTTGCAGAGCGGAGATAATACGGCGTCTGCTTATCGAGTCCGGCGCCGCGCACGACTTTCGTGTGACCCGATGCAACACCGACCGGGTCTTTCAATTCCCGCTGCGGATACATTCCGTACCAGTCGTAGCACCATTCGGAGATGTGGTTGTGCAAATTCGCGAGTCCCCAAAAATTAAGCGCACCGGAATCCGGCGGTTGATCACCAGACCAGAACAGCGTGTTCGTACCGGCGCGGCATGCGTATTCCCACTCGGCTTCGGTAGGCAGGCGATAGGGCTTCCCTTCTTTCTCTGACAGCCATTTGCAATATGCCTGTGCTTCGTCCCAACTGATGCCGGTAGCGTACGGTGAGTATGCAGCAACTCCCTGATATTCTGGTCGAAATTCTCTGAACTCCGTGATCAACACCTCCCGTGTCGAAATATAAAATGATTCTGTGATTTTCACTTTATGGACGGTGTGCTCATCAAAATCGCCTTTTTTAAGATATTCGATGTCCTTAAGACATCCATCAGGAATAATGTTCGTTTCGCCCATTGAAAATGATCCTGCCGGAATCAACACAAATTCCTGGCCGACGGAATTAGTGAACTTTTCCGGCCTACTACTACAACCCTGAATGTAAATAAATCCAGCGATGATTGCACCAACGAATATGAGTCGCAGCGCCAGATGACGGCGCTGACTCAAACTTTTTATGCTTGAAATTAATGGCATTTTATTCTCCCTTAGAAATTACCACGGCATCTGACGTTTGGTATATTTTCTACCAACTTCTGCGGCTTCCTGGTTGCTACCTGCGCCGATCATCACGCCTTTATCGATTTTTTGTTTCACATTATCCGGCAGCACATTATCAAGAAAGAAAATTCCGTTTTCCTTGCAGGCTTTCAGCACACGTTCTCCGGCAGCATCCACTTCTTCAGGAACCGGTGGATCGGCGCGACCTTCAAGATAACCATAACTCAAGCCCATATCACGGGGACCATGTTCGGCAAACGTAATTCCGGGAATTTTCAGATTGAGTTCAGTATTTGCCAATGCAATCTGATCTTCCAACTTCAAACCGAGCATTAGCTCGCCATCCGGATTCAGTGGCCAGGGATCGGCTATTTTCAGATATTCCTGTTCATCAACGCCCCAAACCCATGCAGGATATTTATGGCTGCCCCAGCCACGCACGCCCTCGCCAACCACTTCTATTCCCTGCTCGTGAATCGGGTATCTGGCGGCCTGCACAAAGTGTTTGACTGCTTCGGGATCACGTGCTTTGCACAGGTGAATTCCGTGCACTCCCTGCGCCAGCGCCTGCTGCACCATCCAACTGCCGCCCAGAAAGATATCCTCTGTCAAGCCCAGTACTGGTAAATTCACTATCACCGCCGGCGTGCGATGCCCGCCTGGCGTGGGGCCGCCGTCAACCAGCCCTCTCATAAATTCACGAAGCTGCAGAAAATCCAGCGGCTTGTGTTCCATATCATAAACAAGATAATCTGCCCAGGTCTGCGCCAGTTCCAGCCCTTCTGCGTAGCCGCCGTACGTCCATTTGTAATAGACAGGCTGCCCCTGTTCAAACAGTTCGATACATTTATTAATTCGCCTGGGTTGATATTGTTCGGCTGTTTCCGCTTTTTTCTCCTGCGGGCTGTTGCAGCCAATTAACAACGCGAGAATAAGTGTCAATGTGATGAACATCTTTGCATGTCGCATAATTTCCTCCTGCGGGTTTATTTTAAATTACATTGTATTAGCTCAAAATACTTTATATCACGAAACATCCGAAATTTACAAAGCGAAAGCGCTATTTTTTTGCTTTTTGGATTTGTTAGTCTATTCCACATAATTTCAGATGCAAAAACCTTATTTTTTGTTTTTTAGACCTTAATAGAATAATTCCCCCAAAAATATTAGACCTTATTACCTTATTTCAGTCGTCCCTGCCGGGACTCCAAGAATCTTATTTTTCTACAACCCAGGAATGAATTCCTGGGCTATTTTCAAACGTCCCTTCGGGACTTTTACTTTGCGAACTTTGTGTTGTAGTAATGTCATTTGCAGCGTTTTTTTTAGCATCACCTTAAAAAGTACCTGGTTTTAATCCATTAGCATAATCAATCAACAGCTTTCTTGCCTCAGCCGAGACCTTAGTATCTGAACCGGATTTAATCGGTGCTTTTTCAAAGGGATCGTTTTCCATATTAAACAAATCACCGTTTTTATAGAGTTTCCAGCGTTTCGTGCGGATCCATGCGTTTCCATCCCACTGATTATAAATCCATTCTCTCGGATTACCGCGCTGCCCTTTTATTTGTGAAGCAAAGCTTTTTCCGTCAATGATCACGTTCTGAGGAAAATCAGCACCGGAAAGTTCAGCCAGAGTCGGCAGGAAATCAGTAAAATCGATCAGATCGTCACACGTGGCTCCTGGCGCTGTTACGCCGTGCCAGTTGGCGATCAGCGGTACATGGGTTCCGGCGTCGGTTAATTCGCCTTTTCCGCCGCTCACAGTTACATCACCCATTTTGGAAACAATCGGCGTTCGAATGTATTTCCCGTTTTCAACTGCAGTGATAAAATTTTTTGGCGTGCCGTTATCAGTGGTGAACAGGACTAAAGTGTTCTCCCGTAATCCCAACTGCTCCAGTGCGGTAACAATTCGCCCCACCAGTTTGTCCATAGTTTCGATTAATTTTTTGTAAGATGGATAACGACCATCGGGTCCCTGAGGCGGTGGTATCTGGAAGTCGTTGCTTATCTCATGCGCTACTGACATGGGAAAATATGCCAAAAACGGTCTGTCCTTATTCGTTGCCATAAAATCGATCAGAAAATCACAGTACACATCCGGCCCGAAGCGATCTTTAACATCCTCGCGAATTTCGCCGTTTTGCCAGATCAAAGGATCGTGGTAGCGCGGCCCCTCGTGCCAGCCGAACACGCAATTTTCCTGAAAACCCATTTTTCTGATATGAAGCGGATCATCCTTCAACAGCGCCATCTGCCATTTTCCTGACAGCGCAGTCGCATAGCCTGCCGATTGCAGCATGTGGCCGAACGTTTTTTCATCCGGAGGAATATGTCCCCATTTTTCCGTGGTCCGGAAAAGATAACGACCGGTCATCAGCGTCATCCGAGATGGCGCACATTTTGGAGTGCTGTAGCAATGGGTAAATCGAACGCCTGTTTCTGCCAATCTATTGATGTTTGGTGTTTCGTACGTTGTGCCACCGTTGCAGCCGAGAACTTCGTAACCCACATCATCCGCCATAATCAGCACAATGTTTGGTGGTCTGCTGTCTTGTCTTGCGCAAAAGAGATATGGTAGAACTGAGCAGACAGACGAATACGTTACGGTTTTTAAAAATCTGCGTCTGGTTTGATTTGACATTTTATTTACTCCAATTATTCTGATATTTCCCTAACAGAACTCTGTGAATCTTTTTTTGCTCCTAAAAGCCAGGATGAATTCCTGGGCTATTTTCAGATGTCCCTAACGGGACAATTTCTGGCGATAATTATATGTTATTCTGAATGATCCGTCTTTTTGGCGCATGAATCCGCCAAGGCAGATCATACCACGATCCTGAATAAAGACCCATGTCTCGTGGTATGAGATTCTTCGTTTTTCCACTCGTCAAGAAGACAAAATCGGAATTTTTCGATCACTCCTAATCATCGCACATACTCATCCGCTCCGACGTCGATCCCGGCGCCAGCCGGTCGCTGATCACCTTCAAAATCTACTTCCGGAGAATATTCAGCAAATCCCTGATCAATACACGGGGATTTTTCACTCAAATGATAGGTCGGCAATAGTATGTATGAAATTGCACCGGAAAAATCTCCCCAAACACGAATGTAATTTTCATCATTCGCATGAATCACGCCCCAATGGTCGCCGGATTTGAGGACACGGTTTGCGAGGGCGTTCGCACTAAATTTAGCATCCGGAATATAAATCTCCGTCAGATGATAATTCCGTGAGTAATTTGACGCAGCGGCAGTCAGCCCGATCCAGTCGTTCCTAAAACCCGGTTCTGCAGAAAAATTTCCCTCACCATCGAGGTTCGATCTTGAATTGCAATAACGAAGCGTAACCGGCGTTTGGATATCCACATCGGCCCACAAAAGATTATTTTGGATCACACTGCGTTTCAATCCTTCTTTTGTTTCTATGAACAAAAAATTATCCAGAATGGTGTTGTTGATCACCCGAACATCGCTGCGTTGGAAATAAATTCCTGAATTATGCGCGACCACGTTATTCACAAACTCGCCACGGCTTTCCATGGTGAATCGCATTGCGCCGGAATTTTTTGAGGGATTGTTATTGCCGATGAAAGTATTCCCTGAAATGCTCACATAAAAATCCTGCTCCGGCGGTAACGGATCCAGCGGCGCATCGTAACGGTGCTCCTGTCCACCAACGAACAGTGCGCCGGCATCATCGCCGCATTCGCTATCCACAAATAAATTGCCGCTGATTTTCGCCGATGACCACAGTGCGACGAACATCGAACCAGCGTCATTTTTATTGAGAGCTTTATTCTGAATAAAAAGGTTGCCCGCCACTTCTGTATTGCACCAGTCAAAAATGGACACTGCTCCCCCATCGCTGCTGCGCGCGGGGTCATCCAATCCGCTTGTATTTTGCAGAAACACATTATGCGCGATTCTGCCGGTGCATTTTTTATAAAACGAAATCGCCGCGCCGCGACCGTTTTCCGTATAATTTTTGAAAAACAGGTTGTGCTCGATAATCGGCGCTGCGCCATTTTCGCAATGGACCGCACCACCGTCATTTGTTAATTCATGCCAATATTTTGGCTGCCAGGGAACGGGGCGCAGTGTTTTATTATTCGTGAAAATATTGTTCGTGATTTTGGGGGACGCCTGATCACAATAAATCCCGGCGCCCTTGCCGCGGATCACACCATCGGAAATGAAGAAGCCATCCAGCCACGAGTTGTCGGCAGCGATGATAACCCGCCGTTCTTTACCGCCACTTAAAAGCGTGCGATATTTGAATATATCACGCTGCCAGGTTTTATCGCCAAATCCGCCGAACAGATCCACATGTTCTTTCATGCGAATGGTCGGCTCGCTGTAATCACCGCTGGCAACGAACAACGCTATGCGGGAATCAGCATCAGCATCCGTAATTTTCGAAAGCGCATAATTGATGGATTGATATGGGTTCTCTGCGGTGCCGGTATCGTCAGCGTCATTTCCGGTAGTCCGGGAGACATAAATGATATTTTGATATTCTGCGTTATCAATCATCTCGGTTTTCGGACCGGCGATACTTTTTATCGATGACTGAAATATATTGTTTTTTTTATTTGAACAACTAAAAGAGACGAACATTGCTGCAATAAACAAAAAAGTACATGCTATTTTATTGCTCATAATTAAATTCCCTCGGATTAATATTTTTCGATATCTTTTCTTTGTGTACTTCGTGCCCTTCGTGGTTCATATTATTGGTGCCGATTACCAGTCATATTAATTTTTCTCCACAAATTGCATCGAAAATAATTTCGCCCCACGCATTCGAAAGACGAGCTGTACCTTTTTGCCCTCCAATTCTGACAAATCCGCAGCGATTTCCAATTGTTCAGACGCCAGTTCTGCCAATTCTTCCACAGATGAACCGTAGGGAATCTTGAGAGCGTCCGGATTTTTAATCCATTGTACTTCCTTGTTTATAAAATCGCCATTAATATAAATGCAATTATCCACAGAAAAGCCCGGGAAAGGCTTTCCATTTTTATCCAGAAAACCGACCTGTGCATAACCAGCAGCATCTGTATCAATATTTAAAATGAGGCGATTACCCTTAAATATTAATGGCTTTGTCACCACTAATCCTTCTTTGTGATACGGCGCATCGATTGAAATAAATCCATCCATTCGCTGACTCAATCGAAAGACACCCCGGTGTTCATCATCCTTTTCATACGCGGAGTGATACTCCTGCAAACCGTACACGTATTGCCAAATTTCATGATTACGTGTCACCATTCCATGTCCCAAATACGAGGAATGAATATTCCAACCACGAAATGTGCCAATGCCCACATACGCGGGACGCGCATATCGTTTCCAGTGCACGCCGTCTCGGCTCACAGCGATTTGCGTTTCCACCGGACCAGAGCCCAAATTAAAATCCGGGTGTATCAGAATCTGGCGGGTGACCGGTCCATCGCTTTCATAATGAAAATAAACAATCGGAAAGGCAAAGTACGCATCCGGCGCCCACTGGTATTTTTCCGCCTTTGTGATATAAATGTCTGTGCCTACCGGATCGAGCGTATCGATAGGGAGGAATTTGAACGGATGTTCCAAACCAAATCCGCCTGGAGTTAGCGGACCGTTATCCAGGCACCACGGTTGTGGTTGACGCAATGGCAGCGTATCGGCTGCGGCCCAGGTTTCTTTCTGGGAAACCGGAGTGAATGGCCAGGGTTGTGAAATGTTGCGCGCCTCAGTAAAACTGGAACCCCGCTGCGTCGCGCCAGCCGGTGTGTGGAAAAATCCGGTGCGATGATAGCCTACATAAAGCTGACGTTGATCATCATAAAACGTACATGACTGTGTGCCGGAACGCAGCGGTAGCACGGCTGTTTTCCGACGCGTCCAATTGTAGCCATCCGGCGATGTGTACAAATAAATCCCGCGATTGTGAAAGCCGGTGATGAGCTTCCACTTTTCAGCTCCCAAACCATTGGGATCGATGAATGGATTTCCCAGTCCGCCCACCGGTTCCGGGATGACGATGTTCTGATGACCACGGTATTCCTTGCTCAGATATGGATATTTAAAATGCACGCCATCTTCCGAGGTCATCACCTGCATGTAGTCGTCCTGCACCGAATTATAAATGCGAATGATCCCCTGCTCATCTTCCACAACAGTCAAATGCTTGCGATACGGACCCATGATGTTATCAATCACCCGCTCCTCTAATCGCGGCGGATTAACCACAAATTCGATATCGCGGCTGCTTGCGATCAATGCGTCATCAATAAACAGATGTTTGCGACTACCCAACTGAACCGGTTGGTGGCGATCTGCCAATGGCCCAAAAAGCAGTGGCGGACCTTTTTTCAAATGAAGCTTTTTATCTTTTTGAGAAAAATGCGCCGAGTAACTTATCGGCGGATTAAAATTCTTTGTATACAATTGCCCTTCGGCAAAATGCAGCTCATCGATCCGCCCCTGTAGCGGAAGATTTCCCAATCCATCGCGCCCCACGCTCATGTAATCTTCTGCTCCGATTTTTAGCTGCTGTAAATCCGCTTTGTCCGGAAGGGATTGTATTTTTCCATTTACATAATGTCGAAGTTGGCGTTCCGATTTCGAATAAACAAACGCCAGATGCTGCCATTTATTCGCACCTGGTTTGAGTGTTACGGCGTCCGATGGAATGATGAGTCTGACGTTCGCTGCGGAATTGAACAGCGTGAAACTATCCTGCGATTGATTTAATAGCAGCCGGGTGACCAGTTCATTTTCACCCCGCGGACCCGTACCGACATCAAACACCACGCCATTATCCCTGGTATCGCGAGTGGGCATGAACCAGAACTCAACTGTAAAATCGAAATCACCAAGATTCAATTTCGTTTTTGTCGGTTGAACAAAGCCTACTTCTTTGCGAAGATGATTTTCGCCGCTGGTCATTAATGCGCAAAAATCCGCATTGTACCAACTCAGCGGTGCAATAGTACGTCCCTCCTTTGGCGGAATTTTCGTCAGCCCAAACAACGCAGGACCTTCCGGGATATCAATATCCGGTCGTCGGACCGGCTCCAGAGCGTTCCCGAATTTCCCGTTCACGATCTGTCCACCCAGTCCGATGACCATCGGATAATCATTGTCCGACGATGCATCCAGCACACAACTCGGATAAACTCCGACCTGTTCATCAAACAACCAGAGTGCGATCGTTTGTGCGTTGGTTTGTGCAATAAATCCCCCAATCAGTAAAGTCATTATTAAAATGAAGATGATGTTTTTCATAAGTCCTCTTTTTTAGTCAGATTTAATTATACGATCGCATATTGAACTTACGTGAAATCCATAAAGGGATTTCACTCCGGGAAACAACCATTATTCCACAAACTCCATCGCATACAATTTACATCCGCGCATACGAAACACTAATTGCACCGGCTTTCCCGCGAGTTCAGAAATATCTGTTCCGCGACCGATCCAATCCACTTGCACATCAATAAAATCGCCATTGATATAAACGCAATCGTCAACGGTGAAACCCTTGATCGGCGTACCGTTCTGATCCAGAAAACCCACCTGTGCGTAACCTGCGGCATCGCTATCGATATTCAAAATCAAGTGATTCCCTTTGAATGTCAACGGCTTTGTCACGATGGTTCCTTCCCGGTCATAGGGCGTGTCTGCAGAAACAAATCCATCCAGCCGTTGAAGAAACCGGTAGACAGCGCGAACGAATTCTCCGTCCTTAAGCCATGAGGAATGATCTCGCGTTTCGGCAAAAACATACTGCCAGATTTCGTTACCCCTGCGGATCAAACCGTGAGCTGTGTAAGACTGGCGAATATTATGTGTTCCAAATTTCCCGATACCGACATACGCGGGACGCGGAAAACGAGTCCAGTGAATCCCGTCCCTGCTGACGGACAACTGTGTTTCAATCGGACCTGAACCCAGCCGGCGCTCTTCATTCATTAATGTGCGCCGCGTTTGCGGACCATTTTCATAGTGAAAGTAGAGCAGCGGAAACGCGAGATACGTATCAGGCGCCCAGGGATATTTCACAGCTTTGGGCACGTAAATGTCCGTCTCCACCGGATCAAGTGAATCGACTGGCGAAAAAATCGCCGGGAACTCGATGCCGAAACCACCCGGTGTGAGGGGGCCATTATCCAGATACCACGGATTCGGCTCCCGCAATCTCCGTGTTTTCGCCGCTTCAATGGACTCCCGGGCAGACACCGGATCAAACGAATGCGCTGCGGTGATATCTTTTGCCTCCACCATCACAAATTCCCGTTGGGTATCGCCTGCCACCGTTTTTCCGAAATCCGAACGATGATATTCGATGTATAACTGGCGCTGGTCATCATAAAAAACATTGGATTGCGAGCCTGCCCGGAATGGCAGAATTGCGGTTCTCTCCCGCCCGAACAGCCAGCCATCCGGGGACGAATAAACATACACCCCGCGATCGTGATACCCGGTCACATATTTCCAGCGTTTTTCCGGCGGCGCGTTGGGATCGATGAACACGTTGCCCATCGCTGTTGGTTCCGGAATGGCAATATTGCGCCTGCCGAAATATTCACCGTGACCCAAATCCGGTTTCTCCCAGTGAATTCCGTCACGGGAGGTTTGCACTTCAAGGTAATCGTCGGGGCCGCCGTAATAGAGCCGCAGCAATCCGGTTTCATCTTCAACTACGCTCAGATGCTTGCGGAACGGTCCCTCGATGCTATCAATAACGCATTCCATTACTTGCGGCGGATTCACAGTGAACGTGACATTTTCCTGTTGTGCAACAATCGCATCATCAATGAACAGATATTTTCGATCTGCCAAATTTATCACTTTGTCCCTATTTTTATCTTTTGCGAACAATAACGGTGGCCCGGCTTTCAACGGCTGTTTCTTTTTATTCGATTTTAATAACGGTGAAAAGCTTCCCGGCGGCGTGAAATTTTCCTGGTAGATCATGCCTTCGGAAAAGCGAAGCTCGTCCAATTGACCGCTCAGCGGACGTTCCCAAAATCCATCCCTACCCAAGCTAAAATAATCCTCATCGCCTTGCGGCAGAGATTTCACGTTACAACGTTTCGGTAGCGGCTGCTGCTGTTTCCCGTCGACATAATGTATTATTTGATTTCCTTCTGAATCATATACAAACACATAATGACGCCATTTAATTGATTTTAATGCTCCTGAATTTGATGGAATATTTAACCTGATTCCGCCAGGCTGGTTGACGAAAGTAAATCCCTGGCTATCTGCATTTAGAAGCAGTTGCGTCATTTTATCGTTCTCCCCCCTGTAACCGCTGCCCATTTCAAAAACGACACCGTCCGTGTTCATATCTTTCGTCGATCTGAACCAGAACTCAACAGTCCAGTCAAAGTCGCCAAGGTTGAGTTTAGTCGCCGTTACATTCGGAAAACCGACCTGCTTTCGCAAGTGATTTTCACCGCCGGTCATCAGAGCGCAAAACCTGGCATTAAGCCACGTCATGGGTTCGATAGTTCGTCCTTCAACCACAGGCATTTCTTTTAAACCGAATCGTAGTCCGCCCTCAATTTGATCGGCTTTTTGCCGCAGCGTATTCGCAATAAGCTCGAACTCATCCCGCACAACCGGCTCGATGGCATTTCCGAATTTTCCGGGGACAATAATTCCACCCGGCCCGATAACCATCGGATAATCATTCGGACCATTATCATTCAGCGTGCTGCTGGGATAAATGCCGGTCTGCTCGTCGAACAGCCACAGCGCGATTGTTTGGGCTCTCGTTTTGTTCGCAAAGTAAAATCCACATAAAATTATGAATACTAGCAAAAACCTTGCTTTTACTTTCACTGCTCCTCCGTAGTTTACTTCTCTATTTTTTACAATATAATTAATTTTATTGATTTAACATTGGCACCCGTTCCATGCGACGTTTCTGTGCCAGCGAATGTCTCAGCTTATTTGCGGGAATCGAACTTCGCTTCTGTCCGTCCCAACTCCATTTAATGATCAACTGAGCCTCATCTCCGCCGGCATGATCATAAATCACCTCAAACGGATATTTCTCTCCTTTTTTCATCACCACTTGAGTTGACTTTGTTGCATTCATTCCTTCCCATTCAACAACAATTTCATTATTCACTTTTAAAATAGCGCCGCGATCTGAAACCACTTGAAAAGATACTGCTCCATCAATTGGTGCAACAATATATCCGAACCATTCAAATGACCAATTTTTTTCATCGAGCTTTCCGCTCTGGTCCATTTCCAATGATGACACCGGATATTCTTTTTTCGCATTCATAAGACCGGGATCGCCATAAAAAATACCCGCCAGTCCTGGCAATGCCGGGACATTATATTCAGGATTTGCTGACAATTGAATTTCCTCTTTATAAATCTCCAACTCTTTTTCATAAATAGGCAGGATATGTGACCAATGGTAGGGACATACTTTAAGACGCACCGGTGTTGATGCAGGGACGTCGCTCAGGCTTTTATATGTGGCTTCAGTGAGCGTTGTCAGTTTTCTGAAAATTTCAACTGACTGTCCTAATTCAGTAATAAATTTATTTAAATATTCCTGAGCATCTTTTTCCTGCCCCCATTTTAGTCGGGTAACGGCTGCTTTGAGTTTTTGATCATAAAAATGAACAACATAATTTATTGCCTGGATGTCGCTCACTATACGTTCTGCTTCAGCGACAGAGCTTGTTGCAGCCTCTGTTCCAAGCCTGGCCTGTTGCAGCGCGTGTTCTGCTTCGCGAATTTTTTGATTTAATAAATAAAACGGACTCTTGCCCTCGATGGGTTGATTGTTTTTCAAACTTTGCAGATAATCATTAATACGAGCCGTTTCAATTGTCAGAAACGGAATTCCTCTGGCGTATTCAATTTGCGAAAGCTTTGCCCCGGCAGCAACGATAGTATGATTGTCATGCCCTAACCAGAACAACCGCTGAATTGCCGGTAGTACATCAGCATAAAGTTCAAACGCATTCAGAAAATGTTCGGCAGCCTTTTCAGAATTATACCGATCAGTCAATTCGGCAATCCAGAATTTCCGTTCAGCTACAGGATTTCGCTCGCTGTTCCAGGCATATCGTGCCCACATCGCAAACCACAAATCGTCGCGTTCCCACTGAAGCTGTGGCGCTCCAACCTCGCAACCATAAGGCCAGCGCCATGGTTTCCTGGGATATAAGTGCAGCCCATTGGCGCCGTAATTGACAGCGCTTTGCATGCACTTCATAATATAAAACGGCGGATTCCAACGAAACGGTTCCAGATTTGCATTGCAGTGAATATTAACAACATGATTTCCGGTCAAAGCCGCCCATTCAGCGTTTGCCGGATCGACCTCTGTACCGGCAATCATTTCAACATTAAATTTGCGTTCAATATATAAATCAGGATAACTATTAACAACTTTTTTTGCATGATCCAAATCGATAAACCAGGCGCGCAACATTATCGGCGGTGTCTTCCCTGTTCGTTTTACCGCGGGAAAAATGACGTCGTTTAACCAATCGTCAGAAAATTTTAGATCAAGCGCTTCTCCGGCAGTAATGTATAAACCAACATCCGGGAACTCATTCACAAACTGCTCAATGCAGTAAGCTGTGTAATCAGCCAAAAACTTTGTTGGTGTTGAAATTTCATCTGGTAGCCCGTGTGCCTTTTGAAAATAGACTGAAGTATGGATATTATAAAACTCGAACATGAAGCGAATGTTACGTTTCTTCCCCTGTTCACAAAGCCACAATAACATCTCATAATTCTTTTTCAACAGACCTTCCGGCATACCATGCTGTGCTTCCGGGAATTTTTCTAACTCAACAAAATAATCAAACGGATGTCCATTCCATAAAGCGATATAATTAAACCGGTGTTCTGCTAAAAAATCAAGATAATTTAGCCAAAGCTGTTTATCATAGAAAAAAGGAAATTCTTTGGGAGTGATTGGAAAATTATAACTACCCAATTTCATCAGTAAAATGCAGACTCCCCTCAACTTCATTTCCGGAGCCTCAGATATTTCATATTGGGCAGGAATTTGTTTTTCAGATTCGATTTTACCGGCAAGGTCTAAGCACCCATATATCACTCCGGCAGCATCATAACCAACAATTTGTATTCGTGAATCCCTGACTGAAATGTGGAATCCCTCTGGTTTCCTTACCCAGTCCGGCAAATCTTCATGAGTTGGATTTTGGTTGATGATGAGTTTTATATTTCCTTTCGGATGAATTCGAGCGCCTGTTTGCTCTATTGCAGAGAGTAACCTTTCTTTCGCCCATTGGGTTATTGTATCTTCAGAATTATCTGCTGCCTGAATGGCAAAAGTGACTAAAAATAGTGTAAAAAGCACAGGATATAACAGACGATGTCCTGAATATTTTTTCATGTATTTTTCCAGTAATTTTTTGTCTACCAAACATTTCTCATTCTTCGTTGCTGAACAGGCGAATGCCAGAGATATTGCTGAGAAATGACCATTCGCTGCTGTCCTTTCCAACTCCATTCAATACGAATGAAACCGCTGTCCCTGCGTTTGTGATTATAAATGATGTGTATCGGGTAAAATTTGTCCTTTTCACATTTCGTCGTGCCTGAGGAAAACCTCTGTCCGGCATCAAATTGAACAATCGGTTGACTATCGATTTCCACGATAACATCTTGATCGGCTGACACATGAAACGTAATCTCTTCGCTTGTTGGCGACTTTAGAAAACCGAACCACTCGGCCGACCACACATTCCCTCGATCCGTGAAATGTTCTGTCCCAGTCAAGTTCAATTGTTGAATCGGATCTGCATCTGCGGGATCAACGAGATTCAAACTGCCGTACCAAATTCCCGCTAATCCCGTTAATTCCGGGCGATCAGAAATCGTATCTGTTGTTGATGTGGTGTTATATAACTCAAATCCCTGTGCGTCCACAGCGTTTATGACTGTAATTTTAGCGCCCACCGAGTGAACTAAATCGGGCAAGTCATATAATGTTAACGCTCCCCGCACAGTATTAATCAATTGATTATACGTCCGGCGTTTTTCAATGACGTCAGCCCATGAAACCAATGATCGTTCAAGCTGCACGTTTTGAAACAGATCGGTTTCAAGTGCTACGGCATGAAGCGCCGGAACACCCACATCCCCGATAGCAATCATGTCCACTCCGTTGTCAGTATTTTCCTGTAAATCACATGCGTATTTCGCACAGGCTAAAATATCTTCTGTACGCATACCGACATACGAACGCCCCAACAGATAAGCGGTATATGAATCCCACCAATCATAACCAATGGCTTTGCTCTTGTCAGTTTGACTAATTTGCGCTGTTTCGCCAATGCCGCGAATGTCCACCGCCAAAACTCGTTTTCCGCTGCGAACGATCTGCTCAATTTTACCGCCAATTCCGGCCTCTGTCTGTTTTCCCTGTTCATGGAGAAAAACAGTTACCGCTGCTGTTGGTTTTTCTTCAGGGATATATAACAGTGCGGGTAAAAATATATGTTCCTCCGGGGTCAATATCAGCTTTTGAATGCGATATCCGTTTCCGCTAATCTCAGCGATAAATTGCACATCAATTTCAGAAAGCTCATTCAGCGGTCGAATGCCGGCTATCTCCCGAATGCTGTCCAGTAAAACCGAGCGTGGCAGGGATGTCCACATTTCCTTTCGTTTTTCAAATAATTGATGTTCCTGCTCCGCAAGGATATCATAGACAGAACGAGCGCCGGGGATTAACATCACCTGACCTGTTGGGGTGCACTGCATTTCAGATTGGGACAGAAGTGTAATTTTCGGTTCAGAAATAGATTTATCGTTCCTATTCAACCAGCGTGATAACCAACGTATTGCAGCCTCGCGTTGTATCTTATTATAATTATGCCCGGCGTCATTTTCCATAATCGCGACACGTTCGGAAAATCCCAATCGTGAGTACAATCGTTTCGAATATCGAAAATTCGTCCAGACAGCGTTGATATCGAAAAAATCGTGGGTCGCGGCAAGAATTTTGACTGGTACGGGTGCGCGCATCATTATATAATCCGGATGGTCCATGCCAAAATTTAATTGACCAAAAATATTTTGCTCTGCATCGCCCATTGCATTTTTTACCTGAACGCCAATTCTGTGAAGATAGCAACTGGGAGCAGCCACTTTAATACGCTGATCAAGAGCCATCAAATACGATGTTTGTGTACCACCGCCGCTATTCCCGGTGCAACCGATTTTTTCAGGATTGATTTCAGATCTGGATTGCAAATAATCAATCGCACGCATTCCATCCCAAATTTCAAATTGTGCTGTACTGGCGCCCAGCAAAATGGCGCCAATATCCATCATGATGTGTGCCCTCGTGCCCCAGTAAATTTCAGTTCCCGCATCAGATAGTAATTGGAGGCGCTCTCCCTGCCCCACCGGATCATAAACAAGGGCCGCCATGCCGTTCAACGCGCACAGGGCAGCCATGGTCTGGTACATATCATGGGCTTTGCTCGCACGAGCATGGCCACAGGGGATCAAAATCCCGGGATACGGCTCTGAGTATTCTTTTGAATCCGGCAAAAATAATGCACTGGTAACTAAATGTTGAGGGCGGCTTTCAAAAATCACTTTCTCCACCCGATATCCATCACGGTAAACGACTCCGGTAATTTGGGCATTCAACGGCGTTCTTTGCGGCAGCCCGCCGATCGCCTGAATAAATTTTTTCCGGAGTTGTTCGTAATGACTCGTTATTTCAGCAACCGATGTCCTGCTCTCATAATCCGCTTTCCATTGTTCCCATGCAGCATCCACCTGTTGCTGCAAATAGTAATTAACCATATTATAAACCGGAATTCCATTGAGCGTATCAGATAAAACATGAAGTGAAACAGTCTTCTGTTCATTGATAGTATCAGGTTCGGGAGTGTGCGCGTTTGATTTAAATGGTTGAGATATGATGATAATGAGAGCTATTATATAAATTAACTTAATTTGAAATAATTTCATTTCGTTACCTTTATATTCGCTCGACTGCTATTCTTCCTGTGCAGATATCGAGAATTTGCTCACAACACATTAACGATCAATTTAATTCTCGGGAACTATCTTCTCCTGTATCGGACTTCTGACAACGTGTATTACTTTATTTTGCCTGTCAAAGCCGATTACATGGAATGGCAGCCCATCGGAATCAGCGAATGAATCCGTTTCAAACACCGGGATAGTATCGAATAACTGATCCTGCACCCATCGATGACCGTGCCCGACGAAAATGCCCTTTATCTGATGTTTGTTTTCGTTTAATATATTGAAAAAGCGGGACTCGGTATCCGGCTTGATTAAATCCTTTGGTTTACACCAGATTCGGAAGTGATCTGTCTTTAGCGGAAAATGGCTTAACAGAAGCGTCGGTTTTCCCTCGGTGAGCAACGATTGTAGCCAGTTCAATTGCTCCTCATCGAAATGCCGATTCAGATGTCTGCCGCGAAAACTGTTTAACACGATAAAACGCCAGCCGTTACACTCGAAATCATAATACGGCGGATACCCGGTCTCCTGTTTCCAGATGGATTCCATCTGCAAAATTTCACTTTCCGGGAAATAGCCGTCCGAATCCCGACCCGGACCAATTTTATAATCATGATTTCCCATGAGAAGATAATACGGAATGTTCAATTGATCCAACAGACTGAGAGCTCTTTGGAGTCGGCTGTCGCTGGTATCCGGATTGTCCTCTGTGTAATCAGAATAGACACGCGAAACCACATCGCCCGTCAAAATCAGAAATTTAACGCCCGGATACATACCGGAATTGATTTGATTTATAAGTTGTGTCAACCGCTGATCCTTTGTTTCATCATTACTGATATGCAAATCGGATATAACAATCGCATGAAAATCTCCGGGCGGATATACTGAGGGAGAATTACAGAAAAATATCAGCGGGAATACAAAGAAAATGAAAAAGATTAGTAACAATGGTTTCAGGTTTTGCATGATCTTTTTTGTTAAATAAAAAGTATTAATTAATTAAAACCACCGCGATCACGTCACAACCAGAGTAATTATTTGTTTTTTATAAAATCTCTGTGTTCTCCGTGATTACAAAAAACTCAAATCACTCCGATAAATCGTCATTGAATGAATAATTTGTCCGTCGATATTGACGATTCTAAATGTGACTGCCGGATCAGATGGACTGGTATCAAATTTCAGCAGTCCGAACGAGCAATTTTCATTGTAGCCGAAGATTGCACCTGGCACTACTTCGTGAGTATGAATATTTGTCAATCGGGAGCTCATGATATCATAAAGCGGATAGCCAGAATCGCGCTCTATTTTGCGGATATCGGACCGGTGGCGATCTGCTGACATTAAAACGACGCCCTCAATTTTCTGCTGTTCGATAAATGAAAATATCTGCTCCCGCTCCTGTGGAAATCCGTCCCAGGTATCGTGACTTCCGGGTTTGGCATCCGGCGCCCAGGGCACAGAACTGACAATGACTTTGAATACCGCGTTGGAATTTTCCAATTCCTGAATCAACCATTCTTTTTGCACCGGTCCCAGCATGGTGGGATTGTCGGCAAAAGGATTGGTGCGGTAAAACCGGCAATCAAGCATAAAAAAATCAACATCGCCGATGGAGAAACTGAACCAGCAACCGGGCCATTCGGCGTCGCCATAAGCCGGATTATTCCAGTTGATGCGGAATAAATCGAGCATTGGCATTTTCCATGGCGGTTTTTCACGATATGGTCCCATCCAGATATCATCGATGGCGCAGTCGTGATCATCCCAAATCGCATAGACCGGCGTTGATTCAATCAACTGTCGGAATTCGGGTCGGGACTGCCGGCGGTAATAGGTATAATTATGAAACGCTCCCGGCATTTCCGGCAGGTCGATGTAAACATTATCACCGAGAAGAAATAATGCGGTCGGACGAAAGGAATGAATGGTATCCCAAATTCGTTCATGTTGCGGCGTAAATCCGGCGCCACCGCCAAACGCAATTTCAAATTCCACCGAACTGCCCTTCTTCGCAAACGTTTGAAAAGCGGGGCGGTTATCACTGAAAATCCGAACGCTGTCTATCACAATATCATACGAATAGGCAGTCTGTGGATCGAGATCGGACGCCTCGATCACAGCCGTGTAATCCTGATCAGCACGGGTTTGCCCTGATGCAGATTGTACGATTACGCCCGGCACACCTTCTTCGTAAATCAGAACTTTTACCAGCGTTTCGGTTACAGTCCGCATCCAAAAGCGGGCGCTATTTTCGGTCACAGTTCCCACCATCGGTCCGTGGATCAGATTAATAGACCGCTCGTCTGCATGTTTTTTAAACTCATCTGAGATTATAAGCGGCTTCAATAAATCCCGCGGCCCGGCTAAAAACCGCTCGAACGGCAATCCGGCAGAAAGCGCTCGTTTCATCGCCGAGCCAGCATTTTTAACCTGATTCAATTGACAGTAAGCGATTGTCATCGTGAACATCGCTTCGGTGTCATCGGGGTTTTGTTCGAGGCGTTTTTTACACAACTTCACAGCCTCTTCCGGATTTCCTGTCAAAATCGCCAACATCTGCCGCTGACCCTGGCGCTTATAAAAGCGGTCAGCCGCTTTTTTGGAAAACATCCGTTGGCTCCATTCATTTTCACTGCCAAAATAGGCGTAATCCGAACTATCGAGGTACGCTTCCGGCGGCGCAAATTGGCCGTAATTCTTTCCGCCCTGCGCCAGTATATTCTGTGAAATTAAAATTATAACTAAAAGAAAAAAAGTTCGAAGGAATGATTTCATGGTTTTCGTCACTTTATTTTTAATACATACATATTGATTTTGAAAGTAATCCGGAGGCGATGCACTCCATATTAAACAACCCGTTTATTCCGATTGCAACGCCATCTCCGGGCGTCGAGCATTTCGATATCTGTGGTGTAATCTATAATCTGCTCCGGGAAACACTCCCACTGCACCAGATCAACCAGATGTGTAGTTACATCGACCAGGCCCTCTCCCTGGTGATTGGCGTCAAAATACCAGGCCGGTCGTTTTAAGGGGTTGCCAGCGACATATTTAAAAAAGTGGTGAACGCTTTCTTTGGTTACCGAAGGTTCTTCCGGTGTTCCTTTTTTTAGTGATCCGAAAACATCTGCATTCTCAGTCAGTAACTTTTGAAGTATCGTTGTAATTTCATATCGCTGTGTCATGATGTCGTATAGTAACACATCATTTTTGCCTGCTGATTCAAACGCCTGCTTCAATTTATCGAAGCCTGTTTTATCAATACACATTGGCTTATCCGACAGGACATTCAACCCGGCGTCGACAGAGGCTTTAATATAATCGGTTTTCTTCTGATTATTTCCGGAGATGATTACCACATTCCCCGGTTTTTCGTTGAGCATTTTATCAAGATAATTCTGCCCTTTATAAACGATGGTTTCCCAGTTTGTCGGTTTTTCGTCCCGATTATTAAAACCATCGATCCGATTGAGATGGTCTGTCACATCTGAGCCTGCCGGTGCGTACACAAAAACTTTTGGTGATACCTGATCATACATCACCTTTTGAACCAGTGCCGCGTGAAAATGGCCGGGATCGAGGGTCATTAGAATAACTTCATTATCAGTGCCGGAAAAATTCAGGTTTTCCTGATTATTTCCGCATGATTGCAATAGAAAGATCATTACCGACATAGCACAAAATATAATATATTTACGTAGCATTGAAGCGACCTCCAGTAATATAATGGGGATAATATCAAAAGCCGAAGAAATTTATTTAACTACAAAAAACCTCGAGCAGATCAACGATTTCCGAAGTCTTAAAGACTTCGGAAATCTGGTGAATGCCTTTGCTTCCATTGTTAAAAAAAGCTTTTGGTAGTCTCCAGTTTTCGTGAGCCCTGCTGAGACAGATTCTTTATCCGGAAAGTTTAACTTAACACCCCTGCGCAAAGCGGGATCATCAGGATGACAAAAATTTTTTAAGTAGACCGAATCCAAAACTAAATAACATCCAGCACACCCCGTGTGTAGCCAACAGATTCGGCGACTCCTGCCAGCGGATCGTGCTTGTCTTTTTCAAATTCAAAAGCCACCGTTCCGGTATAATTAATTTTGAGCAGCGCCCGTAGTATCTGCGGGATTTCGATCACCCCGCGACCAATCTCGATTGTTGTTCCGTCCGCCGTGGATTCGGTCACATCTTTTAAATGCACATCATGCAACCGGTCCGCAAATTTGACAATCGCTTCCGCCGGATTTACTGCGATTCGCTCTGTATGACCGACGTCGATACATAATCCCATTCGCGGATCGAGGTTTGCTACTTTTTCATAGACGCTTGCAGGACCAGGGTAAAGTTCATCTCCTGGCCCATGATTGTGAATCGCCAGCTTTATATCATATTCCTGAACCTTCGTATTTACCAGCTCCAATAAATCATGATTCGGAACTCCAATAATTGTGCCGATTCCCGCAGCGTTTGCATAATCAAATGCGTTATGAACCTCGTCCTCAGTTTTCATGTAGACCACACCACAACCATAGAGATCGAGACCTGCATCTCTCACTTTTTTCGCAATCTCCTGTATTTCTTCAGTCGAGCTATCCATTGGTAAATGAAAACTTTTCAAAGCAATGCATTTCAGACCGAGTCGTTTGGTCATTTCAATTGTATCTTCCAGATTAAATTCGCGAAGTGTGTAAGACGCCATACCCAACTTCAATCTATCCGTAACTGCCAAAATTGCTTTTTCATTATTGGCATAGCAGCTACCGGTAAATGATGCCAAAGAAGCCAGTACTGCTCCTTTTGCTGACATTTGTAAAAACTCTCTGCGTGTACTTTTCATTATGCTTCCCTCCGTATAAATAGTAAAAAATTATTTTACACGATACGTTCGGACACCGGGTCCCATTCGACGCGACGTTTTTCGCGGTACGACTTTGTCGCCATGTGACAGGCGATGGTAACTTCCGCAGCTTTATCGATACCACATCCCGGGGTTCCGCCATGACGAATACAATCCAGCCAGTTTTGAATATGCAGATGCGCCATATCCACTCTCCGACCATCGCGATAGGTGTAAATCAAACCACGGGTTGCATAATATTGTTCTGTAGCCGTGGTAACGACATCAATATCGCCGGAACCGGGATTAAACGTAAACAATGGCTGTGATGGGTTTACAGCACCTGCTTTGATCAATTCTGCGAACCGTGTCGAATGGCTGTCTGCCTGTACTTTCAGCGTTGCGCCGACTTCCATGAAGCCGTCGTGTCCCATAAAAACCCGCGGTCTGGAACGACTGTTTGCCAGCGATGCACTGTAAAACAGCGTCAATTCCTTATCCGGGAATTCGAAGGTCGCGTGAAATACATCGGGGATTTCCCTGTTGTCATCGTAAAAATAAATGCCGCCAGATGCCACACAGGATTTTGGAATGCCGAGATTTAAAATTTGATTCACCGCATCATATTCATGGCTGAACAGTTGTCCCGAAAGACCGGTGGCGTAATCCCACCACTGGGTCCAGTTATAATAGCGCTCGATGCTGAATGGTACTTTGGGGCGCGATCCCAGCCACTGATCCCAATCGATGCTTTCGGGACTGCCGGGTTTGGGATTGCCGCTGTCATCGAGATGGCGAATCCATGCGCCCCATTGGGTGTTGCGATTCGTTGTCGTTTCCACAGTCGTAATTTTGCCCAAAATATTCTTCTCCACAATCTCTTTTGCTTTGGCATAAGACGAATTCTGCGTGGATTGATGTCCCAACTGGAACACGACATTTTTATGCCTGTTAGCGTTTTGCACTGCGGCCTGAACATGGTATACCTCGTCCTCGGTTCGGGTCATGCATTTTTCGCAGTAGACATGCTTGCCTGCATTCATCGCATCAATAGTCATCTGCGCATGGTGAAAATCCGGCGTCGTAATAATCACCGCATCGATCTCATCGCTTGCAAGCATCTCGTGATAGGTGCGATAGCGTTTCACATTTTTTGCTGGCGGAGCATTCTGAGGACGGATTTCGTTCTTTGCTGTTTCCAACCCTCTTTCTGCCCGCATATCGAACACATCGCAAATCCCGGCAAGCTCTACGTTCAGATCGTCCTGCTGCAACCAGTCCGCAAGATTTTTATCCAGCTTGTTTTGCTTGGCCGATCTCATTTCGCGTTGCACCCACTCCGGATGCGCATATCCCATGGATTTGGCTAATCCTTCGCCACGCGCGCCGAAACCGACAATACCTATCCGAATCAGTTCGCCTGATTTTTTACCGCCAGAGTTAGGCAGCAATGCCGGAGCATCTTTCTTCAGTCCAAGCTCAGCCAAAATATCTCGTTTTTGGCGTCTATCAAACGAGATCTTTTGCACGACTTCATGAGCGAAAACACTTAAAACAGGGAGTGTCGCGAAACCTTTCAAAATATCACGTCGACTGAGCCCTCTTTTCTCTTTTTCACGTTGCGTTGAATTCTCTTTCTGGTTCTTGTTTTCCATTTGCATACCTTATTGTTCGTGAATCATTGATTGCTAAATTAATCCTGTTTTTGCAGATCAAATCATTTTTAACTTTGTCTGACATATCAACAGGCAATTTTTTTAATATACGGAAGGAAGCACTAATGAGTCAAGCAATAAATTCACCTTTTAAATTTATGCATTGAGAATTCAACCCTTTATGTTCTTTGAATGAAACTCAATAATTTAAATACGACATAATTCGATCCGCAGAAATCAGACTATCGGTTTCCACTGCTTTCTTTGACTGACTGGTCCGGTTCTGTATCAAATAAATGTCACTGCTGAATGATCCATCGACTCTCAAGAAAGTATCCACCGGATTCAATGTTTTGCAATTGCGGATCAGGAATTCTTTTGAATTTTTGAGCCAGATGAAAGGTGCTGCGTTCAGATATCCCGTTGCTTTCAAGCCGCTTAATTCGGCGTTTTCAACATTATCGCAGACGATTACAGACCGACAATCCGGCTTAACATAGTTAAAGAAAACATTATCGAACTTCACATTTTTTGCATGACGAATATAAAATCCCGACGCCGGCAATGTGCCGAACATCCGTGGTTTCGGGTATTCATCGCTCAATTCCGGTATCGCCTGTTCGGACGATTTCTTCAAACCTCCTCCGTTGTACGTGATTTGAATGTTATTCAGCGTGATATTTTCGATATCGTATCCGGGAATCCCTGAAATATAACAATTACTTTCTGTGACTCCGATTGCCTGAATATCACTAAATGAGATATTCATCAGCTTGCCAGGATTTTTCGGACGGTCAGACTCGCCGATTGCGTAAGGTCGCATACGGTTACCAAGTCGCAGGCAGATAACGCCATAAGTATCTCGCATCGATATGTTGGAAACAGTAACGTTATCCACTGTCCCACCATCGACAGTATAAAATGTCAATCCGCGCGTTCCATAAAAGGTGCAATTGGAGATACTGATATTTCGGAAATCACCAGCGGTTTCGGTACCAATCTTGATGGCTGACTTTAATCCGGAAATGATGCAATTGCTGATGACAATATCTTTGCAGGGTCGCCGTGTCAATGTTTTCATCACTATTGAATCATCCTCGGAATCGATATTGCATTCAGTGATGATCACACGCTGGCAGCCCTCGATATCCAGCCCATCATTGTTTTTGTTGGAATAGCTGCGAACCGTAATCCCGCTGATTCGCAGGTCATCGCAGGCAATATAATGCTGTACCCACGCAGCCGAATTCGTGAGTGTAATGCCTTCGATTTGAATATCCTGACAATCGATAAATCGAATAATCGACGGACGAGCAACTCCGTTCTTCTTCGGATAATATTTTTCAAATCCCTGTCCGTCAATAACTCCATCTCCCCTGATAGAAATGTGCTTTGCGGATTTTGCAAAAATCAATGTTGTCCCGAATTGCCGACCGCCGCTATCAATAAAAGAACCATATTCCGGCTTGAACTCCGTCATTCCTGTGCTGCCAAGGATCGTCGCTCCGTTGTCGATGAATAGAGTGATCCTGTCCTTCAAAACAATTGTTTTTGTCAGATATACGCCTGGCGGGAAGTAGATCGTTCCGCCTCCGCGAACAGACATCGAATCAATAACTGATTGAATGATTTCTGTATTATAATCGATTCCATTCCCTATGGCGCCGCGTTCAATTACATTACAGAAATGGTTATCCACACGGTCGGACGCCAAAGCTATTGCCCTGAAAAGCAAGATCAAAATAAATACGTTAAAAATCTTTTTGACCATCATTCCCCCGCCAAATTATCGCCGCTTTTCCAGCGTTCGATCCGTTGCGGAGCGATTCTCCGGTACATCGCATCAAAACTTTCGTCCTGTGTTTCGCTAACAATTGAATTCAGGCAAAGATATGTCAATTCGTCATTACCGGCTGCTGTTGTGTGCGGTGTATTTCTTGGAACGAAAAGCATATCGCCAAATTTTACCGGTTCTGTCTCATCACCAATTGTTACTGCTCCGGTTCCGGAAAGCACGAAAAACGTTTGCTCTTTTTCTTTATGCGCGACCATTGCTCCTGTGCTGCCCGGCTGCCATCGCACCACAACGAATTCAAATTTACCGGTCTCTGTTCGATCAATATGCAGCAGCGTATCATTGGAGCCAAATTCATATTTTTTACCCTGAAATACATCTGCAATAAATTTGCCTTTTTTATTGACAGATTCTGTTTGTTCCGATCCCGCCACTTTTGCTTGACCCAAATCTGCCTGTTTGCGCCGGGTTTGTTTTACTTTTTCAATATGCTCGGCAAACGACGCGTGTCCCTCTTTTTCTTCAGAATTGAAAATATTGAATAGAATATATCCCATTGGCTCGGCGCTTGTTGTGATCGTCTGATGAACAACACCGGCGGGCACATAAATCAAATTACCAGGCTTTACTGGAAAATTGTCAGCGCCGACTGTAACGATTCCTTCTCCGGCAACAATGTAAAACACCTGCTCTTTTTGATCATGTTTATGCGGCGGGCCGTTTAAATGCGCTGGCCATTCATTGAGCGCGACTTCAGTCAGTTCAGATTCCGACCTGTCGATTAACACCGTGATCTGATTCAGACCGGCAACATCCAGCTTCAGACCCTCTTTGTAATAGCGATGAATCATCTTATTCTCCTTTTGTCTTTATATCGTCGATCCAGTACACGCACAACGGCGCTTTCTCATCTGCACCGGCTTGATCTTCGGACAGCACACCCGTACAATCCGGTTGCCCATCAATGACCTGTGGATCCACGAAATTACGATAAGGCCCGGTTCGGAACACGATTCGCTGCAGAACTAACACATCGTCCTGAAACGGTAAATCCGAGTGGGCCTTTATACCATCCACGTATAAATCGTAAGATTGTTTTTCACAGCTCATCACCAGACGAATGTCGTGCCATTTTCCTGTTTCAAATGGAACCAGTTTTTCTTCAATATCCCGGTGATCAACGCCAAGTGAATTTTCATCAATCCGCAATCGCATCGGGCGTTTGCCGCGCTGATCCTGCACCTCGATTTCCAGATCATATCCCCGGGCCACAACCACCGGATTCAAACGAAATTGTATCTCCAATTCTTTGCTATCGGGAATGATGCGTTCCACTTTTGCATAATCGTACGGATCCTCATCGCGCAGCTCCAGACATCGGGTTCTGCCGACCGGATCCTGCACGATTGAAACCGGCGCCCATTGGGGGACATAAAGATTCCATAAGCTCAAATCAGTCACGTTGTTGAGATTATCGAATTTCTGGGTTACATGATTTTGAACTTTTCCGATAATCGGAACTTCAATGCGGGCAATCCAGAGATCTTCCTTATTCATGCTGTGCACAATCCACATCTGATCTCCGGTCGGATTCCCGTTTCCTGGAACAATGCCGCGAAAATACTGCAATCCCGGATTTTTATGCGCACCTTGAAACCGTTTCGGCGGCACTTCTCCGCTGAGTGAATACAGATGATCGAAACGATGTCCGTCATCGCTGACCAGCACCGCCATTGGGAATCGGTTGCGCATGGTTGCGGATTGATTGTGCACAATTGCGTAACGTCCATCATCGGTTCGTTGTCCCCAGGTTTTGGCGCCGGAGGTTAACAGGGTCGGATTTTCCGAAATTTTTGTCCACGTTGTTCCGTTATCATCGCTTAACGCCGCGTATTGATTTTTCCATAATCCCACCAACACACCGTCTGGCCGTTCGTAATAACAAAACGCCTTGCCCGCGCCTCGGGAGGTGACAATATTTGCTGAAAAATAATCCGCATTTTCCACATCAGCGGGATTGATTCCATAAAAGCCGTCCTCTGCCCGGTCTTCTTCCCACCATTGCAGCGTGACCAGCTTGTCAGCCAACAACGCGTCACACGCCTCGACGAAACCGTTATCTTTACTTTTTTTATAAAACGGAAAATTCGTATTTTCTTCATTCCATCCCGCATGTCTATTATAACGGATAAAATAAATCGGTCCGAAGGCACCGTCTTTGTAAATTTCTCTTACCACGCGTCCCAGGCCATTTCCCGCGTTCGGGGAATGGCGGGTTGAGGCACAGAAGCTGTAAAATCCCGATGTAAGCAGTCTGCCATTGGGCGCAACATAAAATCCCATTCGCTGGTGCATCACAGATTTGGCGCCGGCGGGAATCACGTAATCCTCATGTTTTATTTCCGGCAGATCGTATTGCGGAAATACCACAATCGGATTGCTCCAGTGGAAGCCATTGTCCGAGGTCATTAGTAACGTGCGACCTGGTGCACCGTGTTCATGATACAGATTGCTCAAATACTGGTAATAAAATGTGTTGTTCCAATAGGCAAGATAGGGTTGATGATTATAGGTCCAGCCGTGCGCCTCGCTCTCACCCCGCTCCGGCGGATGGGATCGATTTGCCCGCATCACCTGGAAATGATGCACTCCCGCAGCGTGGGGCAACAGCCCGTCGTTGAACCGCTTATCCGGGGTCAGATCGCCGGTATATTTCACCGGCTCATTTTTCGATGCTTCGATAGACGGCGGCATTTTTATTGTTTTGGTTGAATTCTGCTGAGCATGGACAATGCCTATGATTAGCAGCAGAGTCAGAATAAAAATTATCTTTTTCATAATGCACCTGAATTTTTAATGATAGTTAATAGCAGTAAAAGTGCGGGGCACCTTCAAGGTGCGTCGCACTTCCGAAAAAATCAAATTAAAAAGAACGATAAAATCCCGATCGTCACAATCCCGGCGATTCCCTGTACCAGCGTCGCAATTGTATGGCAGCGGAGCGCTGTGGCAGTGTCCATATCCGAGAACTGGGAGACCACCCAGAAATAGCTGTCATTGACATGGGAGACGGTCATCGCTCCAGCGCCGATAGATAGCACCACCAGCGCTTTGGCGACTGGTGTTTCCAGACCAAGCGGCGCCAGCAACGGCGACACCAGCGCCGCGGTAGTGATAATCGCTACCGTGGATGACCCCTGAGCCGATTTCAGCACTGCCGCGATAATGAATGGCAGAAAAATACCAACCTGCCATTGTGAAATAACCTGTCCCAATGTTTCGCCAAGATCGGTTGCTCGAAGTATATTGCCAAAAGCGCCGCCGGCGCCGGTTATTAAAATTATCACACCAGCGTTTTTCAATCCAATCGCAACCCAGTCAAAATGTGAATCTGCCGCACCATTTTTTTTCAATCCAAATGCCAGAAGCACACCAATAATCAGGGCAATTACCGGATGACCGATGAATCCGAACATTGCTCGTAAAAAGCCATCGCCAAAAGGCGCGGTCGGGTAATCGGCAATAGATTTCAGAGTAATCAGAATAATTGGTATTAGCAGCGGGATAAATGTCAAAAGCCTACCCGGCTGATGTTCCGGTTTTTCGATCACTTCAGTTTCATTTTTTGGGATAATTGAAAAACGTTTTGCATAAAACAGCGCCCACAATAAACCGGCGCCGGCAGTAGGGATGGAAACGATTAATCCGAATAAAATAATCAAACCAATGTCCGCTCCGATGGTAGCAGCAGCGGCAAGAGGTCCCGGAGTTGGCGGGACGAATACGTGCGTTGTATACAATCCGGTTGCCAACGCAACAGCAAGAACCGTCAGCGAAATTCCGGTGCGCCTGCTGAGCGCCTTGTTCAGCGTTGATAAAATAACAAAACCAGAGTCGCAAAATACGGGAATTGAGACGATAAAGCCGGTAATGCTCATTGCCAGCGGTGATTTCTTTTCGCCGACTAATTTTAATATCGCGGCAGCCATCTGCTTCGCGCCGCCGCTGCGTTCTAAATAGGTGCCGATAATTGTACCACATGCAATCACAATTCCAATACTTTTTAATGTATTTCCAAATCCGTCAGTCAATTTTACGATCAGGAGGTTCATATCCAGGCCTCCCAGAAACCCCATCGACACTGCTGCCAGCAATAGTGTTAAAAACGGATGTAGATTTAATTTTGATGTTGCCAGGATGATTAAAGCAATCACAATAATCAGATAAAAAATCGTCAACATAAATGAACTCCCTCATACGCGTCTTTTATTGGTAATTTACCATTTTTCGACAAATATTGAAATAACGGAGCCAGTGTTTTAATCCCCCTGTACGGCACATCTTCACTGACCCCAACAACGATTCGATTCCCCGGGTGCGCATGTTTTAAAATTTCTTTCAACTGCGCCTCAATTGCCCCGACTCCCGACAGATGCACCGAGGACGGAAAATGAACCAACAATGTTTTATCCGGCCAGCTTTTGCGAGCATCAGCAATTGTTAGATCGCAATCCGGTGGTGGTGTAAACGACTCGATGAAATCCAGCGATGTGCTGGCAATCAGCGATGCAAAATCTCTATTGTTTCCGTCCAGATGGGCGCCAGCATAAATTCCGCGTGCATGTAAAATCTCGCACGCTTCTTCAATGCAGGGCAAGTAATATTTATGAAACCGATCTTCTCCCACTACATGAAATACGGTATTCCCTTCGATGACTGCAAATTTCGCGGGTGAAGCTGCCACCATTTCCACCCGCTTTTGCCAGTCTTGTTTGAGAATTTCCAGTAGTTGCAACAATCGCACTCGATTTTCTGCGTATTGGATGCTGAACTGTTCCAACCCCATGAATTCATAAATTAGCTCATGCATCGGCGAATGGATTGTCACTGGTCGGGCAATGGATTGATCGCCATATCTTTGATCATCTTTGATAAACCGTTCAAAATCCGCGTCATAAGTGCGGCTGGAAATTAGGCATTCCAGTGCGTCATAATCTTCGTCACCGGAGAAGGGATATTTCTCAACCCATATTGTGCCGGGCATCAGTCGCTGAATAATTTTAATGTCACCAGCTTCGGTTTGGTATGTTGTTTCGAGAATAGTCGTTCCGTCGGCAACTGCTGTCTCTGTAAAATCAAAAGGGATATCAGCCATTGTTTGATTCCAGACAGAGCTTTTAACAATAACACAAACGCCCAGATCAAGGAGCTGATTATCGACGTCACCACCGGGCAGCTTGTTGTTCCATATTATCATTGGAATATAATCAGGCAAATCGCCAATCAGCGCCGTGTAAAAACGTTCTTCAGGCGTCATTTTTATAACCATCCTGTTAATTCAACGAGCAGCCGTCCGTAATGCACAAAATCCTGCCACGAAATATCAAACGGAACGCCGTGATCACAACCAGGAATATAGCCGCCGTTTTTTATCACAGGCGTCAACCGCTCCAGTTCGGCTTCAATAACGCTGCCGCCTTTGGCAATGCAGCGTTTATCCACTCCCTGGCGATATGCCATCTGGTGATCGAACTTCTCACGATAAATGTTCAGATCATTTCCGGCTGCTACTTCAATCGGATCGCAAACGTTAAAACCCGCCTCAATCCAAATCGGAATTAATTCGTCGATTTTGCCATCGGAATCAATATCCAGAATTTTGACCCCGGCCTGCCGGGCGTATGTTGTCCACTTTTTCCATGCCGGGAAGAGAAATTCGCGCGCCATTGCCGGGCTGATCATACTTTTTTCTTTGTATGCCATGTCTTCGTTAATCCAGATACGGTCAACAATTCCGGCGTCAAGCGCTCGTTCCATTGTTTTACAGACATAATCCCGCCAAAATTCAACCATTTCATGCACAAATCCAGGGTCTTCAATGAGTAACATACACAGCGGTTCAAAACCGCACCATTCACGGAGCTGCCAGAACACTCCTGAAAAATTCAGGGAAACGATATAATCCCGTTTTTTCATCGTGTGCACAATCTCTTCAAAATTTTTGGGATAGCGCTGCGGATCGTTTGGATTATAGCGCTTTTTCATTTTCTGAAAATCATCCCGGTTTGAAACGGGAAATGCATGCCATTTTCGGGTGACAAAATCTTTGGGAAAACGAATATAAGTATAATCGTATTCATCGGAAATTTCGACAATATTTCCCATCCAATCCTGAATGATATAATGGCCGTCCTTGTGTTCCAGTACTTTTTCTTTAAAAGTCGGATTCATACGAAAATTAAGCAATCCCTGTCCGAACGGATTTACTGGTTGCTCAACCTGAATGCCGATGATTTCGCACAGGCACTCAAACCAGTCACGATCTGCTGGCAATCCCTCCTGTTGCCAGCGCTCCAGTGTTTTTTCACGGGGTCGACCCGGTTCCAGCGGTATCCTGTCCGGTGTTCCGAACAGCAGTGTTTCCAAATAGCGTTCGCGATGATTCATATTATTACTTTTCAATTTTAGGTTCAAATATCAAAATTTAGATTTCGCCGATTCCCTTTTTCTTACGCCAGCCATAATAGGTCAAATTCTCATCAATTTTTTTAGGGGGGAAGAAAAAACTTGCCAGATAACCGACAGCAAAAAGAATGACATGGCTGTACACACCAAGCATGTATTTATGATGGGTGAAATTGAAATTGCCCAAATCCAGTAAAATTTGCTTCTGCCCGCCAATATCAAATTTAGTTGATGTGAGCATCGCCCATGCCGTGAACAATACGCTGGCAGCGATCCCGATATAAATCCCCTGTTTATTGGCGCGTTTGCTGAATAATCCCAATAAAAACATACCAGCAATGCCGCCGGAAAAAATGGCGTACAATGCAAACACAATTCCCAAAACACCCTCACTTCCGGCTAAAATATAAAGTGTTGCAACAAGCATGGCCGCGATCCCGGATAAAACCACCAAAATTCTGCCAAACATAAGCCGCTGTTTATCTGTACTATTCGGCTTAAAACGGACGTAATAATCTTCAACACCAATCGCGGAGAGACAATTCAAATCAGAGTCCAGACTTGATATCGCGGCAGCAATGAGAGCAGAGATGATTAATCCTGTTAAACCCACCGGGATCTGCGTTAAAATAAAATGCGGGAAAACGCCCTCGGCAGTGACGTCAGGCGGCAAAGAAGCAGCCGTGACTTTGTAAAATGCAAATAATCCTGTTCCGATGAACATGAATAACGCCCACACGGGAACGCAGAGCAGCACGCCCATCAGTGACGCTCTGATGGCTGATTTATCGCTTTTCGCAGTTAGGTAACGCTGAATAATTGTCTGATCGGTGCCATACTTCTGGATCGCGTAAAAAATACCATTTATCGCCATCACAATAAATGTTAGGTTGATAAAATTAAGATCATAGGGACCGAAATCGACTTTACCTGTCTCCCAAATGGCATTTAGAACGTTGCCAACACCTCCCTCCGGTTTTAATAAAATGATCCCCACACTCAGCAGACCGCCTAAAATCAGTAAAAATCCCTGAACAACATCCAGCCAGATCACGGCTTCGATACCTCCAAGGAAGGTCAGGATAATCACCGAAATCCCCAATATCCAGAGAACCACATAAACATTGATTCCTGTTAAACTTGAGATCGCTAATGTAAGCAGAAAGAATACCGTCCCCATTTTCGAAAAATGTGCCAGAATAAATCCCACTGAGCTGTAAAGACGAGCAAAAAATCCAAAGCGTTTTTCAAAATACTCATACGCACTCAGTCGAATCACTTTACGATATAACGGAACAATAAACCAGATCATGAAAACCAAAACGATGGGGACCATTAAACCCTGGACGAGCAAAATCCAGTTGGATTTATATCCGGCGCCCGGATATGCGAGAAAAGTAACGCTGCTAATCAACGTTGCAAGAATCGACATCCCCACTGCCCAGGAAGGGATATTTCCGCCGGCTTTAAAATATTTATCCGTGTCCTTTTGACGTTTGGCGAAATAAACGCCAATGCCAACCGAAATAATGAGTGAGAGAATAATAACCACGTAATCGAGAACTGGTAAAGTATGCTGCTGCATTATGTTTTCTCCAATTTTTTGGTTAAAACCTAAAAAATCATAAATACGACATTTTAAAATTTCGAAGCGAATCGCATAAACAAGCTGTCCAAAAACCGCCAAAACTCGAAAAAATGTTACTCTGAATCCGCCAGCTTTTTGGCGGATGAAGAATCTCATGCCACAAAGATTAAGAAAAACAAACGTTTTGTGGCGTTAGATTCTTTGTCTCCCGCAAAACGGGACCCTCAGAATGACGCTCATTTTAGTTCCTGGACAGGCTCCAAAGGCGATTCACTCCATTACATTACGATCCCTTCATTCCAGAGATAACTCCCTGGTTTAATTGTCAATTTCAATTTCGGATTTTCAGCGACCTGCATCCGAACGATGCCAAGGCCGAATTCCTGCAACGGATAGAAGACCTGCCAGCCGAGGCGCTGTATTATGGCAGCGACCGTTGCGCCTCCTTCAATAAAAAGCTCTTTGACCGGAACACGCTCCAGAACACCAGCAACTGTCGCCGCTATTATTTCACGAAGTCTTTTCGAAATCCCTGTCTTTCGGACGACCGGTCTGTCGATTGTAACGATCACTTTTAGTTGCTGACTAAAAATTGAACTGATATCCGCGGCCCAACTTTTGATTAAATTCGGCTGGATATCGCTGGCATTGAAAAGCGTCTCCGGCATTTGTGATATATAAATTCCCTTTTCCTTTGCACTGCTAACGAATTTTCGACTGACTTCAGACGCGCTGCCGCAAACGATAAGAACATTCTCTCTTTCCATCGAAAATTGATCTGTGCACTCATGACTGACATAACTGCGCACTTTTAGTATCGCATCAAAAAAATCAGAACCACCTGCGGGAATGATTTTATTTGTAAGCTGCATTGTCCGTAAAAGAAGATCATTGGTCGTCACGATTTCCGCGATAGAAATTCCATGCGCCGGTATACTATCTTTCGCTTTGAGGAGATGTGTTTTAAAGAGATTTGATTTACCCAGCATTTTCAATGGGGCAGACGTTGTCGCCGGATATTCAGGATCGTGTACAAATTGAGTTTGATGCAACGGAATGCCATCTGCATAATAAACACCATTTGTAATGGTTCTTCCAAGCGATGGATTCGAAGGAATGAGCAATGCCGCTTTTTTGTTCATTTTGTTGAGAATGTGTTCCAGTTCGACAACTACATGTCCGCGCAAAACAGAATCTGTTTTTTTGTAGACCCAGTCAATTCGGTCTTTTGGTAACATTCCGATGATTTCCAAAATTCTGGCGGTTGCTTTGTTTACCGAAATCGAACGAGAATCCGTATCAACAACAAGTAGCTCTTTTGCAGTTGGCAAAACACGTTTGTGTTGAATTTCTACAGACAGGTTATAACGCAGAGCAATGCCAGCGATTTCCGCAGCGCCGGTAAAATCATCTGCCAAAACGAGTATCATAATATTTAGCGCTCATCTCTTTCTGATTCTATTTTGAGCCATTCTCACAGCAAAGTCAATGGCGTGAATTAATGCTTCGGGACTGGCAATTCCTTTCCCGGCAATTTCAAATGCAGTGCCATGATCCACAGATGTCCGGATAATTGGCAATCCCAATGTAACATTCACACCTTTCACGCTCTCCATTTGCCCTTTTTCATTATTCCAGGAAAACCCCACCAGCTTGAACGGAATATGTCCCTGATCGTGATACATCGCGACACAGCCATCGTAAAATCCGCCTTTGGCGATGGAAAACAACGTATCCGGCGGAATGGGGCCCTGCACATCAAAACCCATTGTCCGAGCTTCTTTGATTGCCGGGATAATCTCCTGCTGTTCTTCCCCTCCGAACAATCCACCGTCACTGGAGTGTGGATTTAAACCAGCGACTCCGATTTTTGGAGAATCGATCCCGACCTGCCTGCACGCATCATCGAGCATTTGAATCACTTTAACAATCCGATCTTTTTTGACAAGATCACACGCCTCTCGCAATGAAACATGCGTAGACACATGAATGACACAGAGATTATCCGAAACGAGCAGCATTCCCACATCTGATGTTCCGGTAAAATGCGCGTAAATTTCTGTATGCCCGGCAAAATGATGACCAGCTTTATTGATCGCCTCTTTGTGAATCGGTCCGGTAACATTTGCATCGATTTCGTTGCGCATTGCCAGCTCAATTGCTTTTTTGATCGCTTCGAATGCTGCATGTCCGGCCATGGGAGATATCTCACCCAGTTGTAACCGTGCCATATCCACGTTTTTGAGATCGAACACATCGATTATACCGTGAATAAAGCGGGCGGACTTCACATTTTCGATTACGTGTATTTCCGAAATTACGCCGGTGATTTTAAGCGCCTCCCGAATCACCGAAGCGTCCCCGACCACGAGTGGACGGCACGTCCGGTAAATTTCCGGTTTCGAAAGCGCCTTAACTACAATCTCCGGCCCGATGCTTGCCGGATCGCCCATTGTAATACCGATTTTTGGTTTCCTGTGGTTCATTGTCTGGCATTCTAATCTAATTATAATGATAAATTTTTTCGTACAACGACTGGTTAAACAGTTTCTAATTGCATTGAAAAATCTTTAATAATTTTTTCTGCTTCTGAATCATTTAAAGGAAGCAGCGGAGGCAATACTTCTATTTTGCATAATCCGAGATAACTCATAATGATTTTCAGTGCAGGCAGCGACTGACTCAATATTCTGTTTTGCTGATAAATTTTGGAAATCGTATCTGTTTCCTGCTGCAATTTCGCTGCGGTCTTCATATCGTTTTTCATCACTGCATCGTACAATGATTTATATTTCTTTGGGATGATATTCGCTGTGCTGGGGACAATGCCATCGAAACCGACAGCCAGTGCGTTTGTCATTTGTGCGCCCCATCCGCAAAAAAGAGAAAAATCTGAACGATGCGCCCACATTTGTACCGATTTTTCCAACCGGTTTTGATCTCTTTCCGAATCCTTCAAACCGACAATATTCGGATGCTGGCTCAAGACATCGACAGTATCCAACGGTAGCGAAACATCGGTTGTAATGGGAATATTATACAGCATCAATGGACCGGGAATCTTATCAGCCAGCATTTCAAAATATTTCTGCATTAAATCAGATGTCATGGGGTAATAATAAGGCACATGTGCGACAAAAACGTCCACACCAAAATCAGAATATTTTTGTGCCTCTTCAATGGATTCGGATAACACACAACCGCTAATACCGGCATATAGATTCGTTCTGCCGTCTACTGCTTTAGACACGGTTCTCACTAATTTTGCCCGTTGGTCCAAAGGAATCGACGCCAACTCTCCTGTGGTGCCCAGCACGAACGGGGCGGTTCCTCCTTTTACCAAATGCTCGGCGATGCGGCTCGCAGCAGCTTCGTCAACATCTCCGTTCTCTTCAAATGGGGTTATCATTGGTACAACCACACCACAAATTTTTTTTTCGTTACTCATTATATTCCTTTCTCAATTTTCTAACAATCGTCTGGCTTCAAATGCGATATCATCAGCAGTAAGTCCAAATTTTTTCTTCATCTCCTGATTGGAACCGGATTTTCCGAACATATCACGGACTCCAACCCTTCTCACTTTTACCGGCATCTTCTCGCTGACAACTTCTGCGACTGCGGAGCCCATGCCGCCATAAATATTGTGATTGTCTACAGTAACGATATGTGCAGTTTCCTCTGCTGCTTTCAATATTGCCGCTTCATCAATCGGTTTGATGGAACTCATATTCAAAACCCGCGCTTCTATTCCGCCGAGCTGCAACAAGTCTGCTGCTTTCAGTGAATCACCGACCAGCTCGCCGTAGGTCATTATCGTCAGATCATTTCCGTCGCGCAGTGTGAGTGATTTACCCAGTTGAAATTGATAATCATCCGGCAGATATTGCGGCACAGGGTCTCTACCGACGCGAATGTACATCGGGCCCTCGTATTCCGCTGCAAATCTCAGGATCGATTTTGTTTCTACTGCATCTGCCGGCTGAACAACGGTCATATTTGCCATTGCCCGCATTATTGAAATATCTTCCAGCGATTGATGCGACGCGCCATTTAATCCGACAAATAATCCGGGATATACACCTAATATTTTTACACTTAAATTTGTTAATGCAATGGAAACCATCACCTGGTCGCACGCCCGCCGGGAACAAAACGCCGCGATTGTGGACACAAACGGCGTAAATCCAACAGTACATAATCCAGCGGCAACGCCCATCATATTTTGTTCGGCAATTCCAACCTGCACGAACCGCTCCGGATAGCGATCGCGGAACGGTTTGATTTTTGAAGCCGGATTGAAATCAGCATCGAGAACAACAATATCAGGAAATTTTCCGGCGAGTTCAATAAGTGTCTCTCCAAGTACATCGCGGGGCGCTATAAGATCGTTCATGAATTTTCTCCTGTGTGTTTATGACAATGCTGTTTCGATTTCCTGTTCAGTACATCCCATCTCTTTCAGCGCTTGTTCCGCTTCAGCGCGATTCATCGTTGTAGCATGACTTTCCGATTTATCTTCAAGAAAAGATATGCCGCGCGCTTTTACTGTTTGCGCAATAATTATTGTTGGCTTTCCGCATGTTTCACGAGCTTTCGCGAACGCGCCAATCAATTGATTAACAGAATGACCGTTTACTTTTATCACGTGCCAGCCAAAGGCTGTCCATTTATCGGCTAATGGCTCCAGCGGCATTATTTCCGTGGTACGACCAGACAGGGCATGTTGATTATGATCAATAATCGCAACCAGATTATCGAGTTTGTATTTGGGAGCAAACATTGCGGCCTCCCAAACCTGGCCCTCGTTCAGCTCGCCATCGCCTAACAGAACATACACCCGAAAATCTTTTTTCTTTAAACGGGCGCCTAACGCCATCCCGATTCCCGCAGACAGCCCCTGTCCCAACGCACCGGTACTCATTTCAATTCCCGGACAGGTATTCAATTCAGGATGTCCCTGTAACGGACTATCTACCTGGTAAGGGCGTGACAAATACTCTTCCGGGATGATCCCCAATTCTGCTAATGCAACATACTGGGTAAAGCAACCATGCCCTTTTGAAAGGATGAAGCGATCCCGGTCGTCCCATTCGGGATTATGCGGATCGATTCGCATTTCATGAAAATAGAGAACAGCAACAATTTCAGCTATTGACATGGAACCGCCCACATGTCCATATCCGAACCTGCCAATCATTGTCACTACCTTTTGGCGCAGGCGGTTCGACATTTCATTTAATCGTTTAAAATCCAGTTCGTGTTCGTTCATTTAAAAAACTCCGGTTGCTATTAGTTGTACAACCCTTGCGAAGGTTTGGAACCTTCGCAAGGGTCGCGTCTTCAGTCGCGTCTATCTGCAAATCGCCAATCCGCCCTCTTCGGGTCGTAATTCGGATTGATTTCCATTTCCTGTGCACCGACTGCTTTTCGCCATTGATGCAATTTCTCCCGCAGACGAGAAGCCAACTCAGGCATTTCCTGTGCAAGGTCTTTTGTTTCTCCGACATCCTCGCGGACGTTGTAAAGATTGATCTGATTTTTTTCGTTGTATAAGGTTTCTTCGTACCATTCAATTAATTTGTAATCCCCCTCGCGGATGGCGCTCGCTGGTTTATAACCCAAATGGTGATAATGCGGATAGTGAAAATAAATTTCATCCCGTTGCAAACCAGATTTCTGTTTCAAAACCGGAGTCAAGCTCACGCCGTCAATATTCGGGATATCCGGCTTAGCCCCCGTCATTTCCATGATCGTTGGGAACAGATCATTTGTAATCACTAACTCACTACTTATGGAACCGGGTTGAATCACACCAGGCCATTTAATTGCCATGGGAACTTTGATTCCGCCTTCAAATATCATCGCTTTTCCGCCTCGCAGCGGTGCCTGATCCTGTAATTCCTCAAAACCGCCATTATCAGACACAAAGATCACGATAGTCTTGTCCGTCAGGTTCAATTCGTCCAGTTTTTTCAAAGCTTCACCAATTCCCCAATCCATCCGCTCAATCATCGCGCCCATAATGGGATTGTTCACCGGATCATCGGAATTTGGCTTGGCCTTATATTTATCGACCCATTCCTTTGTTTCCATAATAGGCCGATGCACTGTATGAAAAGACATATAACAGAAAAATGGCCGGTCTTTGTTCTCTTCAATAAACTTCAGAGAACGCTCGGTAATTTCGATCGTATGATGCGCGTCTTTATCCGGATCAGCATCTGGTGCTGGTTTTACTGATGTAAAAACATCATCAAAGCCCTGTGATCCGGGGTCACCAAGACGTCCGGGTTCGTAATTCTTATCTTTATTCAAGTGCCATTTTCCAAAATGGCCTGTGGCGTAACCATGCTGTTTCAGCACCTCAGCTATGGTGACTTCCTCTGGTGGCAATCCCTGGGTTTGCTGCGGTGTCGTTAATTTAGCATACGGATACGGACTCCCGGGGATATAATCAGTAATATGCAATCGCGCCGGATATTTCCCGGTCATCAGGCTGGCACGTGTGGGAGAACACACCGGATCGGAGGCATAGGCATCTGTGAAAGACATCCCATCTTCAGATATTTTATCTATATTCGGGGTTTCATAAAACTCAAAACCATGATATCCCACCTGATTCCATCCCTGGTCATCCGATAGAATGAAAAGGATATTCCATTTTTTATCTTTTGCAGAATTGGCGCAGCCATTTAAAAGGCTCATTAAAGCACTTCCCCCGGCCACGCCTACAGTTGCCTTTCCTACTTTTGCCAAAAAATCGCGTCGTTTCATTATAATCATTATCTCCTGTCATATTATTAATAAAGCAGAAACAAAGACTCTTAAATCAAGGCGGTACAATCTATTAATTATACCGCCTTTCAGGATCAATCAGAGATCACTATTAAACGGAGGTGCTAAAAGCTATATTTAATTCCGCCACGCATCCAGAATGAATAATATTCATTCATGCGCGGACGCTCTTTAATGCCATAATAATCTCGTCGCGGTTCATTAGTGAGATTAACCAAATCAAGATAAAGATTTAAACCCTCTATTACGCGATAACTGGCGGAAAAATCCATCTGCAAATGTTCGTCGGTATAGCGGTCGAAATCTTCATTTTTACCAACTTGGTACAGATATTCACTATTGTAATTCAGACTTAAGCGAGCAGTAAGGCCGAAATTTTCAAAACTGAGTCCCAGGTTACCGACATCGCCTGCCTGACCTGGTAATATGTCCCAGTCACGAAATTCAAGTTCAGCTTCGGATTTGGTATAAGTATAATTACCAAAAATTCCGAATCCGCTTAATATTCCGGGCAGAAAAGTGAACTGCTGCATCCAGTTAAGTTCGAAACCATATAATTTTGCCGACCCGCCATTCACAGGTTGTTCGATCCAGTATCCATCCCAGGGGCCTCCATCCTGGCGATAAATTCGGGGATAGGCAACTTTATCTAAATCTTTGTAGAAAAAGCCACCAGCGAGCACACCGATGCCGGTAAAATAGTGCTCCACCATAAGATCGTAATTAATCGCTGTTGTTGGTTCCAAACCCGGATTTCCCATCAGAATTTCTTCGTCTTCCGGGAACACCCAGCGGTACGGTGCTAAATCAAAGTAATTAGGTCGGGCAATACCATGAGTATACGCAAGACGAACATTTGTACGCGGAGATACTTTATATTTGAAATGAAGATTCGGAAAAATATTGTTATAAGAATTCGTCTCACTTGCAGGAGTCGAGTTCAGAAAATCACCATTATCATCATACATTAACTCGACGCCATCATACGTGGTTTTCGTGTATTCATTTCTGAATCCGGCAAGAATCATCAGATCACCAACATTTACTGTGGTCATCATATAAAAGGCATAAATATCTTCGCCGGCTGTGTATTTACCACCTGAACCATCGGTGTCACTTTGTCGTACCTCTTCCCTTAGGCCATCGTCCTGTGCGCGATATTGATTAAAGAAATCTTCATATTTATCCACATCAATCAGCGGGCCGAAGGTATATTTGTCCTGCAAAAAACCTTCAATCGGATCATCCTCAGCGTAAGGCCCCATTACGATGTCTTCATCACCTTTCCATTTGTATTTCCAACGCTGGCTGTCACGATCTTTTTCTTCGAGATGCATCTTTCCGCCTGCTTTTAATTGAGCGGGCAATCCTGCTAACATATAGGGATATTTAATATTAAATGATCCCAATATATTATTATTCGACGTGAATGTTTCACGATAATCCTGATTATCGATTTCCCAGTTATTTGCATCCAGGGTATAATTCTGATCCAGATTCGTAATATTATATTCCGGAAAGTCTGGATCTGCCAAATCTAAACTCAGATTAACTTTTTCATTCAACTGCCATTCGGACTTGTATTGACCGGGATCATCTTTGATTTCTTCGGCATAACTATACGAAACAGTGTAATCCAGATCCAAACTTCCGAAATGATGAACACCGCCTCCGGCAAATGAACTGATTTCCTGAACTTCGTTTCTGTTTTGCATCTCAAATGCTAACCGTGCTTTGCTGATAGTGGTCGCATTCAGATAATCACCTTTACTTATCCGGACACGCACCATATTTCTCGTTTGCACATCATCACGACGGTTGAACATTCCTCTGACAAACCAACGATGATTTGCTCCGTTTCGATATTCAAGGCCACCACTTAATCCCAGATGATCACGGTTGGTTTCATAATTATATAACCGATAATCACCAAGTGCAAATGGCAATTCGTTTCCATTGACGTCTTCTTCCATGTCCCAATCAAATTCATTTGAATGGGAACCGATATTATTTCGATACCAGTTTGCGCTGACTGTTAAGCCAATATTTTTATCTTTCCCTAAAATGTTGCTAAAAGTTACAGCGCCGCGATACAGCGGTTTTTCCGGTAAATTAGAATATCCGCTTCCGAGATCAACTTTCAGGTCCATTCCGTCATGATCAAATGCACTTTTTGTGATCAGGTTTACAGTGCCACCAATAGCATCGCCATCCATGTCCGGCGTCAATGCCTTTGTCACTTCGATTGCAGAAAGCTGGCTGGCATTAATCACATCCAGCCCGATAAAGCGCTCTTCATCCTGCGGAGATGCAATTCTTTCTCCATTTACCGTTACTGTAGTCAGCCGGGGTTCAGTCCCGCGCAATTGAACAAAGCGTCCTTCACCAAGACTTCTGGTGACGGAAATACCAGGCACACGCTGTAGAGCTTCGGCAGTGTTCATATCCGGGAAGCGTTCCATTTCTTCCTGGGCCATTACATTTTTAATATTCGGCGCGGTCATTTGCTGCGTTAAGGCCTTTCGTTGTCCCTGTCGTAATCCTTCAACAACGACTTCTTCCATCTCAACGTAACTCACTTTCATCTCAATGTTCTGCATCACCACACCCTTTGCAGGGACAGTAACTTCAACAGCAAAATTTTCGTAACCAATATAAGAAACCGTCAATGTGTACGTACCAGGCGGTACATTACCAATTCTGTATTTTCCCTCCCTGTCTGTAGCAGAGCCAAACTGTGTTCCTTGAATCATTACGTTTGCACCGGGTAAAAAATCACCGGTTTTTGAATCTGTTACCTGCCCTGCAATGCGTCCTTTAATTTGCGCTTGCAAATTATCAGAAATTACAAAAATACTTACAAACAAAAGCAGAGCATAAGAGATCAATTTAAAGGTGTTGCTTTTCATTTCACCCTCCATATACTAAGTTATAAATCGGAACGGGCTTAATTGATTTTTTTGAATGAAAAATTCATTCAGCCCAATTATGATGAATACAGAATTTCGTCTTTTTTAGTGATCACCTCCTTTTAGATGATAAAATGATCATCCACGGTAATTCTTTTGTTACGAATAAATTGCTCAACCTTTTCAATAACACTATTGATTTTCGGTTGTGAGTACCCCATTAAACGCAAGCTGAAATCAATAATTGTGTTGCTTAAAATGGCTGAGCTTTCGACAAGATTACCCTCTCTTTTCTGTTCAAAAAACGCGTCAGCGATTCCTTGAATCGCAATGGCAAATGAATTTAATTCATGCTCCGACTGAATCCGATCTCCGAAAAATGTTTTTAACCGAATCCGTTTATTTTCCAGTGAGTACTTATGGATTTCGGGAATATTTCTGGCAAAAATCCAGAATCTGGAAAATTTTTCATCTTCCATCGTTGCAATGTAACCGATCTTAAAATCCAGTGCAAATCCTATTGCCGGATCATAAGATTTTGCATGTACATCAGATATTTGCTTTCTCAGTTTTCCGACAAATTCCTGACATATAACTTTCAGAATTTCTAACTTATTCGGAAAATAAAAATAGAGATTTCCCATGGAAGTATCTGCTTCTTTCACGATTTCACGAACCGAAGTTTTATCAAATCCTTTTTCTGCAAATAACTTCCTGGCAGCTTTTAGAATATCCTCATACTTAGCATTTGTGCTCTTGTGTAGCGAATTTTTCTTCATTAATTGACCTGTGCTATCTGTTTCAATTCACTCTTAATTAGCACTGCTCGTCATCTTATTTTAATAATATCATCCTCCTCTTTTGGTTAAATTTACCTGTTTCTAACTGATAAAAATACAATCCACTTGCCATTTCACCTGCATCCCATGTTACCAGATGCGATCCTGCCGGCTTTACTTGATCTACAAGCGTACGCACATATTGGCCAAAAATATTGTAGATGTTAAGCTGCACATAAGACCGTTCGGGTAAAGTAAATTGGATACAAGTTTGATTATTAAAAGGATTGGGGTAATTTTGCGAAAGATAAAAGTCCATAGGAAAACCGGTTTCATCTTTTTCAACAGCAATTAATTTTCCGGTCGTACTCAATCTGAGCAAATAGATATCGGCATCCTTACTATAACTACTGGTGGATCCCACTAAAATGAATCCACCATCGTCCATAAGCAACATATCCGCAGTACCTTCACTTTTATCACCGCCAAAAGTGGTTCTCCATTCTTCATCACCAGTTGCATTGGTTTTTACAATCAATATATCTGAGTAAATATTTTCATCGGTAATGATGTTAGCGGTAGATCCTGCCACTAAATATCCACCGTCATCTGTGACAACAACTTTAGCAGCAACATCATTATTTACATCTCCATACGTTTTATCCCACTGCATATTTCCTGATGCATCTATTTTAATAAGATAAAAATCGCGCGCGCCAACGCCCATACTCACTGTAAAACCGGCAATAACATATCCCCCATCCGGGGTAGGTTGAATCGAATTGCCTTCCTCCCAATTCGTACCACCATAGGTCTTTTCCCACTCAACATTACCCTGGGCATCGGTTTTAAACAAATAAACATCAAATTCCCCTGCGCCCATACTCGTCGTTGAGCCGAGAACAAGATATCCGCGGTCACTCGTTTCCAGAATATCGTTTGCCGTTTCGCCGCCTGCACCGCCATAATCTTTGCTCCATTTTTCATTTCCGGCTGCATCAATTTTAAGCAAATACGCGTTTCGTGCCCCATCATCCGTGTTTTTGGTTGCACCGGCGATAATGTAATCTCCGTCAATTGTTTCTTTAAAACACACAGCTCTATCGTCATAAATACCGCCATACGTCTTTTGCCATTCCTTCTCACCTGTAGAATTCAATTTAAGCAAATAAACATCCTGTCTGCCCGCGCCATAGCTATTCGTTGTCCCCACCAATAGATAGCCGCCATCATCGGTACACTGTACATCGTGGGCGCTATCTGATTCGTCACCACCATACCTTTTCGTCCATGCTACTTTCCCGTTGACATCTGTCTTGACAATATAAACATCAGAATAATCTTCATCCGGAAGGACTGTATTGCCAACAATAATGAATCCGCGATCCGGTGTTTGTTTAATTCCGCGTCCCCTATCAACTTCGCTGGTGCCAATAATGCGCTCAAAAGTTAATGTCGAAGCGCCTGATTCAGTACCAGCCGCGGTTAACGTCACACGGTCCGGACTCGTTGCCGAATTGCTTTCTACCACCAACTCTGCTGTACGGCCTCCTTTGTAAGTTGGGTGAAATTCGATTTCTAACACCAGAATTTCCAATGGCTTTAAAACATGCGAACCAAGCTCTGTTTTCAATGTGAAAAAGGAACTATGTTCTCCCTGAATCGACACATTTGATATATTTGCATCGGATGTTCCCAAATTGTAAATTAACAACTCTCTTGTGGCGCTGCTGCCATCTGGGATGTTTCCGAAATAAAGTGGCTGCGGCGACAAAAGTAGTTGTGGCGCAAAATTTGACGCCTGCAAATAAGGTTGCGTAAATGCTGTATTAGATAAAAGAAAGGAAAAACTGGTGAAAATTAAAACGCTAATCACTTTAAAGGATTTAATCATTAATACTCCTCCTCTACTTCTTTGGTAAAAGAGATTATCTGGAATTATTGACTCGTCTGTTATATTTTTCTCAGATGATAAATTAATTTTTTAAATCACCTCCGGGAAAAAATGTAACCTATATATTTTTGAAATAATCAGCAGTCGTTATATTGTGTTTGTTAATATAGTCTTCTACTTCTTTAATGACCTCGAAAATCTTCTCCGGTGAATATCCGAGTAAACGCAAACTATAATCAATTATAGTGTTACTGAGTGTTTCAGCATTATCGGATAAATTGCCTTCTCGTTTCTGTTCAAAAAATGAGTCTGCGATTGCCTGAATCGCGATTGCCAGTGAACCAAGTTCTCGATCCGGTATTTGCTTGCCAAAAAATGTTTTCAACCGGATTCGCTTATTTTCAAGTGAATATTTGTGAATTTCTGGTATAGTTCTAACGACGAGCCATAGTTTAGAAAGCTTACTGTCCTCCAGAGTTGTGATATAACCAATTCGAAAATCAAGAGCGAAACCAACTTCAGGACTGAAATTTAGGGAGTGAATTTGAGTGATTTGATTGCGCAGGATTGTGATGAATTCTTTACTCAGGACTTTCAGAATGCAGAGTTTATTGGGAAAATGAAAATAGAGATTCCCCATTGATGTGTTCGCCTCTTCAACAATTTTGCGAACAGACGTCTGCTCGTAACCGAGTTCAGTAAACAGCTTCTTCGCTGCCCTGAGGATTTCATCGCGCTTTTTTAGACTTGTTTCTTCGTTTGAAAAATTCGCCATAAAAGCTTTTTTTGTCAAAATATTGTTAAACAGAGCACCGCTCTATAGAGCACTGCTCTAATATAAAATAACAAAATGAATTTGTCAAGCTTTTTTTTATATATTTTTATTGAGAGAAAAATCAGCGGGTTACCATGGAGAGCTTATCTTATTTATTTACAACGACTAATAAGATTTGATAAATTTATAATGTGGGAAAGAAAAATTTTTACAAGTGTGAATAGGAATTAGTGTAATAATGCATCCAAAAAATCTAAACCGGAAAGTGAACCTGCACCGCATCGATAAAATTTTCAATATCGACTAATCGCTCATGATAAATTACAAACACTATTTTATAATCAATCTCCTCATATTGATGGACTACCAAATTCCGAAATCCAGCCATTGGGATCAGATTTTCTGCCAGCTCTGGCGAAATTATATCGTGTTCTTCAAGCTTGTAAAATATCTCAGAAATCGAGCCGGGAACTCCCCATCCCTCATCGGAAACGATATGAGAGCCTAAATCGATACACCCCTGAATTGCTTGCTGCAAATTCAGCAAGACAACTTCCCGTGTGTCCGGATCAGCCAGAAATTCCTGTTCGTTTAGTTGCTGTTTTTCTTTTAGCCGACTCAGATTATGTTTTATATACGAAATCTTTTTATACAATACAGATTTTTTAACCACTTACTTTCTCCTTTGCTTTAAGATGCATTCCCCGGGCGCACATATCCACAATATAATTAAAATCAATGCACTCGACAATTTTCCTTGCCTGAAAATCCCGATTTTTGTCGCGGTTATTTTCCACGATAATTTTGCCGTGTCTCAATATTTCAAATAACAGTATGAGATTCACCTGCTCCATATCGATAACATCCGGTTCTATCCTGAGCAAACGTGCAATTTTCACAAAATAGTTTTCCAGCCTGCGATAGGATACCACTGATGATAATTTTTCATTAAAAAGAATCGCAATATCCACGTCACTATGTGAGTGAATTTTTCCGGACGCCTGTGATCCGAACAGATAAACTGCGGCGATTTCGTCATTTTTAAAAACAGGAATTATTTTATCTAAATCGATTTGGTTGGTGTTCATCATAATTCCCTCAATTCGAGCGCTTTTTTCTGTAATTCCAGAGCGGTGTATTGATTTTTAATATTTTTTATCCTCCCCAATCCAATCCGATTTGGGGAACTTTTCTATTTTTCTCTTCTTCTTTAGAATGAAATAATCGATGAAATCATTTGCCTGGTCTTGCAAATCAGGAGGCAAATTCTGTATTTTATCATTGATTTATTCCATTATGATGACCCTTTTAGCGATAAAATTTTTTTTGTTCTATTCATGAAAATATTTTTATCAATCGATTATAGATATAACTTACTAACAATATTCCCCTTTGTCAAGCAAATAATTGGCATCACAGAATTGAAAACCGGTCAAGCGGTTATCATCAATTGGCAAGTCATACAATCACAATAATGAATCATTGTGCTTGTTTTAAAAAGCTGATAATTAATCCAATACTACAACTCATTATGGTAACAAGGATTAACTTCGCGGTTTAATAAAATTGTATCTTCTCAATATTTTATGGTAGATATGGGCGATTGCCTCTATGTCGTATT
>CAZCJL010000043.1:0-49644 GCA_964498785.1 uncultured Cytophagia bacterium | reverse complement strand
AAGAGAATCCGAAAGCTTTGATGCACACCATCAATTATTGAATGGATACCATTTCCGATGTATGAACTCTATCAAATATAATAGTTTTAATCAAACAGGCATATCACTATTCGGGTATAAAGGAGCCAGCATTACCGTTCTTTCATGGGTTCAGGTGGCAGTACGAAAAATAATCACTATTTAAAATGCCGGAGAAAACTATTCCCCGGCATTTATGATAATTAGATATTCAAGAATCATTAGCTCACTGTTTTTCGCACTTCATTGAGCGTACCGGCTGACAACAGTTTTTCATTTTTATGCGCGATAAAATTCGCATATTCAGTTACAAAAACTTTGCCGGGTTTACGGAAATCGAACTGATCGGGTTCATCGCGGAAAAATTCACGGTGAACTCTGGTCCATACTAAACGGCCGTCGGTGTCGATATTCACTTTTGTCACGCCCAACGGAATTGCTTTGGCAAATTCATTTTCATCAACTCCTTTTGCAGTTGTGGGAATTCCGCCGCCCGCTTCATTAATGCGTTTTACTTCTTCCTGCGGGACCGAACTGGAACCATGCATTACCAGTGGATAACCGGGCAGTAATTTCTGAATAGCTGCGATGCGATCAAAATGCAAGCCCTGACCACCGCTAAATTTATAGGCGCCATGACTTGTTCCAATCGCAACGGCCAGACTATCACATTTGGTTTTTTGTACGAATTCTGCCGCATCATCAGGATCTGTTAGCGACGCATGTTTTTCATCGACTTTAATATCTTCCTCAACACCGCCTAATTTGCCAAGTTCTGCCTCAACACTGATGCCTTTTGCATGAGCTTTTTCCACCACTCGTTTTACCACTGCAATGTTTTCGTCAAAAGGCAGATGGGATGCATCAATCATTACTGAGCTATAAAATCCGGATTCGATGCAATCGTAACAGGTTTCTTCATCGCCATGGTCCAGGTGGACGGCAAAAACAGCATCCGGGAAAATTTTTTCCGCGGCACGGATTATCGCCTCCAACATCTTCACTTCCGCGTATTTACGAGCGCCTTTTGATATTTGAATGATAAAGGGCGATTTGGATTGCAGGTTCCCCCGGAAAAGTCCTAATGTTTGTTCCATGTTATTAATGTTGTAGGCTCCGACTGCGAATTTGCCATAAGCCACTTCGAATAGTTGTTTGGTTGTTACAATCATGATTAAACCTCCGACAATTAGTATTTAGCTGTTAAATTAGAAGCGAGTGGTTTTCCTGTTATCAGTCACCGTTCTCTTTCTAATCATGTATTGTTAGTTTTGATTTTGGGTCGCGCTAATATATACCGAGATTTCCGAAATCCTGAAGATTTCGGAAATCTGAATTCACAGCATAATCACAAAAAAATAATCGATAAAATGACTACAACAACAAGCGCCGGCAGCATATTTATTACCGAAATTTTCCCGATTTCAAGAATGCTGATGCCGAGTCCGATCAGTAAAATTCCACCCACTGCTGTTAACTCGTTGATTATTGGCTCTGTTAATAAGTGTTCAACATATCCGGCAAACAGGGTGATTCCTCCCTGGTAAACAATCAGCGGGACAATCGATAAAACGACGCCAATCCCCAGTCCTGCCGTAAGGGCAATTGATGAAAATCCATCTAATACAGATTTTGCCATGAGCAAATTTGGTTTGCCACCCAATCCCTCTTCAATTGCTCCCAAAATCGCCATGGAGCCAACGCAGAACAACAACGATGCTGTGATCAATCCTTCAGAAAATTTTGCATTTTGGGAGCAGCTTTTTCGTTTGATAAAGTCAGTAAAACGGTTTATACTCGTTTCAAGCGCAAGAAGTTCACCAAAAATCGCGCCGATCACAATACTGAAAATCATTATCAGATAATGGCTCGTTTTGTGAGCCATTGAGAATCCCAGAAAAAGCGTAAATAATCCGATCCCCTGAAAAACAATCTTTATAAATCGTTGCGGTAATTTTGAGTGAAAGAGCAATCCGATTCCACTGCCAACAATAATAGCGATTGCATTGATTAGCGTTCCTGTCATGCAAGGACATTCTGGATTTATAGTTTCATGAATTTGATAAATTGTATTTTGAATACTATTACCACTATATTTCTGACTAATATAACTATTTCACACACAATGTCAAGAAAAAAATGAAAATGTCACACTATAATCTTGACTTTCATGAGAAAGTCTGTTATATTACTGTCTTTTCTCACCCAATCAATTTTTTGAAGGAATTCACTTAATGGAAATTTTGAACATCGAAATCAAGGCAAAATGCCAGAATCTTGATCGAATTCGTTCTTTACTCAATGAAGCGAGTGCGGAATTTAAAGGGACGGATCATCAGGTCGATACGTATTTTAAAGTGAGCACCGGACGTTTAAAATTGCGGGAAGGAAATATTGAGCAATCGCTGATTTATTACCGCAGAGACAACCTTCAACAACCGAAATCTTCAAGAGTAATTCTGTTCAAAAATAATCCGGATTCACCTTTGAAGCAATTGTTAACGATGGCGATCGGGGTGCATGTTGTAGTGGATAAAAAGCGGGAAATTTACTTCATTGATAATGTTAAATTCCATTTAGACAAGGTGAAATATCTCGGTCATTTTATTGAAATCGAAGCAATCGATAACGACAGTACTATCGGCAGGGAAATCCTGCAGAAACAGTGCGAAAGTTACATGAAGAAATTCCGTATTCAGCCGGCAGATATGCTAAGGGATTCGTATAGCGATATGTTGGTTGATTTGACGAAGTGACTCGCCTTTACAGCCTTTCCATAAACTTGGTTTCTTTGGACAAACCCTTGCGAAGGTTTAGCAATTATACAGTATATACATGATTACATGAATTTATATCAATATAAAGCTTGTACCGTTTTGAAAAACCTTCGCAAGGGTAGTTCGAGCATTCTAACGGCATTGTACACCAACTTTTATAAAACAATTAATTGTAATTTACGCCTCAAATACCCTACCAGCGTTTCGTCAGTATAATTCGCAGGATAAATTCATCATACTCTCCGATTGTGGCAATATCCTGCCGAAAGAAATTTTGATCGGCCCGTAAATGCAGGTCGCCGAATTTCCATACCGGAAATTTTGAAACGATATAAAAACCGGTTTTCCGATCCTGCTGTTCCCGGCTCGTAAACCGGACTCCTAGCATATTACTCCAAACCTTAAAAAAACGATAAGAACTGTTCATATCGAGAGTAGTGATATTTTCTGCATAATCGGATTGCATAAGACTAATACTCAGTGCCAGTGATAACGGGAATCGAAATTGGATATTCTGGTTAACGGAAAACGTGCGCAACGCCCGGGCGCCACTCGTGAAGATCATCTCACTTTGCTGCTCTGATATAAAGAAATTTGTTGTCGAATTTGCAGAGCCAATGCGAAAATTATAACCCGTGACCAGCGAAATCAGCGACGTTTTGGTCTCAGTTTTCAAACTATCAACCGGGTGTTCATTATCCTGATAAAAGGGGGAATAATTGACCTGCAAATAGGGGTATTTCGGAAAACGCACACTTAAATTAAAGCCAAACGCCGAGGTAATCGTAGTAGAACGTTTCCATGGGATCAGATTGTCTTCACTGCGGCGGTAATAGCTGCTCATATAAACCTTTCGCTGATATAGCGCCTGATCGTAGCGGAATTCATATAACAGTTCGTCGTTTCGCAAATACGGTGCGGCAAGTGAGTAATAGCCAGGACCAACCATTTTGACTTCTGCTGATATTTTCGTCTTCGATAAATTCAACATTGATTTTACACGATATGCGTAATCAACGGAACTGCTGATTTTCGGATTGACAAAATCAAATAACCACTCCGGGACGTGCTCCACTTCTTCCTGATCGATGTTCGCACTGCGCACATCCCGGGTGAGCATTGAAACAACAAATTCGCTTTGAATTTCAAATCGCTTTTTGAACAGTACCAAATTGGCTTCTGCGCCTGCGAGATAATTTTCCTTTGGCGTCACCAGACTGGTATCCACAGTCAGCGATGCTTCATCATCCCAGGTTCTCATAAATGTGAAATACAAATGACTACGGCGTTTATTGCCAATTCCGATTTTCCCGGCGAGAATTTTCCGGGAATACATTGCATTTTGAAGATCCCGGGTGTAAATCGATTTGCGGCTGTTTCCCGTAGTGAACGACAGATAAAATACGCCCGGATTGAATTCAATATCCACGCCGTTCATGGCGGCTCCCGATAATGTCAATGCGGAATAATAGGGATTGCAGGTTCCGACACATAATTTATTGAAATGGGATAAAAACGGCACTCTCTTTGTCAGGCGATTTGAAAGCAGGGAAATACTGATCCGGTTCACATTTTGCCGGATGCCGCTTTGTTCAGACGACAGGAAAAATCGCACGCCAAACGGGATGTCGTAAACAGCGATCCGGGAATTGACATCCCAGCGCCAGAAATCGGATGGAATCCGCTGGTAGCTCCCCTGACGATTGGAAAGCTGCGCCTGGAGTCGGCTATTGCCGGAGAAATCAATTGTTCCTGGAAATCCACTGTTTGAATAACAAATAATCATTACGATGAAGAGAGCGAGAGCTATTCGTAATCGTTTCATTTTTAATACCGGAATTTAGGTTCATTTTCTAACTTAAGCGTCATTTGATAAATCGCACGTCCGGGGAATCCGAGATTTCCGAAATCTTAGAGATTTCGGAAATCTAAATTCCAGACATATTTCAGCGGCACTTGACTGCAATTATCCGACGAATAGCCTGAACTGCCCTGCGTTTTGTATCGGCCGGGATTTGACGCACCATATCTGCCACGTGCTCCGTGCCGGGCGAAACGCTGGAAATTGCAGGCAAACCAGCACAGTCCCGCCATTGTTCCAGATACAGGGCGCTTAACGCATTAATTGTCGCGTCATTATTTTGTGGATTCAATAATTGTTTCAGAACTTGCATAATTTTGCACGCACAATCCGGCATGTTTTTCAATACCAGCACTCCTTTGAGAATCACAACCAAATTCCCGGCAGCCTGACTTGTTTCGCCGATAGCTGATAATCCAAATTCTGTCATCAACTGGCGGATTGCGCTTTCGTCTTCGTTCTCCGCCCGTTGCAGCAGGCGTCGAATTCGTTGATTCTCCACATCCTGTTGCTGTTGTTGCTGACGCCGCCGCCGCGCCTCCTCTTTGATTTGCCTGGCTCGCTCCTGTCTCAATCGCTCGGCTTCGGCTTCGGCATCCCGGGCGTTACGCTCATGTTCCCTTGCCTCTTCATTGGCTTCTTCAATTTCATCATCCAGACCGCCGATATCCTCGCCGGCTCTTTCCGCCTCTCTGCCAAAAGTATCCTCCTGTGATTTCTTACGATTTTTCACATTATCAAAATCCCGCCAGAATCGCTGCCATCCAGCTTCATCCTCCGGACAATCTTCTGACAATTGATCTAATTGCTGGCCAAAATTGCAGTGATCCGGGTTATCATTGCACCATTCAACCAATGGCTGCATCAATGACCGAATCTCCCGGCAAATTTCATCGATCGTGGTTTGCGTTGCCTGATATTCATCCCCGTTCTTCTTCGCTTCCTGCGCCTGTTTTAATTGTTCTTCCAACTCAGCGCAATCATCCTCTACCTCTGCAATAGATGCTGCCAGTTGTTCTAATTGTGCCAGCGTATTCCGGTATTCACTGTTCAAGTCTTTGATATTCCGCTGCAATTGCCTGACGTGAGTATGCCCCGGCGCCCCCCATCTTAAGGTTGAATTTTCATCACCAACATACCCCCACCAGACGCGACCGTCATCGTGAAAACCGCTTTCGCCAATCCAGCCGTCATCATGATGCATTTGATCAAGCTGTTTTAGCAGATCATCCTGCTGTTTTTTCAGATCGTCCCGTTTCTGTTGTAACTGTTGTTGCTCCTGCTTTAAATCCTCCAACCGTTTTTGGCAATCATTTAATCGCTGCTGTGCATCATTCACAGCAGCCTGCAACGCTGCCTGATTGGGTACGCCGCCAGCCCGGTTGCGGATAGCTTTCAACGAATCGAGCAATGTTTGCACCCGTCCCTGAAATGTCGTGGGCATATTATCAAGCACTTCGTCGATGCGGCGTAATTCTTCCGCACGAGTGCTTGCATTACGATAGTCTCGTGCTCGCTGATTTCGTTGTCTTTCCAGTTCCCTGCGTCGCTCCCGCTCCTGACTGGCGCGGTTTCGCTCTCGTTCTGCTTCATTGAGCTTGCGACGGATATCTGCTTCTGATATATCAACACTGAAAACAACCTGGTTTTCATTCAATGCAATTTCTGACGGCCGCGGTAAATCACCAACCTGAACCGCCATATAATTCGTCGCAATATCGTTATTCTGGTTGACTGCCTGAACACGGATTTCATAAAACCCGTCTGTCATATTTTCCGTATTCCAGGTCACATTCCAGCCATCGGCGCTATCAGAATCTGCTCCAATCAATTTCCAGACCGAATCCGCAGCATTGCGATAATGCATATTCATCGCCACAGTAGCGCTGAAGTTATCAAGTACGGAAATCGCCAGAGTAAAGTTATCTCCGGCTTTTACCTTTGCAATCGTATCTTTCCAGGCGACAGAAAATGACTCTTGTAATGTATCCTGTTCAAACAAGATATTTTCAGATGTTATTTCCGGGGATGCCTTTGTTAAATCCTCATATACTTTTTTTTGAAGCAGAAAACTCCGCCCGAAAATTCGGCCATCCACAAGCGAACCATACCCGGCGCCGGGCGGCTGAACGTATTCCTGAAAAATTTGAAATTTACCCACCGGGCTTTTCGCTAAAATTTGATCATCCGCCATCGCGGTAATTTGCCAGACAAAATAGCGTCGATTGAGCAGTCGTTTTTCTCCTGTTTCCGAATAGCGATATGATTGCCCCTCAATGCCCGTTCTCTGGAAAAATGGTTCCAGCAAAGAAACCGGGGCATAGTCTGACAGAACATTTACCATATCCATCCCGGAACCATTCAATTCCTGAACAAGATCCGGTTGTAATTGATAGATATGCAGCGTCGCATCTGCCTGATTCGGATCCCGCCACTCAAACAATTGCAGATCACCTGCTGTTGAAGTGGCTAACTCCTGCGGGATTTGCCACATCGTTAATGTGAACGATGCGCCGGCCACATCGGTCGCGCTCCATTCAAAATACGGTTTATTGGTAGAAAGCGCCTCGTCCCGCTGCGGATTCAATAATTGAATTGTCGCAGTCACGTCCCCGGTTTCGCCATACGTGAACGTCCGGATTTCGCTGGCGCCGAATTCGGCATCATCCAAACTGACCAGAACCTGCCAGGTGTATTTTTGCCCGCGGGTCATCTCCCGCGCGCTGATCGGATACTGGAACGAGGTTCCGGCAATATCCGGTCCTTCAAACCAGGGCAGATTTGACTGGATCGCTTCCAGCGGCGTCTGTCCGTCTAAAATTTCCACAATTTTCAGGGTGTATGTTCCGTCAGTCATTCCGGGATGCATCCAGGTAAACACCGGAAATGGTTCTGATAATATCGCTTCATCAAATGGCGAAATGAGTTGCGGCGGCTGCGTATGCTCCACGAATTGTTGCACGCAATCCCTACCGAGTTGCCCGCCCGACTCCTCATCAATCACAATGATACAAATTTCATAATTCCCGGTCGGCACGCTCCCTGTTTTCAGCACGATATCTTCATAACCCGGATTAGAATAGCTGACGCTTATCGGGCTGATCTCCGGGACAGTCACCCGCTTAAATCCCGGCGGCAGTTCAAAAGATGATGACCGTGCTTCAAATATCAAACCGGCGTCCACTTCTGTTGCGATGCCGGTCAATGACACGTAAAACGTTTGCGTTGTATTATTGATGAGATCAAAATTCCAGAGATGCTCTACAGTTAGTTGATTGGGAGGAGGTTGGTATAAACGGACGTCGATTTGTGAATAGCCTGATTGACTGTGGATTAGCAAAAGAAAAAGTATCAGCAGGATTGCATGAAGCTTTCGTGACATGAGATTCTCCTTTCTTTTCGAATAGTTAGCTCAATAGCTTTCATATAATTGTGGATATTGATGTTGCGGGTTCATCATCTGATCTGAAAATCAATAATAATGTGGTACAATAGTATCGATGAATATTGTTTCGTAGTAGAGTTATAACAAATATGGTTGCTCTGAAAAGTGTTTTTATTACCAGCTATGGAATTTTTAACAATACCAGGGCTCATTATTTTTCCAATATGTTTATCAGTTAAATCCAAATTTTCTAATTTTTCAAGAATTTTATCAATTGCATTTTCTAGCTTTCCGTATATTAAGAAGCCAATCATGCCACCAAAATCTAAATCCGGTGCATATTTCTTTATGATAAACCGGAAGACACCACCGTCATCTTTGTCTTTTGATGATTTGTAAACATATCCTGAAACACATGTATCCATAGGATTATCAAGATTTTTACACTCAAATGCAAAATATTTTTTATTATTATCCCAAAAACTATGTTGAAATTTTAAATCATAAAAACCTTCTTGTTCCCCTTCAACATGTGATTCCCTATTGATAATAAATCCATATTCACAAAACCTAATATTGTTTATAAACCACTTTCTAATATGTTTTTTGAGCACTTCTTCGACCTTGCTTTGTTTATTATTTTTTTCAGTTTCAATAATTTTAGCAACTTGATTTTTATCAACATCTTTGCAATATTGTAATAGAAAAGAAAGAATATAGTTCTTCCACGCCTCATCATCAAACTCTTTATAGGCATCTATCATTTTTGGAAATGGTTTTTGTCTTGGAACAATTATATAATCTTCCATCATCCTCTTAACCGTTTTAGTACTTCCTGCCCATCTTCATACGCTTTTGTAGTTGTCCAATTCAGATAGTTGTTGTCTTTTAAAAAATAAATACAGTCTTTTCCGAACACCTTTTCTTTTAGTGTAATAAAATTCTCATCAGGATTGATAGATATAATTTCCTGTAAAATATATTGAATATATTTATTCTCGCTGGGTTGATGATTTTCTTGATGATTAAAATACATAGCTACAACTACCATTTTAAATGGTAGATTAGTGCCAATATAAGCTTTGATAATTGGTTGAGTTACAAAGTGGATTTCAAGAGTTTGTGATAAGTGTTTTCTATATTCATCGAGATCACTTTCGTTTACCTCTCGGCTTTCGGCAAAAAAATCTTCTATTCTTCTTTTTTCAAGAATGGATAGGTTATATAAATCAAAGACAACATTGTCAAGTTTATCATATATCTCCTTTGAATTATATCTCTTATTCATAATCTTATCAACCAACTTATTTATTTCAATCAAATCTTCATATTTTATCTTTGGCACAGGTAGGTTTCTTATTGTAAATTTTCCAATATGAGGAAAGGAGCCAAGACTTCTTTTTAGATGAAGTTGATTAATATAATAACTTATTAATTTAGAGTTTAGAATTGCTATTATAAATTTATAATAATGAGGATTCTTTAATCTAATACAAAATACGCCATCAGGGAAACATAACGTTTCATTGAAGTAAACGGCTTCATAAATATAGACTGGATTCTTAATCGGTATTTTTCGAAGCAAAATTTTATCGCTTTTAAAAAATGCAATATCTTTATTTCTCCTAAATCGTTTTTCTCTTATATCTTCTTCGCTCACATATTTATTGATCGTTAAATTAAATGAATTAATATCTTTATATTCAATATATGGAATAGTATAAATTTCCGTTTTTTCTTTGCTAATGAAACTTGATTTCACTTCAGTAAAGTATTTTCTCTTATTATCTTTAGTTAATTCATTATATCTGTTATCAGTCTTGCTTATTTTATCACTACCAGTTATTCTAATACCAACAGCAAAATTTTCTTTATTATCAATAATATAACTACTGAGTTTATCGTTTGCTGATAAATATGCCAATAATTTTCTATCATATTCATTTCCTATTAAATAATCACGCAATTTGATTTTATTTGTTAATATTTCTTTCTGTTCAAGACTAATTCCCTTGTCTTTATGAATTATTAATAAATTAAATATTTCTGAAAATTTCTCAAGGTATACAGGTTGATAATCAAATCGGTTATTATTAATTTTTTTATTTTTAAAAATCAAAGCACAGACATTTTCTTGTGCTTTTCGGAATAGTATTTTTTTTACTCGGGATAGTTCATAAAATTTTTCAAGCTGAAAATATTTAAAGAAAAAGGTTTGGAAATTTTCAGCTCGTTCGTTATAAAAACTTGCCGTATTTAACACAAACCCAAAAGACGTTTTCAATTTTGCCCAATCTTTAATTCTAAGCATAAAACATTGTGATATTTGTCTATCCGATACTAAATCCTCAATTCTATATTCAATATTTGTATTAGATTCTTCATCAAAAACATCAATAGCATGATTCTTGAGAAATTTATCTTCAACAGTATTTCTTTCATTTATTTTACCAAAAGGAGGATTTCCGACAATAAAATCAAATCTCAAGTTTTCGTGTGGAATTTTTCCTTTTTCTATTTCAAGTGAATTCTCATTTATAATATTTTCTGAAATATCATGTAGAAATAAGCTATTCTCAGTTTCATTTATTAGCTTTTCTTTAATAAATTTATTAATTTCATCAGTATCCAATCCTTGTAATAGTTCCAAATATAATGAAAAGATTGCTAATCTTCTAGCTTCTGCTTGTTTCTCAATACCAAAGACATTGTCTTTAGCTAATTTATTCCTAAAATTTATTTTTTCCCGGATATCCTGAGGTTCTTTAGCGTACTCTTTCATTTTTCTAAATGCAAGGACAAGAAAAATCCCCGATCCACAACTGGGATCCAACACCGTTCCTATTTGAGTAATTGTTTCATCAACTATTAATTTAGCAAGTTTTCTTGGTGTATAATAAATTCCTTCTTGCCGTTGTTGCTCCTCTAAAAACACTTCATATATATTTCCTATAAATTCCACAGGCAAAACATCAAACTTAAAATCAAACAACGATAGTTGACCATCAGCTCTTGTTCCGCTAATGAAATGATAAATAGAATAGAGAGCATCATTCGAGAGATCATCATTTCTAATCTGGGGGGTTCTGAAAAGAACATTTTTAAATAGACTATTTATTAGCGAAAAAAGCTTATTAATTTTCGCTTTGTTTTCCGGTTTAAGTAAAGATTTATATGTTAAACTTTTATCTTCAAAATAATGAGAGTAAAAATCAGAATTAATAATATGATTATCTTCTAAATATTTAATGTATAGCGTCCTATCAATTAACGCCTGTACTATTTCTTTTTTCCCTTCGCAATTATCATAAACTTTCATTAAATCATTTCGAAGTCGCTTCAAGGTACTTATTAATTCTTCATCTATTTTTTTTATACTTTTAATTTTTCCTTGAATTTTTACATACTCGTACCAAAAAGCTCCTGAATTAAATTTCCATTTCCTAATTCTATCCAGTTTATCTGTATCTTCATTATTACCTTTGAATTGATCAATTTTTAATGGTGATCGTGGATTAGACTGGGCATAATATATTGAATATTCAAGATTATTCTGGCTTCCATTTGATATAGTAAAATAGAGATCATACTTATTTTGGTTCCAGATAAAACGACGAATTTCATATAATTCTTCTTTGTTGAGGGGAACAGTAAATAAATAAAACGATGTATTCGAAAAGTTCATGCAGTTATAAACATAAACTTTATTTTTTAATTTTTGAGAGAGCTCGATATTATCAGGAAAAGCTAAATAGTACGGTTTAAGATCTTGCTCTTTATTCCCAAACGTAAAACCGAGCTGAGTAAAAAAATCTTTAATTGATGGCATACAGTCTCCAAATTTATTGATAACTCGGAACTAAACTGTATTGATTTTTATGATAGACTCTAAACGTCCAAAGAAAGATAGTTTGCTTCAGTGGCTCAATCCAGCAATTCATCATCGGTGTATTCATGCGCACCATCTTCATGTGCTGTATGTATACATCCACACCTCTTAAGCGAAGTCCATTTGTTATCGCTTGGGCACATGACTGTCCAAATAAAACGCAAGCGCCATTAGATTAGCCACTTAGCTTTTAGCCGTGCAACAAGTGGAGATTCCCCAGACGATTGTCGATATTGATCAACTGCTAACAAACGATTCTCGATATCTTTATCAAGTTCTTCCTGATGGTCCCAATAGTACGCAAGAGCTGAATGTATTTGCAGCATGGTTAAATGCGGAAACTGAAAATGTAATTCTCCCGGAATCCAACCATAAGCAAAATGTGGTAAAATATACTCGACTACCTTCATTGTTAAACCAAGCATTACAAGAACTTCTTCTTTATTTAGCCCCACATGTTCATAACTTGTCCCACTAACATACATACCTTCCTCTTCGGAACTCTTTTTTATATATAAATTTTTTTCGTCTATTCAGTATAAAATATATCAATATTAAATATGACATGCAATAATAAAAAATTTTAATACCAGAATAGGCTGGACACGACACTCAGGACACTCCTGCCGAACACCAGGAGTGTCCTGATTATTCTATTTAAACCTATCCTTTCTCCGCCCACACCTGAACCAGATTCACAATCACCTCGACAGTTTTCTTCATATCCTGTACAGAAATCCATTCCAGCTTTGAGTGGAAATTATGGCCGCCGGTGAAAATATTCGGCGTCAACAGTCCGTCAAATGACAGTCGTGCGCCGTCGGTTCCGCCGCGAATGATCCCGCGAAAAGGCTTCAAACCGCTGCGCTCAATGGCTTTTAGGGCATAATCCATCACATTCGGATCTTCATTGATTTTGTATTTCATGTTACGGTATGATTCATCCACCTTAAAATCAAGTTCTGTTTTCGGATATTTCGCAACCACCTGATTTGCAATTTCTTTTAAGAATTTTTCATGCTCTTTCAATCCTTCCACTGTAAAATCACGAATCAGAAATTTTACTGTCACCTGTTCCACGCCGCCTTCGATGCTGTTGGGATGTACGTATCCTTCCCGCTTTTCTGTGGTTTCCGGAGATAACCTTTCTTTGGGCAGTGAATCAATTATTTCCGACATCACTTTGATTGCGTTGACCATTTTCCCTTTGGCGTATCCCGGATGCACGTTCTGGCCTTTGATAGTCATCGTCACCGTGTCCGCGCAGAAGGTTTCGTCTTCCACACCACCAACGCCTTCGCCGTCAATCGTATAGCCATAATCTGCGCCAAAAGACTTTACATCAAAATGTGTGGTGCCGCCGCCTATTTCCTCATCCGGAGTCACGGCAATGCAAATCTTTCCATGTTCGATGTCCAGATTTTTGATTAAATGATTTACCGCATCAAAAATCTCGGCAATTCCTGCTTTATTATCAGCGCCAAGAAGCGTCGTTCCATCCGCGGTGATAATATCATTCCCGATCTGTTCTTTAAGATCGGGGGTGTCTTCGCGCCGAATAATTTGCGCTGGGTCTTTCGGTAAAACAATATCTCCGCCCTGATATTTTTTATGAATGACTGCTTTCACATCTTTGCCAGACACATCCGGGGATGTGTCCATGTGAGCAATTAAACCGATAGCAGGGACCTGTTTATCCATATTTGACTCCAGCGTTGCAGTCACATATCCGTGTTCATCCATTGTTGCGTTTTTCAATCCCATCGCGCGAAGCTCTTTCACAAGTTCTTTACCCAGGTCTTTTTGTTTCAAAGTACTGGGATATGTATCAGATACCTCAGCAGATTGTGTATCATAAGTTATATATTTCAGGAAGCGATCGACACATGTGTGTTCAATTTTTGAATTACTCATTCCTCTTTCCTCCTAATAAAAAATATTTAAATTTATTCGATTTATCAATTAACGTCTGCATTCTATTTAGCTGCGAATTGTTATTAAATAAGCGAGCAGACATTTTTAATAACGATCACTGACAGGCCGTTATTATCGATTGCCCTTCTGAATACAGATTTTATCTCTGCGAATTGCGATTCCTCAATAACTTTATGAAAATTTATATGACATGACAGTACCAGTTCTTCAATAAAAGTTTCCGGCAGTATTTCATGAGCAAAGTCTTGTTCAAGATTTTTTTTCTCCTTCCGGACATAGGACGTATCCAGAATCATCACAACGATATTCCCATGGATAAACCCTGCTTCCAGGAGGCTGTTTAAACCACCCAGGAAAAAGGAAACATCATCTGTTACCGCAACAACACGCCTATCTTTTAGAAAACGAGCGATACCTGTGGCGATTCCGATAGCTGAACCCGGAGAATTCACAATTTTGACCATTTCGTATGGTGGATCAGCCAGGCGTGCCGGACAGCCAGGATCACCGATAAAGATCGGTTCTTTGCCCGTCGGATAGGTGTCGCATGCATCCATCAAATCACTAAATATTGAGTGATAAGAACAACCAAAGCATAGTTTTGCCTCATCAATGCGATCTTTTTTCTCCTGGTATGGGAAAAAGAAACCAGCAGAGGTAAACCCCGGTTTAAATTTCGTTAAAATATCTTCAATCTGCCATTTAAATAATTCACCGCTTTTGGGAACGTGACCGGTTTTACGGCCCCAAACAGGAATTGAAAGGTTATTACTCTGGGCAGTTTCTTTAACAATGGTTTCAAAATAGGAGTCAGTTTCTTCCAAAACAAGGACTTTTGTTGCATCCTCCAAAATGCACTTTATTTTATTAATTGGCGGCGGAAATAAAAAGCCAATTTTTAAAATTGTAAATTCTTTCTCCAGACTACTGCCAATCACTTCGGATAGTTTTGTAAACACCTGTCCGCTAACAATGATATGGTTTGAGCCATATCCGATAATTTGGTTAAAGCGCGACTTATTAAGCACAGATTCAATTTTATCAGATTTTGCAATTAATTTGCTGCGATTTTTCAAGGCAACATTTGGATTGCTTAACCATTTCTTTTCAATAATTTCAGTGTGATCGACCTTAATTATACTTTCTCTAACATCGATATTTGATGTCATGAGGATATAACTTGTCGTGATTCGAATTACTACAGGCAGCCGAAATGTTTCTGAAATACGAAACGCTTCGGCAATCATGTCATATCCTTCCTGGGGAGAAGACGGTTCAAATAAGGGAAAATAATGCAGGGCAGCTATTGCGCGTAAATCCTGCTCTGTTTGTGAATTCCATGCTCCCGGATCATCCTGAACAATGACGACGATTCCTGCATTGATTTCATGAAGTGACGCAAGATGCAGCGAATATAAACACTGACAAAACTCCGAATTTTTAAAATATAGCACAGAACGAATATTCGCATACGACGCACCGATCGCCATTTCGATGCAGATATTCCCAGCACAACCGGGATGAATACGGGGGAAAATGTTTTGTGGCAGTTCCTTTGCAAGTTGTGAAAAAATTTTCGTATGCCCGCCAATATAACCGGCCTTATTTTTTAATGTACCCCATACGAGAGCTTCATCACCTGTTACGTTCGTCTTCGTCATGATCGTCTTCAATTGTAATTCATTTAGATCAAAATAACAACTTTTTCAACTAAAAGTCAAGTAAATTCTGGGATGCAAAAAAACACTTGCTTCTATACTAAAAATTATTTTAATTACTACCTGATACAAACGCATTATGAGGAAAAAGTGAATATTATTTCTGTTTAAAAATCAGTTATTTTTTTTTATAACAGAGGATTCTCTCACCCCAAATGAAGGAGAAGATTATGCTAAACTATATCTGGTTAGGGCTGATGGCGATTGCCATTATCGTTGGAGCCCTCAACGGTCGTCTGCCCGAAGTCACGAATGCAGCTTTTGAATATGCACAGATATCTGTTGATATCGCAATAGGTTTAATTGGCATTATGGCCCTCTGGCTGGGAATCATGAAAATCGCTGAGGAAGCCGGATTGGTAAAACTGTTGGCGCGAGCCATCCGGCCTATTAGCAAGCGGCTATTCCCGGAAATCCCATCGGATCATCCGGCTATCGGTGCAATGGTGCTCAACATAGCAGCCAACTGGCTCGGACTATCCAATGCTGCTACTCCACTCGGCTTAAAAGCTATGGAAGAACTGCAGAAGTTGAATCCAACCAAAGATACTGCGACAAATGCAATGGCCACATTTTTGGCGCTCAATACCGGCAGCATTACACTAATACCAGCCACCATTATTGGGGTGCGGGTGAGTTTGGGATCATCGAATCCCACGGAAATTATCGGCACAACTATCTTTGCCTCGACCTTTGCCTCTATTTTCGCTGTATCCGCAACCAAGCTACTACAACGGTTACCTGCATTCAAAATAAAAGAAGATGATTCGATATCTGATTCAAAAAATGATGAATCCAAAACAGAGGAGGTGAACTAATGTTTGAAAAAATTATTACCAGTTTTTCCATGTGGGCTATTCCTCTGTTATTATTCATAATCCCGGTGCTGGCGTTTTCCAAAAAAATTAAAGTATATGAAACTTTTGTTGACGGTGCAAAGGAAGGTTTTGAAGTCGCTGTAAAAATAATTCCTTACCTGGTGGCAATTTTGGTCGCAATCGGTATGTTTCGGGCATCCGGTGCGATGGATATTTTCATCCGCCTGATTTCTCCGCTCACCGATTTAATCGGATTGCCGGCAGAAGCGTTGCCCGCGGCGTTGATGCGCCCATTATCCGGCAGCGGTTCTCTCGGAATTGCCACAGAGTTGATGGTGGAACATGGACCGGATTCGTTTATTGGCCGACTGGTTTCCACATTCTTCGGATCGACGGAAACGACTTTCTATGTCATTGCTGTCTATTTTGGTGCAGTCGGCGTCAAAAAGACACGCCATGCCATTCCTGGCGGATTGGTAGGCGACCTTGCTGGTTTACTGGCAGCATTGTTTATTTGCAAACTTGTCTTTAGCTGACGGAACTTTAAATTGTTCGCCAGGTTTAATATTTTTTTTGTTCATTTCTCTTGATACAATCTAAAATTCTAAATTAAATGTGTACTTTAATTATTTTATTGAAGGATTGAATGCATTGCTCCGGAACGCACATTCAATTCATGCAGAAATTAAATGTTCATTTAAAAATTTTAGGTTTAATTCAATCCGTATTTAATAGATCACTTGTTTAAATTCTACTATGGAGATAAAGATGCCAACTTATGAGTACAGGTGTAACGAATGTGGTTATCAATTTGAAAAATTTCAGAGCATAAAAGCCGCTCATTTAACAGAATGCCCTAAATGCGGCGGGAAAATTCAACAACTGATATCCAGTGGCGCAGGCATCGTATTTAAAGGAAACGGATTTTACGAAACTGATTACAAAAGAAACAACAACACCTGTTGTTCCGATAAAAAGGAAAACTGCGATAATCCCAAAAAATGCTGTGAAAAATAATTGCTTCCCGCATTAAAAACCAGGCTCAGCATATTTTTTATTAAGCCATGATATCCGTTGGTCTTGTAATGATTTTTAACCTAAAAAATTCATAGCCACAGAGGCTCAGAGCACACAGAGTTCTTATTTTCAAAACGTTACGCAAACAATAGCAACTCGATTTTTTTCGTAACTCAGTTTGAAAAGTAATATGCACACACGTTGCTGTTACTCTGTAACATCTGTGCTTCTGCGGCATGTTTTGTGAATAATGCAGGTTAAAATAAGCAATTTTATCAAAATTTAGGCGCAGCAGCTCATATTTCTGACCTGCTATTTGCTTTTGTATTTGAAACAATCGACAACGTGATCATCTACCATGCCGATCGCCTGCATAAAAGCGTAGCAGATAGTGGATCCAACGAAACTGAATCCCCGCTTTTTCATGCCTGCCGACATGGCATCCGACTCTTTGCTTGCGGTTACCATTGTTTCTTTTGTCACGCCATTCGGATCTGACAGCGTTTGATAGTTTGTGAACTGCCAGATATATTTATCAAACGAGCCAAATTCACGTTGGACTTCGAGAAAACGCTGCGCATTATTGATTGCAGCGTTGATTTTCAGATTATTTCGCACAATACCCGCGTCCGCCAACAGGCGCTGTCGATCTTTATCTGTGTACCGTGCAATTTTGCTTGCATCAAAATGATCAAACGCGCTGCGAAAATTTTCACGTTTGTGTAAAATCGTGCGCCAGGATAATCCCGCCTGAAACGTATCGAGTAGTAAATATTCAAATAATTTTTGATCATCGTGAACCGGATCGCCCCATTCGTTGTCGTGGTATTCGATCATCAACGGATCATCCCCGGTCCAGAAACAGCGTTGTTTTTCATCTGGCATAATTGAACTCTTTACATTTTTAAATATTCAACTCTACAGGAATGAAGAATTCCGAAATCTCAAAGATTTCAGAAATCTAAGAGAAATACCTTCATTGCTCCTATCGTGAATAGTGAATTCCATTGAAAATTTAATTTTCTTCACCGACCTCACAGTTTATGAATATCGATTTCCAGCGCATTATCGACAATCACATCGGCCCTGGCCAAAACGTCATCATCTTTGATTGTGGTGCGCAATGCAACGCATTTCATTCCCGCCTGTTTCGCAGATTCGATCCCTTTGGGAGCATTTTCAATCACAATACAATGTTCCGGTGCGATATTTAATTTTTCAGCAGCCACAAGATATGGTTGAGGGGACGGTTTCGTTTCGGTCACGTCATCGCTGGTAATAATTACATCAAATTTTTCCAAAAATGCATTATCCACAACATGTTTTAAAGATGAAATGACTGATCCTGTAACAAGCCCCATAACAATCGATTTTTTTTCAAGCTGATTAATAAGGGCTTCTGTCTCTGGTATCACCGCTGCTTTGCTTAATTTGCGATAAACATCTCGTTTTTGTTTCGTTCGACGCTGAATTTCATCAGAGCTAATTGAATGCCCTTTGCTGTGCAAAATATTAGACAGAATTTCATCAGCGTTTGCGCCTTCTTCCGGTGCAATGTCATCCGCTTCAATTTTTATCCCCAAATCAAGAAACGTTATTTGCCATGCCTCGACATGTCTTTTTAATGTATCTGCAATAACGCCGTCAAAATCAAAAAGTACTGCTTTAATCAAAATATTTTCTCCTGGTTGTCAATTTTAAGATATTTTATAACCAGAAATTCTAAATTAAAAAAGCAATTCAATTATAACTACAAATTTTATTAATAGTTGAAGTTCGCGCCTGGCAAGAGTGAATCGCATAAACAGGCTGTCCGGGAACTCAAGAATCGTTAAGAAAAACCGTGCGAAGGTTTAACGCTATACAATATATAGATGGTAATCTTAAAGTGTATCAATATACAATACAGTCTGTTGCACCATAAAAACCATCGCAAGGTTAGTTCGTGAACCGCTTGTAAGGCGATTCACTCCGGAATGTATTTTTAAATTAAGCAGAAATTAAGCAGAAATTAAGCTTTCATTTTAGAATTTCAGGTATTTTATTACAAACAGGGAGAATGTATCTATCGGTGGTTTGATACAACTCCCTGATTCATTTATTTTTATTTTTTTTCAATATAAAGATGACTGGATTGCGTCAGCACTTCCTGGATATTTACCACCATACGATGCGGGTCCGGTAAATAACCATCTAACAGGAGGACGCTGTAATACAAATTATCCGCGGCTTTATCCAGATATGCGTCTTTTGGATTGTTTTTATAAATCTCAAGCATATTTTTGATCAATGGGTGTTTACCATTTATTTCCATTATTTTTGCCGGAACTTTGGCATCTTTATTGATTGCGTGCATCAATTTTTCCATTTGCGCCGACATTGTTCCGTCGGGATTGACAAGAACCGCGGGGCTATTTGTCAATCGTTCCGATGCGCGCACTTCATTCACTTTATCCCCTAATATATTCTTGATGCGGGTACATAGATCCCCAAGCCCTTTTTTATCAACTTTTTCATCTTCTCTTTGAGCTGAGTCTTTTTCCTGACCTTTTATTTTGTCCAGTTTCGATGGATCAATCTGGTCTGCAGAAACTAGTTCTTTATCCTTGAATTTGTGAATTCCGGTCATCACAAATTCATCGATTGGATCATAAAGATAGAGCACTTCAATTTCCTTGCTATGGAACAATTCCAGATGGGGATTCTGCTCAATAACCTCACGGTTTTGACTTGACAAATAATAAATCGATTCCTGTCCGTCAACCATACGGTCAACATATTCTTGCAAAGAGGTTAAATCGTTGGCATTTTCGGAATGAGACGAGTTAAATCGGAACAGTTCAATAATTTTCTCCTGATTTGGGTAATCACTGTAGCCCTCTTTAAAAATACGCCCAAATTCTTTCCAGAATTGTTTATATTTATTTTTTTCTTTCTCCGCAAGCTCCAAAAGAAGCCCCAGAATTTTTTTCACCAAAACACTCTTGATTTTCACTAATGCAACATTTTCCTGCAATGTTTCCCGCGATATATTTAGCGGTAAATCTTCAGAATCAACCACACCTCTCACAAACCGCAGATAATTTGGCAAAACATCTTTACTATTCTGTTGTACTAAAATTCGTTTTACAAATAAATTTACCCCCTCCTCTGGTGGCGGGAATCCGGGAATTTCGAAATTAGCTTTTGGGATATATAACAGACTATGAAACTGAATTGGCACGTCTGCCGAGAGATGAAGATGAGCAAGCGGTTCTTCGGACGTATTGGTAATAAATTTAAAAAATTCTAAATATTGATCATCGTTAATCGAAGACTTTGGTTCCCGCCAGATTGCAGAAATTTTATTGACCTGTTCGCCGTTTATATGAATTGGAAATGGGACAAAGTTTGAATATTTTTTAATAACATTTTCTACTTTGAACTTATCGGTGAATTCTTTTGCATCATCCCGCAGCTTTAATTCTATTCTGGTTCCTCGCGGCGCATTTTCTAATTCGGTTATCGTATACGTGCCGGTTCCATCACTTTTCCATTCGCAGGAAATCGTATCCTCTTTAAATGAACGTGATTGTATCGTCACTTCGGTTGCTGCAATAAACACGGAATAAAACCCTACGCCAAATTGTCCGATTAATTCTGGTCCTTGTTTTTCATCCTTTGTCAGTTGTTTAATAAATTCAGATGTTCCCGAATGCGCAATGGTACCAATGTTCGAGATCAGCTCGTCCCGTGTCATCCCAATTCCGGTATCAATGATTGTAAACGTCTGTTTGTCTTCATCCAGTTCGATCCGAATTTCATAATCACGTTCAGGATCGGCAATTTTGGTTCCACGAACTTCTTCAAACCGAACTTTATCCAGCGCGTCTGCGGCGTTGGAAATTAATTCCCGGATAAAAATATCACGGTTTGTATACAACGAATGCGCCAGAATATCCAGCAGTTGTTTAGTTTCAGCCTTAAACTTATATGTTTTTGGAGCTGTTTTTTGATCTGTCATAGTATAACCTCCTCAACACTTCAGATGTTAAATTAATTTTTCCAATAATTTTTAATTTATCGAAATATGTATTTAAATCTCTAATTCAAAAAAACTTGATTATGAAAAAGATTTCGTTAGTTCGCTTTTTAAAAACAATCCGGTATAAGATTTATTCATTTTAGCGACCTCCTCAGGTAAGCCGTCGGCAACGATTGTTCCGCCGTCGTCGCCACCCTCCGGGCCGAGGTCGATAATGTAATCTGCGGTTTTAATGACGTCTAAATTGTGTTCAATTACTATCACAGTATTTCCTTTTTCCACCAGTCGATTCAATACCGAGAGCAGCATTTTAATATCTTCAAAATGGAGACCGGTTGTGGGTTCATCTAACAAATACATCGTCCGGCCGGTGCTAATTTTCGAAAGCTCAGTGGCCAATTTCACTCGCTGCGCCTCTCCGCCGGAAAGCGTGGTTGCCTGCTGACCCAGGTGAATGTAACCCAATCCAACATCAAACAGGGTTTTAAGCCTGGATTTAATTCGTGGAATTTTATCGAAAAATTCAAGTGCTTCACTGACTGTCATATCCAGTACCTCAGATATGGATTTACCGCGATATTTGATTTCCAGGGTTTCACGATTATAACGTTTTCCCTTGCACACCTCGCATGTCACATATACATCCGGCAAAAAGTGCATTTCAATCTTAATAATTCCATCCCCCTGACAGGCTTCGCAGCGACCTCCTTTTACATTAAAACTAAATCGTCCCGGTTTATAGCCCCGGAGTTTGGCCTCAGGAAGTTGGGCAAACAGATCACGAATATATGTAAACACGCCTGTATAAGTCGCCGGATTTGACCGGGGAGTTCTGCCAATCGGCGATTGATCGATATCAATCACTTTATCCAGATGCTCCAACCCCTCGATTTTTTGAAAGGATAACGGCGCTTTTTTCCCCTGATAAAACTCCCGCAGTAAAATCGGATAAAGCGTTTCATTAATCAGCGTACTTTTACCGGATCCGGAAACTCCTGTAATGCACGTAAACACACCTAGCGGAATATTAACGGTTACTTCTTTCAAGTTATTTCCTGTGGCGCCATACAGCTTAAGGAATTTACCGTTGCCTTTGCGGCGCTTTTGGGGAATTTCAATTTTTTTCGCCCCTGTTAAATACCCTCCTGTTATTGAGTTCTTATTTTGTTTAATTGCGTCAGCATCACCGATTGCGACCACCTGGCCGCCTCCGTTCCCGGCGCCAGGTCCCAGGTCTACGATGTAATCTGCACTCAGTATTGTATCTTTGTCATGTTCCACCACAATCACTGTATTGCCGAGATCGCGTAGTGTTTGCAGCGTATTAATCAGCCGCTGGTTATCTCGTTGATGTAATCCGATTGATGGTTCGTCCAAAATATAAAGAACCCCAACCAGTTGTGAGCCGATTTGCGTTGCCAGCCGTATTCGTTGTGCTTCACCACCCGATAAACTCCCGGCAGAACGATTCAGCGTTAAATAATCTAAACCGACATCCAACAGGAATTTCAGTCGTTCGTTAATCTCTTTCAAAATTTGATGTGAAATGACTTTTTCTTTTTCAGTGAGCTTCAAATCGTTAAAAAAAACTGTGGCATTTTTAATAGAAAACTGTGTTAACTGATCAATATTGAAATCCCCGACACGAACTGCCAGGGATTCTTTGCGTAACCTGGCGCCATTGCAGGCTGAACACGGTTTAATATTCATAAACTGTTCGATCCAGCTCCTGATATATGAGGAAGATGTTTGATGAAAACGTCGTTTCAAATTATTAACCACGCCTTCATATTGTGTATTGAATTCAGCGTGCGAATTTTTACTTTCATTCGTGTAAACCATCCGAACCTGTTCATCACCGGAACCATACATCACAATTTCTTTTTTTGAAGGCGTTAAGTCCTTGTAAGGTTTGTTTAAATCGATCCGATACTTTTTGGCAACCGCGGTCAATTGTGAGAAATACCATCCTTCCCTGGATTCGCCCCAGGGTTTTATCGCTCCCATGTTAATGGATATGTTCGGATTTGGTACGATCAACTCCGGGTCAATCTCCATGGTCGTGCCCAATCCCTTACATTCGGGGCAGGCGCCATAAGGACTGTTAAATGAAAACATCCGGGGGGCAAGTTCTTCATAAGATATTCCGCAATCGATACAGGCAAAATGCTCACTAAAAAACAGCTCCTCTTTGTCAATCACATCAATTATAATGATACCGCTGGCCAACCCAATCGCAGTTTCGATGGAATCAGTTAACCGGGAACCAATATTAGGATTGATAATGATACGGTCGACAATGACTTCAATATCGTGCTTTTTATATTTATCCAGCTTTATATCAGATTCCAGCTCCCGCATTTCACCGTCAACGCGAACACGCACATAGCCATCTTTTCTGGCTTCTTCAAAAACTTCGCGGTATTCTCCTTTTCTGCCACGTACCAACGGCGCCAATACCTGAATTTTGGTATTTTCCGGTAATTTCATAACGCTGTCTACAATTTGCTGCACTGTCTGCCGCTGGATCTTTTTACCGCAATTATAGCAATAGGGAATTCCGATCCGGGCAAAAAGCAAGCGCAAATAATCATAAATTTCGGTGACAGTCCCGACTGTTGAACGGGGATTTTTACTGGCACTTCGCTGTTCAATAGAAATGGCAGGGGACAATCCTTCAATATAATCCACATCCGGTTTTTCCATCAATCCTAAAAATTGTCTGGCATACGCGGAAAGGGATTCCACATAGCGGCGTTGTCCTTCTGCATAAATCGTATCAAATGCAAGTGATGATTTCCCGGAACCGGAAATACCGGTAATTACAATCAGTTTATTTCTCGGGATTTCAATATCTATATTTTTTAAATTGTGCTCACGTGCACCCTTAATAATTATCATCTCTTTTTCAGACATAAATCACATCACTCATAAACATTCGTGCATTATCAAGATGCCAGCGAATCACAGTATAACCACCATGTTCGCACGACAAGACATCCGACTCTCTCGCATCATGAATAACTGGTTTATAATAAATCTAATTATCGTCGTCCAATTTAATATCTCCCTCATACAGGACAACATTATCTGGTTTTTTACCTAATTTATAGCCAAATGGTTTCGTGAAATATGGATCATCATACACTTCTTTTAAAAATTTATCCCGATATTTTGGATGAGCAATACTTGCGATGGCAAGCGCTTTTTCTCCGGCAGTTAACCCGCGTAAATCAGCCATCCCGTACTCTGTAACAATAACCACGCTATCATAGGTAGACGCTGTCAAACTTACACCGGTCGGAGCTGTTTTCACAATTTTGGATTCACCGCGTTTGGTAACACTTTTCACAGTAATAATCGCGGTTCCGTAAACAGGGTCATTCAAAGCGCGTATAAAATCAGGCTGTCCGCCCACACCGCTGTAATATCGATGCGCATCGATAAAATCGGCCCACACATTGCCGAGCAAATCAACCCCCATGGCGGTATTCACAGAAATGAACGGCGCATTTTTACGAATTATTTCCTCTGAATTAGTATATGCACAACTGCGCATTTGCACACCTGTTCTCATGTGCACAAAATCATAAAGCTCTTTGGATCCCATTATTAAACTGGTAGTACTATATCCCTGGTTTTGTTTTTTTCTGCGATTTGTAACAATCCCTAATTTTTGCAGATACATCAAACCATCGCCATAAAGTTCTGTCTGTATTCCCAGGTCTTTATATGCTGCATTCTTGATTGTACCGACAACAGCATCCGGTATTTTACCGATCCCAACTTGCAGGGTAACTCCATCCCGAACAAAATGTTTTGTTATCAGTTCGCCAATACGGCGTTCCACATTATCAAGGTTATCGAAATCAGGTGCAGGAAAATCGTAAACAGGTTTAACATTCTCATCAACGACAAGATAATCGATAGATTGCGAATCAACAATGCTCTGCCCCTGTGTGAATGGCATTCCATTATCTAATTCTGCAATAACGAGCTTTGCATTTGAAATTGCCGTATGCATTGCTTCAACCGAAAGCCCCAAACTATATTCTCCGGTGTGTTCAAACTGGCTAACTTTGGTAATCACAATATCCGGCACATATCGCAGATCTTTACCAATTAAGCTATCAATATTTGCCAAAGTGCAGGGCAAATAAAACGCGCGCCCCTCGTTAGCCGCCTTTCTGACTGCGCCGGCAGAAAAAATAGAGTACGTCATTATCCGATCCTGCAATCCTTCTTCCACATAAGGTACATTTCCCTGGAGCAACAAGTGAACCATCCGCATTAACGGAATTTGCATTCTCCTGTCTTTTATTGCATTTGTTAACGCTTCAAGACAAGCAGTTGGCGCTGCTGCATTTGAACCGACATAACAAGTTACCATTTCCCGTCCCTTAAATCTTTCAGCTATCACATCCCCAATTTGATCAAGCTTTATGATAGAAGGCTGGTGTATCATATTACATCTCCAAATAAATAATATTAAACGACAAATAATTATAATAAATCTTAAAAATACAGAATATTTCAACAACAATCAAGTTTTTTTTAGAACACTTTTGTCGTACATAAGGTATGCTCTTAAAATTTTTCTTGACTTTAAAACAAAATTTATTTATATTTTGTTTTTATGAATCAAGGCGGCGTAGCTCAGCTGGTTAGAGCAGTGGAATCATAATCCACGTGTCCGGGGTTCGAATCCCTGCGCCGCTACTAATTTAAGTAAATTTATATGACGTACAAAGCTTATAAAAAACAACCTTTCATGAAAATGAAAGGTTTTTTTTATCGCCCGGATTCGTGATAAATCAAATTCGTGCCTGAATCCCGCTCCGATATTCCTGGTTTCCGATATTCTAACGCTGTTTTTCTGCGAGAAGCTTTTTAATCCGTATTATATTTGAGTGAACTAAATGGATTTTTTGAATCGTTTTAAGGAAATTATTAACAATTATAACCTAATTCATTACGGCGACAGGATAATTGTTTCTGTTTCGGGCGGAGTCGATTCTGTCGTACTTCTCGATCTGCTAACGCGTATTAAAACAGCTTATAGCATAACGCTTCACGTCGTTCACATCCATCATGGTTTACGGGGAGCAGAAGCAGATCGGGACCAACAATTTGTTTGCCAGGTTTCAGAAAAATATCATCTGGCTCATTCGGAAATTAACGTGGACGTTCTTTCTCATGTTAAAAAAACAGGCAGCTCTGTGGAAGAAGCGGCGCGAGTATTACGTTATCAATCATTAAAAGGCGAATTAAAGCGGTTGCAATTTAACCGTATTGCTCTCGGACATAACGCCGACGATCAGGCAGAGACAATTGTCGCCCATTTTCTGCGAGGTAGTGGTATTCGCGGATTGGCCGGCATGAACATGCTTCAAAAACCGTTAATCCGCCCGTTGTTAATGTTTCAACGCCAGGAAATTGAAACTTATGCCTCGCAAATAGGGTTACATTATGTAACCGATTCAACAAATTCGGATCTGAAATTTCAACGAAATAAAATACGGCATCGCTTAATACCGTTTTTAAAAAAAGAATTTAATCCGGCAATTGTGAATACTCTGTTAAAAACCGGCGAAATTTTCAGAGAAAATGACCGATACTTTAACATACATGCAGAGCAGGCATTTAAAGCATGTTGTAAAAGCATCAAAAAAAATAAAATAATACTTGATATTAACCAATTTTTCAGTTATTTTAATGCAATTCAAGTTTATATTCTTTATCATCTTCTGAGCATTGCGAATGTAGATGATAATGTTTTGACATTCTCGAAATTGAAAACATTTTCTAATTTAATCGCGAATAATAAAAGCGGGACGCGACTTCTTGTTTATGATAACTGGGAATTTCTAATTGATCATGACGAACTGGTATTTCATCGCCCTTATAAGGATTCATTTAAATACAAAGTTGAATTAAACCATAACTATCCGATCTATGATGGCCACTACCTATTTCGATCAGAATTAATACAGAGAGATCAACTTCCAGTTTCGTTCCCGAAAAATAAGAATATCGAATACACTGATTACGATCTAATTCACGGTAAATTGTTTATTCGAAATATCCTTCCCGGAGATCGATTTATTCCATTGAATTTTGAAGGCCATAAAAAAGTATCCGATTTTTTTACAGATGAAAAAGTTCCGTTACATATCAGAAACCATGTGCCGTTGTTAACAACTCAAGAAGACATTATTTGGATTGCAGGATATAGAATTGATGATCGATTTAAGATTAGAAAAAATAGCAGAAACATATTGAAATTGGAAATAATTGAGGCAACTAATGGATGAGACAACATATCAGCTAACAACAGGAATCAAACATAAAATTCTTATTTCTGAAGAACAAATAAAAAGACGTATCAAGGAGTTAGGAAAACAAATTTCAGAAGAATATGAAAATAAATGTCCGATTGTTATTGGTGTGCTTAACGGCGCGTTTGTTTTTATGGCAGATTTAATCAGAGAACTAAAAATTGATTGTGAGGTAGATTTTGTAAAAATTTCCAGCTACAGCAGTCAAAAAGTCTCCAGCGGAAATATTCGGCTGTTAAAAGATTTTGATTGTCATGTAGATGGAAGGCATGTGTTAGTTGTTGAAGATATTGCAGATTCAGGGCGTTCAATTAAATTTTTGGAACAAATGTTCACAGATTCAGCTCCACAGTCAGTAAAAATTATTTCGCTGTTACTTAAAGAAGGCGGTGCGATAGTCGATTTTAAGGTTGATTATGTTGGATTTACTATTCCTAACGATTTTGTAGTAGGATACGGCTTGGATTATGATCAAAAATATCGCAATTTATCAAATATTTATATTTTAGAATAGTTTTGTTGGAGACATAAAATATTATGAAAAACATTATAAATACCTTTTACCAGGAAAGAAGAAGGAATTCTGATAACAAAGACCGGAAAAATCCAAAAAATCGTGATCGAAATCAACCTCCGAAACGAGATGATTCTTTTCAATGGCAAAAGGCTTCCAAAACATTCGCATTCTGGCTGGTAATATTTATTCTGATGATCTGGTTTTCAAGGCAGTTAGGCCAGGACAGCCAACAGGAAGCAGAAATATCTTATCCTGCTTTTAAAAGATTGCTGATAGAGCAAAAAATTAAAAGCGCAGAGGTAAAAGAAAAAGATTTTCACGGAAAACTAAAACAACCGGAGAGATTAACCGATTCAAATAAACAATATGAGGCATTTGTCACACAACTCCCGGAAAATCCGAACTTCGAATTAGTCGATGAGTGGGTGCAAGAACATGGCATTGATATTAATTTTGAAGAAAAATCACTAAACTGGTGGGGCTATTTACTTAACTTTCTTCCCTGGATTTTAATTATTGCCGTATGGTTATTCTTCTTAAGAAGAATGCAGGGAGGGGGTACCAAAGGAATTTTTTCTTTTGGCAAATCTAAAGCCAAAATGATGTCATCAGATCGCACAAAAGTAACATTCCAGGATGTTGCCGGCGCAGACGAAGCAAAACAGGAATTGATTGAGATTATTGAATTCTTAAAAGAACCGGACAAATTTCAGCGACTTGGCGGGAAAATCCCCAAAGGCGCTTTGTTGCTGGGGCCTCCGGGAACAGGAAAGACTCTTCTTGCCAAAGCAGTAGCCGGCGAAGCCGGCGTACCGTTTTTTAGCATGTCTGGCGCTGACTTTGTGGAAATGTTTGTAGGGGTTGGCGCTTCTCGAGTCCGTGATTTGTTTGAACAAGGTAAAAAAAATGCTCCGTGCATTCTTTTTATTGACGAACTTGATGCTGTGGGAAGACACAGAGGCGCTGGTCTTGGCGGAGGACATGACGAACGAGAACAGACGCTAAACCAGTTGTTAGTAGAAATGGATGGTTTTGATTCAAACGAAGGCGTAATTCTCGTTGCAGCGACAAACAGGCCGGACGTACTTGATGCTGCACTTTTACGACCCGGACGCTTTGACCGCCAGATCGTCGTTGACCGTCCCGACGTCAGAGGACGAGAAGGTATCCTGGAAGTCCATACAAAAAAAATCCCCATGAACAAAAATGTAGATCTTCAGGTATTATCAAAAGGAACGCCGGGATTTTCAGGCGCCGACCTGGCGAACATGGTAAACGAGGCTGCACTGTTAGCTGCCCGAAAAGAAAAAAAGCAAGTTGATATGGAAGATATGGAAGAAGCAAAAGACAAGGTTTTAATGGGAACCGAACGCAAAAGTATGCTTATCAGTGAAAATGAAAAAGAGAGCACTGCATATCACGAAGCAGGCCATGCCCTTGTCGCTAAATTGCTACCTGATGCAGATCCTGTGCATAAAGTTACCATTATTCCGAGAGGGCGTTCGCTTGGTGCAACCACGACTTTGCCGATGGATGAAAAACATAACTATTCACAAAAGTACTGTGATGCGATGATTTGTCAACTATTGGGAGGCAGAGTTGCCGAAAAAAAAGTTCTCGATCAATATACAACCGGCGCTGGTAATGATCTCGAACGAGCAACAGAGCTTGCCCGCAAAATGGTTTGTGAATGGGGAATGAGCGATATAATGGGTCCGCTCACATTCGGTAAAAAACAGGAAGAAATTTTTCTCGGTCGGGAAATTAGTCAACATCGGGACTACAGCGAGCAGACCGCCCAACTAATCGACAGCGAAGTGAAACGTATTGTCATGGACGGACTAACACTGGCAGAAAAACTAATTTCCGAAAATATTGACAAACTTCATATACTTGCTCAGGCATTGCTTGAAAAGGAGAATCTTGACGGAGAGGCAATTAATTTAATATTTGATGAAGCCTCAAGTGATAATGATTCATCGAACCAACAAACTGGGACAGATTCTTCGAAAGATAACCAAAGTGAACAAAAATAATAATTAATATTTATAATACAAATTTAGCCCAACCTCAGCCTTATTGAAAGGTTGAGGTTGTTTTTTATCCTTTCTTTGCTTTGGGAACAGGTGCAATGTGTAAGATATGAGAACGGATAAAAATCAAGGAGTGACATCATGAATACGCCCCCAATTTCCCCGGCGATTTTCATCGCCTTTTTTAGCTTTATTTTTGTCATGTTTTATTTGTATAAAACCTCTGAAGTTATCAACAAAAAGAAACTGTTCATTTTTATCGTGTTGGCAGTGGCTGCATTTATCGCTGTTAGTATTAATTCCTACAACCGCGCCAAGCCTCCAAAACAGCAATTCCGACTTTTAATATATCCATTAACTATGGCAAGAGATATTTCCGATGAAAATATGATGATGTTTCAATATATCCCATATTTTGCGTCAAATCAAATTTACCGCTCTGTAAAAGATAAGGCTGTCGTCATTCCCTATAAATCAATTTATAAAATCGCTGCTTCTGATTCGCTGTCGAAAATATCATATCTATCAAAAATCGCTGAGATAACACGAACAACCCACTTCGTTAATGGACAAATTGAAAAGGTTGATACCAATACATTCAGGCTACATCTTCAACAGCGAATCGTCGGCCAAAACGAGCAAACAACTGAGCTGACTTTCAGGTTGCATGAATTTTCAAAAATTGTCTATCAAACATCTCACGCTATTTTAAGATTTATGGAAATTGCGGATAGCTCAGCCATCGAGCTACCTGTTTCTGAATCTAATGAGTACAAGTATCACATTATGGCATCGCTAAAACTCTACCTTGATAAGCAATTCACAGAATCGCTAAAACATATCAACCATGCACTTCGCATTGATTCAACAATAGCCGAAGGTTATTTTCTGGCGGCGGAAAATTATTTTGAATTAGGCGTTCTGCAACACAAAAAAAACAAAAAAGCCGCAATACAGGAATTTAATAACACCCGGTTGTTACTGGATAAGGCAATCGCCCTGGATTCGTTATGCGATGAAAATTACCGCCTGTTGGGAGAATACTACATCTTTAATGAACGCTGGTCATCCGCAGAGCAAGCGCTATTAAAATCATGGCAACTGAATTCCAATAATCCGCGAGTATATCCGCCTTATGCACGTTTTCATCAATTTCGATATAATAAAATTGGTTTTGAAAGTGAAGATCACATTTATCAAAGAGCAATATTCCTGAATCCATTTTACGAAAAAGCATATTTGTTACTTTCCGACTACTATCTTTTTAATAATAATCGTAAAAAAGGGATTGAAATACTAAATGATTTTCTGAAATTAAACTCAAATTCAATCCCGGCGTTGATGGCTCTTTCTAAAGTTTTTCTTGTCAGGAATAACGTTGTTCAGGCGCTTGAATTGCTCGACAAAGTCGTTACACATGATCCGCTGAATGCTGACGCGTTTTATAATCTCGGCATTGTTTATTACAATTCAGAAGATATTGAAAATGCAAAACGATTTTTTAAACGGGCAATCGAAATAAGCAACCATTTGAATTCATATCTGTATCTCGCATATATCAGCGAACAGGAAGGAAATAAAGAAGAAGCCATAGCATATTTGCGTAAACGCATCCACTTTAAAACCGGTTTTGATGATGAATTTGCTGAGGAGGCGCGAAAACATTTGTACAAATTAATGCATGAAGATAGCATACAAGGAGCAGCGCATGACTGACCTGAAACTAAATTGCCGCGGTAAAATTCTGGAGTTGAGCAAACGGACGCATTTAATGGGAATTTTAAATGTTACTCCGGATTCTTTTTCTGATGGGGGCCACTTTTTTAATACTGAATCCGCAATCGAACATGCAATACAAATGGAGCGAGAAGGTGCAGATATTATCGATATCGGCGCAGAATCCACACGACCAGGCTCAGACATGGTTCCTCTGAATGAAGAATTAAATCGCCTGAAACCGGTTGTCGCGGGGCTGTTAGAAAAGCTCACAATTCCTATTTCAGTGGATACCTACAAAGCACGCGTTGCTGAAGAAATGTTGAAACAAGGAGTGCATCTAATTAATGACATTAGCGGTTTGCGGTTTGATGCAGAGATGCCGCATGTACTGGCAGAATATGATGCACCAGTTGTGGTGATGCACATTAAAGGAACGCCAAAAGATATGCAAAAACATCCGCACTATGATAATGTCCTTAAAGAAATTTACACGTATCTTAAAAATTCCGTGAACCTGGCGACTCATGCAGGCATTAAAAAAGAGCAGGTTGTTATTGATCCTGGCATCGGTTTTGGAAAGCGCTTACAAGACAACTATGAAATCATTCGCAATCTCAGAAAATTCGCGCCAATTGGCTGTCCCATTCTGCTGGGACCGTCCCGTAAATCCTTTATCGGCAAAGTATTAAATCTCAATGTAGACCAACGCCTGGAAGGCACCGCTGCTGCTGTTGCTATCGGGATTTTCAACGGAGCACATATCGTTCGTATTCATGATGTAAAGGAAATGGCGCGTGTATGTCAAATTGCTGACCTGATTTCAGGGAAAACGCCAATCGATTCATATCAACAAAATGAATAACCGGGAACTTAGACAATATGGAGTTTGAATTATTTAAAATTGGATTTCTGTCGGTCACTTTGATCGACATAGTAGACATTGCATTTATTTCATTTGTAATATACAAGTTATACTTTTTTATTCGCGGTTCCCGAGCTGCTCAAATGTTTATCGGACTCGTACTAATTTTGATTGTATCACTTGTTATTCAATTGTTCAATATGAGCGGAATGAACTGGCTTTTTCAGAATTTAAAAACAGTGTGGTTAATCGCATTTGTCATTTTATTCCAGCCGGAGCTACGCCGGATTCTCATTTATCTGGGTCAATCGCCACTGGTTCGACAGTTTGTAAAACCAACCATTACGCTTAGAATAGTTGAAGAGGTATTAAAAGCAGCGCAAGAACTAAGTCGTCGCGGTTACGGCGGGATGATGGTGCTGGTTAAAAACGTCGGTATTAAATCCATTTTGGAAACTGGCGTTAATATTCAGTCAGAAGTAACATCTCCGCTCATTGTATCCATTTTTAATCCCCGCTCTCCTCTGCATGATGGCGCTGTTGTTATTCAAAATGAAGTTATCGAGGCTGCCCAGTGCATTTTGCCGCTTAGCCAAAATCCTGATTTGGAGCCACAATACGGAACCCGACACAGAGCCGCACTGGGACTGTCAGAAGAGACGGACGCTGCCATTATCGTTGTGTCTGAAGAAACCGGTCAGATTTCTCTTGCCTTAAAAGGCGAGCTAATTCCGAATCTGGATTATAATCTCCTAAAAAAACATCTTGACATGTTTTTCAAAATTCACCCAGGGCTTTAATAGTTAAACAATCACTCCATTCAACATTCATTCGAATGAAAAATCGGAGTGCCATGTCTAATTATTGGCTTTATGGGATGCGCAAAATGTTTGTCCACGAACTCCATATTTTTCGCATTCTGAAAATCGGAGCAACAACGAATCTCATACCACTCAGCTTATGTCTTTATCAATTTCCTGGAATGCGGTTCTTTACTGAGCAGCTATCGCTAAAATAGAAATAAAATTATTGGATAATTTCAGGGTAATTGTTTAAGCGCTTCCAGCCGTTCATTGGCACGTTTTTTATATTCAAGAGCACTTTCGTTGGAAGGATCAAGAACAAGAATACGGTTCCATTCCCGAATTGCGGCTTCATAATTTCCGCTGGTATAAAACCTCATTCCACTGTTAAATAATTCAGCGATTTTTTTATTTAACTTTGCTCGGCATTCATCAATATAAGACTTGGCAATAACATGATTGTTATCTTTCTCAATAATTTGTTTGAAGATATTCATCGCCAGATGATATTCCCCGTTATTAAATAATTGCATCCCTTTATCCTGTAATTCATCGATACTGGTTCTCGTCCATATATCTGCCTGCATTTTTTTTGCTTCGACATGGTCAGGATAATGTGCCAAAACTTTTTCGCATTCCCTTAACGCATCATTCCATCGGCTATCCTCAAAATATTCTCTGGCGACCTGGAAATATTTTTCGATTTTATCTGACTCGATATCACGAATTCGTTTCAGATAACTTTGAGACTCCCGATGTACCGGACGAATAGATAAAATATCTTCAAAAGCCAATCGGGCATCTTCGTATTGCCCCTTGTTAAAAAAATTCTTTGCCCGTTTAAATTTCCGATTGACAATTGTTTTGATATATGCTTGCAAAATTTCTAACTGTTTTCGCGCCTTTTCATTATCACGATTCATTTCAAGTATTTTCTCGTACTTTCTGCTTGCTTCAAGATATTTTCCACTTCTCTCTAATCGATATGCTTCACGCATCATACTTTGAACAAATTCTTCATTCGATTCTAATTCCTGTTGAATTTTTTTCAAATAATGTTTAGCTTCGCTATGATCCGGATTTAATTCGATAACCCGATAAAATGCTTCTCTGGACCGGTTTAAATGCCGTTGATTATAAAAACCCAATCCCCGATAGTAATATTCACTTGAAAGGTACGAGGTGACACTATCAATCTTTGCCAGGTATTTTAATGCGCCACCATGGCTTTCATTCAATTGCAAAATTTCATTAAAAACTATTTTCGATCTTTCCAAATCATTTTTATGGTACAATTTTTCTCCGGTTCTGTACAACAATTTGACGTAGCGATTTAAGTGAGGTTTTAATTTATTCAGATCATTAATTGCCCGAGCATTTTTTGGATTTATTTCCAGAATATTCTTATAAGTTATAATTGCGTTAATACCCCATCCTCTATTATTAAACACCTCTGCCTGCTGGAATAGAGAATCTATCTTTGCATCTTCTGCCTCAATTCGTTTTTTTAATACATTGGTTAAAAATATAATCCGCTCATTATTTTGATAATAAGCGAGTGATTTTTCAAATTCTGCCATTCCATTTCTAAATTCATTTTCTCGTATCAGTTTCGTCCCGTGTTCAATATAGTTTCTGGCAAGGATATTAGGATCATCCTTTAATTGTAATGAAAATGACAGATAGATCTTTTCGGTTTCAGGAGAATAGCCAATATCGCAATAGACTTTTTGATAGCGAACGCTACCGCCCATAGCCAATCGATTGATATCAAACGAGGCAAATCCCATAAAAAAGTAAAAATTTTTAGAAAGATTTAATCCGGCGCCAATATGTGTAGAATTTTTACCTCGTCGAAAATGTTGAGCCAAATTTAAAACAGGCCCCCAATCAGAAATTTTAACGTTAGCGCCAATCCTTATTTCATGATCTACTTTAGAATTATGAATTGGGACGTTATGGATCATCATCCCTAAAGCGAATCGATCATATAATGCCGGATTTACAAATAAATCGAGCAGAGAATTTCCGGCTTGATAAAACGAATAACGAGTTACAGCCGGTCTGAATAAAATTCCGGCACTGGCGGTAACAAAATCATCTGGTACATTATTTAATTTTCCGTAATTCAAATTTGCGCCAACCGCTACAAATGGATTAATCCGTCGTCCATACGCCACTGAAGCCACATCCAAAAAATCAGCGGGACATTTCAACCGGGATAAACTAAAGCCGAAAGAATCTTTGGGAGGTAAAAATTTAGTAAATGCAACGTAGTTAAATAAAGAGTGTGCGGACATATTTAACATAACCTGATCGTTAACGGTAAAAGCTAACCCTCCGGGATTCCAGAAAATAATTGCCGGATTATCCGTCATCGTAACCGCAGAACCCCCGTAACCGATCGCGCGTGGATTTGGAATTTGATGCGAAAATTCATTTTGCGCATGCAATGGGGTAACTATATAAGTAAGAAAGATAATCGTATAGCTGATATAATTCATTTTTGATGGCTTCTATGTGGAGAAAAAAAAACAGTGCTCATACAATAATTTCCTGAATATAATCTATTTCGCAAATAGCGACAGGTCCGTTGCGACCTTTAATTCGAATTGAACCGAGAGTGATCGCCGGATAGGAACTGCGATAACTTTTGTATGATTCATCAGATGTAATAATTTGTCCCGCTTTTGCGACATCGCAGAAGCGGGAAGCCATATTCACAACATCGCCCACAACAGTGTAATCCAATCGGTCTTTGGAACCAATATTCCCGACAACTGCGGCGCCAATATTAATTCCGATTCCCACTGTTAGCACTTCCCGGTCCTCTTTTTTACGATGTTCATTCAATTTATATATCGCTTTTTGAATAGCAACTCCGGCGCTAAAAACATTATCAGCCTTATTCTTCCCTTCAAACACTCCCATAATTTGATCACCCATAAATTTATCAACCACGCCAAAATTCCTTTCCACGATTCTGGCTTGTAAATCAAGATATATATTGATCAAATTAATCACATATTGCGGACGATGCCGCTGAGAAAATTCGGAAAAATTTCTCACATCAGCAAATAATACAGCAACTTCTTTTTGCTCACCCTTGCTATTGCCATCCTTTGAAATAACATTTTTTTTGATCATCTGGCGTGTCATTTGAGAAACAAATTTTTGCATTTGCAATTTTTCTTTAAGATGCATAATCATATTGTTGAATTCCTGGGCCAGTTGCCCTAATTCATCGCGCGTATTTACTTTAATATTAACATCAAGATTTCCGCGGCCAATTTGTTTTGCACCCTCAGACAAGGCATGTATTTGCTTTACCATTTGCTGCGCCAGAAAGTAAATGCCCAAAATTGAAAAAATCGTCATAAACAGAGCAATCAAAAAAATTATTTTTTGCGCATCACGAATTGGTTCCAAAATAATATCCTTCAGAAATCCCATTCCTGCCACGCCAATAAACTTACGTTGATGTTCTCCGTTAACAGTATGCGTAAAAAATATCGGATAATAAAATTCATAATGCGACTGAGTTTCTCTGGTACCAATATTTTCTAATTCAAATAGCACATCTTTCATTTTTTCAGAAATATATCTTTTATCCTCAATTGTAAACGTGTCATCTGTGTGTGCAATGTATTGGCCTTCATTATCAATAACCCAGGCATAATCCAATCCCTCTATTTGCTGTTGCTTTATTGCCAGAACTCGCTCTGTAATTTCTTCATATCGCTTCAACAATAATCTATCTTTAATATCATACGATAAATAACGTACTGATAAATTGCAGATCTCTTTCAATTTATCTTTTAATATTCGTTCTTCACTTTTCTGAAAAATAATACTCAATATTAAAATCACAGATGTGACAATCACGACAAGAATGATACTTAATTTTTTCCGGATTGGAAAGGATAAAAATATATCCTTACAAAATCTCCAAGAAGTGACTGCATTTCTTTTAAAGTTTTGCAGAAAAATATCAAGATTAGCAACTGATTTTTCCAGTAATTTTAAGAAATCAGTCTTATTCATAAATATCTACTTTAATTGTTCAATATCGATCTCTTCAAATTTAAACTCGTTATCCCCTGCATCTTCCACGCTTAGCCAATAACTTAATAAAACAGCCAGAACGATCACAATTAGTAGCATTAACAGTGATGATCTTTTTTGGGAAGGCTTTTTCAAGGAATTCGTACGACGAAACTTGATTCTTGGGCCTTCGACCTCTTCCTCTACGGGCTTATAAAATTTAGGGCGATATGTAAATTGCCGTGGTTTTGGTGGTTTTAGAAACATTTATTTCACCTTTTCGTGACGTACAAAACGTGTCAATCTTTCACACGCAATATCCTGAACCAGATACGCCATCTTGGTAGGAGCTGTAAAATTGTTCGTGACCAATGAAAATACACACTCCTCGTTCTCTGCTGTTTTCAAATAACCAGATAGCGCTACCACATTTCCCAAATATCCTGTTTTCGCGATCACCCTCCCTTTTGCAGAGGTGTTTTTCATTCGATGTTTCAAACTACCATCAACACCGGCTGCTGGGAGCGAATTATAAAAAAATTTGTTTGCAGGACTTTCGTGCATATATTTTAGCAACAACGCTATCTGCCGGGGAGTGACAAGGTTTAATCGCGATAAACCGGAGCCGTCAACCATAACAAAATTTACCGGATTTATACCCATCTGGGAAATGGTTTCCTTTACAATCTGAATTCCTCCCATTGCGCTACCCTGTCCAAGCAATTCTGCGCCCAATGTTCGCAATAACAATTCAGCATACAAATTTTGGCTCACCCTGTTAATCGTATTCACTATTCTCCACAATGGGGGTGATTTGTGGATAAAGATCAACGCCATGTCATCTTTAAAAAATTCGTCGGGCTCGCAATTATCAATATCTTTTGCAATGCCATTCACAATAATGCCGTTTTGTTCTAATACTTGTTTAAAAATCGTCGTCGTATAAAGCGTAGGATTCTCAATGGAAAACCAATCTCGTTTTTCTTCCCCATCCACAGGGATACCTCCGGTTATCACAACTCGATTTGTCCCCCTGTCACGTTTGTAGTAAATTTCAGTTTCCTTCCCCTGTTCACGGGTAATGACGTTATTGACAATTTCCACAAAATCCGTTTCAGGGTCCAAACGATATTTGGCAGGTGTTCCCACGCTATCTCCCGGGATAAACAAGATGTCCATGCAATTATCATTAAACGATAACGCGCTTATCTGGGCAGCATACCAATCTGATTGATAATCCCAGGCCCAGCCATCTCCCATTATCTCATCGTCAAAATAGTTATCATCCCCAATAACATTGCCCTCAATCGCTTTAATACCAAATTCCTTTAACGAATCAGCCCAGTTTTCAAATACCTGAACAATATTACCATTATAAAAACGACTGGTAAAAGATGGATCGCCACTTCCTTTTATAATTAAATCGCCTCTCAGCATACCATCCTGTACTTTTCCATTATAATAAAAATGGGTTCGAAATTTAAAATCAGGTCTTAATTTCAACAATGCGACTGCTGTCGTAAAAAGCTTCATATTGGAAGCCGGCATAAAATTTTTATTTTCATTTTTAAGATAAATATTTTCACCAGTTTTTAACGATTGAACAACGACCCCCCAATGCGCATTATAAAACTCCGGATCATTAAAAATCGTATCTAATTCATTCCGTAATCGCTCGATGTTATCAAAACAAACGTATTCTTGAACTCCGTTAAAATAGCATCCGTTTAACAGTAGCAGAATAAAAATCAGTAATCCGTAAAAAATTTTTTTAGCCATAATCTCCCTGTAGTAACATTTCAATGCCTACTAAAAATAAATAAATTGAGTATGATTGTCAAGGTTTTTTTTATTACAAAAGATATTGACATTAAAAAATATAATTTATATTTTATGGCTCATGTGAATTAATTAAAAATAAATACAACGTTTTTGTATATTTTAATTGCACCACAATATATCAGGAGTAAAATTTATGGATAAAATAAGTAAAATAAAAGATGAATTCGGCAGGCTGGTAAATATTATGGAAAAATTACGCGGTGATAAAGGATGTCCCTGGGACAGAGAACAAACTCACGATTCGTTACGACAATTTTTACTTGAAGAAACGTATGAAGTAATAGAAACAATCGATGACAAAAATTATAATGAATTAAAATATGAACTCGGTGATTTGTTACTGCAAGTTATATTTCATGCAGAGATCGCAAAAGAAGCGCGCATGTTCGATATTGAAGATGTGCTCAGATGCATTACCGAAAAATTGATACATCGTCATCCGAATGTTTTTGGTAACACGGAAATAAATTCTGCAGAAGAACAAATTGTTAACTGGGAAAAAATGAAGCATAGCGAGGGGAAAAAATCCGTCATTGATGGCGTACCCAAAGAACTATCATCGCTTCTTCGGGCTTACCGTATTCAATCCAAAGCAGCAACGGTGGGGTTTGATTGGGAATCCATACAAGATGTCTGGAGCAAAGTAAAGGAGGAGTTAACTGAATTTGAGGAAGCAACTAAATCCAAAAATCAACAAGATATTGAAGAGGAATTTGGCGACATCTTGTTCACACTGGTAAACTTATCCCGCTTCATTAACGTTAATCCTGAAGATGCGATGCGAACGACAACGGAAAAGTTTATCAAACGATTCAAACATGTTGAAGAACAAGTAAAAAAACAGGGGAAACACATCCATGAAGCAACCCTGGATGAACTGGATGTTATTTGGGATGCAGTAAAAGACCGTTTAAATAATAAAAATTTGTAAAATTCATTTTTCTCTTGTTTCTGATGTAAATTCACTTATATTATACGAACAATGACAAGTTTTTACAATCATTGCGATAAATTTAGATTACTATTTTCCTATTATATTATTTTAACTTCCTGTTTTTAATTTTTATTCACATTATCTTTCATCGGGGACGCTATTATGAATTTCAGGATTATGGTCGTTGATGACGAATTAATGATCCGTAACACAATCTGCAATGTCTTCAAAGGGCTGGAATATGCGATGGATACCGTTGATTCTGGTAAATCTGCCATCAATCTCATTGACGATCACCAACCAGACCTTATTTTGCTTGATTTATATTTAAAAGACATTAGCGGCCTGGATGTTTTAAAGTTAGTGAAGCAAAAATACCCTGAAATTATCGTCATTATGATTACAGGTTATGCGACCATCGAAACTGCGATTGACGCGATGAAAGCCGGTGCTTACGACTATGTACGTAAACCTTTTAATGCAGCCGAGTTACGAAAACTTGTCGCGAATGCCCTGGAAACAGTTAAACTGAAAAAAGAAGTTGAAGAATTACGCCAACGACAAATGGAGAAAAATAAGTTTAATAAAATCATAGGAAATAGTGAAGAAATTCAGAGCGTTTTATCACTGGTGAAAAGTTTTGCCCCATCAAGCACAACAATTTTAATTGAAGGCGAAAGCGGAACCGGAAAAGAGCTTATCGCCGAACATGTTCACTATCTCAGCCCCCGGTACGCGAAACCGTATGTGACGCTTAATTGCAGCGCTGTTCCAAAAGACTTACTGGAAAGCGAGCTTTTTGGCTATGAAAAGGGTGCCTTCACAAGCGCGGCGCCCGGCGGGAAAATTGGCCTGCTTGAGCGAGCAGATACAGGTACATTATTTCTGGACGAAGTTGGCGAGATGTCCGCATCGGCTCAGGCAAAACTCCTCCGCGTCCTGGAAAGTGGTGATTTCTACCGCGTTGGTAATCCTGTTTCCCAAAAAGCTGACCTGAGAATTATTGCCGCCTCGAATGTCCCGTTGCTAACACTAGTTAAACAAAAAAAATTTCGCCATGACTTATATTACCGTTTGAACATTGCAAAAATTGAATTACCACCTCTGCGTGAAAGAAAGTCTGATATCATTCCACTTGTTAAATTTTTTATTGATCATTTTAATAATAAATTCGGTAAACGGGTCAAAGGGATATCCAGCGAAGTTGAGGACACTCTTTTTGCTCACCCACTAAAAGGTAATGTCCGTGAACTACGAAATATTTTTGAACGCGTCATGCTATTAACAAACTCTGATATAATTCGTCTAAACGATATCGAAATGGCAGGAGTTGTTCCCCAGGAAAGTGCTTTCAGTATTTATATTAAACTTAACAAAAACTCAAATGGCAATTTACTACAAAAAGCATCACTGGATATTATAAATAAAACTCTCGCGCTTGTTAAAAATAATAAATCACAGGCAGCAAAATTACTTGGGGTGCCTCGTAGTACGCTACGGCATTACTTGCAGAAATTCGACCACATTTGATTCAGGTGGCCATATATTGCCATGCTATTAATATTTATTAATATATTAATAACATAAACTTAATATCACTATTTAAGTGTGCTTAATTTTTACTGGCAACATGCCGCCACTTTTGCTGTTTCAAATTTGTTTTTAATCATTTGCCAAATTTTCATTCCGCATAACTACACTTCCTTTACTAATTATTTTACAATGATATAGATAATAACAAAGATTTAACTTATATTAAATCTTATATTAGGTTAAGGGCACAGAATTCGCAATAAGACGGTTAACTGTATAAAATATTTAATATAACACCTTGAATTTGCACCTTTAGCCTACCAGGAGATTGATATGATGAAACCCAAAATAGTATCCGGAAGCTTGATACTACTCATTGCGCTGTTCGTGTATTTTATTAATATGATTGCCAATGAGAAATCGTTAAAAGTGACCTCTTTTAATCATCAATCCTTTGCATTTCAACAATCATATTATAATTCGGGCGTTGATCCGGCGCCGCCACCACCATTTCCGCCGCCACCACCTTCACATTAATTTCATAATAATCAACCAATAGCAAATAGGTGCAGTCATGCAAAGGAAATTTTCATATAAATATGTCATCATTAATGTTTGGTGTATGTACAATCTTATCTTATATGTTTTAGCCAAAAATTTTCCCTACTGGGAAAATGTGGCGCTTATTTCCTGGATTAACAGTTCGGCCTATTTTTTATTATTTCTAATATCAATCTTTATCGTTTTTCGAGATGAATTTAACCGGGATATTTTTATCAATTTATCATTTACTTTTATTCTCTATTCAATCGTTATTTTCACGATTTTCATTGGATCGAAATATCTCTTTGGAGATAACATATTAGCATATAAAATCTATCCCGGGAAAAAAATATTATTACATTTTTTGACTACCCACTCTTTGTTTTTTATCTCCTTAAAGTATATATTAAAAAAAACGAGAGGGATAATTGTTTACCTGTTATCCCTCTCGCTTGCTTTTTTAGTTGTATTTACATGTTTTCATGATTTTTTTATTGATCCATCCTTTATTTTTCATTCACAACAAGCATTTACGGCTCTTCATAAAGGAGAATTTATCGCACATATCCTAACGTTAATTCCGATTATTATGTATGGAACTTTTCTGTACAGATACGATCGCCCAAACGGAGAATATCTAAATTTAGTGATGGTTGGTTTTTTGTTTTTTACAATTACCGGCCTCGTAGAATCTGCATTTCGATTCTTCGGCGAAACAGACCATGCCAGTAGTCAAATTATCATGCTTATTGTATTATGTTTATTATTTATTATTTTACTAAAAAAATTGAATTACACTTATTCAGCTTTTGGTAAATTTTATGAACAGGCCATTTTCAAAAAAGGTTATTTTTTAGACATTAAATTGTTGAGACGAGGGCAATCAAAAATTTCATTTTTTCTATATTTTTACCAATACTTTTCATCTCGAAAAGTTGAATATAGCTTATTAGTCATATTCATCCTGTTTTATATTAATATTTCCGGAATTCCATTATATTTAAAAATTAATATTTTCGTTTTTATGTTAATAATTTTTACTGTGTTAATTTTCTTCACTTCTTTATATCATAAAAGAGCGCAGCATAGCAAAGTGTTAAAATAAGCTAAAGGAACTTTTTAACATTAACAATCGTTGAATTTTTAAATACAGATGGGGTGCTCCCGTTTGCGGGGCTGAGATTAAACCCACCGAACCTGATCTGGGTAATGCCAGCGTAGGGATTGAATTGAGTGCATAAAGTTCAATATAGAGGGTCAATTCCAGATCGGAGTTGACCCTTTTTTTATTGTTAAAACAGGAGGGAATTTTATGAAACACGTCTTTTTTTTGATAGCAATAGTACTTGTTGCATGTAGCGTTCTCATTGCACAGCAAAGTATTCAGATTAGCGGTCAGGTAACTGACAAATCGACTAATAGCCCGCTTTCCAATGCAAACATTTTTGTTGAAGAAATCAATTCCGGAACGACAACAAATCAAATCGGAAAATACATTTTAAATGTGCAACCTGGCACTTATACGATTAGCGCCGGATATATGGGCTATGAAGTAAATAAGATCAAAATAGCTGTAAGCAAAAACCGTCAATACATTGATTTTCAACTCGTGCCCCGAATTCTGAAAACACAGGAAGTAATTGTGGAAGCAACGCGAGCAAAGGAACGCCAAACTCCAGTAGTTTTTACAAATATCCCCAGTCAAAGCATTCGTGATAATTATTCAGTTCAGGATATCCCGATGTTGCTCTCCGAAATTCCCGGTGTTTATTCATACTCAGACGCGGGTAATGGTTTGGGGTACACTTACCTGAAAATCCGCGGATTTGATCAGAAACGCGTAGCTGTAATGATTAATGGAATTCCATTAAATGACCCGGAAGAGCATCAAGTTTATTGGGTTGATATGCCCGATTTTGCAGCATCAGTACAGGACATACAAATTCAGCGAGGCGTCGGAAGCTCACTTTACGGACGGTCATCTTTCGGCGGCTCGGTAAACATTATTACAAGCCAGGAAAATACAGCCCAGAATTTTGGGATTGTAAGCGGTTACGGCAGTTATAATACCAAAAAATTTTCATTTAATGTCAATTCTGGATTAATTGATAATAAATATTTATTTTCCGCCCGTTTTTCAAAAATTACATCTGACGGATATCGGGATCATTCAGCAGTGGACTTATGGTCATATTTTATCAGTGCAATACATTATGGATTGAACACAACGACGAAAATTAATGTGTATGGAGGGCCTGAATTAACGCAAGCAGCGTGGGAAGGTTCCCCGCAAAGCGAACTCGAAAAAAATCATCGGCATAATCCGATTGATTATCGCAATGCAGTCGATAGTTTTCATCAACCCCATTATGAGCTTCTCCATAGCTGGGATATTTCTCCTCACGTAACATGGCATAACACAATTTTCTACATTCATGGCAAAGGTTATTACGAAGCATTAAAGAACAATCGTTCGCTTGAGGATTATGGTTTCTCTGAATTTTTCGGTGCTGATTCAAAGCTGGTCAGTGAAACTGATCTGGTGCGACAAAAATGGGTTCAAAAAGATCAGATCGGATTTATTTCCCGGATGGATTATGAGCACGCCAATGGAATGCTTTCTTTTGGCGCTGATTTTTACACATATCGCGGGAATCACTGGGGCAAGGTCATTTGGGCAGCGAAGCTACCTCCCGAAGCAAATGCAGATCATACTTATTATAATTATGTTGGAAATAAAATATTGGGATCATTTTTTATGCATGAACTGTTTCAAGTAACCACTGATTTATCTTTAATGGGCGACTTTAATATACAACTGCAACAATATGATTTCATTCAAAAAGAAAAAGGTAATTTTATTGGAGCGAACCGCCATGGATTTGACATTAACTATACATTTTTGAATCCAAAGCTTGGCTTAAATTATAATCTTACAAATACAATGAATATATTTGCAAATGTTTCGATGTCTCACCGGGAACCTGCTTCTGACGACCTGTTCGATACCTGGGAAGGTCCCGATGATCTGGGTGTCGCGCCTCTGTTCGTACAATCAGACACCATCCGAAAATCTGATGGCTCAATTGATTATATCGATTGGGACAGGCCGCAAACCGAAGTTGAACAACTTATTGATTACGAATTTGGATTTGCGTATATAACTCCGACATTGCGTACTAAAATAAACGCCTATTGGATGGATTTCCGAAATGAAATCGTCCCGTTTGGTCAGGTAGATGATGACGGATCCCCAATAAAAGGAAATGCCGGCAAAACTGTACATCGCGGTATTGAATCAACAGTTTATCTTCAAGCAACGCATAATCTCGCTTTTTCCGGTTCGCTGTCGTTAAGTCAAAACTATTTTTCTAAATTTCGACAATATCACGCTGTTTATGACGACGCATGGAATTATATCAGCACTCAGTTCGTTGACTTTAGCGGAAATACGATTGCCGGATTTCCTGATATCATGGCATTTATCAGACTTGCTTATAATTCAGGCCCGTTAACAACTCATATTCAAATAAAACATAGTGGAAGGCAGTATCTGGACAATACGGAACAAAGCACCCGGTCAATAAATCCGTTTACCTTAATTAACTGGAAAGCAGGTTATGAATTCACAAACATACTGGCAGTCAAAAAATTGTCGTTTAATATTTGGGTCAACAATATTTTTGATATTATTTACGAAACCGCAGGATATTATGATAGCTATACCAATGAAAACTATCTCTGGCCAGGAGCAGAAAGAAACATCTTTTTCAACATAGAAATTGGCTTATAATTTTTTTTAATAATTAATATTTTAATGGAGAATTTTTAAGTTATTGGCGTTAAATTAATATTACAAAATTAAAATAAATTATAATATTTTCAGGGCAAACGTAAATGACTGTAAAAACAGACCATGCTTTTTATGACTCTCCTATTGGTACTCTTGAAATAATCTCACAGGAAAATGCGATTATTAATATTTTGTTTGTGAGTGATAATAAAGCAGACATCGCCCCCCCAAACAACGTACTCCAAAATTGTATTACACAGATCGATGACTATTTCAACCAAAAACGTCATACTTTTGACATCAATTTTAAACTTGATGGCACCGTTTTCCAGAAGCAGGTGTGGGGTGAAATTTTGAATATTCCTTACGGAGAAACAACCACATATCTGGATATTGCAAAAAAAATAGGAAATGTAATGGCTGTCAGGGCTGTGGGAAAAGCAAACGGAGCCAATTTGCTTCCTATCATTATTCCCTGTCACAGAGTTATCGGCAGAAACGGAAAATTGGTTGGTTACACGGGCGGACTTTGGCGAAAGAAATGGCTGCTGAAACATGAGAATGCTCTGTTAGTTTGATTTAATTTGAACTATCAGATTTATATTTAAAAACCCGTTGCCAGGTTTTAGCAACGGGTTGTTTTTTTGTTTCTACACTGTTTATTTATGTCTTGCAAGCGTCTGAATTGCCGCCTCAACTGTCAATTGTGCTTGCTCTCCACTTTCCATATTTTTCAGCGAAACCTGGCTCTGTTGCGCCTCTTCGGGGCCGATAATAATTACGTAAGGAATTCCACTTTTGTTAGCATAATTGAATTGTTTTTTAAGATTTGTAGTATCATAAAAAATCTCTGAGTTAATACCAGCAGCTCTTAATTTTTGAACCACATTAAGGCTGTGCTTTCGAGTTTCTTCATCGAAAATCGTAACTAAAACCGTGGTTGTTGTTTTGGATTTTGGAACCATATTCAATTCGGTCATCACATCGATAATGCGTTCGATACCAAGCGTTGTGCCTGTTGCCGGGATCTCCCGGCCCAGAAACATCCCAATAAGATTATCATACCGCCCACCGCCGGTCAATGAACCAATCTTTGGTTCTTCAACAATTGATTCGTAAATAGGGCCGGTGTAATACGATAATCCACGCGCAAGGTAAAGATCTATCACATAGTGTTCGGTTGAGATGTCAAATTTTTCAAGATACGAAATCAATTCCCGTGTTTCTTCAACACCTTTCACACCAATCTCCGTACGTCCCAATAATTTTGAGACTTCATTCAAGACTTCTATCGGCGCGCCATGAATTTCCAAAACAGGTAAAATTTTATCAATTGCAGCACCAGGGATGTTCCGTTTTTCAAGTTCACTTTTAACGCCATCGATTCCGATCTTCTCTAATTTATCGATTGCAACACAAACCTCATTACCCCGCTCAATGTCTACTCCGGAGTATTCTACAATTCCCGACAGGATTTTCCGATTGTTTATTCTGATTTTAAATTTGTCAAATCCCAACTTATTCATTATCTCATCAATAAGTGCAATATTTTCAGCATCGGCCAGCATTGAGGCAGTTCCGACTGTATCAACATCACATTGGTAAAATTCGCGATAACGCCCCTTTTGCGGACGATCTCCGCGCCAGACCGGCTGAATCTGATATCGTTTAAACGGAAGCGTAATTTCATTCTGATACATAGCCACAACCCGGCATAAGGGCACGGTCAGGTCATAGCGCAACGCGAAATCAACAATATCTGAAAATTTATTGATTGTAAATTCAGAAATTTCTCTGCCAGTTTTTTCGATTCCGGTACCGCGCTTCAATATCTTAAACATTAGTTGATCACCTTCTTCACCATATTTTCCGGTGAGAACGTCTAATTTTTCAATAGAAGGTGTTTCTAATGGAGCATAGCCATACTTTTTAAACACTGCTCTAATAGTATCGATAACGTACTGTCGTCTTAACATTTCTTCCGGTAAAAAATCCCGCGTTCCTTTGGGAATGCTGGGCTTGATCACTTTCATTGATAGTCCTCCGATTCAAAATTATTTGCACTAAATATAACTAATTTTTTATCATAACACAAATAGTTTTATCATTATTATCTACCACGGCAGGAAAAGGGATGGAGTGTCGATATTTATTTGAGCGAAATAAAAAAGAGTGCGTCATAACCAGACCGCACTCTTTTTTTTGGGTACACGAGGGGACTCGAACCCCCGGCCCCTGGAACCACAATCCAGTGCTCTCACCAACTGAGCTACGCGTACCATAGTAATTGTTAATAATACTAAATTATTTTTAAAAAGTCAAGAATTTCTTTAAATCATTTCAATTATTCTGCTTAATTCACTTTCAGAAAATTTGGCTAATTGTAATAAAACCAAATATGGATCACCTGTTAAATTGAAGTAATGTGCAAACGCTTGCTCGGTTTTCATCCCATTCAATTTTAATGTCCGAATTGCCTTTTTTGCATCACATCCGCCAATTCGAAGCAATCGTGCTTCCACAACCATGTGCAGATAAGCGTGTTGCTTTTCCACAGGAAATGGTTGACCGAAAATCTCTATTAATATATTTTGATACCAAAAACATGAGATAATTGTATTGACGCCCTGATATTTTTTTTCCTTTATATTAAAATCACTTTTATCGCCATATTTCTGCAATAAAATTCTCTTAAACGCTTTCGGATTATGTACCTCGCAAATCAAGTCAAGGTCGCTTTTATCAGTATCAATTTTCAATGGAATTGTTCCCACTAATAGCGGAGAAAACTCCCGGAGTGTTTCCAATATTCCTAGTGACGCCAATGCTTCATGAGCTAACTTTTGACGATATGATCCCTGTAACAAATACGAAATATTATGCCAGTTACTATTCATTTTTGTCGAAGCTTACTTTTTAACAATTCTGCTATTTATCACTCTGAATTTAACCCACATTTTATACATATTGTCTTTTGACTTGTTTGACTATTCGGCGGACTCAAATAATTTTGAAATAGTCCATTTTCTGCCAGTTTCAAATCACTTTCCTCTTTACTATCCGAATCAACAGTAGCATGCGCTTGCAACGCTCTTCGTTCATTAACAATCTGTAATTTTAAATTTTTCATTTTAATACAACTCTTTTTCTAACAACTTTTGATTATTATTATTGTTAAATACGATTATTAGTATCTTCTCAATATTTTATGGTAGATATGGGCGCTTGCCGCTATGTCGTA
>CAZCJL010000042.1:0-50963 GCA_964498785.1 uncultured Cytophagia bacterium | reverse complement strand
AAATACGACATAGCGGCAATCGCCCATATCTACCATAAAATATTGAGAAGATACACTTATAACACTATAATTTCTACCCCGTGATCGGTTACATCCTGTAAGCTTACTCCTACACATTTATCTTTATTCAAACATTTTTATTAACAAAAAGTAACTTGATTTTGAAAAATGAAATCTATATATTAAAACTTTAGATTTAACATTACGAAATCTAAGCTCAGCTCGAATCGTTTACTTAACGTTTAATAAATTTTTATGTTGATAACTAACAGATGGACTTTCAGAGAGTCTCTCCCAAAGGAATCCCCCCTTCCTTTTGTGAATTGTTTTGTAAGATTGTTATTAATACAACCTATTAAAATTAAATATATTGACATTTTTACCTGAGTCTGGTTGGCAATTGTTCTGGTTGAGGGCTGTCCGATATAGAGTAGAGTAGAGTCAGAAAAAAATACAGCCAAACAAACAGGCAGGAAGTAATGTAATATAAGCTATTATTTATAATAAATGATATGGGGGACAGAAAATGCCGTCATCAATATTATGTCCGAATTGTGGTAAAGACAGTTATCATAACTCTCGAACACGCAATTTATTTGAAAACGCGCGAAAGATCATATTTAAACAGCGACCGTATCGCTGTCATGACTGTAATTTCAGAGGGTGGATAAAATTTATCAGCTTACCAGACACAACATTACATGGTAGCCGAAACATTCATGCAGTCGTGCTAATTTTAGCGATACTCATTGGATTGTTGATTAGTAAATCTATAATCAAATAGCGCATCAGGAACACAGGCAATCATTTCCTGTGTTCTTGCCTCTTCCCCATTTGTTATTCAGAAATTCCTTAAATATTTCTTGCATTCTTATAATATTTTATTTATATTCTCAACGCTGAAAATGCGAGGATACTATTGCGAGAGCGATAGTATCACTAATGTTTATGCGCTTCTATGTCATGAATAAAGACGGCTAAAAATATTTTTAAAGAAATGTATTTTTTATTCGCTAAAGACATTATTAATTATACAAAAAAATAAAATTGTACTTGCATTTTAATAATTAATTCGATAACTTTGCCGTCAAAATCAGGTACAAAAAATGTAAGGAGTGAGCTGATATGAAATTGAAATTGTCGAATGGAATATTTAATGATATTGATGATCTTTTTGGAATAGATGAGGAAGAAGATTGGAGTGATGATGATTGGGAAGACGATGAAGAAGAAGATGATGATGCTGAATGGGAAGACGAAGACGATTGGGAAGACGACAGCGATGACTGGGAAGAAGAAGATGAAGAAGATTGGGAGGATGACGACGATGATGACGACTGGGATGAGGAAGATGAAGAATGGGATGATGAAAATGGAGATGATTGGGAATGGTCTGAAGAAGACGAGGAATGGCGTAATTAACATCAGTCGTTACTAAAGTAATTCTAAAATCCCGGCTACTAATAGCGGGATCATGATCTCATGGTGGCCGGTAAATTGATACCCTTTCCCTCCGGTTTCTGTGGGTCGTTGAACAACATTTACACGCGGCCGATAATGCTGCAACATATCGAAATTAGCTGTAATAATTTCGTGAACATCATACCCCAGGTTCCGCACTACAGTTAACGCTTTTAAAAAAACTTCCGGTAAAATTACTGCTGATCCAAAGTTTAATAAAATTCCGCCATAGCCTAATTCGGTGAGGATATGACAAAAAATTTTAAAATCACGATGGGATAGTTTTCCAACAGTAGCTCCATTTGTGTTTCCATGTTGGTGGATGATGTCGGTTCCGATGGCTACATGAACTGTAACCGGAATATCTAACTCATAACCGTTTGCAAGTATGCTTACGTTTTTATTGGGAGCAATGTCAGCGCTAATTTTTTTCCCCACTGCCTGGCCATACCCAAGCCCCTCTTTTTCTCCCAAACGAAGGCCAGCATTTATAATGGCAGGTGTTTCTTTTACCATACCAAAACTACCGTCATTTAATGCTTCAGCAACATCTTCCGATGTTGTACCCCAGTATGCAGTCTCAGTATCATGAATCACGCCTGCACCGTTCAGAGCAATGCCGCGTAGAATCTTTCGTTTCATCAATTCAATGATTAATGGATTGAGGCCGCATTTAATAACATGCGCGCCCATCATGATCACAATTGGTTTTTCGTTTTTAATTGCCATCCGAATTGAATCGAGCAATTTCCTGAAATCATGTCCGATTAAAATATCAGGCAGTGTATTTAAAAAATCAGAAAAAGAGGCTCCTTTTTGGTGGATTTTAGCAAATAAAGAGGTTTGAACCTTGCTTTTCCGGGATTGGATGGAGTATGTTTTGACTTTATTTAAATCGATTTTATTATAATTTGGCTTGCTCATCAACAGGTGAAACTCCTTCCATTTTTTCCAATTCAGCGGTAATAGAACCAATTAATATTTTACTTTTCATTTGAACCGGAATCCGGCGATTGTCGTCTGTCATCCATATTTTGAGACGACCCCGTTGCTTAAATATCGCGTCGCTACGCAGCACGGGCTCGATGACAACACAGTTGAAGGTTCCAGCGCGCACTTTTATTCTTTCTTTTTTATGGATTTTTACCTCCAGCGGATATAACTTTCGGTCTGCCTGGTTATCAATTAATAATGATTCCCCTATTTCCATGGGGAGCGTTCGTACATAATAAAATGCAGATAAGATATCCTGAACACAGGGCGGAATTCGTAATGTATCTTTGTTATCAGTCACCGCAATTCGGTTAATGTGATCAAGTTCAACATATTGGTTCGATTTATAATTTCCCTCTCGCAAGTGTTTCTCGAACCGCCAACTGAATAATCCGTCTCTATCCATGAATGAATCGACCTGGTCCCGTACTTTAAAAAAACTGGAAAAGAAACTGTTGGATTTGGCGATCGATTGAATATGGTAGCATTCAAAACCCTTTACTTTGGTAATATTAGGAATTGCCATTGTAGCTGTGCCTGCCACAATCGGGCCATAGCGAATTATGAAAGTTAATTTTTCGCCGGAATCAAACGCGTTGTGCTTAATCACACGGTTAAAATCCTTTGTTGTATCGAACCAGGCAAATTTGGTTTTCTTTATATTCACTGGAAGTAATTCCATGCCTGGCGGCGGATTTGTGGTATCAAAAGGTGTTGCTTCATAGGCAATTGTATCCACATTATCAAGGGTATCAAAGGGAGAAATATCTTTTTCAGGGGGACGCTTTGCATTTTCTGCATGAGGTTTATTTTCCTGATCAAATGATTGACCATAACCTGTTTTGCCAAATAGTAAAACAATAAACAAAACGCTCAGAAAAAAAAATCTCAAAGTTCCTTTATATTCATGCGGATACAACATGGCTCGACTCCCGGTTAAGAATGATTTGTTTGCAAGTTAAACGATTTTAACAATAACCCGGTTCCTTTGGAGATTTTAACTTCCTGTATCAAATAGAATTAAACGCTGTATGAGAGTTTGATGAGTTAAATCTCACCTGTTAATTTGTAATTTATGAGTATTCGTAATTGTGGTAAAATTCGATCCAGCTCTTTATCAATTTCATTGATCGTTTTGCGATAAATTTTTAAATCACCGCCAATCGGATCTTCGATTGATGTGTTTCGCGGTTTATCATTTCCTGTGCTAAACATTTTGAGTAAGAATACATTTTCCCTGAATTTGGGAAAGTGCATGTCCAGATATTCTTTGTGATGCTCTGCCATGACAAAGATTATATCTGATTTGGCCATATCTTTTGTGCGAACTCCCCGCGATAGGTGTTTGGATATATCCACACCCTTTTCCTTTGCGACTTTGATCGCATTTAATGTCGCCGGATTATCATCAATGCCTAACGTACCAGTGGAATGAATCTGTATACGATCATTGAATTCCGGGAATAATTTTTTTTGCAATAATCCGGCTGCCATTGGACTCCGGCAACTGTTGCCGGAGCAAACAAACATGATTGTATAGGTTTTATCATTCTTAAATAGGCGCATAAATATCTCTGTTTATCGTTTGTTCAATATCTTTTTTACGAATTTTCCCTTCACGACGTAACGTCGGAATATTGGTGCTTAAATCCAATACAGAGGATGCGATACGTGAGGATGCAATTCCGCCATCGAGAATTAAATCCAGCCTGTTTCCAAAATTTTCACGCACCTCAGAAGCGCTTATCGGATTAACACCGCCGGCAATATTGGCACTCGTCGAAGTTAACGGCTTGTTGCAGAGCTCAATTAATTTCAAACAAACCCGATTATCCGGTATCCGAATGCCAATGGATTGACCGTTGCCTAATAGTCGTTTATTTACGCCTGGTGCAGCGCGAAAAATAATCGTGAGCGGGCCGGGCCAAAAACGGTCGGACAACTGTGCCGCTTCCGGTGGAAATTGTGCAGTTAGCGCGCTTATTTGTTTAATACTCATTGCAATCACAAGAATCGGTTTCCTTGGATCTCTGCCTTTTAAACGGAATACTTTTTCAACTGCCACATTGCTTTCAATATTTGCGGCCAATCCGTACACGGTTTCCGTGGGATGTCCGATAACGCCATCATTTAAAATTATTTCGGCAGCCTCAGATAAAAGATGAGACTCTGGTTGTAATGAATTTATCTTTACTAGTTTCGTCATTAAAAAATGATTATTCTTCAATTAAATGTTCATCCCGAAATTGCATTTCATAAAGATGCTGATAAATGGGACTTGATTCCAGTAAGGTCCGGTGCGTGCCAATATCTGTTATTTTACCTTTATTAATGACCACAATTTGATCTGCATGAATAATTGTCGATAACCGATGCGCAATTGCCAGGACTGTGCGGTTTTTCATAAGTTTTTCTATCGCCTCCTGAACGAGCTTTTCCGACTCTGTATCTAGCGACGAAGTTGCCTCATCGAGAATTAAAATCGGCGGATTTTTCAGGATCGCCCGGGCAATGGAAAGCCGTTGCTTTTGTCCGCCCGATAATTTGATTCCTTTTTCACCGATTTCCGTCTCAAATCCCTTTTCGGTATTTTTGATAAATTCCAGGGCATTTGCCGCTTCAGCGGCTTTAATGATTTGCTCCTCCTCAACTACATCATCTAAGCCATAGGCAATATTCGTGCGGATTGTATCGTTAAACAAAATCGTGTCCTGGGTGACGATTCCCATTAATTTTCTCAGCGATGTCAGGGTGTAGTTTTGGATGTCTTCACCGTCAATTATGATCTGTCCGCGATCGACTTCAAAAAATCTCGGAATCAAATTGACCAACGTTGTTTTCCCGGAACCGCTATGTCCGACAAACGCGACTGTCTGTCCTTTTTTTATCTCAAGAATAATATTTTTCAACACTAAAGGATCGGATTCATTGTATTTAAAATTGACATTTTTCAAAATAATAGATTTTTTAAAATCTTTGATCTGCTTCGCATTCGGTTTGTCATAAACTTCCTGCGGGGTTTCAATAACTTCAAAAATGCGTTCAGCCGCGGCAAGTCCGCTCTGGATAACGTTATTTAAACCAGATAGTTCTTTTAACGGCTGAAACATGGTAAACAAAAATACCAGGTAACGAATAAAATCTTCAGCAGAAAGACCGGCGTTTTTATAGACGAGATTTCCGCCATACCATAATAATGCAACCAGAATGAGAATACCAAGAGTTTCATTTAATGGCGACGTTGCAATACTCAGCTTACTGGAACGAAATTGTGCCTTAAAATATTGATCATTTGCATTTGCAAATTTGTTATATTCTTTTTGTTCGGATGTAAATGCTTTTACAATGCGAATAGATGTAACTGCCTCCTGAAATACGGACACCACATCTGAAATTCGACGCAGAACCCGGCGGCTTTTTCGCCGGATGCTTTGCCCGATCTTAACAATGAGCAGGCCGCTCAACGGAACAATTGTGAACGTTATTAATGACAATTTCCAGCTTATCAAAATGAGAATCGCCAGATTACTTAAAACCTGAATTGGTGTTAATAATAATTTCCCAAAACTATCTCTTAAAACAAGATTGACTGAATTAACATCATTGAAAAGCACAGATGTTAAATCTCCGGAATGGCGGGCGGAAAAATATTTCAGCGGTAAATGAAGCATTACCTCTTGAAGCCGGTTACGAATGTTCACGATAATCTTCAATTGAACATAAGTCAGAATTACCCGCTTGAAATATAACGATATATTTTTCAATAGAAAAGAGAGAAAAATGATTAAACACACGATTTTTAACGTGTCGTATCTGTTATCCTGAACAATGATTTCTTTAATATAGCGATTCGCCCTGTCATAAAGATTGCCTTGTGATTGAAGTCCTAATAAATTTTTAGCATCTTCTGCATTTGTCAATGGAGAGTCTTTTGCGGATGGTTGCTTCTGTAACGACTGTTCAGTCTTTTGCCCGGGTTCAAACAATTCCCGGATAAAATCTACCGAGACCCACAGTGATATATTATTGAATATGACATAACTAAATGTTAATAAAACCGACAGAAGAATTAATTTCCAAAAAGGTTTTACAAAGCGGAGAATTTTTAGGTAGAGATTCATATATCTTTATTCTTGTTGTTATTAATTTACTGGTTTCTTAAAGCCGATATAATATTGATAACATAAGAAATTTTCATGTAAATTAAAAGGAAAATTTTTTTTTGAAGGCAAGTGGTCGATATTGGGAGATTAGAAGATGGCGATTAAGTCCAATGCCCGACAAGTCGCCCGGACTCTAAAATTCATTCTTTGTCCTTAAAAAAATGAACATCTGGTTGGTATTATCATCAATTTCCTTCCTTTATAAAATAATTACTTGATCCGAGAGATCAATTTTACCATCTGCCCGACAATTAAAGGCATTGAGCTCAATCCCATAATAATTGTCCATATCGTTGCCTTTACTTACGCCCAGCGCCATGGCCGGAAAAACATCCAGCAGCAGATTGATAAACTGTATGTGCAGTGGTTTTAACAGGCTGTCCAGGAACTTTGATATCGTCGGAAAAATCCTTGCGAAGGTTTTGCGATAACACAATATATAGATAATTATATGGATATGTATCAATATACTGCTTGTCCTGTTTTAAAAAACCTTCGCAAGGGTAGTTCGTGGACAGGCTGTTAATGGCAATCCCAATGTCTGCTCTTGTCAACGCTGGCGCATCGTTCACACCGTCACCGGTCATTGCGACAATAGAGCCTGCGGATTGAGGCAGCGCTTTATAATTTCGTCAGAAGAAAGTCCCTCTTTGAATGCCACGTCAAGTTTTTGGGGGATATCATCTGTTTCGCGTGTCCAGGCTTTATTCATTTTGACTATTTAATTCTATTTTGTCGATTTCTATCAATCCAGTATCCCCAGGCAACCAACAGCCACATCGACAATCCGACAATCGCGATTGGCTCAACTGAAGGAGGCGGAGCGCAAAATGTATTCATTACATAAACAACAATTAGAAATATCAACAGACTCCATAAACCTATCTGTCCTTTTTTATTTTCCGCCGTTGTCGCTTTTATGTAAAGATAACTTCCAATGATAAAAATAAGTCCCTCAACGAGTACAGTGAGAACGACTGAATTCCATAGTCCAAAGCCAACTTTGACATCGTGCCAGGGAAACAACGGTAAATCCGGTCTGTGGGTGATTAAATCGAGAATCCAGTGACTGAGTACCAACCCGCCCAATAAGAGCGAACTTTTCACTCACTTTTTAATAGCATAATAAATCAGTCCGAATAATACCGACCAGATGAGCACTCTTAGAAAACCATGTAAAAACGGATAATAAATGAAGTTCAGTGGAGTGAATGCGGTATTCCCCGGATCGATTTGAACCTTTTCAATTCCCAATAATAACAGAACCGGCCCATAGCAAATCAATAAACTGGGATGCCATAAATAATGTACCGAGAGAGGGTCTGGCATCGATTTTTTTAGCAGCTAATCCAACTCCGAAATGTCCGATAAACATAGTTCATTTTGTCCTTTACTTTTTTTTAAATAAATTTCAATTAAAACGAAAACGGCTGAGAAAAATTGTCTCAGCCGTTTGTGTCGAAATGCGAGGTGCTATTCAGTTTTCTTTTTCGTTGAAATCTTAAACGGCAGATAAGCCGGACAGACGCCAACAAAACCGGTAATAAGCATAACAATTGCAATGATACCTAAAATGATTGCCGCCGTACCGCTAATCGAACCTGTGAAATATAATACCGCGATCAATAATGCAAAAACAACCCGGATTGTTCGATCTACTGTTCCCATATTTTTCTGCATGGTATTTCTCCTTTGTTTCTTTTAAAAAGTTATCAAAAATTTGATTATTGTTCAGACTATTACTATTATCAAATTTTAATGGTTCCTTTCAAGTTTCTACCCCGAATGTAAACGCAATTCTCATTTTCCCTGCTCGTAAAATGATTAGATGGCATTCAGTGATACAGGATTCAAAATTTTAGCTGCGAAAAGCTATTTACGACACATCTCCCGGAGTTCCGCCAGCGATGGCAGATGCTGGTTTGACTGTCCCCTGAAAACCACTTCTCCGTCAATAATGATGTTGGGAGCATTTGTAATACTGTATTTTTTGATTAATTCAGGATCATCGTCCACACATTTAACAGTGCACCGGACGCCAATTTCTTCCAAATGCTCTTTCAAAATATGGCGTTGATGACAATCCTTTGTAGCGATGATTAATACATTTTTCATAACGATATCTCCAGTTTAAGACAAGAGGTCTTTCTTTTTTTCCTCAAATTCTTGCCTGTCAATTTCTCCGCGGGCATATCGTTTTTGGAGGATTTCAAGCGGAGATTTATCTTTTGCAGTCGTTCGATAATTTTGCCTGTTTCTCACCAGATATTTTATTGCCCAGACAATCAAAATAATTACTGCAATCCAGAATAAAATCACTCCACCGAATCCCCAGTGAAACCAACCCCAATCGTGCATCATTTTTTCTTCCCTCGTATTTTAAATATTTATATTAAAAAATGCAATTTATATGCCATTCATGTAACAATAACTTGTAACCAACTTTAATATCAGTGTGTTATGACTCTCTATGATTTCGGATGAATTGTGATCAGAACAGGAACAATGATGCTGAATTTATTTTTATGTGCATAATCAGAACATTTGCCAATCTTTTAACAAATTATGCTGTGTAAAAAGAGTACGTTTAAAAGCCCGGTTCAGCAATATTTATAATACAGGTCAGATTTATTTGTAACCTGCATTATTCACAAAACATGCCACAGAAGCACAGATGTTACAGAGAAACAGCAACGTGTGTGCATATTACTTTTCAAACTGAGTTACGAAAAAATCGAGTTGCTATTATTTGCGTAACGTTTTGAAAATAAGAACTCTTTGTGCTCTGAGCCTCTGTGGCTATGAATTTTTCAGGGTAAGAATTCTCTTATCGGGAGGTATTCGGAATACAGGTTAAAAATGAACCGTATGTACACTTTAGTCAGATTTTATGTCATTTGATTGTTAATTTTCGCGTCAGTTCAAATAACTGATTTAGCTTTTGTTCCGTCGCAAAACCGTTATCCCTCCATTGAATGACGCCATCTGCATCAAGCAGAAAAATATACCCATCTGACTTATCCTTAATCGATAGCAGTTTGCGATATTTATCAACATCCCCGTAAAAGGTGGCCACATTTTTATGTTTTGGTTTGGGGATCCCTGAGCGCATTCCACCATCGATAATTGGAGACATCACAATCCAGTAGCGCGATAACATGGGAATTTCAAAAAATTGAACCTCATCGATATTTTCAAATTCTTTGATAAAGGGTTCCAGCCAGGAATCGATTGTTTTCTGAGTTTCCCGTTTAAATGCCATCAAAATTAAAATAGCTTTTCCGGTCAAGTCATCCGGAAAGGTGATATCCATACCTGATAAAGTCTCTGCTTTTAATTTCGGAAATACCTGCTTTTCAGCCATCTTTGTGTTATCCTTTGCAGATAGTAATGTCATGTTAATGACAAACAAGATAGTGATTAATTTTTTTAGATACATAATTCCAACTTTCCGGTGTCTGTGAAGTTCTTTCGTAAATAATATGCCCTGAGTGAACCGTGCCATCAGATAAATCTTCTGTACCGTAATCCCTGAAGAAATAGAACCAGAGTTTAATGACCTCTAATTGATTATATCAAAAAAACGGGTAAAAATCAACGTGTTAATTATTTTTTGTTAACAGAATTGTAATATTGGATGGTTAAATTGGCTGAGTTATGTAAAAATATTAACTAAGGAGGAAAAATGGAAAAAACAATTTGTAGCTACATTAAAATCTACGTTGTCCTGCTTTTACTGGTTGCTTTCATCGTACCTGCTCATGCCCAGCAGTACGGTCAGATTACCGGTAAAATTACAGAGACAGAAACCGGTATGGATTTGCCGGGCGCTAATATTTCGCTAAAAGGAACCAGCCTGGGAGCTGCTTCTGATATTAATGGCCGCTATTTGGTGCCGCGGGTTCCGGTTGGTACTTATGAACTGGTCGTCAGTTATCTTGGATACGAAACTTCGACAGCTTCCGTGAGTGTTGGCTCCGGAGAAAAAGTTGTTCAAAATTTTTCATTGAACCAGACAACTGTCGCTGGCGAAGAGGTTGTTGTTTATGGCGCCCGGACAAAGGGGCAGGCTTTTGCGCTGAACCAACAGAAAAATGCTCCGAATATCAAGAATGTTGTTGCCTCGGACCAAATGGGGCGATTCCCGGATGTCTCTGCCCCGGAAGCTGTGCAGCGAATTCCCGGTATTTCGGTACAGCGAGATATGGGCGAAGGCCGATATATTCAGATTCGTGGCGGCTCCCCTCGTATGACCACCGTTACATTTAATGGCGAACGCGTTCCCTCGCCGGAAGGCGATGATCGCCAAATCGCACTGGATGCGGTTCCTGTGGATATTTTAGAATCAATTGAAGTATCCAAAGCAATTACTCCAGACATGGACGCTGACGCAATTGGTGGTTCTGTGAATTTAATCACCAAAACCGCGCCGGATGAACAGGTTTTTCAGATTGAATCTGCCGGCGGCTATGCGCCGATTCGTGAAAAATTTTCACCAAATGGATCTATCACTTACGGAAATCGCTTCAATGATGGTAAGTTAGGTTTATTGCTCTCAGCCTCGGCAAGTCGCAGAAATTTTGGCGCCAATGATATTGAACCGGATTATGAACTGGAAGATCCGGGACTGGCAGATGATGAGTTGAAAGAATTGCAGGTTCGACATTATACCCTGTGGCGCGCCCGTTTAGGCGGAACCGCTATGATGGATTATAAACTGAACGATAACTCCTTTTTCTACTTAAATGGAATTTACACCGAACTTCAGGATAATGAACAGCGCCGCCGCCTGATTCAAAATATAGAAGATGGCGAGTTGGAATTTAACCATAAAAGCCGCCTGGAAAAACTGAAATCCATGAATTTAACCGCCGGCGGCGAGCATCTGCTTGGAACCGGTTATCAATTAGATTATCATTTTACAGTGACCAAATCCGAAGAAGAAACACCTCATGACCGGGAAATTGCATTTTTACAGGAAGATGTTTCCTTCAGCCCGAATATTAGCGATCCTGATAATATTCGAGCGAATCCGGGTTCACAATTTATCAATGGAAAATATGTATTCGACAAAATCGAGCCTGCATCAAGTTTGACAGAGGATACGGATTATATCGGAGCCGTGAATTTAAAAGTTCCGTACCGCCTGATAAACACAGTCGGTAATCTGAAATTGGGGCTTAAATACCGCGATAAGAAAAAGACACAGGACGTCGTTGAAAATGAATACGAATTAGCCGATGGCGCTGATGACATTATTCTGGGTCAGAATTTGGGAGATGATTTTGAATTTTCAAACTTTGATCCGGGCGACTATCCATTCCCGTCCCGTGTTACCTCAGAAGAAGATGTCGATGATTTTGTCAAGAATAATCGCTCAGTTTTAGAGAGTGAGTCAGTCATTGATGCGGATGTCGAAGATTTCGAAGCAACAGAAAAAGTCCTTGCATTATACGCGATGACGGAAATCAATTTTACACCGGAATTCATGTTATTACCAGGCGTGCGCTTTGAGAAAACCGATGTGATCGCCGAAGGAAAAGAATATGATTCGGAAACAGAGGCAATCACGCTTTCATCCTCTGAAAAATCGTATAGCAAATTCTTTCCCATGGTTCACGCGCGGTATCGTTTTACTCCGCAGACAAATGTCCGTGCAGCGTTTACTTCGGTGCTGGCCCGTCCGAATTATTATGACATGGCTCCCTTCCGCCTGCGAGATGATGAAGATCTGGAATTGGGTAATCCGAATCTCGATCCGACGTATGCGTATAATTATGACCTGATGCTCGAACATTATGCCCAAACAATCGGAGTGATTTCAGCGGGCTTCTTCTATAAACAAATCGAAGATCCTATTTTTACCTTCATTTCAGATAATGATTTGGGCGGCGAAACCGAGCAACCGAAAAATGGCGAATCCGGTAATATTTCTGGTATAGAATTCGCACTGCACAGACAATTTAAATGCTTACCTGCGCCGTTCGACGGATTAGGCTTTTATGGAAATTATACTTATACAACCTCCAGCGCAACTCTTCCTGGTGGTCGCGAAGCAAAGTTTTCTGGACAGCCGGATAATGTGTTCAACATTGCTTTAAGTTATGAAAAAGCAGGATTCTCCGGTCAGTTGAGTTTCAATTATCATGACAAATTCGTTCTGGAGTATGGTGAAAGCGCGGAAGAAGATCTGTTTGTCAACACCCATTTCCAGGTCGATCTGTCAGCCAGCTATCAAATCAATACAAATTTCAAAGTATTTTTTGAGATGGTTAATTTGACAAATGAGCCTTATCGAACATATCTCGGAACAAAAGAACGGCTGTATCAACTGGAATACTACAAACCCTGGGGACGTCTTGGCATACGATATAGTTTATAATATTTAGTTTGTGAAATAGAAAGGAATCCTTCTTTAAAAAAAGGGGATTCCTTTTTTTATAAATATCACTCATCTCTTTCAACGACAAGGATTTTGGAAATGACACAAGGCAATCGATTTCCTGAAGATTTTGAAAAACTTGCATCTCTGGACTTTGCTAAGGATAAATCAAAATTAATATGGTCATATATTGTCAGGTTGATAGGCGTGATTGTATTTGCTGTGATTTTCGCGCTTCTCGCCAAATGGTTTCATCCCGATATTGTGTTCCAAAAAGAGGTATTTTTAAATATTGCTCTTGAAAATACCACACGATGGTTCAGTATTTTACTCATTATATTTGATGTTTTGCTCGTTCTGTATTTACATGAACTGATCCACGCATCTGTCTTTTATTTCAGTGTGGGAGCAAAACCAAAAATCGGAATTCGAGGTCCGATTATTTATGCCGCTGCTCCTGATTTTCAAAACAAACGAAACATGATGATTGTGAACGCTCTGGCGCCGTTTACCATCATTTCAATTCTCGGCCTGATTTTGATGGCAGTGCTGCCATCGTCTGTGCTGTCGTGGATATTCATTCCTGTGGTTGTGAACGCAGCTTCAAGTGGCGGCGATTTTATGGCTGTTGCATGGCTGTTAAAACTGGACAAAGATGTGGTTTTAGAAGATGACGGAGATGTTTTGACAGCATATCGAAAAAGAATTACATAAAAATTTGGGAGTGCAAAAAATTATGTTGAATCGGAAATGGTTCCGTATCCTCGTTTTCTATCTCATCGCCCTCATTTCTCCGATTGTTTTAAGAATATATTCGCCTGAATGGTTCAATCAATTCCATCTGCCTTATGGTTTATCCATCTATAAAGAATGGCTCGGTGGAATGACTCCGTTTTTTGGTGCGATTTTCGTTACGCGAATATTTGGCGTAAAAAGAACGATTTCATTTTTCGGGACATCCAAAGCAAAGAGCATTTTAATGGCAATCATTCCGGTGGTATTATTTACCATCGTCGGCGCCAGCAACAGCGAGGTGAATAACCATTTCTACGGTTTTCATCTGGGTGTTATGCTGGTTATTTACGGGATTCTTGAAGAAACAGGATGGCGCGGTTATCTGCAGGATGAATTACGCGGGATTCACCCGGTAATAAAATATGTGCTGATCGGATTTTTATGGTATGCCTGGCATTTAACCTTCATTGGAAACATTCTCCACCTTAAAAGCGAGCTTATCATACTATTCATACTAATTCTGGCAAGCTGGGGCATCGGGCAGGCCGCCGAGTACACCCGGTCAATTATTGTGAGTGGGTGCCTGCATATTATCGGAAATATTATGGCATTCAGCCCATTAATTTTGCGAAGCATTGATTTTAACGGCAGGCTCATTATCGCTGGTATAAGTGTTTTTGCGTATGTTATGATTTTGGTGTTTTGGGAAAAATCTGTTTTTGGAACTTTTGAGAAAAATAAAAAGCTGGATTAATTGTTTGTTTCTATATGTAAAATGAGTATATTATTGCAGATGAAAAATAAAGATTAAAAATTATGCGAATACTAATATTAGATGGTCAGTTGGGTGCAGATTCAGAAATGTATGCAGTGTATATTTCTGAATTAGCATCCGCACTCAAAACCCGGGGGGACGACGTACAGATAATCTCGCTGCGGGATAAAAAATTAAAGTCCTGCACCGGCTGCTGGAGCTGCTGGGTGAAAACGCCGGGATTATGTGCGGCAAAGGACGCTACCCACGAGGTGCGACGTGAGTATATTCATGCTGATTTCGTGCTGCTAACATCACCGGTAATTATGGGATTCACCAGCGCTCTGCTGAAAATGACGCAGGACAAATTAATCCCGCTGGTGCATCCGTATATTACATTAGTTAATAACGAATGTCACCATGAACCGCGCTATCCGAAATATCCGCTGCTCGGCTTGCTACTGGATCGAAACGGCGATGCGGATGATGAGGATATCAGCATCATTTCGGATATCCAAAAGCGCTTTGCACTGAATTTAAAAACTGAGCTCAGATTTACGATGACAACAGATCAGCCAGTCAGGGAGGTGTGCGATGCAATTAACGCTGTTTAACGGTTCTCCCCGCGGGAGGAAAAGCAATACGAAAATTCTGCTCAATCATTTCTGTGATGGCTTCACTGCGAATAAAGAACATGAATTCACAATCCATTATCTGAATCAAATGCAAAAGATTGATCAGCATGTGGAACAATTCAAAAATGCGGAGCATGTCATCATTGCATTTCCGTTGTATACCGACGCAATGCCCGGCATTGTTAAACACTTTATCGAGGGACTGGCGCCATTGTGTGGCAGATCAGATAATCCGTCGCTGGGATTTATCGTACAATCCGGTTTCCCGGAACCTGTTCATTCCCGCTATGTAGAACGCTATTGTGAAAAGCTAACGCGACGTCTGGGATGCCGCTATACCGGCGCCGCCATCCGCGGCGGGGTAGAAGGCATCCAGATCCAGCCCCCCTGGATGACGAAAAAATTGTTCCGCATGGTTAATGAGCTGGGCGTTCAATACGCTGCACACGAACGCATGGATCCGGCGATCCTCAAAAAACTGGCGCCCCGTGAAAAAATGTCCGCATTAAAGCGATTCGGTTTTAAGATCATGCTGCGCACCGGTATTGGCAATTTTTACTGGAATATGCAGTTGAAGGAGAATGGGGTGTTTGAGAGGAGGTTTGAAATGCCATATATTTAGTTTTATTAAAAGTAATTTAAATGACTGGAAGCAATCAGTATTTAAGGTGATGTTTGTTTGGCCATGTAAAGTGGTTGATATAATGATGAAAATCGATAGCAGAACGGATCTGTATATTTTTACCTCAATAATTGAGCGAGTAACATTTGGTAATGGAAGATAATAATTAATTCAAGATAAGACAAAAATTTGTTATGGTTGCAAGCAGTAAATGGAAGCGAGGTATCTGAACAGGATTTGGAACATCAATAACTGTTCAATAGCCATTCGAATGCGGCAGTCGGATTTATTCGGCTTAAAAGTATTATTTTGTGCCCAAAGAACTGCGTATTATTTAAACAAAAATATTGTCCCCACGGAAATCGTGAACCCTGTATTATCCACTTCAGGCGCTTCATTTTCCCAGTAGGCATCATAAGATTCTTCATCTTCGGAATGTGACCACTCTTTTGATTTTAATCCGAAACGGTATCCGGCCATCAGGACGAGATCCACTTTTGCTGAAATCAGAAACTCGGCAACAACACCGATGTGGGTAGATAACAACCCGGCGCTGACAGTTTGATCATCATCATCATTTCTGAACGGAATATCCAGATCACATCCGATTTTGGCGCCCAGATCGAGCCTGGCCAAATTTAAAAAGCGATACATACCGAATCCGCCAAAACCAAATCCGTAATCATTATCATCAAAAGAATCAACCACTTTAATGAATTGTGCGCCAAAACCCCAGTCAAGTGACCGAAGTGGCCTGGCATTGAACTGGATTGCGAACTGAGAGTAAGTATCTGTCACAGGAGGGACATAAGAGAATTGCAGTGCATAGAATTGACGAGGATGTTCCACTGCCCAACTTCCAGGATAATCATCGCGCCACTGGCGTATTATTTTCAGTTGGCTGTGGTTTTTCGCCGTATCAGCAATAGCAGCAATTGCAACCGGGCCACCGAGGATAATGAGTTCGCCGTCCGCTGTTTCTATTGTGCGGTCGGGTTCAATGATTTCAAAAAGCTCATTTTTCCTGATCATCATGTCTGTGCCAATTGGTAGCTCCCGTATATTATCCTGACTTTTTGTTATCTCGGTTGCCAGCCAATAGAACCATTTTAGTTGATAGATCGTTTTTTCTTTCAATTGGCTCATTGCTTTTGCCCGGGATTTCTGTCGTGATCCACCTGTGTAAAAAACATCGATTGTAAATGGCGCGACAACCTGTTGCGTTTTAATATCAACGATCCACGCGTTTAAATGCAATTCTGTATGAACATTATTTGAATATTTTTCATCGCCATTCTGATCAAATAAATCCTTTACACTTCCATCGATTTGAAAATAATCATCCTCCGGCACCGGCGGAACACCGTGCTGAGAAAAGTCAACCTCAGAGATAACAATGGCTTCCACAAACCGGGATATTTGCCTGAAATCGATTATATTCTGTCCGGTCATAAAGCTCTCATCTGAATCGATTTCAATGCCCACAATAACATCGTATAACCTTAGATTTCTGACTTCATCCAATAAAATATTCGCAATTTCATCTTCAATAGAAGAATACAAATTTTTGGCGTTTTCGCCCGGTTTTTCCGGTAATCGCATTTGATTAATTGTGAATGTGCTATCAAATTCCTGAGTAAAAGTATTTGTTGCAAAAGAGGTAAAGATAAAAAAGGCAGATATGAGCAAAATTTGTTTATTCATATTTTTTAGCCCGCGAATGCTTCAAAGGATTAATATTCTATGAATTGAACCAGAAGTTTGTTTTTCATTTTCATTGAAAATTCCGTGCAGGTGTGTTCTATAAAAAAATGCCTTTTGCCCGGTCCGACCTGACAAGAGTAAAAATAAAATGTGAATAACAAGGGTTATCCGGAAGCATGATTTAAAAAATACAATGTGTTATTCATAAATAATGTCTTTAAGCATTTGGGTTTCATCTTTTGAAACATATCCTCCCATAACTTTAGCAATATTTCCGCCGAACATCTTGCCCATAAGGCCCATGTTCATTCCTGCGATGTATATTTTGCCATCGTTGCCTTTATACACGCCCCAGGCGCACGGCATTAGTGTTGAAACTTCAGGATTCGTTGTAAGAACGTCTTTGGCATATTTTGCATTGCATAGCTCAACAATTCTGACTTGTTTTTCCATCTGAACGCCATGTTTGGCCATCGTTTTATTCATATCACGAATTGCAGGATTGCTCCACCCATTGGCTTCGATAGCAGTTTTTAACTGTGTGCAGGTTTCCTCAACACTCTCATATCGGCTCTGGTGTTCCCACAGCATCATGCCGGGCATCGACAACCAACCAATAATTGCGGTAAGCGCAATCCCAACGATTAAACCAGTAATAAAAGGAAGTAATCTGTTCTGTATTCGTTGCTTTTGAGTTGTCGCAGTGTTATTTGTTGAGTTTTGATTTTCTGCGTTCGCCTTCATTGTTTTACTCCTTCAGAATTGTGAATTATATCTGAGTGAACCCAGTTTTTTTATTGTTTAATGTAACGCTTTTATAATAAAAAATCAATGCATTTTTGTTGATTGATTTAATTTTTATGGGATGCGCCTTTTAAAAATGTTCGATCAAATGTGACTAATTTTAATTTTCGAAATATCTTCTTTTATGTTAAGATCATAAGGAAAAGGTTTAAGTGGCGCTTGTTTTTCTGATACAGAATTAGCGTTCACCAAAGCAGTAAAAATGAACAGAATCGGAAATACCGCCATACTTTGTTATATGTTTATAAAGAAAAAAGGTAGTTTTCGTTCGGGCACTATTTAAAAAGATTCAAATTCGTTTAAAATGAAAAACCCATGCTACGAGGCTGTGTAACATGGGTTTCTCGATCCTATTATATCACAATAAATTGAGATTAGGGGGGAGACAACTCTTATTTGCGATATAAAAATTATAACAACAAATAACATTAAAATTACGACTCTAATATACAAAATAAATCTTGATTTGTCAAGTAAAAAAAATAAAAAAGTGAAAAAAAACAATAAAAAAATAAAAAAATTGCTCATGAAGGTATTTAGGGTGAATATAATTTATCTGCAAAATACTATCATTGTTAACTCAATGAATTATAATTTACAAGAATTGATTCGATATTACGTTATGATATTCTGATTGGAATTTTGATTGCCATAATATTAAGAAAGTAGTTGGGTATAGTTAAACATTTGCGAATATTAGTTAAATAATGATGTGTAGTAAGACATGATTTGCAGGTTTTTAAGAAACAACCTCCCTGAGGTATTGTACATCGATACAAAGTGATTACGAATCGAGTGGCAATTATAAATTCTGTATTTATTAGACGTGTGGGAGTTTCTTCGACAACCTGTTAAGTTGATTTTCCTTGAGGAATTTTTCAATCAGTAAATTTTAGTTGACTTTATAGCTTTCATGTATTATTTTACATTGTATTAACACAGGAAAAACGCTGGAAAATATATATGAATCTTGAACAAATTCTTGATGTTCTGAAAAAAGATCCGCAACTTCAAAAAAATATTACACAATGGAGAAAGATAAAGGCGCGAGAGGCTGTTTATGATGATTTTCCGTCAGAATACCGTGAGGATTTAATTGATATCCTCGCTGAACGAGGAATTAAAAAGTTGTACACCCACCAGGCGACAGCTCTCAAACAGATCGTATTCGGGAAGAATGTGGTTGTCGTTACCCCAACAGCTTCAGGCAAAACATTATGTTACAACATACCAGTTTTGAATGGAATTCTCGATGATTATAACTCGCGTGCGCTTTACATATTTCCGACCAAAGCCCTTGCACAAGATCAATTACACGAGCTTTATGAAATTTCCGCGAAGCTTGGCCGAAATATTAAAACGTATACGTTTGATGGCGACACTCCTGCTTCGGCACGTAAAGCGATCCGAACAGCCGGACATATTGTCATCACGAACCCGGATATGCTGCATCAGGGTATTTTACCCAACCATACAAAATGGATCAAATTATTTGAAAACCTGAAATATATTGTAATTGATGAATTGCATTATTATCGTGGTGTGATGGGAAGTCATTTTAGCAACGTCATGCGGCGACTGGAGCGTATTTGCAAATTTTACGGTTCCGAGCCTTTGTTTATTTGTTGTTCCGCTACAATTGCCAATCCAAAACAGCTTGCAGAAAAATTACTGGAAAAAGAGTTTGAATTAGTTGATAATAACGGAGCCCCTCGAGGGGAGAAGCATTTTATCCTCTATAATCCGCCGGTCGTAAATTATGAGTTGGGTATTCGCCGATCTGTTTTAAATGAGGTGCGGCTGCTCGCCAGAAAATTTTTAGCCGCAAATGTCCAAACAATCGTATTTGCCCGCAGCCGGTTGCGCGTCGAAATTTTAGTGACCTATCTGAAAGAAATCATGCAAAGCTTAAAAAAATCGCCCAAATTAATTCGCGGTTACCGTGGCGGGTATCTTCCCAATGAACGAAGAGAAATTGAGCGGGGCTTGCGAAATGGCGACATTTTAGGAGTAGTGAGCACGAACGCGCTGGAATTGGGAATCGATATCGGACAACTATCCGTATGTTTGATGGCCGGATATCCCGGAACTATCACCAGTTCGTGGCAGCAGGCCGGACGATCGGGGCGAAGGTCGGAAACGTCGGTAGCTGTACTTATTGCATCCAGCGCTCCGTTAGATCAGTATATTATCAATCACCCGGAATATTTTTTTGATAAATCTCCGGAAGCCGGGATTGTCGATCCGAATAATCTCATTATTCTGATGAGCCATCTCAAATGCGCGGCTTTTGAATTGCCGTTTGAAGATGGTGAACAATTCGGTGTGGATGCAACTGAAGAAATTCTATCCTATTTGGAAGAGCATAATGTTCTGCATCACGCGGGGAACCGCTGGCACTGGACCAGTGAAATTTATCCGGCTGAAGCGGTTAGTTTGCGGAGCGCGTCCCCGGAAAATTTTGTCATTATCGACACCACCACCGCCGATCGGGTGATCGGCGAGGTCGATTATTTCAGCGCGCCGGAATTGATCCACGAAGAAGCAATTTACATTCACGAAAGCCGGCAATATCACGTGGATAAACTGGACTGGGAGCGGCGAAAAGCGTATGTCCACGAAGTGTGGGTCGATCATTACACCGATGCCCAGACCAAAACAAATTTAAAAGTACTGGATGTTTTTGAATCTGAAAGCCTGAAACAGGGACAAAAGGCGTACGGAGAAGTCAGTGTCACTCGTCTGACCACGATGTATAAAAAGATAAAATTTCATACGCATGAAAATATTGGTGTTGGCGTGATTAATCTGCCGGAAATGGAAATGCACACAACGTCTTATTGGTGGGAATTGAGTGAGGAAATACATAAAGAGCTTACATTAAGTTCGGAAGATTTTAGCAACGCGCTGGTTGCGCTATCGAATGTGATGGCGAATATTGTTCCGTTGTATGTGATGGGGGATCCGCGGGATGTGCGAACGATTCCTATGGTGCGGGCGCCATTTTCCGGGAACCCGACAATTTATATTTACGATAGCTATCCCAATGGCGTCGGATTCAGCAAGAAAATGTATAATATGCACGGTGAGCTTCTCTCCGCGGCACGACAACTCATTCTCGAATGTCCGTGCAAAACCGGGTGTCCCTCCTGTGTGGGCCCGCTTCTTGAAGTGGGGGAGGATGGCAAAAAAAACGCACTTCGCTTGCTCGACCTGTCTGACGTCGGTTCATAATGTTTCGATCACTGGTGCTGATTTATGGCAACTTTGCAAAATGACCATGTATTATAATTTTTCTGCCCCAGGTTGTAACAACCGATGATTCTTATGTCTTCTTCTTTTTTGAAAAGAATTCCGCCAAGAAAAGAAAAAAAAATCTTGCTATTTTATCGTTTTTATTATATTTTGTTACAGTTTAATCTTTTATTTTTAAAAGGAAATTCTGAGTGTGCCAATAGCAAATAATTATTGTTAGACTAGCGTACTAATATGAATGAATCTTTAGTTCAGTGGACATTGCTAAATAATTTAGATTTTTTGAGTTATTCTTTAGACTATGAAATTTATTCAAAAGTTGGACAAGAAATCACAACAGATTTTGGCCGTATAGATTTTATTGTTGAAAACTTTGAAAGAAATAAATTGGTTGTGGAATTAGAAACTATCATCAATAATAAAAGCAAATTAAATTATTGCTTCAACCAAGTCATGAATTATAAAAATATTAAATTCCTGGACATTACTAAATTTTGTGTTCTTTATGCTACTGAAACTAATAATATTTTTAAAAGAAAAATAATTGATTTTGGAAAAGAAAATGATGTTATAATTAGAGAGTATTCACTTAATGAAGTAAAAAAGTTATATTCAAAAACAATTTCGAAATTAAGTTTAAGTTTTGGATTAGCTCTTCCAAAACCTAAGAATTATACAATATGTTATCTCAGATGGCTGAATAAAATCATGAAACCTTTCAAAGATTATAACAAAGAAGAACTATCAGCCGATGAAATATCTAAATACTTTACATCTTATAAAACTACCAATTTTAATTGTTACATGAGATTAGCTCTGGATTTTGAGATGATATTAACTAATGGAAAAGATTTTACTATTACACAATATGGTAAAGAGTATATTGGAAATTTAAATCCTATTTTGATCTCTACATTGGATGTAAATATACCTTCAATAAATTTGACAAATGATCAAAAAAGACTTTTATTAGAAATTTTAACTAATGGAAATTGGACAGTGCTTAAGGTTAATATCTACTGGTTTTTCAGATTTATTGAAGTAACTAATGGGGAATGGCTACCTAAGTATAAAGATTTCGAACAAAAGAAGTTAGATCTTGTGAATGGATTATTTGGAGTTCTATATAAAAAAAGAACTATGTATGAAATTTTAAACTTTACTTGTAATTTTTGCATTGAATTAGGCCTGGTAGAAAAGATTAGATCAACAACTAAATATGATAAATTGTATTTAACTCCCCTGGGTATTGAAGTTAACAATATTTTTAGTTTAGATTTAAGTATCAAAAAAAGTCGTTTAAATCTTAATTTTAAATATTTAGAATAATGAATAATACATTTGGATTTTTAAAAGAGTTTCCCAAAAATCAAGTCGGCCTTTATATAGTCTATGAATTATTCACTTTTGATAATTTATTTAAATTAATTTTAAATTCTGGCTTTAATCATGATGATGCGTTGGACTTCATGTTAGCCAATTGTTCTTTTAGTGCACTTGTGTTTCAAGAAAGAATACATAATAAAAAATATTATTTATTAAATGCCAAAGTTGTTTTATCACCTTCTGAAGCAGCTATTAAAGCAAAATTAATTTCAGATTTATTAGATTTATAACACAAAATTTTTAATGAAAAGTGGTATCTAAAAACTCACCCTGAGGCAATTGACAAAGCCACTGAAAAAATTACAAAAATGGTTGACAATTTTAAAGCTGTTATCAATCAAATAGATACAGATATGATTGCAAGTTGGGTAAAAGATTTAGTCATTATAAAAACATTCATTGGCTTAAAATTTCAAGAAGCGATTTTAAGCAAAACAGCAGCTCTTTTCGATACCACTTATAAATTTTCGGATCAGGGCGGTGAATCAAAAGGAATCGATGGTTATATCGGAGAGATACCAGTTAGTATAAAACCTGAGACATATAAAACCAAAAAGAGCTTAAGTGAGAAAATCGAGGTAAAATTTATCTTTTATAAAAAGGTAAAAGATGGAATAAAGATTGACATTGACGAATTATTGTAATTGGCTATATCAAAAAATAATTTTGTTGAAAATGATATTTTAGAAGTTTTTTTATATAAAAGTTATCTAACGATCAAGGAGAGCATTATGTCTTTTGAAAAAGAAATGAGGGATGATATCACCCTTATACGGATAAATGACGAGAGATTTGATAGCAATATTTCTCCGGAAATAAAAGCAGAGTTTTTAGTCAGTGCAGATCAGGGAGTAAAGAGTGTTTTAGTCGATATGAATAAAGTGAGTTATACCGATAGCTCCGGCCTGGGCGCGCTTCTGTTTGGTTTACGTCAGCTTCGTGATAAAGGCGGCACGTTGCGGATATTCGGCGCAAACAGCCGGGTGCTTAATTTAATCCGAATCGCGAAATTAGAGCAAATACTATTGCATTATAAGAATGAAGAGGAAGCACTGAACAGTTTATAATAAAAAATAATCTATTTACTTTTTATTAGGAGGACGAATGAACACAGAGAAATTAAAACAAAATGTGTTGGAGTTGATTCGTCGGACTTCAGCTTTTTTGCCTGCGGATGTTGAAGAAGTAATGGCATTGAAACAGAAATTAGAACAGGGAAGTTCCAAAGCTGAATTTGCGCTGGATCTTGTGATGCAGAATATTGGATTGGCTAAAAGATATTCCCGGCCAATTTGCCAGGATACCGGATTGTTGACGTTCTATGTCAAGTGTCCTGTTGGAGCAGATCAAATAAAAATGAAGGAAGTGATCAGGGAAGCAGTCGCCGAAGCGACAAAAGTTGGATATTTACGCCAAAATTCAGTCGATAGCCTGACGGGAAAAAATTCGGGTACAAATTTGGGACCAGGAAGCCCGGTGTTCAAATTTGAACAAAGCGAAGACAACAAAGACGTAGAAATCCGACTTATTCAGAAGGGCGGTGGGTGTGAGAATATGAGCACGCAATACAAATTGCCAGCCGAATTTAACGGAAAAAAGTTCGGGAGAGATTTAGAGGGAGTACGTGCGTGTATCCTGGATGCCGTTAATCAAGCCCAGGGAAAAGGATGCAGCCCTGGTTTTTTGGGAGTCTGTATCGGCGGTGACCGAGCCAGCGGTTATGAATGGGCAAAACATGAGTTATTACGGGAAGTGGATGACATGAATCCTGTTTCCGAGTTGGCTCAGTTGGAAAATCAAATTATGCAGGAAGCCAATGATATGCAAATTGGCCCGATGGGATTCGGCGGAAAGTTTACTATCGGATGTTGTAAAATTGGGCTTCGCAACAGACTACCAGCCTCTTTTTTCGTGAGTATTGCCTATATGTGCTGGGCTTATCGAAGGAGAGGAGTGTTGCTGAACGATAACGGTGAGGTAAAAGAGTGGCTGTATCAAATCCCCGGCGAATTTGAAGGTGAAAAAGATTATCCGGAAACATTTGAAGTGAAAACGTCCGGCGTAAAAGTGCTTAATACACCGGTTTCAGAAGAAGAAATAAGAAACCTGAAAGTCGGAGATATGGTGCTTTTAAACGGAACAATTTTTACAGGCCGGGACGCAGTGCATAAATATCTTTATGATGGTGGTAACCTCGATAAAATAAAGAACGGAATCATTTATCACTGCGGCCCTGTAATGTTAAAAGAAGGTGATGAATATAAAACTGTTGCTGCCGGCCCCACAACTTCGATTCGTGAGGAACCGTATCAGGAAGATATTATCAAAAAATTTGGCATAAAAGCCGTAATTGGCAAGGGTGGTATGGGAGCAAAAACATTAGCAGCTTGTGAGAAATACGGTTCCGTGTATTTACACGCGATCGGCGGGGCTGCCCAAATTTATGCACAATGTGTGAAAAAAATTCCGAGCGTTAGCCTCGAGCAGTTCGGTAGCCCGGAAGCTGTGTGGGAAATGCGTGTAGAAGGATTCCCGGCAGTCGTAACTATGGATTCACATGGAAACTCACTCCATGATTATGTTAAACAGGAGTCAGATAAAAAGTTATCTAAACTATTATAAGATTTTATTTCAGGAAAAGCATACAATTACGCATTCTGAGCAAATATGAAATTTTAACCGTTGGAGTGAGTAGGATATGTTAGAGGTTTCTGAATTAGCGCCAGAATTTTCCTTACCAAATCAGAACGGCGTTATTGTTAATTTATCCGATTATCGAGGCAAAAAAGTTGTCGTCTATTTTTACCTGAAAGACGAAACAGGCGCATGTACAAAACAAGCATGTTCTTTCCGTGACTGTTATGATATTTTTAAAGAAAAGAATGTTGAAATATTCGGGATAAGTTTTGACAATAAAAAAAGTCATCGCCAATTTATCGAAAAATATAATCTCCCGTTTCAACTGTTATCAGATATTAATACAAATGTCGCGACTCGATATGGCGTGTATCGTGAAAAAGAGTTATATGGCAGAAAATACATGAGTATTCATAGAACCACTTTTTTGATTGATGAAAACGGGTTCATTCGGCATGTGTTTAACAAAGTGAGGCCAGCTTATCACGCCAAAGATATCATCAAAATATTGTAACCTATCAAAGTCCCGTACTTATGTTACGGGACTTTTTGCTTCTGAAATCGCCTCAATCCATTATCAAATTGATATTCAATTTTTACATTTATGGAGTTTATTCTCAAAATGAGAAGGATCATAATTACGTTATAATGTTTTAATGTTAATAAAAACAATATGCTTTGTCTCTGTTTTATACTGGTACAACTTTTGGATTAGAAGATTTAAATTACAAAGTTGCTTTACCAGGACAGAGGAAGATAATGAATAAAGATTTTTCAAAACAGATCCAGATAATTTTAAAATATTCACGGGAAGAAGCGTTAAGATTAAAAAGTGATTTCATAAATACAGAGCATATTTTATTAGGATTATTAAAAGATGAGAAAAACAGTGTTATTTCTCTTTTATTGAGTGAATTAAACTGTAATCCTGTTTTATTAAAATCGAAAATTGAAAATGCTGTTAAACCGCTGCCCTTTACGATCGACATGGATGATATGCCGCTTACCAAGCGAGCTGAAAATGTGTTAAAGAGAGCCTGGATTGAAGCTGGCACCTCGAATTCTTTAAAAATTAAAGCAGAGCATTTATTCCTCGCTCTATTGCAGGAAACAGATGGCATTGCTGCCAGAATATTAAATCATTTCAAGATTGATTATAATTCAACAAAAAAAATTCTGCGGCAATTAAATCCGGACAAAATCAACGGAGAATATAATTTTACCCCTGCTGCCTTGCACCAGTATGGAGTAGAGCTAACAGAACAGATCAAAAAGAATCGTCTGGATCCTGTTATTGGCCGAGAGCAAGAAATTGCAAGACTTTTGCAAATTTTGTGTCGAAAGAAGAAAAACAATCCGTTAGTTATTGGCGAACCGGGCATTGGAAAAACCGCTTTGGTTGAAGGGCTTGCCCGGCGAATTGTCAGCGGAGAAGTTCCCGGTATGTTGGCTGATTCGAAAATATTTAACCTGGACCTGGTTTCTCTTCTCTCTGGTACGGCTTTGCGCGGACAATTAGAGGAAAAACTAAAATTTATTTTAAAAAAAATATTACGAGCAAAAAATGTGTTTCTATTCATTGATGAAATCCATAATATCGTGAACGTTAGCGGGAATGGTAATAGCCTCGGATTGGCAAATTTATTGAAGCCGCTACTAGCAGATGGACGGCTCCGGGTTATCGGAACCACAACTCTCGATGATTACAGAAGAATTATGGAACAGGATAAAGCGTTAATACGGCGATTTCAAAATATTCACGTTAAGGCGCCAGGGAAAAAACAAACAGTTATGATTCTCAATGGAATTAAATCCAAATATGAAAACTATCATCATGTGGCATATTCGAATGAAGCGTTACAAGCTTCTGTTACGCTCTCCGATCGCTATCTTACTGATCGGTTTTTGCCAGATAAAGCAATTGATTTGCTCGATGAGGCGGCTGCTCTTGTGCGCTTTTCTATAACAGAAACAGAAAAGGATTCTTGTAAAAAAGAATTACAATATGAAGAAAATTATATGTCTCAAAATCAGTCTGTTGCGAATGGAGAACAATTTAAATACCGTCAAAAAAATTATGCGCTCAATACGGTAAAATTTAAAAAACCTGAAAATAACGTCCCGGTCGTTAGAAAACGAGATATCGCTAAAATATTGCATTTGATGACTGGTATTTCCATGGAGAGCTTGAGCATTTCAGAAACAGACAAATTTCTCAATATGGAAAAAAGATTAAATGAAGTTGTTTTTGGACACAGCGAAAATATTAATCGAATATCAAACGCGCTAAAAAGAGCCAGAGCCGGGCTAAAAGATCCGGGTAAACCTGTTGGAACTTTTCTTCTTGTAGGGCCTTCAGGCGTCGGAAAATCAAAATTAGCAAAGGAATTGGCCAATTATTTATTTGATAACGAACAGGCATTTTTACAATTTGACATGACCGAATACATGGAAAAATATTCAATCTCCCGCTTAATTGGCGCACCTCCGGGATATGTCGGTTACGAACGAGGAGGTGAGTTGACTGAAAAAGTACGCCGCTATCCCTATAGTATTGTACTTTTTGATAATATTGAAAAAGCACATCCGGACATCCTCAATATATTATTACAGATATTGGACGAAGGAACATTAACAGACAGCATTGGACGAAAGATCGATTTTAAAAATACCATCGTTATTCTGACGATGCACTTTGACAAAAGACAAAAAAACGCAATTGGTTTTAATAGTAATTCTACCGACTTTAACAGCGGTAAAGAGTTTGTGAAAAAGGTGTTAACTCCCGAATTAGTAAATAGATTAGATGAAGTCCTTGAATTTAACTATTTAAATGAAAATAATTTGAGATCGATTGTGAAGGAGGAATTGAAACGAATAAGCAATAATCTGGCAGAATTGGGATATATTGTGAAAATTTCAGATAAAGTTATCGATTTGATTTTGATGAAAGCAACGGATAAATCTGACGCACGAAAAATCAAATCTGTTGTGCGAAAATGTGTTGAAGATAGTTTAGCGTTTGCATTACTTCATAATCAATCATCACAAAAACGATATGTGTTCATGGATGAACTAAATAATGAAATTGAATTTAATTTTTCTTTGAAAGAGAATAAAGTTTTAGGTAAACCAACATATTAAAAATATTCCTCATGATAATCTGATATTCAAGTTTTCACTTGACATTGATCAATACCTTTAATATATTATATTCACTATAATTAATTAAAAGGAGGAATTATTATGGCTGATGATCAAAAAGTGTACAAGCGAAAAATATCAGATGAAGAAGCGCAGGGGCGCTACATTCTTGTTTTAAAAAATGCACTTGAATTTTTCCCAAAAGTTGGTAAGCCATTCAAATTAACCATCAGCGGTAATGAAGAGAAAACAGTGGATTCCATGGTAACGGCTGTTGAATGTTGGTGCATGGGGCCGAATAAGCCGCATAGTCATTACCGGATTGATGCTAAAAGTTTCTTTGATATATTTCCAGTTCATTTTGGCAAAAAAGTTTCAATCGTTCAAAATTCAAAAAAAGAATATACTCTCAGTTAGCCATCCATTTAAAAGGCTTATTTAATTACTTCGTCAGGTTTGAGATTTATTGTCATTCCTCAATTTTTCGTGAACATTTTGCTACATATTAATGTGAATCGCTGCCGGAAAATTACTAAAATGACAAGTTCCTTAAATCGGAAACTCGTTATTTATACCAGATCTGAATATGACTAAGTAGTAATTAAAACTATTTAACCTGCATTATTCACAAAACGTGCCACAGAAGCACAGAGGTCAAAGAGAAACAGCAACGTGTGTGCATAAAACTTTTCAAACTGAGTTACGATAAATTCGAGTTGCTATTGTTTGAGTAACGTTTTGAAAATAAAAACTCTGTGTACTCTGAGCCTCTGTAGCTATGAATTTTTCATGTTAATTAAATAAGCCTGAATTTTTTTATTTTTCTCCGAACTAAAATCCAACAAAATAGTATAATTTGAAAATAAATAAATTTCTCTCACAAAATCGTAACTTTAAGGTTGATATATCTGTACAAATATTATAGGCAATATTGATACCGAAACCCAATTTAATCAAACGTAAGAAGGATGTATCAGCCTAAAAATATGGCGAATGTTTTAGCGATAATACTCTGATCAAGTTATTTAATTATAACTTGATGATAATTTATAAGGTAGGTTGTTAAAATAATATTGATTGATACTAAAAACCATCGCAATAAAAATATTTGCAATAACTTTAAGCGTTATTAACAAAATAACAGAACAGAATTACCGCGAACTGTTACCGGATTTGAGATGTTTCTAACTATAAAATAAATAAGTACAAATAAAGATATATTAATAATCAAATTCAATTAAAAAAGCGATAACTTATGAAAATAAAATAAATTATCGATATTTAGAGGTCTTTAGGCAGTTTTTCATGATAATTAGTATAATCTAATAAAAAAGATAAAAAACTCTTGACTTTTACGATAAATTTTTATATCTTATTAACTCGTAAAATAGATGGAGGTTTTAATATATTTGCAGAAATTGTAAATAGGTAGTAATAAGAAATATCGATGAAAGCGTGATATATATTCATATAGGTCAGCTTTTTGTTGTTTTTGGGTGTTGAATTTTAATAGTATTGATTATAATGCTGAAATTAATTATGAAATAGTGATATCGGATATTAAAAATGCAAAAAAAAAGAATAAAGAAAGTGCTGATCCTTATCACATTGTTTTTATATGTGATTATTTTAGCTTGTTTCACGCATTCTGATTTATTCAAGCTTTTAAAAAATCAAAATCAACAAGTGCGTTCACAGCAAACTTATGGTAAGCAGCATGGGATTGATCCGACTCCTTTGCCCCCGAAACCAAATCCTGATGTATCAGAGTAGTTGTCATTGTACATGGAAGCCAAATTGAGAAAAGTTTACTTTAGTATTCTGAATTTTGGAACGGCATATTTTACAATCGTTTTTGCAATTTTTATGAACAAATCATGGCATTGGGAACTGGGATTTACTTCATTAATTAATTACAATTTATGGTTAATAATATTTCTTTTTGCTTTTGCGATTTATCGTGCGGCTCAGTATAATCGTTACATATTTTTAAATATATCTTTACTTGCATTGATGTATGCGCTCAGTTTTTTTCATACACTGATAGGTGATAAGTACTTATTTGGTAATGATTTTCTGATTTACTATATACTCCCGTATCGAAAATTTTTAATTAGCTTATTTACATGCATTTCTATCGTTTATATTACAATAGATTATTTGTTTTACAATGAAAAAGTTGTTACTAAATATTTATGGACATTAGGGATAGTAGTACCATTTTGTTTTTATTTTTATTACCAGTTTTTAGTCGATCCGAAATATGTTTTTACAAATTATGATGCCTTAATTTTTCGCAACCTTGAAACAAATATGCTTGCGCTTTTTTTTATTGTTCTTTATGGAATATTTGTTTATCTTAAAGAAAAGCCAATCAGTCGCTACGTAGATGCGATAGTTGTATTGTTTTTCTTTTTTATCATGTATGATGGGTTTGATAGCGGGATTATCTATTTTAAAATAAACAATCCATTACCCATTTCCAGTCAGTTACTATTAACAGTTATCTTAGTTTTTTTTATTTTGTTATTTCATACCATTTTAAAAAATATCTATTCTGATTTTGGACAATTTTACGATCGGTTTATTTTTAAAGAAACAAATGTGGATTTAAAGATTATAAAAAAACAAAGTCGGTTTAGCAAGTTATTTATAATGTTTCGAGATTACCTGAGAATTTTCCCGAATCGATTTTCGTTTTTTCTGATATCCACTGTAGGACTGGCCATGTTTATTATGTTTGTTCCGATAGGTTATGGGAAACGGATTATACTATTTTTATTGTTAGCTTTAATTCTTTTTTTAATTTACTATTATATTTTATCAAAGAAAAAATAAAGGAGATAACACATTTTTATTAATAATTTAAACAAAGAGGTGGTATAAAATGAGTCAAAAACACTTGGAAAATGCGATGGAAATACTTCAAGACGCTCCGATTGTCGGAAGTAGTCCAGAAGCAAAGCGTTTAAGGAGAGCAGTTAAAAAGCTTTCCAAAATTGACAGCAACATTTTAATCATTGGTGAAACTGGTGTTGGTAAAGAGTTTATCTCTCGCCATATTCATTTAAGCAGTGGTCGAAAAAATCGGACATTCGTTAAAATTAATTGTGCGACAGTTGGTAAAACAATTGACGCTAATCATTTGTATGGAGAAGAGACAGAAGGTGATCAGTCTGTCACTCGCACCGTAGGGCTGCTTGAAAAAGCGCATAAGGGTATACTGTTTCTTGATAATCTTGACGAATTAGATCCTGAGTACCAGGAGGAATTTTTACAAATTTTGCGCGATAAAAGATTCCGTCGTATCGGAGGGAAAGAGAATATCGAATTGGATATCCGAGTTATTTCAACTGCGGAAGATGACATGTCTATCGAGGTTGAAAGTGACACGTTTCGCAGAGATCTTTTTCATTTATTAAACACATTAACCCTGCGAATTCCTTCGCTGCGCGAACGCAAACAGGATATTCCTGAGTTGTTCGCTTATTTTACAAAAAAATACTGTGCGGAGAGCGAAAGGGAAGAACCAGCAGTTCAGGCTGAAATATTTGAATCCATTTTGGAATACGATTGGAAAGGTAATATTCGGGAATTGGAAAATACGGTCCAGAATCTGGTCGTAATGTCGCCGGAAGGTGAACTCTCCCCTGAATTTCTGCCTTTTCGTATTAAAAAACATCAATTCGATTTTTTGGAACCCAAAAATCTCAAAGGAATTGTATCTGATGTTGAAATTTATCTGATAAAAAAAGCGCTGGGTAAATTTGGGGGAAATCAGGTAAAAGCAGCCAAGTTACTGGGCATCCCAGAAGCAACGTTGAGATTTAAAATGAAAAAATACGCAATCCCAAAAGATTGATTTTATTTTTTTGAAAAACAAAACGGCAATCTTCATTTATTAAGATTGTCGTTTTTTTTTATTGTTGATTCGAATGTTTTATCGCGCGAACAACAGCCTTTGCAGTTATATCCGCGGAAATACTGCCAATTAAAAGCGGGTCGACTTTGGCGGCGGTATTTGTAGATAGAGCAAATATAATATCGCCATCGAACTGAGTATGTGAGGGGGAAATTGTTCGCGCAAAACCATCCTGAGCCATTTGAGCAATTTTCGTAACTTCTTCTTTGGTTAAGTCTGCATTTGTGGCAACAACTCCCAGCGTTGTATTTGTAAAACTTGAAAAATTGGGCGCGGCTAATTGTTTGAGCAATTGAATGGGATCAAAAAATACTCCGTTGGTTCTATCCTGTGCCCCGGCTATCGTTCGGTTTTCGTACGGATCAATGATATTGCCCAACGCGTTGACTACTACAAGAACGGCAACGATAATTTTTTCATTGATAACATAAGAGCAGGTACCAATACCACCGTTCATTGCATTTTCCTGTCCCGCCAGTTTTCCGACGGTCGCTCCTATGCCTGCTCCTATTTGTCCCTCAGAATTCTCCCTCTCAGACGCGTTTTGGGCTGCCTCGTAACCCATTTGCTTATCCGGTCTTATTTTGGGATCACCGACAGCAAGATCAAAAATAACTGCGGCCGGAACAATTGGTACTCTGGCAACGCCAGTATTATAACCAATATGATGTTCTTCCAGAAATTGCTGAACACCGCCAGCAGCATCCAAACCGAACGCACTGCCACCGGTTAATAGAATTGCGTTTATTTTGGTTATCTGTCTCGTGGGATAAAGCAATTCAATTTCCCTGCTTCCCGGAGCAGAGCCTCTTACGTCGACGCCTGCTGTGGCTTCGGTATTTGGCAAAATAACGGTACATCCGGTTTTCGCTCGAATATCCTGCGCATGCCCCACTTTAATTCCCGGAACATCGCAGATTGAATTACATTTCATTTGATGACTTAGTGAATGATTTTATTCTATTGAATAATTTTGATTTTCCACCCGAGAATTCAAATACAAGCCCGCTATCACTAAAAAAGAATAAATCACCGATCATCAGGCCAATAGATTTTCGGAGTGGCTTCCAGTTTTGACGATATGCTTCATTATCGACTTTTGTTCCTTCTCTGTTTTTTGTGACAAGGCGTACCCGCTGTGGATGATCGCGATTAATGAGGAACGGAGAATGTGTTGTATACATTACCTGATTTTTTTGTGCGAGATGTTCAAATACTTTCACGAGATCTTTTTGTCCGGCAGGATGTAAATGAATTCCGGGTTCATCAATCAGAAAAATATACTCATGAGCTCTGGTATCATACGTTTGAGCGAGAAAGTTTATATAAAAAGATAGATACCAGCGAAATCCAAGACTGCGGGAATCAGGGGTGTCGAAGACTGTTGTGCTGTCGCTCACATCAAAGTACAGAACTTTTCCGTTCACATTTAGTTTTATTTCCACCGATGGTTCCTGCGACCATACCCGTCGTATATGTTCGGTGATAATCCGCCCGGCTTCTTCCAGCGCGCGGCGGCCGCGGGTGGAGTCTTCAAAAATAACCTCGTAATCTTCCAGGCCTCCTATTTTTAACAGATTGCGTTCCGTTGTAAAACCAGGTCTGCCATCCACAAGGCTGTAGTAATCCACTCTGTTTTTTATCAATGGAATTTCTTCGAAGTACAAAATTTTGGGCAGGCAGTTGATAAGTTTGTTGATGTCAATCTGTTCAACTTCGGTATCATCGATAAATACCTTGTAATCCTTAAGCTCCTGTCCATCCCGTTTAATATAGAAACTTTCTACATTTTTAAAAACTTCGGAAACAGATGAAAGATGTCGACGATTTTCTTTTGTGAAATTAGAAAATTCAAGTGCAATTTCAGGGCATTTCTTCTGATAATAGTGTTCAGAATACTGACATGTAAGACTATTCTCAAAAGATTGATCGTACTTGAATGCTTCCATTGCTTTCAAGATATTCGTTTTTCCATTTTCATTCGGGCCAATTAATATTGTGATTTGAGGATCAATCGGAAAGCTAACTTCAAAAATAGATTTAAAAGCACGAACAAATAAATTAGATATTATCATAAACCTTTACCCCTCATTTAAAATTTATATAATATAAAAACAGTGAAAATATAAAGCAAGTAAAAATTAATTTATTTTAAAAAATAATAATATTTAATAGAAGTTATAACTCTTTTATTCCTTGACTATTAATAAATTTTATTGTATATTTATTGAATGTATTCAATTCTAAGTTCAGGATATATCTAGTAATTTTTTTTCCCTCTGGAGGTGGTTATGTCTGAGTCGAGGTCTTCCGCGATAACGGGAGTTCAAAAAGGTAATAAAACATCATTAACGAAAACTCCAATTGTGAGGATCGGGTTAAAGGAAAAAAAAGAAAGTGTTGAATTCAAGCTAAACGGTAAATTTTCAGTGTTCAATAATGAAGGTGTGGCAATACTGAAAAATATGATTACTCCCAATAAGTGGAGGATTAAGGTTGAGTTCTCGTATCCGGCCAAATATGCGTTTAATATATTGCTAAAAAAATATGATGATTATCGCCAAGCCGAGGATTTAATGTATGAATTAATTGAGAAAGGCCTTGGGGCGCAAATAACAACAATTGGTGATGAATTTTATTATGATAAAAAAGTGATAAATGACAATAGACAGTACTGGGTGATTATTGATGGGTTTAATAAGGAGCAAGAAGCCCGTTTTTTTGCAGAGCTGAATTTGAAAAATTATAAGACAACGATAATCAGAGAAAAAATAAAAGAACCGGGAGCGGTAATAGAAATTTATGATTTTGATTTTGAAAAAGTTGCAGAGGCAGAAAATGTACTGCGCATTGTCCCGGAAACAGATAATGTTATTGCAAATCTTTATGATTTTACAAATGAACCTGACGAGCAGCAGCGAAAGGCACAGTATCGCTCATTTCAGGGAGTGCTGGAATTTAGGTGCGATGATGATGGAAAATTGATTATTATTAACGAAACGCCGATTGAGAAATATGTGGAATCCGTGGTCGCTTATGCGGTTCCTTTGGATTTACCGCGTGAATCATTTAAAGCACTGGCAATGACAATACGAAGCAAGAGCATCGCTGGTTTGCGGATTAAACATCATAATGATCCATTTGATTTATGTGCAACAGCTCATTGTAATTACTTTGTCGGAATTAAAAACAATTCTGAAAACGTTACGAGCGCGATAAAAGAAACGGTCGGTGAAGTTATCATTAAAGAACAAAATATTTATGACGCTGATTTCAATATGGTGTGCGGAGGCGTTACCGAACAAAAGTGCACCGCAGAACTGGCAGCTATGAATTCGGAGATGACAAGTGCTTTCGATTCAATGGACGGAGAGTTAGTTGATCAATTCGGTGATTTAAGTGATGAAAATAATATTCGAAAATGGATAGATACAGAGCCAGCCGTTTATTGTAATTTAATTAGCGCAAATGGTTTCAATCAATTTCAGAAATATTTTCGTTGGGAAACGACATTTTCGCGAAAAGAGTTAGAAGATATTATTTCAGAAAAAGAAAATCGATTAATTGGTGTTTTATACGATATTATTCCAATAAAACGTAACAAAGCCGGCCGATTAGTTGAAATGGAAATAATCGCCAGCAATGTTAATTTAGTTTTATCATCGGAAGCTGCGATCAGAGGATATCTTGCACCTCAAATGCTGAATAGTTCTTGCTTTTATATTTTAAAAGAATATGATGAAGAAGGGCTTCCGTTTGCATTTACATTTCGGGGTGCAGGCAATGGGCATGGAGTGGGAATGTGTGTGGCAGGTGCAATTTCAATGGCAAATGAAGGTAAGAATTATAAATTAATATTAAAACATTATTTCAAAGAAACAACGGTTAAAAAAATTTATTAATTACAGGTGATTAATTATGTATGAGGAAGTAGTCGCAACATTGGCTGAACTAAATGAACGTTTGAAAGATTTACGAGGTTATCTTTGAAGTCGAAAAAAATGAAAATGAAATTAGCGAACTAGAAAAATTAACTGTTCAACAAGATTTTTGGGATGATTCTGAAAACGCACAGGATGTAATGCGTACAATAAATTTAAAGAAAAATATCGTTGAACAATGGAATAAATTGCATGTAAAAATCAGTGATTTGCAAACGTTAGCTCAATTAGCCCATGAAGAAGACGATGAGGGCACATTACAGGAAGTTGTGAAAGAAATAGAAGGTGCGCGCAAAGATGTAAATCGATTAGAATTTAAAAAAATGATGGGAAAAGAAGATGATAAGCGCAACGCGATTTTAACCATTCATCCGGGAGCAGGAGGAACCGAATCTCAGGACTGGGCTCAAATGTTGATGCGAATGTATCTCCGCTGGATCGAAAATAAGGGATTTGAATCGCAAGTTCTTGATTTAATGCCCGGAGAAGAGGCCGGGATCAAAAGTGTTACGATTGAAGTGGTTGGTGATTATGCTTATGGCTATTTACAGGCAGAGGTTGGCGTTCACCGACTGGTGCGAATTTCTCCCTTTGATGCAAATAGCCGAAGACATACCTCCTTTGCATCGGTTTTTGTTTATCCCCTGATAAGCAATGATATCCAAATTAATATAAATAGTGCAGATTTAAAAGTAGATACATATCGCGCCAGTGGTGCCGGCGGACAACATGTAAACAAAACAAGTTCTGCGGTGAGAGTTACACACATCCCCACCGGAATTGTCGTTCAATGTCAGTCTGAACGGTCTCAGCACATGAATCGCGCAAACGCGATGAAAATTTTAATAAGCCGGTTGTACCAGTTAAAAAAAGAAGAGGAACAGGCAAAATTGGATGAAATCGAAAAAAGTAAGAAAGATATCGCATGGGGAAGCCAGATTCGTTCGTATATCTTTCAGCCATATAATATGGTGAAGGATCATCGTACAAAATGTGAAACATCAAACACGCAAGCTGTTATGGATGGCGATATTGACGATTTTATTTTCGAATATCTGCTCTCAAAAAAATAGCTGAATTAGACACAAATATCAGTGTGCTGAGCACGTTTGAGGTATGATTAAATATTGAGGTTGAGTTGAGACCGACGCACGTTGAAATTGACCTTTCGAACATCGCTTATAATCTTGATCAAATTAAACGTAAAGTTTCACCTGCAAATATCATGGCAGTCGTAAAAGCCAATGCGTATGGCCATGGCGCTGTAAAAGTCGCGCAAACTGCTTTAAAAAACGGTGCGCGTTACTTAGCTGTCGCTCTTGTTGAAGAAGGTTTGGAATTGCGCGAGAACAATATTACAGCGCCTGTTTTGGTATTTGGAGGTGAATTGGAATATCAAATTAATGATTTCCTGAAATCCGGACTTGAGGTCACTGTTTTTTCCCGACGCTTTGCTGAGTCTTTATCACGCGAGGCACTGAAAAAAAACTGTAAAATAAATGTACATGTCAAAGTCGATACCGGGATGGGCCGCGTGGGTGTGCCCTGGCAAGAAAGCCTTGATTTTATTTGTGATATTTATTCCCTCAAAGGATTGGAAATAAAAGGTGTTTATACCCACTTCGCAACGTCCGATGAAAAAGATAAAACATTCGCATTCGCACAATTAAATCGGTTTCATCAGGTATTGGACTGGTTGCGACAGCATAACATCCGCATTCCAATGGTCCATACAGCGAATAGCGGGGCGATTATTGATATGCCGTATTCCTATTTTAATATTGTCCGGCCGGGAATTATGATGTATGGATATTATCCGTCCAATGAAACAAGTAAAAGCGTTCCTATTAAACCAGCGATGACGTTTAAATCAAAAATTAGCTATATTAAAAAAGTACCGCGGGGAACCCCTGTGAGTTATGGGCGTACTTATGTCACAAACAAGGAATCGCGAATTGCGACATTGCCGGTCGGTTATGCAGATGGATACAATCGAATATTAAGCAGCAATGCTAAAGTGGTTATCAGAGGCAAACTTTTTCCGGTTGCCGGAAGAGTGTGCATGGATCAAATTCTCGTTGATCTTGGCGATAATTGCGACATTCAACAGGGAGATGAGGTTATACTATTCGGCAAACAAGGAGATGCTGAATTTAGCGTCAATGATATATGTAATACTTTGAACACTATTCCCTATGAAGTTTGTTGTTGGATTTCAAAGCGGGTTCCCCGAACATATATAGGGGAGTAGTTTGATGTTGCCTTGCCGGAATAACAGAGCAGAAATTTCCGAGCCGGCACAAAAAAAATTCGGTTGACGAATACTTTTACGTATTGTTGAATTGAAATATTTATTCTCTGAACAACTATCAGAAATGGAGTCGAAAGTGGAAGATATTAATGAATTAATGAAAATCAGGCGGGAAAAGCTAAATCAATTAAAAGAATTAGGTGTGCAAGCTTATGCATATAAATTTAATCGAACGCATTTTGCACAGGATATTCTGTCAGATTTTGAATCGTTTGAGGGCAAATCCGTTTCCATCGGCGGGCGGTTGATGGCAATCCGGGGGCACGGCAAAGCGGCGTTTGCACATCTGGTGGATTCAACCGGGCGAATTCAATTCTATATCCGACATGACCATGTGGGAGAACAGACATTTAACGTTTTTAAATTGCTGGATATTGGCGATGTGATCGGAATCAGGGGGGAAGTTTTTAAAACACGTACCGGTGAAATTACTGTTCTGTCAAAAGAAATGGAATTGCTTGCTAAAACTCTGCGCCCCCTGCCTATTGTAAAAGAAAAAGTTGAGGATGGAAAAACTGTTCGTTACGATGAATTTGCTGACAGAGAATTGCGCTATCGGCAACGATATGTGGATTTGGTCGTAAATGCAGAAGTAAAAGAAGTGTTTATCAAACGTACTCGAATCATTCAATCGTTGCGTAATTTTATGAATAATGCAGGGTATCTGGAAGTAGAAACACCAATCCTGCAGCCAATTTACGGCGGAGCGGCTGCCAGACCATTTATCACCCATCACAATGCATTGGATATGGCGCTTTATCTGCGTATTGCCGATGAATTGTACCTTAAACGACTGATTGTCGGTGGATTTGATGGCGTTTATGAATTTGGTAAGGATTTTCGTAATGAAGGAATCGACCGGTTCCATAATCCTGAGTTTACAATGCTCGAATTGTATGTTGCATATCAGGATTATCATTTTATGATGGAACTCGTTGAAAAAATGCTCAGTAATACTGTTAAGGAAATCACTGGTGATTATAAAGTGACATATCAAGGAAAAGAAATTGATTTTACTCCGCCGTGGCCGCGATTAAAAATGTTCGAGCTATTAAAACAATATACAGGGCATGATCTTTTTGATAAAAATAGAGAGGAACTAAAAAAGATCGCCGGTGAAGTACATGTTGAATTGGAAGATGGAGCAGGTGTCGGGAAAATTATCGATGAAATATTTAGTGAAAAAGTTGAGGCGGATTTAATTCAGCCATGTTTTGTAACAGACTATCCGATTGAATTGTCTCCATTGGCTAAAAAACATAAAAATCAACCCGGAGTTGTCGAACGTTTTGAAGGATTCATTGCCGGAAAAGAATTTTGTAATGCATTTTCCGAGTTGAACGATCCGATTGATCAACGGGAACGATTCGAGCAACAACTGGAATATAAAAAAATGGGTGATGAAGAAGCGCATGAAATGGATGACGATTACATCCGTGCGCTGGAATACGGAATGCCGCCAACTGCCGGACTTGGAGTCGGGATTGATAGGTTGGTTATGATTTTAACAGATTCACCCACAATTCGTGATGTTATCTTCTTTCCGCATATGAGGCCAGAATAATGTCCTATGAATTTTTTATTGCAAAACGCTATTTTCGTTCAAAGCGGCGTACGGGATTTATTTCGCTGATTAATTACTTTTCAATTGCCGGTGTTATGATTGGTGTGGCCGCGTTAATTATCGTTCTTTCTGTGATGAATGGTTTTGAAAACGAGGTCCGATCACGTATTATTGGTTTTGACGCACATATTCGCTTTCGTGGATTACTCTATCGCCCCATTGAAAATTACGTAGATATCATTGACAGCATCAAGCAAATCGATCACGTGGAAGTCGTGTCTCCGTTTATTTTTAATAAAGCATTCATCAGCCATCAAAACCATCAGGATGGAATCCTGATTAAAGGTGTGGATGAAAAAACAGTAACGTATGTATCTGACCTTGCTAAAAATATTGAATACGGCGAATTAAATTTGGGCAATGTGGAGGTTGAAGGAGAACCAGATCTTCCTGGTATTGTTTTGGGCAAGAGTCTCGCGCTAAAATTGGATGTCGGTCTGTTTGATAAAATATACGCGCTCAGCCTTTCCGAGATTAAAACAACACCCGGACTGGGAATGAACCCGTATGTAAAACCTTTTCGGGTCACCGGTTATTTTGAGACCGGGCTCCATGATTTTGACGATACATTTGCTTATATTTCACTGGAATCAGCGCAAAAACTTTTTAAGATGGGGGCGCGGGTGACTGGCTGTGAAATAAGACTCGATGATTTAAATCATGCAAATATAGTAAAAGAACAAATAGAAAATAAGTGGGGATACAGATACGTTGCTGAAACATGGTTTGAGCGCAACAGAAATTTATTTTCATGGATGCAAATTGAAAAATGGGCTGCGTTTATTGTGCTCAGTTTAATTATTATGGTCGCAGCGTTTAACATTATCAGCACATTGATCATGGTGGTTATGGAAAAGAAAAAGGATATCGGTATCCTCAAATCCATGGGTGCAACATCCAGGGGAATCATGAGAATATTCGTTTATCAGGGAGTGATTTCCGGTGTTATCGGTGCAGTATTTGGAAGTGTGATCGGTTACGCGCTGTGCTGGTCACAATTAAAATACCGGTGGTTCGCGCTACCTTCAGATATTTATTTTATTAATTCGCTCCCAATTGAAATGAAAGTTATGGATTTCGTAATGATAATGGGAGCAGCTATTGTGTTATGTTTTCTTGCAACAATTTTCCCGGCAAAAAAAGCAGCGCAATTGGATCCTGTTGAGGCAATGAGATATGAATAATATGAATAATTTATTAGTCATTAACGATCTTTTTAAAAGTTATTATCTGGAAAAGTCCGAAATAAGAGTATTAAAAGGCGTCACAATGGAGGTGCCGGAAGGAGAAATCGTTGCGATTGTCGGGCCTTCTGGTGTGGGAAAAAGCACCTTGCTTCATATTATTGGCGCACTCGATCGCCCGACAACAGGACAGGTGCTTATTGGTGGTGTGAATATTTTTTCATACAATGATGTTGATTTAGCAAGGTTCCGCAATAAATCCATTGGGTTTGTTTTTCAATTCCATCACCTGTTACCGGAATTTTCCGCTCTCGAAAATGTAATGTTACCGGCAATGATCGCAGGCCCGGAAAATGGTGAAATTATGCAACATGCCATGCATTTATTGAAAGAAGTTGGATTGGAGCATCGCGCTAAACATCGGCCCGGAGAATTATCCGGGGGAGAACAACAGCGGTTAGCGGTCGCTCGCTCATTAATTAATTCACCCAAATTAATTCTGGCAGACGAACCATCCGGTAATCTCGATAAAACATCGAGTCAGAGTCTTCATCGCCTGTTTTGGGATTTAAATAACAGAACAAATCAAACAATTATTATTGTGACGCACAATATGGATTTGGCGCAAAAGGCAGATCGAATTATTGAACTGTCGGACGGCCGCATAAAACGCGCCACATAAAAGAGTTTTGAATATTATGCTATGTGAAATTTGTCATTTACGAGAGGCAACAATCAGATTTACACAGGTTGTGAATTTGGAAAAAAAAGAAATAATTATCTGCACAGAATGTGCGGAAAAGAAAGGACTATCAAATCCGATGGCCGGGTTGCAGAAATTTCTGGGTGGATTCGTATCCACAGGATATCTGAGTGATGTGTCTGAAAATGAACAAAACAAAGAACCGGAAGGCACGATTTGCGCGACCTGTCGAACATCATGGAATGATTTTAAAAATGAAGGTTTATTCGGGTGTGGTAATTGCTACAGGTCATTCGAAAAAAATTTGAAAATATTATTGAAAAAAATTCACGGAAGCAGTAAACATATTGGTAATCGTCCCGCTCGTTTGCGGGAAATAAGTTCTGATTTAGATTTGGATGATCTTAAAGCACGGTTAAAGAAAGCCATTGAGCAGGAAAATTATGAACAAGCTGCGAGATTGAGAGACAGGATTAAAGATATTGAAGCAAATTTAAACCGACTGATGTAAGTCAAAGAAATCGAATGGGCACTACAAATAAAAATTCTTCATTCGAAAGCAGTTCTGCCGATAATATATACACTAAACGTGTCAATACACTGGCCGAGCATTATGGCAAATGGCTGGATGGCTCTGGCAAAGAATCGGATATTGTTATTTCCAGCAGAGTTCGATTAGCACGAAATTTGAGAAAGTTTATTTTTCCGGGAAATGCATCCGACGAAATGTTGACTGAGATTCTCGGCATTGTAAAAAATAATTACGGTAATGTGACGGATTTAAAGGATTCAGTTTATATTCGTGTCTGTGAAATCAAGGAACAGGATAGGCAGTTTCTGATGGAGCGGCGTCTTATCAGCTCTGAAATGGTTCACCAGCATTCACCCTGCGGACTGATTATCGGAGCAGACGAGATGGTGAGTATTATGATCAACGAAGAAGATCATTTACGAATCCAGGGATTTGAATCCGGGCTGGAAATCGAAAAAGCCTGGAATACCGTAAGTAAAATCGACGATGAAATGTCTGAATTTCTTGACTATGCCTATTCGGATCAGTTTGGATATTTGACATCGTGCCCCACAAATACTGGAACCGGATTACGTATTTCGGTGTTTATACATTTACCAGGAATTGCGTTATCTGATAAGTTGGAATTAATTATCAAGAATTATATTCCGGGTGAAATTACATTACGAGGATTTTACGGAGAGGGTACGGAAGCCCTGGGTAATATATTCCAGATTTCAAATCAATTAACTCTTGGGCGTACAGAATCTGGTCTTATTGAGAGGTTGCGGCAGGTTGTTGAAGAACTCATTCACATGGAAAGAGAAGAGCGAAAACGTCTTTATGAAAAGAAAAGCATTGAAATAGAAGATAAAATCGGCCGCAGTTACGGAACACTGAAATACGCGAAATTAATAACTTCCATAGAGGCGATTAATTTAATTTCCAATATACGATTTGGAGTTGCGTTGAAATATATTGAAAAAATTGACAAAAAGATTTTTAACGAATTGCTTGTTGGCGTACAACCCGTGCATTTACAAAAATATTACGGAAAGCGTGAATTAGCCGATAACAGAGATATGTTGCGAGCGAATTTTTTAAGAAATAAGTTGGATTTATAAAAAAAATATTGTATGTTTACAGAGAAAACGATTGAATATCGGTTTTAAATTAGATGATTGAAATTGTTATTGTTTATCAAATAGTTATTATATAGGGAGATTGTAATGAGAAAAAATTTCTCAAGTCGGGTGCAAATGGTGATTCAGTATTCAAGAGAAGAAGCGTTGCGATTGGGACATGATTATATCGGAACCGAACATCTGTTATTAGGATTGATCCGGGAAGGTGAAGGCGTCGGGATTGAAGTACTGAAAAATTTGGGATGTGATATCGATGAGCTCAGGAAATCAATCGAAGATGCGGTAAAAACGACTGGCGATACCATGACCATCGGCGATATACCCCTAACAAAGCGTGCTGAAAAAATTCTTAAAATGGCTTATATGGAAGCTGAAAAATATCGTTCTGATGTAACCGGAACGGAGCACCTGTTGTTAGCGTTAGTGAAAGAAAAAGAAGGTGTGGCTGCGCAAGTACTGCAAACATTTGAAATAAATTATGATGCTGTACGAGAAGAATTGGAGAATATTTTGAGAGGAACTCCGACGACCCGTGAAGGTGGTCAAAAAAGATCGAAAACTCCGGCATTGGATCATTTTGGCAGAGATTTAACAGCCCTGGCGATAAAAGGTGAGCTTGATCCAATTATCGGACGAAATGATGAAATTCAGCGTGTCGCTCAAATTTTGAGCCGTCGTAAAAAAAATAATCCGGTATTGATTGGTGAACCTGGCGTTGGTAAAACAGCGATTGCAGAAGGTTTGGCAATGCGTATTATCCAGAAAAAAGTTCCCAGAGTATTGCATGGTAAACGCGTTGTAACGCTGGATATTGGCTCAATTGTCGCCGGAACAAAATACAGAGGCCAATTTGAAGAACGCATGAAAGCGATTATGAATGAACTTGTTAAAGTAAAAGATATTATTCTTTTTATTGATGAGTTGCATACTATTGTCGGGGCTGGCGGAGCGTCCGGCTCTCTGGATGCTTCTAACATGTTTAAACCAGCGCTTGCACGGGGTGAGTTGCAGTGTATCGGAGCCACCACACTGGATGAATATAGACAATATATCGAAAAAGATGGCGCGCTGGAAAGACGATTTCAAAAAATTATGGTTGATCCACCATCAGCAGAGGAAACCATTCAGATCATTGAAGGTCTTAAAGAGCGATATGAAGAACATCATCATGTGAACTATGCACAAGCGGCAATTCGTGCAACTGTGAAATTAGCTGATCGCTATATTACGGATAAATATTTTCCGGATAAAGCAATCGATGTTTTGGATGAGACCGGCGCCATGGTTCATTTAGCAAATATCGTCGTACCGGAAGAAATCCTGACACTTGAAGAAAAGATCAAAAAGATTCGTCAGGAAAAAGATGCTGTGATAAAAGCACAGGAATTTGAACAGGCGGCAATTTACCGGGATCAGGAAAAACGTCTGTCTCGAAAACTGGAGGAAGCGAAACGTTCGTGGCAGGAAAGTGAAAACCAAACTATGGCAAAAGTAACGGAAAAAGACGTTGCCGATGTTGTGGCAATGATGACCGGTATTCCTGTTAATAAAGTAGCACAATCGGAATATGAAAAACTTCTCGGCATGGAAAACGAATTGAAAAAGCGAATTATTGGCCAAGATAAAGTGGTTACATTGCTATCAAAAGCAATTCAAAGAACCAGAGCCGGATTGAAAGATCCGAATCGTCCGATTGGTTCGTTCATATTTCTGGGACCAACCGGGGTTGGTAAAACGCAATTAGCAAAAGAATTAGCTGCCTATTTATTTGAAGATATGGAAGCGCTGGTGCGAATTGATATGTCCGAATATATGGAAAAATTTTCCGTTTCCAGGCTTGTCGGCGCTCCTCCGGGATATGTCGGTTATGAAGAGGGAGGGCAACTCACTGAAAAAGTGCGGCGCCATCCGTACTCAGTTGTGTTATTTGATGAAATCGAAAAAGCGCACCCGGATGTGTTTAATATCTTGCTTCAGATACTTGATGAAGGACGTGTAACAGATGGGCTGGGTAGAAAAGTTGATTTTAAAAATACTATTTTAATTATGACTTCAAATATTGGAGCACGTCAAATTAAAAAAGGTGGTGGATTTGGATTCGCAAAAAGTAATGAAGAAGATGAATACGAATCCATGAAATCGCGCGTTCTGGAAGAAATGAGACGAATTATGAATCCGGAATTTATCAATAGAATTGATGAACTTGTTGTTTTCCGGTATCTCTTGGAACAAGACATAATTAAAATCGTTGATCTGGTTATTGCTGATATGCTGGAAAAAGTTGCAGACCGGGAAATCGACATTATTCTGACAAAAGGAGCAAAAGAATTTATTGCCGAAAGAGGCTTTGATCCGGTTTCCGGCGCCAGACCTCTAAGAAGAACCATTCAGCGATATATTGAAGACCCAATCGCTGAAGAAATCTTAAAAGGTAATTTTTCTGATGGTAGCACAATTCAGGTAAAACGAGGAAAAGGGGAAGACCTGGAATTTGTGGAATTGAAACGCCGTGCTGCTAAAATTGATTCTGATGATGATAATAATAATACAACAGTTAAGTAGTTATTAATAACGTAAACTTTTTATAAACGCCCTGGTTGCATTGGTGATCAGGGCGTTTTCTGTTTAATGACATTTGGTTTGATTGAGTATGTCGATTTGACACTTTTTCTGCAAATTTGAATGTACTGGTTATTTTAATGTCATTGTCGATAAATTTATAAAAATTAATGAAATGAATTGTAAATTCCTTTTGGCATATAATTTGACTCTATCCCAAATAGTTTACTTAACAAGAAAAATGAATAACTGAGAGGAGGACGAATTATGGCTATTACAAGATGGAAAAATTTAAATCCAACGGATGAAATGATGAAACAGGAAATGCTGAATATGTTTGATCGATTCTCGAATTTTGCAACAACTCATAAAGAGAAATTAGAACGAGCCTGGATGCCGAGAATCGATACCGTTGAAAACAAAGATAATTATGTGATCTACGCGGAATTGCCAGGTCTGAAAAAAGAAGATATTAAAATCAATGTTACTGAAAATACGTTGGCAATTTACGGGGAAAAGAAAAATGACCAGGAAAATGAAAATCTTCATTACAGCGAACGCTCTTTCGGAAAATTCGAAAGAAGCTTTACGTTATCTTCAAAAATTGATTCAGAGAAAATAAAGGCAGATTATACGAATGGTGTTCTTAGCATTACTCTTCCCAAAAAAGAAGATGTGAAACCGCGTGAGATCGCCATTAGCGTCGGATAAAGTGATTATCATTACAGCTAAAATTAATTCATTACAATTTACGCGATGTAAATTGACGTGAGATAATGAACGAAGTCCCAATTATTTGGGACTTCATTTTTATGAGAACAGGAAAATACTTTGAAAGCAACAGCCATCGCGCATTCAAATATCGCATTAATCAAATATTGGGGACGTAATCCAACCACTGATTCCCATTTAAACATTCCGCTGAATGATAATATCAGCTTTACAAAAAATAGTCTAAGCAAGGATACGAATTTACAAACGAAAACAACAATCCATTTCTCTGAAATTTACAAGATGGATTTTGCTGAAGTGAATGGAGAAATGCTGCGCGGCCGGAAAATGGAACGCATTTTGAAAGTTGTCGATGAGTTACGCCTAATTGCAAAAACAAATCTCAATTTTAGAATGAATAGCATTAATGATTTTGCGACACAGGCAGGGCTTGCTTCATCAGCTTCTGCATTTGCTGCATTAACAGTGGCCACAGCCTCTGCCCTTAATTTAAAAATCGTTAAAGAAAAATTAAGTACAATTGCACGGCTGGGTTCTGGATCAGCCGCGCGCTCGCTGCATGATGGTTTTGTCTGCTTCCATTCGGCAGATTCTCATGAGAACTCTTACGCAGAACAGATTTGTGAACCTGAGCAGTGTGATTTAAGAACAGTGATTGCAATTGTGGATGAATCAGAAAAAGAAATCACCTCTGACCAGGGACATGAATTTTCACAGTCAAGTCCATTTAACCAGATTCGGATCCAAAAATCGACAGAGCAGGTCGTGGAAATGCGGCAGGCAATTCTGAATCATGATTTTAGAAATGTTGGCAAAATTGCAGAAGAAAATTGCAAATATATGCACGCGGTGATGATGACCTCTGAACCGCCGCTGTTTTACTGGAATCCCGATACACTGCGGATAATAAAAAAAGTCATGAGCCTGCGCCAGCAGGGCTTGGAAACCTACTTCACCATCGATGCGGGACCGAACGTGCACTGCCTCTGCCGCACATCTGATTTGGACGCGCTGCAATCCGAGCTTGCCGTATTGGATGGAGTAAAAAAAATGATCCCGGTTCGTCCGGGTAAAGGAGCTTATCTCTGTAATGAGCATCTTTTTTAATTTAATTAGAACAGATTTCCGAAATCTAAAAAAATTATCAAAAAGTCAGCACTTTCCAATTTCCCTTCAGCATATCGGAAAGAGGCGCGCCCATATATTTTACATCAATACCAAGTTTTTCCAGATCTTCTGAAACTCCGTACATATCAGCACATGCTTTGCACGCTTCGAGAATCACTCCGTCCTTTTTTATTGCCTTGATCTTTACCTGCAACGAATCATCTTCTGCCAATAACCACGCGGATGGTCCCCATACGATCAGAACGACTTCATCAAACCAGGCCTGTTTCTTCGCATTAAGCGTATACATAAAACATACATTGTGCGCCACTTCGGGGTCGCCGCTGGTCCAGACGACTGCCAGTTTGCTTTTTGATTGAATGTTCATGTTTTCTCCGGATTCACTTTTCGGGTGCTGTGCTGCGATCAATAAAAATGCTGTCAGTAAAATTATAAGCGATTTCATAAAATTTCCTCTTGACTATTCTTATGCTTTTGAAACCGTTATTCGCGCACCATCCTCAACTACCTTCAAAATCGCGGGGTCGTCTATAACAACTCCGAAAATATTGACAGGACTTGCAGCGCGCGGTTTGTCGGCCGTGCTGACCGGTGTTTTGCCGAAGAAAATGCAAAATGCACTACCAACCGGCCAGTAACCGAGCGTACCGACTTCGACATCTGCTACAGCATCCGGAGCCTGATTGATTGCCACCGGAATGTCGAAATAAATTTCATCGCCCCAGGTTTTTACCGTTCCTTCAATGGGTAAAGAAGAATATATTTTTTCAGCGGTTGCTGAATTATCAAGGTGCGCTTTTAAGCGAATATTTTCAACAGAAATTATAATGTCTTTCATCGGATACCTCATTATTTACCATTTTTCATAATGAACAATCTCTTTTAGATTTTTTCGTTTTTTGGGGCGTAACTCATCGTCCGGATAACCCAGTGGGGTAAATGCGATGGGTTCAACATCGTCTGGTAATTGTAAAATTTCCCGTGCTGCTGCGGGATCAAATGCAGCGATCCAGCAAGTTCCCAGTCCGAGACTCGCTGCTGCCAGAATTAAATGATCCATGGCAATTGTGGTGTCCACGTCAGCATACTTTTGGCCGTCTTTTCTTGTCCATGATTCCGAGAGAACGGCGCAGGCAGCAATAACGATTGGCGCCTGAACAAACCATTCTTTCCCATAAATGCGTTTTAATTCATCTTTTCGACCCTCTGTTTTAATAAGAATGAGACAAAACGGTTGACGGTTTCCTGCGGTCGGCGCAAGGTTAGCCGCTTCCAATATTTTATTAAGTTTTTCCGCTTCCACTGGTCGTGATTGATATTCCCGGACACTGTAACGGTTTTCGATTAATTCAAAAAAATCCATCTTTAAACTCCTTTTTTATTTTAAATTTATGTTAAAAGTATAATATTTAGGCTTCATGAATGATTGCTGGTTCTTCTGCGGTTTAAATTTAAATTCAATTTTTTTGTGTACTTCGTGATTATTGTATTTTTTATAACTTATCGTATCAAATCAAATGTACTTGAAAAATATAAACCGCTGCAAGTCCTAATAACCCCACACTCACCGTATAATAAATCGTGGGCAAAATAGTCTTGCTGAGAATTACCCCTTCTTTTCCCAGCAATCAAACAGTCGCCGAAGCAGCCACAACATTATGGATGGCGATCATGTTTCCCGCAGCAGCGCCCACTGCCTGCAAAGCGACAGTTAAACTACCGGAGATCAATAATTGATGCGCCACACTGTATTGAAGCAGACTGAACATCAAATTGCTAACCGTATTGCTTCCGGCGATGAATGCGCCCATTGCGACGATGAACGGCGCAAAAAAAGCCAAACGTTACCCACTGTTGCCGCAACCCATCTCGCCAGGGTGATTGGCATACTTTCGAGTCCTGAAAAATTTATTCCCGAATTTATATAAATTCGCACTATGGGAACAGTGAAAATCAGTACGAAGCCTGCGCCGAGTAAAATTTTTACGGATTCGAGCACTGCGGCTGACAATTCTCTGATATTCATCCGATGCAGGAAATAAGTGATCAGAACTGCCGCGATATGTGACAGCGAGACATTCCATGCAAAGTAAGCAATAATTCCAGATGCTATAAACACAACCGGCATCGCGCGTTTTGCCGGCATACGAAGCGCAAACGATAATACAGCAGCCAGTAAAATCGGTGTGAAAGCGAACAGTGCAAGTAATCCGAGGTTCATTGTTTAGACTTCCCTCCACTAGTCATGAATTAGCTTGATATTTGACTTTGTTTTGCACGATTATTTTTTTCGAATATAAGAATTTTGAAGGAAAGATTCAAGGTTTTTAAAATAGATCGACGGCGCACTCAGATTTCCGAAGTCTCGAAGACCTCGGAAATCTATAATAAACAACGCGTACACACAGCGTTTGAGTCAAGGTTATTCTTTTGCAGCCCAAACGAAAGTTACGTGCGACGCACGTTCGCCAGCTCATTTCATCAACAGTAACCGATGGGTGAGTAATTGTTCCGATTGATTATCAACA
>CAZCJL010000041.1:0-51601 GCA_964498785.1 uncultured Cytophagia bacterium | reverse complement strand
AGCTACGTTTTGAATTTTAATAGAAAATAAGTAGTTTTCGTTCAGGCACTAAATATGCAAACCTTTAAAGGAGGTTATCTATGGAGCAATCCAGGCGACAATTTATTAAATCGACCATGGCAGCCGGTGTGGGACTGTCGGTTATGCCCAAAACGTTGTTATCAAAATCTATGAAAACTGAAAAACCAAACATTCTTTTTTGCATTATGGATGATGCGTCCTCCCACATGAGTGCCTATGGATGCAAATGGAGTAAAACGCCGGCATTTGACAAAGTGGCAAAGAACGGCATACTGTTCACCAATGCCTATACGCCCAATGCAAAGTGCGCTCCGTCGCGGGCATCCGTGTTAACCGGAAGAAATTCCTGGCAACTGGAGGATGCTGCCAATCATGTGAATTTTTTCCCTGCAAAATTTAAAACGTTTCCTGAAGCGCTTCGCGAAAATGGATATATAACCGCTAAAACAGGAAAAGGCTGGGGACCCGGCGACCCGGGGAAAATAGATGGTCAATTCCGGCTGCTTATCGGGGAGTCCATAAGTGACCATACCATAACGCCCTGGGCCAATAAGATGAGCAATGAGGATTATGCCTCGAATTTTGAGCAGTTCCTGGATAATGCGGAAGCCGGCAAACCCTGGTTTTTCTGGTATGGCGCCCGGGAGCCTCACCGCAGATATGAGCATGGTTCAGCAAAACGCGTTACCGGGAAAAATACAGAGGACATTGATAAGGTGCCGGCCTTCTGGCCTGATAATGAGGTCATTCGCAATGATATGCTCGATTATGCCCTGGAAATCGAATATGCGGATTCTCATTTAGGACGCATGATTGAAGGCCTTGAGAAACGCGGATTACTGGATAACACCATCATTGTGACGACATCGGATCACGGAATGCCATTCCCGCGTTGCAAAGCCCAGGAATACGAATATTCGAACCATGTTCCCCTGGCGATTATGTGGCCCCGAGGCATTAAAAATCCGGGACGCACGGTCAAGGATATGGTGAGCTTTATTGATTTTGCTCCCACATTCCTGGAATTGGCAGAGATTGACTATGAAAAATCCGAAATGCACAGCTCACCTGGCAGGAGCCTGACTGATATCTTTTACTTTGACAAAGAAGGACAAGTGAATCCCGAGCGGGATATTTTACTGATTGGCAAAGAACGTCACGATTACAGCCGTCCGAAGAACCAGGGATTCCCGATTCGGGGCATTGTCTCCGATGATTATATGTATCTATACAACTATGATATTTCATTGTGGCCTGCCGGAAATCCTGAAATCGGCTACCTGGATATTGATGGTTCGCCAACCAAAACAGAGATATTGAAAATGTTTCGTTCCGGTACAGATACCAGATATTGGAAATTGTCAATGGGTAAACGTGAATCTGCCGAAGAGCTGTTTAATATATCCAATGATCCGGAGTGCCTGAACAATCTGGCAGCAGAACCGGAATTTGCGGAGCTCAAGCAAAAAATGAAAGCCAGGATGGAAAAAATGCTAAAAGAGCAAAAGGACCCTCGTATGTTTGGTCATGGCGATATTTTTAATTCTTATAAATTTTCTGAAGAAAAAGGAAACAACTATTACGAAAGGTTTATGAAAGGAGAGTTCAATATTCATGATACCGGGTGGGTCAATCCAAGTGATTGTGAAAAGGCGCCTCTGGATTAAAAGGTATATTGCTAGATACTTCTCGAATATAAATGGTAGTCATTTCGTCCCGTATATGAAACGGGGATTATCTATTCAATAATAAAGAAAGGTAGAACATGATAACACAATACAAGAACAATCGGATGGTTTCTCATTCATTTTATTTTCTTTTATTCTTGCTGATTATGATGGTTTCATCTGTCAGCGCGTTGGAAAACGGGATGGCGCGCAAGCCGCCCATGGGGTGGAATTCATGGAATGTATTCAGACAGGATATCAATGAAGATAACATCAAATCGATTGCCGATCATATGGTTTCTACGGGATTGGCAGAAGCCGGCTATGAATATGTGGTAGTGGACGGCGGATGGTTTGTGAATGGAAATGCAACAGAAGCCAATAAAGAGAAGTTCCCCGGCGGTATCAAGGCGCTTGCCGATTATATTCATTCACTTGGACTTAAAATGGGTCTCTATACAAACTGGGTTTCAACCGGGCATCAAAAGCGTGATGTAGAACAGTGGGTGAAGTGGGGTGTTGATTATATGAAGCATGACGCCTGGAAGAGTTACTCCACTGAAACGGAAATCTGGACAGATATGCGTGATGCCATTTTAGCGACTGGTCATCCCATGGTCTACAGCCTCCATTTTCAGGACAGGGATGGGGTCCTTGGTAATCCGGAAATCATGAACATGTGGCGTTTTACCAATGACATGATTCCCTATTATAATCGTGATCATGTACCTGACAATAAACATTGGGGCATGACCACAATGGATGTGATTAATGACATGATGAGAGTGGCTCATACAGCAGGGCAGGGATGCTGGGCCGATGCAGATATGCTGATGGTGGGTGTGGGTGATCAGACACTGGATGAATGGAAAACCCAGTTTGCCATGTGGTGCCTTTTGCCGTCACCGCTCATGATCCCGTCGGACCTCAGAAATATGCCGCAGGAAATTCTGGATATTTATCTTAACAAGGAAATGATCGCTGTCAATCAGGATACGCTTGGCTCCAAAACCTGGAGAATCAGAAATCAGGGCGACATGCAAGTCTGGGCACGGATACTCGGTGACGGTTCAGCTGCCTGCGTTCTGCTTAACTCCGGGCCGAAAGAAATCGGGATGAAAGTTCTCTGGCATGAGCTGAAATTTGAGTGCGACAGTGCTTCGGTTCGGGATTTATGGCAACATCAGGATTTGGGAATATTGGAAGAGAAATATTCGACCGATGTGCCAAGTCACGGGACGGTTTTTGTAAAAATTACACCGAAATCATCAAAGTAAGATACTACAAAGGCAAGTAGATATGAAAAGGATTTTACATATACTGGCTATTTATACTCTACTGCGCATATTTATTCTTTCCAATCCACTCAGTGCAGCAGAGAGCGACGGGGCATCAAAACCCAATATTGTGTTCATAGCGATCGAAGATTTTAATCCCGAACATTTGGGGTTTTACGGAGGGCGGGCTATAACACCCAATATAGATGCGCTCGCAAAAGAAGGTGTGATATTCACAAATGCGTATTGTTCATCGCCTGTATGCTGTCCCAGCCGAACGTCGTTGTTGACAGGCCTTCGTCCCACTACTTCAGGAGTGTATGGCAATGAAGATAAATGGAAAGAGATTACTCTCCCCAATATACCGGAAACCATGCCCCAGCATTTTAAGAACAATGGTTATGAAGCCGTAAAGGTCGGGAAATTATATCATTACCAAATGGAACATACCGAAAGCTGGAGCAGGGAACTTCCGGACCGGGTAGAGGGACGTAGACAATTAAGTGCATGGGACGAAGACATTATTCCCACATTAAAAAAACTGGATCCTGTTGAAGGCGGCGGATGGTTTACGCAGAATCTGCATTGGGGGCCTGTTGACTGTAAACCTGAAGAATTCCGGGACGGACATTATGTGACGAGCGCTGCAAATTATTTTTCCGAGCCCCACAGTAAACCTTTTTTTCTAGCTATCGGGTTCCATGCACCACATGTTAAGTTTGCTGTCCCGAAACAGTTTTTTGATTTGTATGATGTGAATGATATTGTCATTCCTGAGAATCCACCCAATGATCTGGAAGATATCCCAACTATCCAGGATAAAGCTGTTGTCCATGGTGTCATGGATTCAATGCAATGGCGAGACATTAAAAGAGCCCAATTTGCATGTATCAGCTACACAGATTGGTGCATTGGTCAAGTTTTAGATGCTCTCAAGAAAAATGATTTGGACAAGAATACAGCAGTTGTGGTCTGGACGGATCATGGATTTTTATTGGGGGAACATTTTCAATGGTCAAAAGGAGAAAATAAATTATATAATGAAACAACCAAAACGGCTTTCATCTGGAAAGTCCCTGGCGTCACTCCAAAAGGAGAAGTCTCAAACGGTGTTGTTGAAATTATTGACACCTTTCCGACATTTTTTGATCTGTGCGATATCCCAATTCCGGAGTTTGTTGATGGGGAAAGCTTTGCTCCTTTATTGAAAAATCCCTGCATGCATTGGAAAAAAGCAGCGGTTACCTGGGGAACACGCAAAAGATTTTCGGTGCAAACGGAAAGATTTCGGTTAAATGCCGACATTGATTTAAATCCGGATACTTTTGAGCTTTATGATCATAACTATGATCCCCGGGAGCATATTAATTTGAGTTGCAATCCGCAATATACAGAGGTGATTGATTCGTTAATTACGTTTTACCAGGGTCATGAGAAGAAAAATTTTCTACTGAAATAAAACTATTTATAGGAGTGCCCAAGAATATGAAACGCAGAGAATTTTTAGCCGCATCTACAGCTTTCGCGTTGTCCTCCATGGCAGGCTGCAACATGTCGATGAAAAAGAACAGCCCCAATATCATCTATATTCTGGCCGATGATCTGGGATACGGGGATCTGGGTTGTTATGGTCAGAAGACCATTCAAACCCCTGAAATTGATAAAATGGCCGTCGAAGGCATGCGGTTCACGGATCATTATGCCGGCAGCACGGTGTGTGCGCCGTCACGATGTTCATTGATGACGGGCCTGCATATGGGGCATGCTCGTGTGCGGGGCAATGCCGATGTGCCTCTGATGCCGGAAGATATGACCGTGGCCGAATTGCTGAAAAAAGCCGGATACAAAACAGGACTCATTGGCAAATGGGGGTTGGGAGAAGCCGGCTCCTCCGGCACCCCTAATAAAAAAGGATTTGACTATTTCTTCGGATATCTTAACCAGATTCGCGCCCACAATTCCTATCCCAATTATCTCTGGCGCAACGATGAAAAAGTGCCTTTGGATAATAAAGTTGAAATCATTCAGGACACTTACGCCAAAGGCATTGGCAGTGTGGCGCGGAAAAAGGTGACACACTCCCATGATTTATTCACGGATGAAGCGCTTCAATTCATAGAAACAAATCAAAAAGATCCTTTTTTTCTTTATCTGGCTTTTACCATTCCTCATGCCAACAATGAAGGCATTCCCATGGGGCAGATCGGTATGGAGGTCCCTGATTTGGGCATTTATAAAAACCGGGACTGGCCGGAGGCGCAGAAAGCCCACGCGGCCATGATTACCCGAATGGACCGGGATATCGGCCGTCTGATCAGTAAACTGAAGGAATTAGACATTGATGAGAATACATTGGTTATTTTTACCAGTGATAACGGACCGCATTCGGAAGGCGGCGCGGATCCCGAGTTTTTCGACAGCAACGGGCCGCTTCGGGGACAAAAGCGGGATCTCTATGAAGGCGGCATTCGGGTGCCTATGATCGCCCGATGGCCGGGTAAAATCAAGGGCGGTACGGAAAGCAGCCATGTTTCCGCATTCTGGGACTTTTTACCCACGGCCTGTGACATTGCAGACATTACTGCGCCCGGGTCTTTGGAAGGCCTCTCATTCCTGCCCGAACTCACGGGCCAATCACAAAAAAAGCATGACCATCTCTACTGGGAGTTTTTTGAATTGGGCGGCCGGCAGGCGGTTCGGAAAGGCCGGTGGAAAGCTGTGAGATATGAGATGTCCCGCAACCCGGACGCGCCGGTGGAACTGTATGATTTGAGTTCGGACTTGGGAGAACAGCGAAATCTTGCGGCAGATCATCCTGATATTGCACGGGAACTGACCGGACTGATGCAGTCGTCGCGACGGCCTTCCGATGCTTTCAAGTTTGATTATGAACAAGAATGAATCCGGGTCGTATCATGAAATAATTATTTAAAGATAATCAGATCGACAGGTGTTTTATCTATGAATGAAGAGGAATAAAATGAGAATTAAATTAATCTCCCGGATTTTTCAGGTATGTTTATTACTGATTATTGTGACGTCGACATTGATGGCAACACCCAAGTTGCGCACAATGACCTACCCTGGTGATACATTGACTGTATTTATGAATCCCGAACGCGGTTGGCACAACCGCTATGAAATTATTAATGATACAACCGTGAGTGATTATGTCCATTTTGATTCAGAAGGATGCGGGGATGATATTTCTGATCGTACATTCGCATGCGCCAGGGCATCAGGAAATACGCTTATCCATAGCTATCTGCATTTGGACAAATTCCGGGATACAGACCTATTGCCACAGGCCTTGTTGGATAATTTAAGCTCCGGCTTGGATGCGATTCGCGAACAGGGACTCAAACTTATTCTGAGGCCGGCCTATTCGTGGAACACGTATCCATCTGTCCCCCAAGCCCGCATTTTGGGGCACATTGAGCAAATCAACGCTATCCTTTCAGCCAACGCAGATGTCGTAATGCATCTGGAAACCGGCTATCTTGGCAAGTGGGGCGAATGGCATTCCGGATTGTATACGGACCTCACCAGCCGTAGCGAGGCTGATGTCCGTTACCGGATTGTCAAAAAGATACTCGATACAATACCTGAAACGATCCCTGTTGCCATCCGTTATCCTATCGCATTGAAAGAAATACTGGAACTGCCAACGCCTTCCGGGTGTGCTGCTTTTACACAGACTGATCGAGACCGCCTTGGTCATCACAATGACTGTTTCCTCTATAATGAGTCGGACCGCGGCACATACAACAGGAATACCTGGATGATTGATTTTTCGTTGGCCGAAGAGAAACAGTATGCATTTGATATCATCACCTCATACGGCGGAAACAAAATTATGGGTGGAGAAACCTGCCAGGGAAATGGCCGCAATGATAAAGCCGCAAGCAATGCATTGGCTGAGATGGCTGCATTGAATTTTACAGAAATTAATGTTGATTTCTGGGATGACGCCATTGATTTATGGAAAAATGTGCGCCTTGAAGCCGATGGTATTGATCCTGCGGAGACAGCTTTTCAGCGCCTCTCTCGCAAGATGGGGTATCGCCTGCGGTTTATTGACGCTACTTTTCCAATGACAGCGACAGCAGGAAGTAACTTTACACTCTCGGCGAATTTATACAATGATGGCTTTGCCAGTGTGATCAAACAGCGCCCTGTTTATCTTGTTTTTCAAAGCGGTTCCAACCGATTTAATATTTCATTAAATAAAGTGGATGTGCGAAAATGGGTGAGCGGTCCCGTTCAACTGTCCGAGCAAACAGTGTCCCTGCCAGAAGGTATACCGTCGGGAACCTATACACTCGCCCTGTGGCTGTCGGATTATTATCCAAATTTAAAGTCGCGGCCAGACTATTCGATACGTTTTGCAAATCATGGCATCTGGGATGCAACAAACGGGTACAATGTGTTGTCTGATTCAATTATCATCACTGATAAAACACCCGAATAACCTGAATATTGAATGGGATGAAATATAACCCAATAAAGGATGGCGCCGCGCCTTTCAATGTGATTTGGTATAGGCCATTAGCTTTAATGAGGCATACACTTTAGTGAGTAGAATAACCAATTGGAGAAAGTACAATGCTAAAACAAAAATTATTTCCAATGCATTACGGCGTATGGATCATGCTTTTATTATTGGTTTCATCGGTTGTTCATACGCTTTTTAGTCAGACAATCGATATGAAAACACACTGGAATGACCAAATCGCATTGGAAAATCCCCATAAAGGATGGTACCACCATTTTCCGGATAACCATGTCAATAAATACATCATTCAGGAGGATTCCCATTTACTGGATTTCCCCGGTATGGATCATCTTTATTTGCGTCTTGCATGGGCCTATCTGGAGCCGGAGGAGAGCCGGTTTAACTGGGCGTTCATTGACAGCATTATTCAAAAGTGGACTGAAAAAGGACTGAACATATCGTTTCGAATCAGTTGCAAAGAGACAAGTACGGATCGGATTGAGCAGCAATTTGCGACGCCTAAATGGGTCATGGAGGCTGGCGCAAAAGGGGATTATTATCGGAGAGGGGAAAAATTGGGACCGGACGCTCCCTGGGAGCCGGTTTTTGACGATCCTGTTTATTTAGAAAAACTTGAAAATTTCTTAAAGGCTTTTGCTAACCGATATGATGGTAAACCCTGGCTCCGATATATCGATATTGGAAGCATCGGTGATTGGGGTGAAGGACATACCGAAGCAGGGAGCCAAATTCTCTATTCAATAGATCAGCTAAAAATCCACATTGATTTGTACCGCAAGTATTTTAAGCAGACCCAATTGATTATCTCAGATGATTTTGTCTATAATGTCAAAAATCCGGAAAATAGAAATATATTACATCAATATGTAATGAAACAGGGGATATCGTATCGTGATGACAGTCCCCTGGTTGATTTGTATTTTGATGCCGGATACAGCGATACGTATTTGGTTCGGAGTCCGGAATATTTCAAAAATACGTATCGTAAAGCCCCCACGATATGTGAGCTTCAACACTACCACATCGTGAAAAGGGATGGCAACTGGGACGCAAAAGAAGGATCATCAATTTCCAAATATGCTCCCGGAAAAACCGGACCCGATTTCTTCCGGGGCGCGCTGAATCTGTTGCATGCCACCTATGTCGGCTATCACGGCGACGCGTATGAATGGCTTTCGGAGAATCCCGAATTAACGGTCGAGTTGTTGAACCACTGCGGTTACTGGTTTTTTCTGCATCAGGTGGATATACCTGAGCCATTGCAAGTTGGCGAAAAAAACAAGTTAGAGATGATTTGGGAGAACAGGGGGATTGCTCCTGCTTATCATCCGTATGTTTTAAAAATTCGCCTTGACGGCCCGGAGACGATCGATTTTGAGCTGGAATCCGGAAATCTCGCATGGATGCCTGTCAAAACGAATGACGTGTATCCTGAAAAATATCGCATTTCTCTTCCGGAAAAAGTCTCCACAGGCGAGTATACCTTAAAGCTCAAGCTCCATTCAAAAGATGAAAATGAAGATGTGCTCCTGGCCCTGAATCCCGAACTTTTGGATGAAGATAATTACTATGTAATTACAACGATCTTGGTGAAATAATATCCGGAGGGGCAAAATGAATAAAATAACAGCAATGACAATGAGTATCCTGATCTGCGTGTGTCGCAAAGAATCCGTTTATTACGCACATGTATACAGCCGATCCGTCGGCCAGGGTTTTTAACGATACCTTGTTTGTCTATCCCTCCCATGATCAGGACACGGCAACCTGGTTTTTCATGGAAGATTGGCATGTGTTTTCCACCACGGATTTGATAACCTGGACGGATCACGGCGTTTGTTTATCCCTCGATGATTTAAGCGGGCCAACACCATGGCCTGGGCGCCGGATTGTGCCCAGCGAAACGGAAAATATTATTTCTATTTTCCGGTTGAACAAAGCAAAATCGGTGTGACAGTGAGAGACAATCCCTGTGGTCCTTTTACGGATCCGTTGGACTCGGCATTGATTCATATCGATTCAGAAGGCGTGGTCTGTAACCGGGATTTTATCGATCCGGCTGTGTTTGTTGATGACGATGGACAGGCGTATCTCTACATGGGGCAATGGGTCGTGAATGCAATCAAACTGAATGAGGATATGATCTCCTATGATGGCGAAGTGTACCTTCTGGAGGGCACCGACGATTTCTTTGAGGCGGTGTGGATGCAATTCTTATGGGACGCCCGGAAGATGTGTATGCTGTGGGAACCACCTATAAGGGGGATGCCGAAAACGATAATGTGGCCGGGCATCACAGCCTTTATCTGTCCTTGTTTGGTGAGGATTTTAAGGCGGGGGAAGGAAGACACACCCAAATGCGGATGATCATAGATAGTTTTGGCAGCGATACTGAAAAACACATGCAATTATACCGATCATTTTTAAAGGATGTGGAATCAAAACCCTGTTCATTTTGGATCAATCCGGTGAAGAACAAATAATATTCAGGTGATAAAAAAATATGAAAGATTCGGTTAGATGAAAAATAGAATGAGTTGTTTGCTCATGGTGTCCCTGATGTTATTGGCGAATGTATGTTTTGCCTGGAACAAGAGCAAACTTCAAGAATCATCAAGTTCTCAAATGAAAGTGCCGGTTTAATGGACGGAATAGAAGGTTCCTTTAATATTGAATGCTGGTTTGTGACCTGAAATATTCATGTGCATGGCACCCAACATACTGATTATGGTTGGAGTGAGAAAGGCGAAGATGAGGCATATAAAGATGAACAGCATAAGGATTACTTGAAAAAATCAGGTATCAAATGCTTTCGCACTTGTCCGCGCATGGCTGGCATTGGAATCACGGCCGGCGAGAATAGGAAAGATACTGAGGGTGAAGATTTGTCAGATGATGTTACAGAGCAGTGGTTATGGCAAACCTACGGTGAAGCTATGATGCAAGTGAAAAAAGAATTTTCCGACTGAAAAATTTATTTTCAGGCATGGGCTTTCGGATTTGGATTTAATCACACGTGCTGTAGAATATGATATTGAAATAGCCGAAATACGAAATAGTATACACGATATTTTTTTATAAAAACGGAAGGTAAGGTAGCCATGTTAAAAAAATTATTACTCCATTTTTTATCAATCATTGTATTATTTTCCTGGGTTTCCGCCAAAGAGAATGCAGAAATCCTTAAATATTTAGACACAACGCTTGATTTTGAAACCCGTGCACTGGATTTGGTCGATCGCATGACGCTGGAAGAGAAAATATCCCAGGTCGGCAATGAGTCGGATGCGATTCCGCGGTTGGGAATCGCGGAATACAACTGGTGGAATGAATGCTTGCATGGCGTTGCCGGTGCAGGGGTGGCCACGGTGTTTCCCCAGGCGATCGGCATGGCGGCCAGTTTTGACCCCGATTTGATGTACGAAGTGGCCACGGTGGTCAGCACGGAAGCCCGGGCCAAACATCATGAATTTGTCAGAAACAATGACTTTGGCCGGTTGAAAGGATTAACCTTCTGGTCGCCCAATATCAATATTTTCCGCGATCCCCGCTGGGGACGCGGACATGAGACCTATGGCGAGGATCCCTATTTAACCGGGCAGATGGGTATGCCCTTTGTCCGAGGCTTGCAAGGTGATCATGAAAAGTATTTTAAAGTCATCTCCACCCCAAAGCATTATGCTGTGCACAACGGTCCTGAAGCCGAACGACATACGTTTAATGTTGTCCCCAATGCACGTGATTTGTGGGAGACCTATCTCCCTGCATTTTACGATTTAATGGTAAAGGCCAAGGCCTATTCCATCATGGGCGCTTATAACCTGGTCGATGGCGAAAGCGCTTGTGCCAGTTGGTTGTTATTGCAAGACATCTTGAGAGATAAATGGGGCTTTGAAGGCTATGTGGTCTCTGATTGCGGCGGTATTTGGGATATCTACAAAAATCATAAAATCGTCAACTCTCCCCTGGAAGCAGCTGCGATCGGAATTAGAAAAGGCTGTGATTTGAATTGCGGCAGTGTGTATAAAAGATATTTACTGGATGCCGTTCTAAACGGGCTGATCGGTGAGAGTGAGATTGATCTTGCAGTCTATCGATTGATGCTTGCCAGAATGAAGCTGGGCATGTTTGATCCCCCTGAAATGGTCGAGTATACACAAATTCCTCATGAAAAGAACGATTGTCAGGAACACAGTGACCTGGCGTTGGTGATGGCGCAAAAATCCATGACTTTATTGAAAAATGACGGTATTTTGCCTTTGGATATGAATGAAATAAAAGAAATAGCCGTTGTTGGCCCAAATGCTAAAAGTGAAAATGCTTTAATCGGCAATTATAATGGCTTGCCATCAAATCCGGTAAATGTTTTGCAAGGCATAAAAAACAAAGTTGGCGACAAGATCAAAATCACATATGATAAAGCCTGTCCTCTGGTGACCGAAAATGCAATTGGAGGTATTTATCAGGTTGTTGGATCCGAATATCTCAGCGCTGTTGATTTGCATGGCAATGCCGTGGCGGGTTTAAAAGCAGAATATTTTAAAGGATTGGAACATCAAGGTGATCCCATACTCGTGCGGATTGAAGATGAAGTCAACCACGGCTGGAGAAATGAAGGCCCCACAGAAACAGAAGTGGCCCGGGGGATTATGACAGAAAAAGATAATGTTCCGGCGGACAGTTTTTCGGTGCGCTGGACAGGTACATTGACTGCCCCCGAAAGCGGACGGTATAAATTGGGACTGGTTGTGGACAGCGGCGGCAAATTATACCTCAATGACAGCTTGCTGGTTGAAGACTGGAATGAGTGGAACGCTGAACCGGCCGTGACGGAAATTAGGCTTGAAAAAGGCAGCCAATATGATTTGAAAATTGAGTTGATAGAAAAAATGGGCGAATCTGTCATCTACTTGATCTGGGAAACGCCTGACAGCAGAAAACGAAAGAAGACAGGCGCTGCGTTTCAGGTCGTCCAGTCCGTTATAGAGCAAGTTAAGAAAGCCGATGTCGCCATTTTTGTCGCCGGACTGGATGCCAAGTGGGAAGGCGAAGAATTAAGCAGTCGTGTGGGCATTGATGGGTTTTACAAAGGTGACCGCACCACTATTGAATTGCCTGCCATTCAAATGCAAACCCTTAAAAGACTTGAAGAAACCGGCACTCCAATTATCATGGTTTTGATGGCGGGAAGCGCCATAGCTTTTGACGGCCTGGAAAAAGACTTGCCGGCCATATTGGAGGTCTGGTATCCGGGGCAACGGGGAGGCGATGCCGTGGCCGATGCACTTTTTGGCGATTATAATCCCGCCGGACGATTACCGGTTACGTTTTATAAATCCACAGATGATTTGCCTGACTTTAAGGATTATTATATGAAAGCTAAAAACGGGTTCACATACCGTTATTTTAAAGGCGAACCCCTGTATCCATTCGGGCATGGCATGAGTTATACAAATTTTAAATATTCAGATCTTACAATTGATAAAACCATGATTGGCGAAAAAGACAATATCAACATATCCGTCTCTGTTAAGAATACTGGAAAATATGATGGCGAAGAAGTGGTTCAGCTTTATGTCAAAGACCTGAAATCCAATAAAGTCATGCCCGTCATACAACTCAGAGAATTCAAGCGCATATCGCTAAAAAAAGATGAGAAAAAGACGATTCAATTTACTTTGAATCCCGAAGAAGACATGCGATATTACGATTCGTTTCATCAGGCTTACAGGGTCGAGCCAGGCGATTTTGAAGTGCTGGTCGGAGCCTCGAGCCGTGATATTCGACTCAGGCAAATTGTTACGGTGAAATAGACATTCCTGAGTGATGAATGAATAGGATTAAATATATTGGAAGAATAAATCATGCATTTACTAAAATTCAACAAGATCATTATATTCTTTTCACTTTTACCGGTTTCTTTTTCCCTGTACGGCGGTATCAACCTGGCGAATCAAATACAATCCAGCGGTGCTTCCGACGTCTTTATTACAGATGAAGCGCCGTATATTGAAAAGCGCGGCGTCAAGTATAATGTCACACTGGATCGTCGAACCCCAAGTTACGGCAGCGGGGGTGACGCATCGGCAAATGCAGTCGCTCATAATTGGGACATGAGCTTCTGGACTGAATATATCGATCAGCTGGCTCTGTACAAATATAATGTGCTTTCTTTATGGAACTTGAATCCCTTTCCATCCCTGGTCATCACAGAAGGCTTTGAATCTTTGTCCTTGAATAATGTGGAAGACATGAATGGCAATGTTATCCTGAAATGGTCAATACAGGAGAAAATTCAGTTCTGGAAAGATGTCATGGCCTATGCAAAGAGCAAAGGCTTTGAAATTTACATCTTTAACTGGAATGTCAAAACAAATGGCACGAACCTGCCGGACAGGGACAATCCTCAAACAAAAAGCTATTTGCGAAACAGTCTCTATGCGCTGTTTGAAACCTATCCGGATTTGGATGGTTTCGGTTTCCATTCAGGAGAAAATATGGGTAGCAATGAAGGATTTAATAGCGATCCTGAAAGAGAAGCATGGCTTTATGATGTTTACGGCCAGGCATTCGAAAATTTCAAGCTGGACTATCCGGACCGGGAGCTTCGCTTGATTCATCGTTTGTGGGCGACGCAGCTGCCTGATATCATGCCTTATTGGGGCAATTTGTCATACCCCATGGATGCGTCTATTAAATATTCAAGGGCACATCTGTACAGCCACACGGCCCCTCGTTTTTTCGAAACAGATGGGACAAAGAGCGATCTGGATCTCTATAACAAGAAAACGTGGCTGAATCTTCGAAATGATGATATCTTTTATTATCGCTGGGGGGATCCGGATTATGTTCGGGAATACGTGCAGAACCTGCCTGATCCTGTTCAGTATACTGCCGGTTTTTACATCGGATCAGACGGGTACGAATGGTCTCGTGTCTTTACGAGTAAAAATCCACTTTTTCAGGGTGACCTGGAAATAAACAAGCATTGGTACAGCCATATGATATGGGGACAATTGGGCTATGATCCCAATACGCCGAATCAATATTTTATCGATGCCATCGCTGATCACTTTTCCGGTGCGCCGGCTCAGGATCTGTTCGATGCATGGCGCTATGCCTCCAAAATATTCCCCAAAGTGACGTCCGCTTTCTGGCGGGACTGGGATTATCAATGGTATGTGGAGGGGTGTTATTCCACATACGGTTTTCGAACAGTGCAGGATTTTATTGCCACAGAACCCCAGAACGGCGCACCAATATACAGCATCAAGGAATATCGATCCCTTTTGCTAACGGGACAAACCATGGAAAAAGAAACACCCATTGAAGTATCCGAGAGGCTGTGTGCCTGGGCTGACTCTGCATTGGCTTTGGCCGCAACGATTAATGATGGCGGAAACACAGAATTGATGCTGACACTGAACGATATCAAGGCCATGTCTTATATGGGATACTATTACTCTGATAAAATTGCAGGCGCTACGTATTTACATTGCGGAGATATTGACAAGGCTGCCGATTATCTGCAAACCGCATATTGTGACTGGAACAAGGTTGCTGAAATCGCTTCGGCTCAGTATTATGACCAGGAACTCTCCAGGCTTGGTAACCAGGATTTCAGCTGGAATCATCTCAAGGCCTATGTTTCAAGAGAGCTTGATATTTCCAATAACGGCGTGAGAGCCGGTCATTGTGATGCTGAAGCGCCGCCGGAAGCCCCCACGGCATTCACCGTAATCCTCAATAATGACGGAACTGCGGTTGATTTGTCATGGACGGACAATGCTTCAGATGAGAATTTCTTTAAAATTAAACGAAGTGAGGTTACAGGGAGTGATACCTCGGTTATTGCCATTGTTCCTGCGGATTCGACGCATTATACGGATATGACGATTATAAGCAGCATGGTATACGCCTATAGTGTCTGCGCCAGTAATCCGGCCGGTGATTCGGAATATTCCAATACCGATACAGTGGCAACAGCTAATATCCCATCCGGTCAGGTTCCCTGGGTTGAAGATTTTTCAGAGTCCACGGATGGTGCGATTGAAGACCGTGGGACAACCAGGTGGAGTATCGATATCTCATCAATGGGCAATCTGAGCGGAACATTTTCGGTTCAATACGAAATGTTCGATGTCTGTGATACGGACGGAGACGGCATCTGGATTTCAGAGAAAATTGATATCAGTACAGTTTCCGCAGTTGATTTCAGTGTTCGCGTAAGATCAACCGGTGGTCTGGATGATACAGGTGGCAATTATGATTATGTGAAAGTATTGATACAGGTTGACCAAGGGGAGAAAGAGCTGATCCAAGAGCTGAAAGGCAAGGTTTTCAACAACAGCGGTCTCGGCGCATTGGTCACAAAACAAAACATCACGGGTGATTCTCTTCAAATATTTATACACGGTTCCACGAGTTACAATGATGAGCATTATTACATTGACGATATAAGTGTTGTACCGGTTACAACAGGAGTTATGCAGAATGATACAAAATCAAATTTATCGCAGAAATTTGAGCTTAAACAAAATTGGCCGAACCCTTTCAATGCAATCACAAGAATTGATTACAGCTTGTCGGAGAAAAGCACTGTGAGTCTCACTATCTACAATTTAACTGGAACTCTGGTGTTCAAAACGATAAGGGAAGAAAAAGAATCCGGGAATTATTCTGTTTATTGGGACGCAAGTCAATATTCTTCAGGTACGTATTTTATACAATTAAAGGTGAACCATCTTGCCACAATAAAAAAGTGTCTATTTCTAAAATAATCTGTTTGTTTCAAAATTCAAAGTTATTGGATTTAACGGTTTTTATTAATGATTGTATATAATTGATTTTCAAAGGAGTGATATAATGAGTAATTATAATATTGTTGTTGGGTTGATTTTACTTTGTGTTCCGCGCGACTCTGCAGTGGAAGTGGGTATATGGGGCAAGTGGGGAGAACATCACATATATCCCATAAAATTACCTTACGGTGGTGATCGCATTTCACCCGAGATGCAAAAAGTGATTGGTGATGCTTATGTAAAGGCGTTTAAAAACAAGAAATTGATGGTTCGTTATCCCGAGACATTTACAGATTATGATTTTGGATTTATCTGGGATTCGTTTGCACTGCCCAATGATGTGGCCGGCGGAAAGGGTATTATGGCAAGAGATGTCTGGCGAACCCAGATGATCAGCGGAGAAGTGGCCTATAACTGGTGAGATCACTTACAATGAACAGAAGGCAGTTTTTGGCCGCTACGGCGTCGGCGACAGGTGCCGCGGTTATGTCATCGTTAGCTCTGGGAAAGAGCAAGGAGGGGGACAAGACAAATATTGTATTTATCCTTCTGGACGATCTGGGTAAGGAATGGATTAGCTGCTACGGAGCCAGGAATATCCAGACACCCAATATCGATTCCCTTGCGAAAGGGGGCATACGATTCAACAACGTTTATTCGATGCCGCAGTGCACTCCGTCGCGCATGTGTCTGTTGACCGGTCAGTATCCGTATCGTAACGGCTGGGTCAATCACTGGGACGTTCCGCGCTGGGGCGCCGGTACACGCTATGATGCAGAATCTTTCCCTTGTAACCTGGGTGTCACCATGCGCGAGGCAGGATACGCGACGGCGATCGCCGGCAAGTGGCAAATTAATGACTTCAGGGTCGAGCCGGATGTACTAGATAAGTCAGGATTCGATGACTGGTGTATGTGGACGGGAGGAGAAGGAGGCAACCCGCCCAGCAATGAGCGCTACTGGGATCCTTACATCTTCACCAAGGACAAGCCTTCACAGACGTATAGGGGCGCTTTTGGGCCGGATATGTTCTGCGACTTCGTGATCGACTTCGCGCGTAAGCGCAATGAAGAAGGTAAGCCGTTCTTCATTTACTACCCCATGGTTCTTACTCATACGCCTTTTACCACTACACCACTGGAGCCGAACGCGAAAACCAAAGTGGATAAGCACAAGGCGATGGTGCGATATACGGATCACATCCTGGGGCGAATCGTAGAAGCTCTGGAAAAAATGGGTGCGCGAAACGATACACTCATTATCTTCACTTCGGACAACGGGACAGCAGGATCGATGGTTGGCCATATAGGGGAGAGAGTAATTAAGGGCGGCAAAGAGAAGACCATTGAACCCGGCGTAAACATTCCATTCATTGCCAACTGGCCTGGAATAATTCCCGCGGGCCGCATTAGTGAAGAGTTGACCGACTTTACCGACATAATGCCAACACTTGCCGATCTTGCGGGACAGCCTGTTCCGGGAAAGGATAAAGTGGACGGAATTTCTATAGCTCCCTATTTGAGGGGGGAGACAGACCATATTGATCGTGACTGGATTCTGGCGATGGGCGGCAAGAACAATGCGAAGGTGAGCGACAGTGGCGTAGAGAACGAGTGGTATTTCCGTGACAGGGTGGTTCGCGATAAACGCTACAAGCTCTATGTCGGCACAGACCGTCAGCCAAAGAAGTTGATCGATCTTCAGAAAGACCCGGATGAAAAGAATGACATCACAGGGAACGAGAATGAAGCGGCCCTCAAATCCCGGGAGCGATTTGAATCGCTTATCCCAACCTGGCCCGAGGCTGACGCGGATTTTGTTTGCAAGAACCCTCAGCCCCCTCAAGACTGGGACAGGCCAGTGACAGTGAAGAGCAAGGAATGGAAGAAAGGACGACTATGAAGAAGTTGACGGCAGTTTTGTATTCCTGGCTTTTTATGGCCTGCGCAACTTTGTACAAAAACTCTCGTCAATATCGCCATATTCATTGGTGAACTCTGCTCTTTCAAAGAACATCAAATCGGTGAAATTGTCATTTCAGTCGCGTAAAATGACTTTTTCCGGACACGATCTGATTTGAGAACAGAAACTTGAAACCAAGGTTATGAAAATCAAAGTTTTGGAGAAATAAAATGAAGACCAAAACAACAAAAAAATGCTTGATCACTATGTATGTATTTTTAGTATTATATCCCGCAATAGGATTTGTAGACAATCCAATTATTCCAAATCAGGGCGTGTGTGATCCGCACATTCATATCTTTAATGGCAAAGCTTACCTTTTTGCAACCCACGATGAAAAACCAGGCAACACCGAGTATACCATGAATGATTGGTGGATATGGTCATCACCTGATTTGATCAATTGGACGCTGGAATTTACGTTGGATCCGCAAGATACGTACATTGGTGGACCATGGAGTAAATGTTATGCAACTGATGGCGCCGAAAGAAATGGCAAGCATTACTTTTATTTCTCAAAACATAGTTTTGATATGGGTGTTGCTGTCAGTACGACCGGGCACGGAGGGCCTTATACGGATGCGCTCGGGCGAGCATTAAACGGCGGCTGGGATCCCACCGTATTTATTGATGATGACGCACATCAAACCTCATATTTCATCTACGGCTATTATCCTTACAAAATTATGAAAATGAATGATGATATGATCTCATTTGCCGAATCACCCAAAACGATTCAACACATTGGTGATGCCTGGAGCGCGGATGGGAGTTTTGTGCATAAACACAATGGGCTCTACTATCTGAATTGTCACGGCTCTAATTATGCAACATATATAAATGTTTATGGTCCCTATACCCATAGAGGCAAATTTTATCCGAGTTGGACTGACCACGGTACTTTTTTCGAGTGGAATAATCAAAATTATTTTGCATATGGCATACAAGATACGGATAATCATTTTCGTAAAACGAATTTAACCTATGCCTACTATAAAGACAATGGCGATTTGATAATCGACGCGGAAATCGCGCAATCATCCCTGGGTGTTGGACAATATGATTCCAGAAAGACGATACAGGCGGAATGGTATTTTGCCGCGTCCGATGAGTCAAGCAAGAATGAGAATGCAAGCGGATTCGAAGTGAGAAATTCGGGAAATGATTCATATCTCTATTATCCAAATGTTAAGAACATTCCAGCGAATGCAAGCGCAAGTTTTTGTGTTTCCTCAGTTACTGGCGGGACTATAGAAGTCCGTGAAGACAGCGTCAGTGGAACTTTATTGGGATCTTGCCAAGTACCGAATACAGGCAGCTTGACAACATACCAAGTTTATACCTGTAACCTTGCAAATAGCGCCGGCGATAAAAACATAGCCCTCGTCTTCAAGGGTACAGGGACCGAACTTTTGAGATTAGACTATTTCATGATCCAGGACTCCGGCCCGACTTATACTTTGACAACGAGCGCCACAAACGGTTCTGTCAATCCTGCCGGCGGTACTTTTATTTCAGGCACAGTGGCTACATTGACCGCAATACCGGATAGCGGTTATGAGTTCAGCTCATGGAGCGGCGATTTCACCGGTTCTGAGAACCCCGCAACAATTACAATGAACTCTGACATTCATGTTACTGCCAATTTTTCTGTTGAAAAAATATTTACAACATTTGCAGTTAACTGCGGAGGTGCACCTTTTACGTCCTCCGATGGTACGGCATACAGTCAAGATACGAAATATAGCGGTGGTAACATCTACTCCACCAGCTCTGTAATTTCGGGCACCGAGGATGATGTGTTGTATAAAACCGAGCGCTATGGAAATACGTTCAGCTATGATATCCCCATGCCCAACGGCAGTTATGAGGTCACCCTCATGTTCGCGGAAATTTATCACAGTTCAGCGGGTAATCGCGTGCTTGACGTCGCGATTGAGGGTAACAAAGTTATAAGCAACCTTGACATCTGGTCCGAGGTGGGCAAGGATGCCGCATACGATGAAATATTCGCGGTCACCCTGACCGATGAGGTGCTCAACATCTCGTTTAGCACGATAAATGACAACGCCAAGATTTCTGCAATCAAAGTCGTGCCGGCCAATGGGACGGGTGTAATGAATAATATGCTGCCACAACGCACGCTTTTGGGTCAGAATTATCCGAATCCATTCAATCCGGAAACCACCATCCCCTATCAACTGAACGAGTCGTCTCAAGTTAAGCTGTCCATCCACAACTCCCTGGGACAACATGTGATTACTCTGGTCGATGAAAAAAAGACTGCCGGACACCATTCGGCAACCTGGAATGGTCGTGATTCGAATGACAAACCCATGGCAAGTGGCATATTCATTTATCGACTGGAAACAAACAACAATACGGTGCAAACAAAAAAGTTTATTTTAACAAAATAGTTTTAATAAATGGAGCTGTTTCATGAGCTTGATAAATTTTACAACCCAAAAATTTAACGAATACAGGAATCCGCATTATGAAAATTCAACACTTTATTGCCAGGACGTTTCATAGACATGATCATTCCGCCAAAATATCGATAAAGTCGATAACGCTGGTTCTGATATTTTTGCTGATGTCAGTGACTCATGCCCAGGACAGGCCATGGCTAAACAGCGATCTGGATATGGAAATCCGCATTTCATCCCTGATCGATGCCATGACCCTCGACGAAAAAATATCTCAAACGGTGATGAACAGCGCTGCCATTGACCGACTTGGCGTTGACGCCTATGATTGGTGGAGTGAAGCCTTGCACGGCGTGGCCCGTTCCGGTCGAGCGACAGTGTTTCCCCAGGCCATAGGCATGGCAGCGACTTTTGATCCCCTGTTGCTGGAAAAAGTCGGCGATGCCATTTCCGATGAGGCCAGGGCAATCAACAATCACATGCTGAGTTTGGGAAAAGAACAGACCCGGTATCAGGGGCTGACGTTTTGGTCGCCTAATGTGAATATTTTCCGCGATCCGCGATGGGGACGGGGACAGGAAACCTATGGTGAAGACCCCTGTTTGGCCGGCACACTTGGCGCCGCCTTTATACGAGGCATGCAGGGTGATCATCCCAAATACTTGAAAGTTGCAGCTTGCGCCAAGCATTACGCTGTTCACAGTGGGCCCGAAGCGTTGCGCCATGAATTTAACGCCATTGCCGGCCCACAGGATTTGCGAGAGACATATTTGCCGGCGTTCAAAAAATGTGTCGATGCCGGTGTTGAAGCGATTATGTGTGCGTATAACCGGACAAATGATGAAGCGTGTTGTGGAAGCAACTTGTTGTTGCAGGGGATCCTGCTGGACGAATGGAAATTTGACGGACACATTTTAAGCGACTGCTGGGCCCTGGAAAACTTTCATAATCATCATGGATTAACCTCCAATCATGCAGAGTCGGCTGCGTTGGCGCTGAAAAGAGGCGTTCATCTCAATTGCGGCGTCACCTATGCCAAAGGCCTCAAGGATGCCATTGACCAGGGACTGGTTACGGAACAGGAATTAGACAAAAGTCTCAAACATCTATATCGAACCCGATTTAAACTCGGCATGTTTGATGATCCTCAAGATAATCCATATCGATCCATAGGAACGGATGTGATCAATAATGAGGAAAAGCAGCAATTGGCACTGGAAGCGGCGCACAAGTCTATCGTCTTGTTGAAAAACGATAACGCATTACCGATCAGTCCGGACAGCAAATTTATTTACATGACGGGACCACTTGCTGCCAATAATCTGTCATTAGTAGGCAATTACAATGGTCTCAATTCAAATATGAAAACCATTGTGGAAGGCGTCGCGGGCAAAGTATCTCCATCAACACGGATGCAGTTTAGACAGGGAGCCTTGCTGACAACAGAAAATTTGAACAGCATTGACTGGTTTAGCGGTCAGGCCGCTGATGCCGAAGCCACCATCGTTGTGCTCGGCCTGACCCTTTTGTTAGAAGGTGAAGAAGGAGAATCCATTGCTTCACCGAATAAAGGTGATATTCTCGATATGAAATTACCCGAAAGCCAATTAACCTTTTTGAGAAAGATCAATGAAAAGGCAAGGTCGGGTGGTAAAAAAGTGATCACGGTTATTTGTTCGGGCATGCCGCTTGATCTGAGAGAAGTATCGCAACTATCTGATGCCGTATTGTATGCATGGTATCCCGGAGAACGAGGCGGAGATGCCGTAGCGGATATTATTTTGGGCCATGTTTCTCCTTCCGGCAAGCTGCCCATTACTTTTCCGAAATCCATCGATCAATTACCGGATTATGAAGACTATTCCATGGACGGTCGAACTTATAAATACATGACAGAAGATCCATTGTACCCATTTGGTTTTGGATTGGGTTACGGAAACCTCGAATGGGAAAAGCCGGCAGTCAGCAATAATGTGGTGACAAAAGATCAGAATCTGAATATTTCATTAAACATTCAGAATAACAACGCCATGGATGTGCAAGAAGTGGTTCAGGTTTACGTCAGCATCGAAAATGGGAAAGAGCGCTTGCCGATCGCCTCATTGGTTGACTTTAAACGAGTGTCACTCAAAAAGGGCAAACAGGGCGCTGTCACGTTCTCAATTCCTTATGATGCTTTTGCTTATTTCAACAGTGATGGTGAAAAAGTGCAACATCGCGGACATGCAGCGATCACGATTGGCAATGCATCGCCGGGTGAACGGTCAAATGAACTGGGGGCTGCAAGCTATAAAATAAAGGTTGTCGTAGAATAGGAATTTCATGTAAAATTTATTCAAAGTTGAGGTGTATTCATGGAAAGCACAGATTCATGTTTATGAAAAAGCTGTGGAATACAATATCCTCAAATCCAACCATCGATGAACACGATCGGATTACAGGAGGAAGCAGATGATTTTTCTAAAAATTACAGCGCGCTTGTTGTTTCTGGGTTTCCTGATTTGGTGTCAGAACAACATAATGACTGGCGAGTGTCAGGCGGGAGCTGCCTCTGAACCCTCACAGGTTCTAATTTCGATAGATAAAAATTCACCGATGCAGGTTTTCGGAGCCACCAAAATAGAAGCGGCTCTCAATGGTTTGAGTTTAACATCTTTGATTATGGATAAATCTGCTATTACCGGCCGGGAACACATCCAGCTTCATATTGTTCGCCCAACTGAGGATGCTGAAATCGAGAAAGAGGGATTTCGTATCCATAAATCAGGGAATGTATATGCGGTATCTGCGATTGACAACTCCGGAGCCATGTACGGACTCATGGAGCTGGCGGAGCAAATCGAGATGCAGAACGGGCTTGGCGGCGTTGAAGAAAAGATCGTGAATCCGCGTTTTCCGTTCCGGGCGATCAAATATAACTTGCCCTGGGTATCATACAGGTCGAACGAGGCTCTCCAGATCAATAAAGAATTGAGCAAAGACCTCAACATGTGGCGGGCCTTTCTCGACATGATGGCTGAAGAAAGACTGAACGCGCTGACCCTGTGGAGTCTGCATCCTTTTCCCTATATGATCAAAGCAAAAAACTTTCCCAAAGCCACGCCGTTTACTGACGCTGAGCTTGCAGAGTGGAAAACGTTCTGGACGGCGTTGTTTAAAATAGCCTGGATGATGCGAAACGAAGATTTCTTCAGGCTGCGCTGGGGAGAGCCGGATTTTATTCGCGAACACATCAAAATCAACGGCCAGGATTATGTGGGCGGTTATTTTATCGGTTCCGAATGTTATATTCCCGCCATGGATATTTATCATAAACAGAATCATCCTCACGTGAACTGGAAGTATGCCTTTGAACGGCAGTGGCTCTATTACATGCAGTGGGGCAGATTGTTGTATAATCCAACGATCCCGGATGCGGTTTTTGTCAATGCGTTTGACCAGCGGTATGCCGGCGGTTTCGGCGAACAAATGGTTGAAGCCTACAAACTTTCCACACGCACCACCCAGCGCATTGCCAGCTTTTTTAATTTCACCTGGGATCATTCCTTTTATACGGAAGGATTCATAGGCAACAAGCGTGATTTTATTAAAATAGACGAAGTGATCAATTCAGATCCCATCGCATCCGATTTGATCAGCATCCGGGAGTATGGGGACGGCACGGGTGATTTTGAAGAAAAAGTAACGCCATTGCAGTTGGCCGCCATGCTTGAGACGGACAATCAACAGGCGTTCGCCATTGTCAATGATATCAACACAACCAATGAAACCTTGAAATGCGAAATCGAGGATGTGAAGGCGTGGGCGCATCTCGGTCTTTATTTTGCCAAAAAACTCCGTACTGCTGTTGCATTAAACCAGAATAAAAAGGCCGATGCGGTTCGGTATATCACTGAGGCCCGGCAGCACTGGCGTGATCTTGTCGCAGTGACCGATGAACATATCCAAAAAAGTCAATTGGAAATTATCGAAGGCTATTTCCATTGGAAAGATTATCAGGATGAGGTGGATGCAGAAATAGATTGGGTGAGGAATCAATGAGCGTTTCGATGAAAATGATAACGTTGAAATGAGTGTCCCCTTTAATTTTTATCGATTTGGATGAAAGTATTTTCAATAATCCAAATTCATTTTTTCGGTTCCATGTTGTTTCGAGTGGGTAACTGAAAGATTTAAGCCACAGATTGACACGGATGAAACACGGATCAAGAGCTTTTTTTGGACAGGGTCAAGCAGGATGAAGAGGATTGAAAACCATAGGAATACAATTCCGCAACAGCTTCGCATGCAGGCTTCCCGCAATCTTGCAGATCCTGTTTGGCATCTTAAAATAATTGTTTTATCCGTGTGGATCTGTGTGAATCCGTGGCTTATCTTTTTTAAGAGGTAACCCACTCAAATCAGAATGGAGCCATTTTTTCCATAGGAGCGATATAATGAATAATTTCAAGATTGTTATTGGGTTGATTTTACATTGTGTTATCATCGTTGGCTGCTCGTCGGATCCTAAAATAACAGTTCAATTGAAAGAAACAACCGAAGCATTCCAAAATCCTTTAAAGGGCTTCCGGCCGTCTCGTTATATTCAGGATGACAGATTTATGGATCATGAATATGCATCGATTTATAAACATTACATTAAATATACAGATCTCGAAACAAAGGCAGATGATTCCGTGCAAAAAATAATCGATTGGTGCAACCAGGCATGGGCAGGCATAGAAAAGGAAAATATTAAAGTTATTCCAAGAGTTGTTATCGTATATCCAAATGGTCCTGATAATGGAAGTACAGGATACTGGCCGGAAGACATTCCTCACGGCGATCCTGTTGAACAATGGATCTCGGAAGAATTAAAGTTGCGATTCCCTTCTTTTATTGAAAAACTGGGTCAAGCATGGGACAACGATCCGCACGTCGCTGCAGTGGAAGTGGGTATATGGGGCAAGTGGGGAGAACATCACATATATCCCATAAAATTACCTTACGGTGGTGATCGCATTTCACCCGAGATGCAAAAAGTGATTGGTGATGCTTATGTAAAGGCGTTTAAAAACAAGAAATTGATGGTTCGTTATCCCGAGACATTTACAGATTATGATTTTGGTTTTATTTGGGATTCATTTGCATTGCCAAATGATATGGCTGGCGGAGAGGGTATCATTGCCAGAGATGTATGGAGAACGCAGATGATAAGCGGAGAAGTGGCCTATAACTGGGGAGATCAATCCCTGCTTGGCGGCAGTCCCGATACGAATTTAAAAAGCGATGCCGGCACAGATCATGTGATTGAATGGATTTATAAAACCCATAATTCAAGCCTGGGCTGGATTGCGGAATATGATCATGAAGATGAGGACATTTTAAGAAACGCAGCCAGAATGCAAAAAGCCTTTGGCTACCGCTATGTGATCCGTGAAGTTAGTTTCACGCCATCCGTATCCCGAAACCTTTCTGTTCGTTTCACAGTGGAAAACATTGGCGCAGCGCCCATGTATTATAACTGGCCTGTGGAACTGGCTGTGTTGAATAAAGACAAAAAAGTCGTATGGCAATCGACCTTTGATACGGATATTACGCAATGGATGCCCGGAGCGACAACGCAAGTCGAAGACAAATTTAACGTGTCCGGTTTACCTGAAGGTAATTATATTCTTGCCCTGGCTGTGCTTGATCCTGCCGGGAATGTGCCTTCATTAAGATTTGCCAATACCCATTATTATAAAGGCGGAAGAACACCGATCGGGAAAATCGGGATTGGACAGGAACCCGAAGATCAGAATCTTCTACCGTTCGACGGTTTGGAAGAGGACAAGTCGCTGTTTTATGTGGTTGAGTAGTCAAATATTCTCACAATTTAATTTATCATAACCCCAAAAATCAGGTGTGACCGATGAAAAAAAATCTTATTCATTTTGTTGCAGCTTTGGCGCTCATATCTACTCTCTTATTCATAGTAAATATCAGGGCTGAATCTGTGCCTCATAAAACACGAGTCATCATCATGGCAGACATGGACAATGAGCCGGATGAGGTGCAGCAAAATATCCATCTGCTCATGTACTCCAATCTATTCGAATTGGAAGGGCTCATTGCGTGCACAGGGATCTACTTAAAATCCAGGGTCGCCCCTGAAGAATACACAATGATCATTAACGCCTATGCCCAGGTGTATGATAATCTGCAGAAACATGCGTCGGGCTGGCCGACACCGCAATATCTTCACAGCATCAATCAACCCGGCAGGCCCGAGTACGGGATCGACGGTGTGGGTGACGGCAAAGATTCCGAAGGGTCCCGATTGATTGAGAAAGCCCTATTAAAGGAGGATGAGCGTCCCATTTATTTTATCGTGAATGCGGGCAGCAACACCCTTGCACAGGCTCTGAAAGACCTTCAGAAAAAGCTGACCGATGAAGAAATGGACGCGATCACTGAAAAAATCTATGTGTTTGAAAATGGGTCCCAGGACAATTGCGGCGCCTGGATCGCCGGACAATATCCAAATGTGCATTGGTATCGCAGCAATGATCAGACCTATGCCTTTGGTGGCAATCAATGGCCGGACCCTGACGGTCCTCACACCTGGGGCGACTATGAATTCAGTTCCAAAGGGCAGCATGACTGGGCCGAAGCGCACATCATGAATCATCATGGTCCTTTGGGTGACGTGTATCCCTATCGAACTATTTCCGGCGGCGGTGTGGCCTTTTTAGAGGGGGGAGGAACGACTCCTTTTATGGGGCTGACGGTTCCGGGCCTGGTGAATCCCTGGCGCCTGTGGTGGGGCGGCTGGAGTGGTCGCTTCTCAAGAACCAAATTTAAGAACATCTGGTCGAATAAAAAACAAATCCGACCGGATGAGAAAAGCTATGGTGTTGATTTCTGGATGTATGATTCAGACAGCCAGCGTGAGACCTGGACAGATCCGGTGCATAACGAGACCTTCAGCGGTTACCTTGTGCCTGTCTGGCGATTTCGCCGGGCGATGTGGAACGACTTTCAGGGTCGCATGGACTGGTGCGTTAAATCCTATGAAGAAGCCAATCATAATCCCGTTGCTGCATTGAATGGCGACAAAGCAGACACAATCATTGTGATGAAGGCCGATCCGGGTGAAAAGATCACCCTGGACGCATCCGCATCCACCGATCCCGATGGTGACGCGCTCAATTTTTATTGGTGGGTTTATCATGAAGCGGGAACCTATCCCAAAGCAATCACAATCCCAAATAATCATGCGGCAAAGACCAACCTGATGATTCCCGATGATTCCGAAGGAAGAGAAATTCATGTGATACTGGAAGTCACGGACAAGAGCAGCATCGTTCCCATGGTGGACTATCGCCGCGTTGTGATTTATGTTTCGGGTGAGAATACCAGTCTGCCGCCTGTCTGTTCCATTGTTTCTCCGGTTGAGAACGAAGAATTGAAGGCGCCCGCGAATCTTCCTGTGACTGTCCACGCGAGTGATGCGGACGGGTCCATCGCATTTGTCGATTTGTTTATAAATAACGGTTTTGTCGGAAGAAAAGAGACGGCTCCATACAAATGGCGCGGAGAGGCGTTTCAAAATCTTCCGATGGACATCTATAGCCTCAGAGCGGAAGCCACGGATAATTCCGGAGAAACCGCGGTCAACATCAGCACTGTGATAGTCAGCGGAGATGAAGGAAAACTTTCTCCCGAAGGTTCTTTTATCTCGCCCAGGCATGGCCAGCAATTCACCGCGCCCGCGTCCATATCCGTCAAGTTCGAAGCGAATGATGTAGACGGGGAGATTGCCAGGGTGGATCTGTTGATCAATGATGCGTTCATCAGAACTGAAAATAATGCGCCTTATGAGTGGGATGATGACGCGCTTAAAAATCTTCCGGCTGGTCAATATACGATTAAGGCGATTGCAACGGATAATACCGGCAATAAAACGACAAAAACGGTGACGATCAGTGTAAACAATGCCAACTCTGATGGGCAATAGCACATTAAAACGGGATTGTGTGGAATTTGAATTTTTCGTTACTGTTCAGAGGCATACATAGTGAAGACGTGTGACGCACACTTTAATTAAGCGAATCCTTTGTGACAGAAGTGCGTCGCACGTTTACCCTGTGAACGATTACAATTTTTAATAAGTGAAATATAAGCATGCTTGGATTATTTACTCATTCGAATCAACCTATCGCGGTAAGCCGCAATGTGGAAACACCCTTTCAAAGGTTTCAAACCTTTGAAAGGGTATCAAAAGTCTTGCATAAAAACTGCAAGACTTCATTAATAATACTATAGGAGCAATCATATGAAAATAAAAATCTCATTAATAATGGTTCTCATTTCAGTTTTTAGCGGATACTCCAAATACTCAAGACCTGTTGAAAATCCCATGAAACTATGGTACGATGAACCAGCGCAAATATGGGAAGAAGCTTTGCCCATTGGAAACGGTCGTCTGGGAGCTATGATTTTTGGGGGCGTCCACCGTGAAACGATTCAATTAAATGAAGAAACGGTTTGGGCGGGTGAACCCGGCAACAACATTCTTCCGGGGTTGAAGGAACATCTTCCTGAAATACGACAACTCATTTTCGAAGGACGGCATGCTGAAGCGCAATCGCTCGCGCTGGAAACCTTCCCTTTCGAACCGGGTGAAAAAAATAATTACGGCATGCCTTATCAAACCGTCGGGAATTTGCTGATAGCTTTCCATGATGTTTCGGAATGCGCTCATTATTCCCGCGAACTGGATATTGCCAATGCGGTCAGCACGACTCAATATCAAATGGATGGGGCGATTTACAAGCGCGAAGTGATCGCATCCTTGACAGATGATATCATCCTTGTCCAAATATCAGCAGATCAATCGGAGCGTATTTCCTGCACACTGGGTCTGAACAGTCCGCATATTAAACAGCAAGTGCAAACAACAAAAGATGAACTCTGGCTTCAAGGCACGTCCGCTGATCATGAAAATAAAACCGGCAGGATTAAATTCGCAACACTTGTAAAGCCCAAAATATTCGGCGGCAACATCGAGAATACCGACAGCACGTTAATCATTACAAACGCGGACAAAATCGTCCTCTACATTTCCATTAGCACAAACTTTCAGTCGTATCATGATATTTCCGGCGATGCAAGAAAGAAAGCCAGACGCATTCTGGATGCGGTTTATTCCAAATCCTTTTCCGATCTCAAAAGAGCGCATTCCAAAAAATACAAATCTTTTTTTGACAGAGTAAAACTTAATTTGGGTACTACCGATTCCGCAGCAAAACCAACTGATGAGCGCGTTAAAAATTTTAGTCAGGGCAATGATCCGCAATTGGCTGCGCTACACTTTCAGTTTGGTAGGTATCTCCTGATTTCCTGTTCCCTGCCCGGAACGCAGCCCGCGACGCTTCAGGGGATTTGGAACCCTCACCTACTTCCGCCCTGGGACAGCAAATACACCGTGAATATCAATACGGAAATGAATTACTGGCCCGCTGAAGTGACAAATCTTACAGAATTACACGAACCACTATTCGACTTGATTAAAGATATTTCCGAAACCGGTCAAGCGTCTGCCCGACAAATGTACGGTGCCCGCGGGTGGAATATTCACCATAACACGGACCTTTGGCGCTTTGCAGGTTTGATAGACGGCGCCTATTGGGGGATGTGGCCAAGCGGCGGCGCATGGCTCAGTCAGCATTTATGGCAGCATTATCTTTTTACGGGAGACAAGGAATTTCTGAAACGCGTATATCCTATTCTCAAGGGTGCGGCTTTGTTTTACATGGATGTTTTGCAGGAAGACCCGGAGAATCACTGGCTGATCATCTCACCATCCATGTCTCCTGAAAATGAACATCTCGAGAATGTGACGATTGCAGCCGGTACAACGATGGACAATCAACTTGTGTTCGATGTGATGAACAATGTTATTTCTACGTCGTCATTACTTGAATACGACACTGAATTTGCAGACAGCCTCGCCGATTTGCTCCCGCGTTTGGCGCCTATGCAGATCGGGCGATGGGGACAACTTCAGGAGTGGATGCACGATTGGGACAAGCAGGACGATCGACACCGGCATGTTTCCCATTTATATGGGTTGTATCCCTCAAATCAAATATCCCCTTATCGTACGCCAGAGCTGTGTTTTGCAGTTAGGACATCGCTGCTTGCCCGTGGCGATATATCCAGTGGCTGGTCCATGGGCTGGAAAGTGAGCCTTTGGGCAAGATTGCAGGATGGTGATCGCGCATTGAAGCTCATTAGTGACCAGTTAACTCCTTCGCGGCAAGCGGACGGTAGCGAAAAGGGAGGCACATATCCCAATCTTTTTGGCGCATCCCCGCCCTTCCAGATTGACGGGAATTTCGGATGCACAGCCGGTATTGCAGAGATGCTTTTGCAAAGTCACGATGGAGCCATCCATTTGTTGCCGGCGCTTCCCTTTGCCTGGAAAAAGGGTGAAGTGCGAGGTTTGAAAGCGCGAGGCGGTTTTGAAATGGATATGAAATGGACTAATGGCGAACTGCAAGAGGCGATCATCAAGTCTGCCCTCGGCGGCAATTGTCGCTTACGATCCTATGCGCCGCTTGCAGGAGCGGGTTTAACGGAAGCCACCGGAGACAATCCAAATCCATTTTATCAAACACCCAAAATTAAAGAAGTAGTGAACCATTCTGAACATGAAATTGTGCATATACCGTTGCGGAAGGTTTATGAATATGATGTATTGACAGATAAAGATGGGGTTATTAAAATTCGCATAAATAAGGAGTAACTGGTGCAAGATGCGGCTTAACGCTTAATTGAATAAGTTGATCGTATTGAATCGAATTGACCAATGAGAAAGGATGATAACATGTCTGTCTTTAGAATGATCACCAGGTTAATTTTTTTGTGTTTTCTTACTTTCGTTCCGAATCATGAAAGTATGAATGCCTGTCAGGCAGGGACATTTTCTGACAATTCACAAATCTCTATTGTCATCGATAAGAGTTCGTCCATGCAAGTATTCGGCGCTTCAAAAATTGAAGCGGCTCTGAAAAAGCTGAACATCACGCCTGTCATCGCCGAACCACACGCTGCAAGCGAAGTTCAAATTCGGGTTAATATTATTGACTCAAATGAAGGCGCCGAGATCAAGAAAGAAGGCTATCGCATTAGCAAATCCGACGATTCCTTTGTGATTACCGCAATCGACACCTCCGGCGCCATGTACGGACTTTTGGACCTGGCGGAGGAAATCGAGATGCATCAAGGGCTTGATAGTATCGGAGAAAAAATAGTCAATCCGCGTTTTGAATTCAGGGCTATCAAGTTTAATTTGCCCTGGGTCTCATACCGAGAAAACGAATCGCTCCAGGCAAATAATGAACTATGCAAAGATTTGAACTTATGGCGGGCGTTTCTCGATATGATGGCAGAGGATCGGTTTAACGCGCTGACGCTGTGGAGTCTGCATCCCTTTCCCTATATGATCAGGGCAAAAAACTTTCCCAAAGCCACGCCTTTTACTGATGCGGAACTGGCAGACTGGAAGGCGTTCTGGACGGATCTTTTCAGAATGGCAAAAGAGAGGGGCATTGAAACTTACATCGTTAACTGGAATATTATTGTGTCCAGGAGCTTTCGTGAAAATTACGGAGAAGGCAATACCGGATTGTGGGCCGATGGGTATACTTCACCTCAGATTGAAAAATACATGCGAGAAACGGTTACCCAGGTGATAAACGAATATCCTGACCTGACCGGACTCGGCATTACCATGGGAGAAGCGATGCAAGGCTGGACCGGCGAACAGGAAACGGAATGGATGGAAAAAACCTTTTTTGCGGGTATCAGGGCTGCTAACCGCAAGGTAAGGTTCATCTACCGCGCGGCGCTTGACGGGGATCATCGGCCGCATCGTGCAGCGATTGACAATTGCGGACTGGATACACCGGAAAATCCCATTATTGTTGAGCTTAAGTTTAACTGGTCCCATGCGCACTCTACCACCACGCTGGTAAAAGCCCATGGGGGCGGCACCGGCAGTGAATACTGGACGAATCCCGCGCCGACACATCATAAAATGGCCTGGATGATTCGAAACGAAGATTTTTTCAGGTTACGCTGGGGTCAGCCGGATTTTATCAGAGAACACATCAAAGTGAATGGACAGGATTATGTCGGCGGTTATTTTATTGGTTCCGAGTGCTATATCCCCGCCAGCGATATTTACCACAAGCAAAACCACCCGCACGTAAACTGGAAGTATGCCTTTGAACGACAATGGCTATATTATATGCAGTGGGGCCGGTTGCTATATGATCCTGCAACAAGCGATGCTGTTTTTGCCAATGCCTTTAACCAGCGATTTTCCGGAAATATTGGCCATCAAATGGTTGAAGCCTACCAATTATCTACCCGCACCACCCAGCGCATCGCCAGCTTTTTTAATTTCACCTGGGATCACTCTTTTTATACGGAAGGGCTTATCGGCAACAAGCGTGATTTTATCACCCTGCAGGAAATGATAGATGCGGATCCGATAGAACCCAATTTTGTCAGCATTAAAGAATATGGCGATGGCAGTCAAAACTTCGGCGCAAAGGTAACACCTCTCCAGTTAGCTTCTGCCCTGGAAACTGATAATCAACATGCGCTAAATATTATAAAAGACATAACTACAAATAATGAAACCTTAAAATGCGAAATCGATGATGTGAAGGCCTGGGCTTATTTGGGTCTTTATTTTGCCAAAAAAATCCGCACCGCCGTGGCATTGAACCAGAATAAAAAAACAGAAGCAGTAAAATATATCACCGAGGCTCAGCAGCACTGGCGCGATCTTGTCGAAGTGACGGATGCGCATATCCAGAAAAGTCAATTGGAGATTATTGAAGGCTATTTTCACTGGAAAGATTTCCAAGATGAAGTGGATGCGGATGTGGATTGGATTAAAATCCAATAAACGCATCAAATGGAGGAGAAAGATGAAACGTTATCTTACAATCGTACTTATTGTTTGCAGTCTGTTTGTTGCAAACACGGTTTTTTCTGCAGAAATTAATGTTACACCATTTGTTCCTGATGCATTGTTTAATGCAGTTTCTGATGCCAATGCCGGCGATGTTTTTGTTCTCGCAGATAATGGGATCTATCCCAATTCAGCTGTAATCCCGGTTAGTGTACCAATAACAATTAAAACATTTGACGGTGCTGCTTCAAAAGCAGAAATTGTTTTTGCAGCCAACGCTTCTGGTGAATATCCCTGGGCCATGTTTCAAGCAGAAGCGTCATTAACTTTGAGAAACATAATAGCTGATGGTCAACACGGAGCAGTATCTCCTTATGCTTCAAGGTTTATCACCCGGAGAACAATAAGCAAAGGTAAAATCCACGTTGACGGTGTAGAAGTCTCAAGATTTACCGCTGTTAGTATGGGCGGCGATTGTGATACGCTTATTGTAGAGAATTCCTTTTTTAATGGTAATTTAAGCGTAGCAGGCGGCTGGGGCGGTACATGGGATTTCCAGGGTGACATAAAATACGTAAAGATCCAAAACAATACATTCATGTTCTGTACATTTGGTCCGTGGCTGGGTAACGGCTGGGGCTGATACAGTCCACCCGAAAGGCAGTTGCCGATTCTAATTATTGATCATAATACGTTTTACAATATTACAGGCGCGCATGGACCAACAACAAGTATTAACCGTACCGAATATGTTCAATTTACGAATAACCTTTATATCAATGGCACTTTTCGACCTTTAGAATTTTTTTCTGACAAGTATATTGATTTTCCGGAGAATGCTGATACTCTTTTTCCTAATAGCGAAATTTCATACCTGGGTCCTAAAGGGGGATGGATTATAAGAGCGAGTATGTGTGATATTGCCAACACCCAAATTGATATGCGGAATAACAATATCAGCTTTACATCGGATGTGCTGGCCAGCTGGGCCGAAAAAGGACTGGACAATCCCTGGATTTATACCAATGAGACAAAAATGGCAATCATTGACACAACCATTGCCTACTTCGAAGAAGAACTTACTTTTGTCAATGCACCACAAGTCCCGATGTTTGCTATTGACTCTGTTGCTGTGCACTGTGCAATTGGAAATGCCGATACCGCTGCTTACAAAGGAACAACGCCATATTTTGGCTGGGATTGGTGGAATCCGGATATGAGCCCGACTTTCGATTTGCGAAGCAGAGAAAATATGGATATGCGATACAACCGGGATGCTAAATCATTTACAGCGGCAGATGAAGGATTCCCCCTTGGTGATTTAAACTGGTGGCCTGAATGGGTACCTGTGGACGAGACTGTTCAGGCGCAACCTGAGACGTTCCGGCTATCGCAAAACTATCCCAATCCGTTTAATCCGAGTACAACAATTAGTTATACGCTGCAAAAAATGGCAGATATAAAACTGACAGTTTACAACTCTGTGGGACAGAAGGTGAAAACATTGGTAAATGGTAAGATTGAAGCCGGTTCACATTCTGTAGTGTGGGATGGCAGCAATGCGGCCGGCGAAAAGGTTGTGAGCGGTGTTTACTACTACAAACTGGACGCTGCAGGTTATTCCAAAACTAAGAAGATGCTAATTTTGCAATAATATTTGAAAACATTAATAAATGCTATGAGAGCATGAATAATTATGAAAATAGTCAACAAGTATTTCATATTATTAATTCAATTTCTGATTTTTGTATTTATTTGCTGTGAAAAAAATGTTCTAGGTCCGCAGGAACAGAATTCTTACTTTCCAATGAAAGTGGGAAACTCATGGACATATGTGTCGGTTTACGATACGTTTACTGTATCCATTGTCGGCAAGAAAAATATAAATAATCATGAATATTATGTGTTCACTTCTGAAAAAGCTCCTTACTATATTGCTGACACTTCTTATTATCGCGAAAATGAAGAAGGCAATATTATGTGTTATTCTACAAAATCTAATGATGAATTTGAACATTATTATTTTAGTAAAATAGATACATCATGGCAATCAGGTCAGTACAGCTATTATATGCGTATAGCAGAGGAGGAAATCACTATACCGTTCGGAAATCTTAAGGGAGAATATACTGATTTATGCGAGTATAGATGTTGGGATAGAGATTGGCCTCCAGTTAATTGGGGCGGATACTTTGCAAAAGGGATTGGAATTATATTATGGGAATCGCATGATTGCTACGGGTCTGACCGTAATTATTTAATTGCAGCATCAGTTAAATATTAATTCATAGTTACATTATTTTTCTAATACTAAATGCTTGTAGATGAACGATCATGTTAAAAATACACTTGCGTTGCCGTTGCTTAAAGTTTCATTGACAATAGTAGTAAAACGAATGAATATAAAAATCAAATATCTGATAAACAGGTTGCAGCCGAGGTGCCTCCAGGGCAGGTTTAGCAATGTTTTCGCGCGTATTGCGATTGCCAACTTTCAATATCATTTTGATTATACAGACTATCTGCAAACGATGGGATAAAAGACGTGGTGTTGGTTTCGGTTCTTGATTTTTTGGAAAAAAGAAATCATCTAAGATCTTATTAATTCAACTTAAAAAGGAAAAAACAAAAATGAATTTCGTCGTTAAAATCGGCATCGCCAGTTTCTTGTTGGCACTCATATTTTGCTCAAAACAGAAACCTGATGCGCAATCAGGCAAAATGTTACCAGCTACGTTTTCTGGTTTGGTTGCAGTGGCGCCTGCCCCCTATGGCAAAGCCCTTCGAAATCCATTAAAGGGCTTTACTACCCGGGGAATTTATGACCATGAGTGGGCCACACTGGCACATACCTATATTGCATGGAATCAACTCGAAAATCATGAATCCGATGGTATTGAAAAGATTTGCCGCGTGACAGCTGAGATGTGGGGTGACATCGCATCCCAAAACATTAAAGTCATTCCAAGGATCTATCTGCATTATAGCAAAGATAATGAGAAATACTGGCCCGCCGACATGGCAACGGATGATTATACAAGCGAACAGTTTCAGCAACGGGTAGTAAGGCTGCTGAAACGACTGGGAACACTGTGGGATACCGATCCAAGAGTGGGTTTCATAGAGCTTGGCATATTCGGCAAATGGGGAGAGCATCACTCACCCGATCCCACGAATGCAATGCAAAAGTTGGTTGCAGATGCATGTACAAAAGCATTCAAAAATAAACTCGTGTCTGTAAGGCAAAATTGGAAAGAATTTCAGTCACAGCCTTTTGGGGAATACTGGGATTCATGGGCACATTTCGATCAGATGTGGTCCCAGGGTAACAGCATTGCACAGCTTAATGCTACAGAAAGCCGTTATTTAAAAAATTATATCGGTGGAGAGACGGCCTACGACTGGGGCAATTCCGATATTCAACCGGGTCCAAGTCCCACGACAAGTGTGGCGAAGGAAATATACCGCAACTTCATCATTAACACACTCCGCTGGCTTCACTGCACGCAACTGAGATGGATTGAAGACTATGATACCACGAATGCAGAAGCCCGGATCGGTGCGGATCTGATTCAACAAGCCTTTGGTTACCGCTATATCCTTGAAAAAGTAGCGTTCAGCCCCTCAATAAAAAATAAAAAGCTACATGTAAAACTTCATGTTAAAAACGTTGGGTCTGCGCCATTTTACTATGACTGGCCCGTGGAAGTATCTCTTCTTGACCCGGATGACCGCAGCGTGGTATGGAGGCAAACTTTTGACAAGGCAGATATTCGTGACTGGCTACCTGGTGACGGATGGACTGATCCTGAATGGTCGCCCACTAGCGAGTGGCCCAAATTTCACCCCAATAAAAATTGGGTAGATGGAATTCCGGGTTGGGCAACGCCGCCAAAAACCTATATGGCATCAGGTGAATTTAAGGTCAGCATCCCAACCGGTCGTTATATTTTGGCCCTTGCCGTACTTGATCCGGCCGGCCAGCTGCCAAGCCTTCGGTTTGCTACGAGTCAGTACTTCAAAGGGGGACGGCACCCTGTCGGCATGGTCGCAGTTAATCAGGGTAAAGGAGGGCCCTTGCCAAAGAATATGGTATTCGATGACCCGGCAATGGATGGCAGTTTACATTATTTACCGTAATAAAGGAAAGATTTTCGAATGTTTGGAAATGGAGACATGTTCGACAATTGTGAATATTCATTAGAAAAGATGGGAAGCAGAAGGATTAAATGCCGAGCTGTAATTAGAATGGGAATAGCCCGTATGCATCTCAAAAGTTGAGCATAAAGCAGATACCAATTTGCACTGTAGATGATGATTCATAAAAATCCCAAAAAGCATAAAAGGCAAATAATAGGCGTTCCACCCGAATTAGTGAAAAATCGAACTATTGAAGCCAGACTTCGAGGAGTATGGGAAGAAGTGGCAAAGGTCGAAGAAAATATCACATGTTTGATTAAAACGGAGTTTGACAGGGTAAAAACCACAGCGATTCACATATAACTAAAAGATACCTGGGGATATTCAAACATTAAGTTGTTTGAAGTCAGATGTTATGCCTGAGAACAATTTTATAGCTGATTATCCTGAGGCAGTTGCCAAACTTTCAGAGCTTTTGGACGGGGAGCATCTACGTTCAGATCTTTTACGCTTGATTGGGAATAATTGTATAAATTTTTTCAGCATAAAGGATAAAGTTTTTTAACCTGAATTATTCATGAATATTTAATGCCGAAACGCTAAGGCGGAAAGAAATAATAAGTTAATTCAAATCACGCGGTGAAACTGAGTTTTAAAAATAGATTTGTGTAAAATATTACTATCATCTAATTCTATTTAGTCGTCGAACAAAAAACGTCAATTGATAAGCCCTGTCAGGATTTTCATTAAATACTCTATATATTGAATTTAATATCGATTACAATACAACATATTATAACTTCACGTAAATAAAACCCTGACAGGGTTACAGGATTACCTTTACGGTTTATGAATTATTAAGGTTAAGAAAGATAATATTAATTAATAATTTTCAGGAGAAAAAATGGAATTTTCAGCAGTAGATTACGGCGTTTTTATCGTTTATATCATTTTTATCGTTGGACTAGGTTTATGCGTTTCCAGGGATAAAAAGGGCCATGAAAAAAACTCGCAGGATTATTTCCTGGCCGGTAAGTCTCTGCCCTGGTGGGCCATTGGCGCTTCGCTGATTGCGGCAAACATTTCAGCAGAACAGTTTATCGGTATGTCGGGATCCGGTTTTGCCATCGGACTTGCCATAGCTTCATACGAATGGATGTCGGCTCTGACATTGATCATTGTCGGAAAATTCTTTCTGCCCGTTTTTATAGAAAAAGGGCTGTACACCATTCCTCAATTTGTGGAACAACGTTTTAGCACAAATTTAAAAACAATTCTGGCTGTTTTTTGGATAGCCCTGTTTATATTTGTGAATCTGACTTCAGTTCTGTTTTTGGGAGGCAAAGCCATCGATACTATCATTGGCAACGGCGATGGCAGCCTGATCATCTGGGCTATCCTGGGGCTGTCCTTTATAGCTGCCGCTTATTCTTTATACGGTGGGCTTTCCGCAGTTGCCTGGACCGATGTACTTCAGGTAGCGCTGCTGGTAATTGGCGGACTTATAACTTCTTTCATTGCTTTGAATGCGGTAACTCCCGAAGGGGGCATTATTAACGGCTTGTCCCATGTCATTAACTCTGCTGAAGATAAATTCCACATGATACTTTCGCGAGATAATCCGGAATATTTTAATTTACCCGGCATTACCGTACTGATTGGTGGAATGTGGGTCGCCAATTTGTACTACTGGGGATTTAATCAGTACATCATCCAGAGAACTTTAGCTGCCAAATCTCTTAGAGAAGCCCAACGCGGTATCGCCTTCGCTGCATTTTTAAAATTGATTATACCCTTGATAGTAGTCATCCCTGGTATTGTGGCATTTGTGATGTACAGCCAGCCGGAAGGCACCGTTATTATTGATGGCGTCCGGCAAGCCTTTGCCAATAGCGACGGTAGTATTAATTATGATAAATCCTATCCCTGGCTGATAAGTGTATTCATCCCTATCGGACTGAAAGGATTAGTTTTAGCAGCGCTCACAGCGGCTATTGTTTCGTCACTGGCGTCAATGCTTAATTCCACTTCTACTATTTTCACGATGGACATTTATAAATCCTATATCAATAAACAGGCATCCCAAAAGCAGCTTGTAATAACTGGAAGAATTACGGCGTTTGCCGCTTTGCTAATTGCTATCTTTATAGCGCCGGTGTTGGGCAATATCCCGCAAATGTTCCAATATATCCAGGAATACACCGGTTTGGTGAGCCCCGGTATTTTAGCGGTATTTTTGATGGGACTGTTTTGGAAAAAGGCTACGAATAAAGCCGCCATTGTTGGTGTGCTTTCATCCATTGTGGTAGCATTGTTGCTTAAGAGCACCGTTGTAGATTTACCTTGGATGGATCAGATGTTTTACACCATGTTAATCACTATGGCCATTATTGCTGGAGTGAGCATGACAACGTCAGAAAATGTGGACGACCCCAAGGGAATCCAGCTTACAGCTAAATTATTTAAAACTGATCCTGTATTTAATATAAGCGCCTATGCGATTCTGATTATATTGGTTGTTTTATATGCTGTTTTCTGGTAGATACTAGTAAAAAGGGAGAATAAAATTGAAATTATTAGAATCACCCCACCGCCGACATAATCCTTTAACCGGGGAATGGGTGCTCGTATCACCGCACCGTACTAAACGCCCCTGGCAGGGAAAAGTAGAGCAATTGGCAACAAACATACGCCCGGAACATGATCCAAAATGTTATTTGTGCCCGGGAAACGAACGTGCCGGCGGACACAAAAATTCTGTTTATGAGAATACTTTTGTATTTGATAATGATTTTGCAGCATTGCTTCCGGACAATCCTGCTGAAACCATAGAAAATAATTCCCTAATGCGTATTGATAGTATTAAGGGTACTTGTCGTGTAATCTGTTTTTCACCGCGACATGATTTAAGTCTTGCGCAAATGGAAGTGGAAAATATAAAAAAAGTCGTCGAATTGTGGATAGAGCAAATTGAAGAGCTGGGCAAGGACTACCAATGGGTGCAAATCTTTGAAAATAAAGGCGAAATTATGGGCTGTTCTAATCCACATCCGCACGGACAAATATGGGCCAGCAACAGCCTTCCAAACGAACCTTTCAAGGAAAACAAGGAGCAGAAAAAGTACTTTCAAAAACACAATTCTGTGTTGCTGCTTGATTATCTTGAAAGAGAGAGTGTCGCGAAAGAGCGAATAGTTGTTGAGAACGAATGCTGGATGGTTATCGTACCCTTTTGGGCTATCTGGCCATTTGAAACATTGCTATTGCCCAAAAGGCATGTTTTACGTTTGCCTGATTTGAATGATACCGAACGGAAATCTCTGGCTGATATTTTAAAACGGCATTTAATCCGCTATGACAATCTGTTTGAAATATCGTTTCCCTACAGCATGGGTTGGCATGGCGCGCCGACTGATGGCAATGATTATCAGCACTGGCAGCTTCATGCCCACTATTATCCGCCATTGCTGCGCTCATCAACCGTGAAAAAATTCATCGTGGGATATGAAATGCTCTCCGAAGTCCAAAGAGATATCACTCCGGAGCAGGCTGCAAAACGCCTTCAGGATTTATCAGAAATTCATTATAGTAAAGTTCAAAATGATTAAAACAGAAAAATTCAATAAAAATGATCCAAGTCAGTTCAGGTTTTTTAATTATAATATGGGTGAACACATTTCAATTCTACTTAGACAGCCAAGTTCGATAATCCAGCTAATCTCGATCGCGCGGTATCTTCATCCTCGGTATCGAGACCATGCAGGCTGCAAAGGAACAATCACCCAAACACGTGTAAAAGGAAACAAATCTCATGCATTGTGCAAAAAGTATCATTGTCAGTTTAATGTTGTCTGTCTTCGTAACTTGTGTATCCTTCGTTTCGGCCCAGGAAGCGTCCGTTCGCCCGATTAACATCGTTTTAGCGTACGAGTGTCCCCAGGCGGAGTTTGCCGCTGCGGAAATCCGTAAGGCGCTCAATCAGGGAAAACGTTTTGAACGAAGATTACCTTCGGTCAACGATACCGGAGTTAGACAAATCGTCTTGACACTGTTGTCCGATCAAGCGGTGCTCACACAAATGAAGGCTGCGAAACTTCAGCCGGACATTGATCTCGCCGCAGAAGGCTATGTTATTGCAATTGTCGGAAAAACGATTTATATATTGGGCAAAGATACTGGCGGGCTGATGTATGGTGGTTTGGAATTGGCGGAAATTATAGAGACTCAGGGAATTGACGCCGTGAAGCCACAGAAACAGAATCCCAAGATGGCAATGCGCGGCACAAAATTCAATATCCCATTGGATGCGCGTACGCCCAGTTATACCGATGTCTGTGACGCAGCCCAACATAATATTGCTGAGATGTGGAGTTTTGATTTTTGGCGTGAGTATATCGATGCGCTCGCCCGTTATCGTTATAATTTTATTTCCTGTTGGAGTTTGCATCCTTTTCCATCTCTCGTGCGTGTGCCTGACTATCCGGATGTGGCGTTGGCAGATGTGCACCGATCGACCGTTCGTTGGAAAGAAATTTACGATCTTGAGGGCACTGGTTTTGACGCACCGGAGATCGTTACTAATGTAGAGATCCTGAAAAAGATGACCATTGAGGACAAAATCGAGTTCTGGCGCAAGGTCATGGCCTATGGCAAGTCCCGCAATGTCGATTTTTATTTTGTTACCTGGAACATCTTTATTAATGGTACGGAAGGAAAATATGGTATTACTGATGCAGTGGATAATCCCATCACCCGCAACTATTTCCGCAAGAGTGTAAAGCAGATGTTTCTCACCTATCCTGACCTCAAAGGTATCGGGTTAACCACGGGTGAAAATATGTACGGCGCATCCTTTCAGGAAAAAGAAGACTGGGCCTACGACACCTATGCCCTGGGCATTCTGGATGCGGCAAAAGAACAGCCCGGGCGCAAAATGACTTTTATACATCGTCAACACATGGCGGGGGCTCTGGATATCGCCGAAAAATTCAAACCGATCATCGACCATCCTGATATCGAGTTCATCTTCAGTTTTAAATACGCTGCGGCGCACGTATACAGTTCGACAACCCAAACCTATCATCCCGGATTTGTCAAAGACATCCAGAGCAAAGGTCATTTAAAAACCATCTGGACGCTACGCAATGACGACATCTATTATTTCCGCTGGGGTGCGCCGGATTTTGTACGCGAGTTTATTCAGAATATTCCTTACGATGTGTCCCGTGGTTATTATTACGGCTCCGACCAGTATATCTGGGGACGGGAATTTTTGTCGCGTGAACCTGAATCACCGCGCCAGATCGAGATTGAGAAACACTGGTATCAGTGGATGCTATGGGGTAGGCTCGGTTATGATCCGATGGTGAGCAATGAACGCTTTCAACATATCATCCAGGCACGGTATCCGGGCGTGGACGCGGTAAAACTGTTTTCTGCCTGGCAAGAAGCCTCTTTGATCTATCCCAAAACCACCGGATTTCATTGGGGATCATTGGATTTCGAATGGTATATTGAATCCAGTCAGAGTCGCCCCCGGCCAGCGCAAACAGCCTCAGGCTTTCATGATGTCAATCGATTCATCACCCTCGAACCGCATAAGGGCACAGCTTTTATCTCCATCCCTGACTATGTGCAAAAAACGCTGGCTGGTGAGAAAATAAAGGGAACAACGCCCCTGGAAGCAGCTAAACAAATTCATGAGCATGCTGACAAGGCGCTGCAAATACTGGAGGGCATTTCACACCAGGGAGATAAAGAATTACGTTTAGTCCTGGATGATATCCGAACGATAGCTTTCCTGGGAAAATACTACGCCCATAAGATAGAAGCGGCAACTGAACTGGCATTTTTCCGGAAGACCCTTAATATTGAAAAGCAGCAGGCCGCAATTAAACATTTGCAGCAAACCGTCTTGTACTGGCGTTATTACGCATCTTTAGGTTTGAGCAATTATCATAATCCACTCTGGACCAACCGGGTGGGATATGTGGACTGGCGTGACACCTATCGATACGTCATTCATGACATCCGTACTTTGGGCGGTGACCTTACGATTCCCTCCATGCAACCGTCGACAGGCGGCATAGTTCTCGAAGCGGAAACAGCCAGGTTTGACCCTTACGAATCATCAAATAAAATTACAGGATTTACCGGAACTGGTTATATCACGATCGATCGGGGAGTCGGAAAATATCCAGTTAGCTGGACATTTGATGCGCCCAAAACAGGCAGGTATGTACTTGAGTTCCGCTATATTAACAGTTGGGAACGTGAAACCGATTTAAAAGTAAGCGTCAATGGTAAATATATGGGATTTGTAAGCCTATGGAACTCCGGTACGACACAGACCTGGGTATGGGACCGGATGGCAGTTGATATGCAGAGGGGTGAGAATGTAATCAGCGTTCAAGCCGGAGGACGGATTCATCTGGATTCTATGAATCTACTTGGTGCTGAATAATCCCATCGGCAAGCGGACATAGATTCATGCGCCAACGCCAGATGCGTTCATACCCGACGGGATTTCACCTCAGAGGGCCGGCATTATTATTTGGACTGTTTGAAACTAAATTATAATTTAATTGATTGGATTTTTGGATGAAGACTAAACCGATATTATTTCCCGTGATGTTGAGCTTGATTTTCTTGCACATCTCCCAGCTAATTCAGGCTCAAACACCTATTCAAGACACTCCTAAACCTCCTCTTCATCAGCTTGTTGAAGCAGAAAATATGAATTTAACGCGGTATCAAATTGATAAAAACGGATCCCGTACCTATATCAAGCTGACGAGTAAAACGGGTGTTGCACAGTTTAATTTTTCATTACCTTCCGGAAACTATGATATCGATGTTTGCTATCTGTCGGAAAGTGCGGGTCAAAATACTTATGCCATGTACATCGCCAATAATCAAATTGTCGCCTGGTTAGGCAAAGACCGGGATGATAAATGGCGTATGCTAAGTGAACAGAGATGGCATGCCCCGCGTAATATAGCGATAAATCATGGTGATGCGATAAAAATAGAAGCACTGTCCGAGACCGGATCATTAGTCATTTTTGATTATATTAAATTCACGGTATCTGCCGGATTGAGTTCTCCACCAGCAACTCCAGTACCTGCGAATAAAGAAATACCAGGACAAACACCATCTTCGACAATCTTAGCCTCATCACAGAAGGATTTAATCACATTATATCCGGAGGAATACGAGAAGGCGATAAAAAATCCTCTCAAAGGATTCAGAATAAGTACAATATATCCACCTGAATATGATCAGGCGATCAAAAAACGCAAGGGATACAAACCTTCCAGGCCAAGACATGAATATGGCACATTAATTAAAACCTATTTCCAATGGGACGAACTTGAAAATTGGGCAAGTGATGATGTGAATAAAATCAGAGAAGTATGTAACACAAGATGGCACGGCATAGAAAAAAATAATATAAAGATTATTCCGCGTGTCTATTTAGCGTGGCCGGGGCAAGAAGAACACTGGCCTTCTGATATGACACCCGGAGATTTTACGAGTGACCAATTTAAGCAGAGAGTGATTGCATTCATCAGGAAACTGGGTCAGGCATGGGATAATGATTCGCGTGTTGCCTATGTTGAAATGGGTATTATCGGGGAATGGGGAGAAATGGAATTTCCGGATACGTTCGACGAAATTAAAGAGGCCATAGCGGCTCAATTTAATGCATCTTTTAAAAATAAACTGGTGATGATTCGATGGCCAAATACATACAATGATCATATTTACAACTTCGGCTATTATTGGGATTCGTTTGCGCACCACGATCAGGAGTATTGTGGCTTCCACATCAACAATACTGCACCAAAGTGGAAAACAGCCGTTATTGGAGGAGAGACTGCATACAACTGGGGTCGCGTGCAAATCCAACCCGGTGAAAGTCCTGATAAATCGTTGACGGTTCCTGCTCACAGGGATTATATTATAGACCGAATCAGAAAGCTGCATGCAAACCATCTCGGCTGGATTTCAGAATACAATCAGAATGATGAAAGTGTCAGAGCCGGTGCAGAGATCATGCAGAAGGCTTTGGGTTATCGTTTTGTGATATCAGAAGTCACCTATCCCAGGAAAATAGCTGCCGATACTCGTTTTATGGTCTCATTTAAGGTTAAGAATACAGGTTCATCACCGTTTTATTATAATTGGCCGGTTGAACTCAGTCTGCTTGATCCAAACACAAAACAGGCTGTCTGGAAAAAGCAATGCCCGGATATTGATATCAGGACCTGGATGCCCGGAGATCGATGGGATGATTCCACACAATCATATACCGTTCCTGAAGAGACTTACACCGTTAATCAAACATTGCTTTTGTCTGGTATATCCTCCGGGGAGTATATTCTGGCTTTAGCTATTTTAGATCCGGCCGGAAACCGTCCCTGTGTACGGTTTGCCATCAATAATTACTATAATGGCGGGAGACATCCCATTGGAAAAGTTGGTATGAATCAAGCAATCGCTTCATTTATAATTTCAGGATTTGATGACATTCAAAGTGATCGATCATTGTTTTATGAAAAATAATTTTATGAATGAATAAGCTCATTTTCAATCATACATAAAGGAGAAAGTTATGTTTATGAAGATTAAAAGAAATATCATTACAATTTTACTTCTGTCTGTTATCCTTGTTATAGCAAATTGTCTTAAACAGACTGAAAATAATTTATCAAATTCTGAACTGGTAGATTATATGACGAATGGACTTCTGCAAAATATTCAGATTGATCCACCCACTTATAAGTTCAATAAAATGATCATGGATGAAGCGTATGCTTTTCAAAAAGATGTCGCCAATAAAGTAAGTAATGTTAAGGGAAATGTTTGCGGTTATAAAGTCGCTTATGCCAGTCTATCAGCACAAAAACAATTTGGAATGGGTGAACCAGCGAGAGGACCTTTTTATTTAACTCAAAGAGTAACAAATGGCTCTGTTTTGCCAAAAGATATTTACAGTGAAATCATGCTTGAAACTGAAATTGGTTTTACAATCGGGAAAAGAATAGATCAACCTATTGAAAATGTTCAGTTGTTAAAAAAATATGTAAAATCGATTCATCCGGCTTTTGATGCAGGTAATTTCCCGTATAAAGTCGATAATCAAAAACCAGTTCCTGAAGATATGGTTGCAATAGGTACAGGGGCTCATGTTTTTATTCTGGGGCCTGCACATTTGCCTCATTCAATTGAGTTGAAAGATCTGAATTTAAAACTGATTCGAAATGGAAAAACCATTCGCCAAAGTCCTGCCAGTGAAATTTTAGGGGATCCCTGGAATTCATTATTGTGGATCGCCAATCATTTGGTCAATGATGGATTAACGCTTGAGCCTGGTATGGTGGTTGTCTCCGGTACAGCAGCTCCTGCTTATAAGGTCAAGGGTGACGATATAAAAGGTCATTATGTTGCTGACTGCGGCAATTTGGGCGAAGTCACATTTACCATAAAATAATTACCCTTCAGATTAAGAAAGGATCCACATCATGTCAGGTTCAATATTAATAGTTTTTGCATTAATTGCTTTAAGTGCAGGGTATATTTTTTACGGCAAATTTTTAGCCAAAAAATATAAACTGGATGATAGTAGAGAAACACCAGCCCATACAAAACAAGATGGTGTTGATTATGTTCCGGCAAAACCGCCGGTTCTGATGGGGCATCATTTTTCAAGTATTGCAGGTGCAGCCCCCATTATTGGCCCCATTGTCGCTGCAGTATTCGGTTGGGTCGCTGTTGCACTTTGGGTTGTCTTTGGCAGTATCTTCATAGGGGGTGTTCATGATATGTCAGCACTGGTTGCCTCTGTACGTCATGGTGGTAAAACCATTGGTGAGGTGATTGAAGAACATGTGGGTCACGATGGGAAACGCCTGTTTCTGGCCTTTGCCTGGTTACTGGTTGTTCTTGTCATTTCTGTTTTTGCCCATGCTGTTGCCAATGTTTTTGTGATGGAACCCGCTACTGCCACTGCATCTATTCTGTTTATTCTGGTTGCTATGTTATTCGGGTTATCCATTTACCGGTTAAATACTTCTCTTTGGATCTCTTCAATCATTGGTATCGTATTGCTGGTTTTATGTATTCTAATAGGCCTTAAGTTCCCCCTTGCCTTACCCTACAATACCTGGAAAATACTACTATTCGTTTATGTTTTCTTTGCAGCAACTGCACCTGTGTGGATCCTGCTGCAACCAAGAGATTATCTCAGTTCATTCTTGCTCTATACGATATTAATTGCTGGTGTAGTTGGAATTTTTGTTGCGGGTCCGACCATTTCAGCGCCGGCTTTTACAGGATTTAAAACAGATATTGGATATATCTTTCCCATTCTTTTTGTGACGGTTGCTTGTGGAGCTATTTCGGGATTTCACTCCCTTGTCTCTTCTGGAACGACATCTAAACAATTAAATCGTGAAACCGATGCAAAACCTATTGCTTATGGCAGCATGTTGATTGAAGGATTACTATCCATTATTGCATTAATTACTGCAGTAACTATCCTTCAAAGTGATTACATTCATCTGATGAAAGAAGGCGGCCCGATTGGTGTCTTTTCAGCAGGTATAGGACGATTTGTCTCTCATCTTGGTATTCCTGAAAAAGCAGGCATCACGTTCGCAGCTTTAGCCATCTCAGCCTTTGCATTAACAACATTGGATACTGCAACCCGCCTCGGACGATTTATGTTCCAGGAATTTTTTGAAGAAACCAAAGCAGATAAACTCCTAAGCAAAAATCGTTATGCCGGTACAGCTGTCACCATTGCAGTGGCAGCTTATTTCACTTTTTCTGGAACGCAGTCTGCATTATGGCCGTTATTTGGTTCTGCTAATCAATTGCTGGCCTCATTGACATTACTGACTATTACGATTTGGCTTTCAAAGATGGGATCCAAAAATAATTTTGTGAAAATACCTATGTTTTTCATGTTTAGTGTCACTATTGTGGCATTGATATTTATGGTGCAAAAGAACCTTGCTGAGGGTAATATCCCATTAATCATTTTATCACTGGTGTTGCTTGCAGTGGCTATCGTTCTGGTCTTAAAAGCACGAGCGAACCTTAACCCAAGTTCACCACACTATTTTGGAAAATGTCCTTAAATTGGCAAAAATAAAGGCTAACTTCAATATTTACCTTCAAAAAATAGATGTAGTGACCCACAAATTTAATACTTGACTTTAATGTTATTTTTACAGTAAATTAAAGGTACAATTATTGAAGACAATAACAAAATTCAAACCAATATTAACCCAAGTTCACCTCAAATTTAACAAGACGCAATCGTCTTTATTGAACTTAGGTTCATTTTTGTTCTTTGAAACAGTTTACGGGTCACTACAGATTTTTAAACTATATTCTCTGGTTTTACATGGTGCGTGATTCAAATTTAATGAATCATAAATCATTTTATGAAAATCTTCCGGCTCAGAACATTTGCGGATAAAAAGGATGTTTCCGCTTTCTGTCTTCATTCGATTCGTTACCCGACAGTGCGTGGACATCAATTCCCGGATTTTGCGCCAGCTCAAATGAATATATCTTTCTTTCAAACTGCTGCGAATGCTATGCAGCAGATGATAGGCAAGTAATGTAATAAAAATATGGCCATCGCTGCGATTCTCTTTCCGGTGAAAAACAGGACGCATCTGTAAATCTGTTTTGAGTGTTCTGAACGAATCTTCCAGTTGTGTGAGCATGATGTAAATCGACCAGATGTCTTGTTCCGATAAATCTGAGCGGTCGGTGCGCAAAAAATAAGAGCCAGAAAATCGCTGGTCCGATTGTTCTTTCAAATATTTCCAGGTAATCCGGCTTGCCAGAGTGTCTTTTTCTTCGACATCAATCTGATAAAAGCGGGCGATTTGTTTGTATTTTTCTTTCAGTCTGCCGATTCGTAGAAGCACTTTATCATAGCGTTTGGTGCAATTCTTTTTGCGAACCGATTTTGCGATATGAGTGAGCTGCTCCTCGAAATTTTGGCGGAATCGATCTTGCATCGAATGCTCTTTTTGCTGTTTCATCGTGCTTTTGCAATACAAAAAGATCTCGTCATCGCCGGAAATACGTTTGGCTTCAACCTTGTTTTGTTTGGTCTCTTTGATCACAATGCAATCGTCACAATCCGGCGCGTCGATCTTTTTCCGGGAAACCGCAATGTAATGATAATGCGGCCTCAGTTTTTCGAGATTGTCCTCTGTAGCAAGACCAGCATCAATTACAACAGTGGGTTTTTCGCTCTTTGTCGGATTGTTTTGATGCAATGTTTCCACCATTTTTAACAGTGTCTCTGGTTCGCTTTGATTGCCAGAAAATATCTGACTCGCTTTTGGAAATCCCTGACTGTCAATAACAAGACCTAACGTTAATAATTTGCAATCGGATCGTTTTTCTTTGGAGCGTCCGAATTTGGCTTTGGAATTCGACGCCGCCTGACCCTCAAAATAGGTGTTGGTCAAATCATACAGAATGATCGTTTCGTTAAGAGAAAACAGGTCTTTTTCTTTGGTACGAAGATGCGCTTCAATTTCTGTTTTGTTCTCATAAAGCAAATCGGAAACTTTATATAAACTGTTCAGGGATAGCTGATCAAAATCTGTATGGATCAGCTCATCGAGTCCGGATATGTTCTGTGCCCATTCATACAGATGACGTTCGCTGCCCGGATGAACCAGGCGTCCGATGATCAACAGCATGGCGATTTCAATTTGTCGTTTGGTGAAACCGCAGCTTTTCAGGCATTGCTCTAATTGAAGTTTCTTGAAAAAAACAGTGCCCAGGTATTCGCCACCAATGTGACGAACCCGTTGATTTTTTAAAGACTTCGTGTCAACGGATTGATAGCGTTCAATCGGGCCATTCAGTCCATGCTTTTTGACGAACAACTGCGCATATTTTTGCGCAAGTTTTTCGATGTCGTTATCTTCGTCGAACAGCGATTCCTGATTTTGAATGATCGCTTTCATTCGTGCCACTAACCGCGGCCATTTTTCTTTCGGGAGATTGAGTCTCCCAAGCGACAACAACAGCTTTTGGCGAACTCCTTTTTCGGTGCGAATGGATTCGACCAGTTGGTGGCATTGGTATTTTTTTGAGCCTTTGCCGTTAGATTTTGTGACAGTGCGGATAAACATAGCGATAAGATACGAATCCACACAACTCTTGCCAAGTATTAAATTTATAGGTCACTACACAAAAAATTTAAATCAAAATATTGAAGTTAGCGTCGTTTTTGGGCACTTCTTCGCCTTTTTCTAAATAAGTGTGGTGAACTTGGGTTAAAAAAAATGAAAAAGCACAAATCTGTAGTGACCCATTAACGTATTTGTGAACTAAAAATCGACCTAAGCTCAATAAAAAGGAGTTTATCCTTTAGAAATTGAGGTGAACTTGGGTTAAAAAAGCATGTTTTCTAATGATAGTTCTGCTTTTGTCTTCCTTGTGTTCCTTGTTCGCCGGAGATATTCGCCATCGACTTATAGTTTTGGCGGATTCTGGATGATCTTGACAAAGAACTGGAGCAACGAGGTCACTGCTTCGTCCGTTACGCCGATGACTTTCTTATCTTCGTCAAAAGCGAACGGGCAGCGCATCGCGTGCTCAAAAGCGTGATCCGTTATTTAAAAGTCCGACTCAATCTGGAAATCAATTCAGATCAAAGTCGGATCGTTCTGTCCAATGATTGTGATTATCTTGGATTCATATTTAAGAAAAAACGCATAATTTGGTCAGACGATTCGCTCCAGCAATTTAAGTATACTGTTCGCCGTTTGACATCCCGCAGTTGGGGAA
>CAZCJL010000040.1:0-53088 GCA_964498785.1 uncultured Cytophagia bacterium | reverse complement strand
GGGCATGACACTCATTACCCTCAATTTTTGAGCGGATACAATATCACTTTAAAAATAAAATTAATTCTGCTGCCAGAAACAATGATTTTTAAGCTTATTTTTCTCTGTGCACTCTGTGTCTCTATGGCAATTTTTCAATACCTGAACAGTAACTATTAAACAATATAAGTGACCTGATATTTTTTGTCAAGCGAAATTTATAAAATGATCCTTAATAATCTATTTAAAAAAGAAGACATCACAATAGTGGTAACTGATTCCGGGCTTGGCGGTCTTTCAATTACAGCAGATATTGTAGAACGGTTAAAAAGGAGTGTGATTTTTCGTTCTGCCCGGATAATCTTTTTTAACGCATCCTTTGATAACAAAAGCGGCTATAATGTAATCAATGATCATCAGGAAAAAATACGGATATTTAACAGTGCATTAGAAAGCATGGCTTCTCGCTACCAACCAGACCTGATTTTGATCGGCTGCAATACTTTATCCGTGGTCTACCCCGAAACTCCGTTTTCTGCAAAAACACAGATTCCGGTGGTTGGCATTGTAAAAACCGGTGTGGATATGATTCTGGCTATGCTAAAAAATACTACAGACGCAGATGTCATTTTATTTGGAACGCAAACCACAATTTCGCTCGAATCCCACAAAAAAGCGCTAATCGCGGCAGGAGTGCCAGAAAATAGTATTTACGGTATTGCCTGCGGAGATCTGGCAGATTTGATTGAGGAAGGAACCAACTCTCCTGATACCCGAAAGCGGATATCCCAAAAAATTGCGGCAGCACTTACCGCGCGCAAAAACAGGAATCGACCACTGATCGCTGCGCTTGTGTGCACCCATTATGGCTACGCTGCGAATATTTTTAAGCAGGAGCTCATAAAACAGGGCGCTCAGGTGACGGCTATCATCAATCCTAATCCCCAAATGGCAAATTTTCTGTTCTCCACACAATACATGCATAGGCATCCTCAAACAAACGTCACTGTCGAGGTTATTTGTAAAGTACACATTTTCCCTGAAATAATGGGATCGATCACACATCTGATCAAACCAATTTCTCCGATGACTGTCGGGGCAATTCGGGATTATACAAGAGAAGAAAATCTATTTTAAATCGTATTCAAAAATTACAGGTGAGTTCCAGACCCAGCATCGTGCTGCGTGTATCGCTGTTATTCTCGTATGGAGATAATCAGATCGATTGCCGATTCCAGCAAAATATTCGCCTCGCCATATTTTTCATCCTTTGTAAAATTTGAAGCCCGGGACTTAATTTCAACTATTTGTTGAGAAAACAGAGAATCTTCCAGCAACTCGTTGTTACTCCATAACAGTCTATCTAATTTCAATTCGTTAACATCAAATAATTCTGATTCCAAGCTCTGATTCACCCAGTCCGAATCTGTGAAATCCGAATAGATATCCTGACTTATGAGGAGAAAGGGCAACAGCATGAAGCAGATAAAATTTATATTAAGAAATTGATTCATTTTTCCGATGCTGGTATAACGCACTAATCATGGATCCACCGACTACCATTAATGCCCCAATAACGCTCCAGAGATTTAATTGTTCTGGTTGAATAAATTTCGGGAAAAAGCAAAATCCGATTTTCATTGCAAGAATTGTGATAATTGGCGTTGTTGCAAGAACCGCACTAATACGAGACGCTTCCCAGTGATCAAGCGCCTCTGCAAAGCTTCCGTAAGCGAACAGCGTATTCAACCCACAAAAAATTAATAACCCGATTTGCAAGGCGCTTAAATGAATTAATTGTAAAGGATTAGACCCGGGCAGAAGTACAAAAATTCCGGCAAAATAGATAAATAACATGATGATCTCAGAGGGGAATGTTCGTAATAACTGTTTTTGTGCTAATCCATAAAATGCCCAGATAACCGCTGCAGTAACAATTAATAATACTCCGTGCGTGTAATCAGAAAATTGTGACAATAATTCATTCATCCGTTTATTAAAAAATAATATCATGCCTGCAAATAAAATTGCCAATCCAGCCCACTGTATTATGCTGAAACGTTCCCGGAAAAAAATCAATCCGCCCAGTAACATAAACACCGGGGCAAGTTGGATAACAATTTGAGAAACTCCGGGAGTTACATAATTCAGTCCTAATAAAAAAAGGATATAATTTCCGTAAAGGCTCACCCCGGCCACGCTTAGCAAGAAAGCAACGGTACCACGAATTTTATAAAACTTCGGGATTCCCCCTTTTCTGAATACAAATGCCGCTAACAGAAACGCCGCCAGTAAAAATCGATACCAGGTAATTGTCACCGGATCCATTTGATCCAACAAACCTTTTAATGCAATGGGGAGCAGACCCCACAATAAAGCAGTAAGTAATGATAATGCAAAACCCAATTTCCAGCGCCCGCTTGTCGTATGTTTTCCTGTTTCCATAAATTTAATTATTTTTGCCTTTTTTCAAATGAAAACCCATAACCTGCATTATTCACAAAACGTGCCACAGAAGCGCAGAGGTCACAGAGAAACAACAACTTGCGTGCATATTGCTTTTTAACCTGAGTTAAGAAAAATACGAGTTACTATTGTTTGCGTAACGTTTTGAAAATAAAAACGCTGTGTACTTTGAGCCTCTGTGGCTATGAATTTTTCAGGATAAATAATTATGTCAATGTACAGCTAATATAATAATAATACGCTAAATTTCAATATTTATTTTGGATCTCGTGAAATTCGTTTCGCATCATGAAAAAAATAATAATATATTTTTCCCTTCTGAGACACCTGTATCAGTGTTATACATTGTATATTTATAAGCTATCCACCATCATCACCGTAACTATTTGTTTATTATTGATATTATTATTTTACTATTTGTTAATACATGGTATAATAATTGTTAATAAATATTATTCCCCCATAATTCTTTAATTCACATAATTATATTATTAATTAAATAAGAGGGACGATCAAAATGCGCATAATGAAATTTACACTATTGACGTTAATGTTATTTTTGCTTGTGACTTCGGCACAAGCGAACTGGAGTAATGAAACATCGGTTTCTGCCGGAGATGGACCTGACTTAGACGTTGATCCTTCTACCGGACATTTGCATATCACGGCCATGAATAATGGGGTGATTTACACCGAAATGAATCCAAACGGAACAATCATAAATCAGGAACGCGTACCCAACACACTTGGAATTCCAGGGGCCGGCGCGTTTGGAACTGCAGTTTCTGTTGATACATACGGAAATCCTCATGTGTGTTATCGAACTGATAATGGGAATCATATTTACGATATTTATTATACCTTCAAAGATCAAAGCGGTTGGAGCAGTCCGTTGCTGATTGCCGAAGACGTAAAACGCGGTTATATGGTTCGGATTGATGTGGATAACCAAAACCGCGTGCATGGTGTATATGGTTCGGCGATTGGCGATAATGTATGGGGCCCGGTCTCTTATTTTCGCATTGAGAACGGAAGTATTACAAAGCGCCATACTGGTCTGACCAAATATCGGGCAGATGACCGGGTTGAAATTGATGCCAGTGACGGAGACAATGTTCATGTTATTATCGGTTGTCCTGATCCGAATGGTGGCCCTGTTTCCTATTGGCGCTCGACAGATGGTGGAAATTCGATCCAGTATGTTGGTGACATTCACGACTCCGCTGCAATTGATCGCAACGGAAGCCCGGATCTTTTTGTTGATCACAGCGGAAATGTGCATATTTGCTATGGAGCAGGTAAAGACAGAGACGTGAATAGCACGCCATCCGTTCGTTACAATCGTTGGCAAAACGGATCAAATGTGCGTGATTTGGCGGTTACCGAGCAGGGAGATTGTTTGCCCTGGAAACAGGATCAGGGAATCGCGTCGCTTGCGGCATCTGCAAACGGACAAACGGTCATGCTTGCATATACCGACACTGACGGTGGCGATCTTTATACCACGATTTCTCTGGATGGCGGCCAGCACTGGCAAGAACGAGAAATAATTGCCAACAATGTCGGCGGAATGGAGGGCAGAAACAAGCAACTCATCAGAGCGCATGGAAATACCTTCTATCTCGTATATCCGTCAAATGGTATCAAGTTGCGCACACATAGTAACAATCCAACGGATCAACAACCAACTGCTGACGCCGGCGGGCCTTATAGCGGTCAACCCAATGAATCCATTTTATTTGACGGCAGTAATTCTTCCGATGATGCTGGTATTGTATCGTTTGACTGGGATTTTGGTGATGGTGCAACTGGCAACGGGATACAAGTAAATCATACGTATGCAGAGACAGGTGTATATAACATCACATTGACAGTAGAGGATTCATCGGGCCAGTCGCATTCAAATCAAACGACCGCAGTAATCGGTTCTTCTGTTTCAACAGAATGGGGCGATGAAATTCATATTTCAAGCGGTGATACACCTGATTTTGATATTCATCGGGCAACTGGCAATTTGCACGTTTTAGTTATGAAAAACGGAGTGACCTACATCCAGTTGAACAGCAGAGGACAGGTCATTCATGAAGAAACTGTCCCCGGCGCCTCCAATGATCAGGGCATGATGCGTTTTGGCGGTTCTATCGCTGTTGACAGTCATGGTTTTCCACATATTGCATATCGCATTTATCGCGGTGATAATTATTATGATTTATATTATATTTACAAAACAAATTCCGGCTGGGCATCTTCCATAAAAATTGCAGATCGAGTCTTGCGTGGTTACGTGGTTCGACTCGCGATTGACGGCGCAGATCGAGTCTATTTTTGTCACAGTTCGGTTACCAACAGAACAACAAATACAGGGCCGGTAAATTTGCATGTTTATCAAAACGGACAAAAATTATTTGAACAAACCAATATCGATCAAACCCGTGGCGATGAACGATATGAACTGGACGTATCTGAAAACGGTATTGTTGATCTTGTAGCAGGCGATCTGTCGTATCCCAGTCAGGGAGGTCCGTTGTATTACTGGCGCTCATCCTCAGTTGGCGGACAGTTGCAATACCTGGGCGATCAGCATCACACCAATGCCCGCGGAGCAAACGGATCACCAGACGTATTTGTAGACGCGTTGAATAATACACATATCTGCTACGGTGTTGAAATGGATCAAAGTATCGGAAATAAACCGTCACTGCGATATTTACGAATGGAAAACGGATCCAAAGTCAAAGATGTTCGCGTAACTGCTGATAACGAATTAAGTACCTGGAAATTTAGTATCGGACTTGGTTCTGTAGCAGCATCGGCTGATGGCCAAACGATTGTGTCTTCCTATACCCAAACAGAAGACGGCGATCTCTATGCCCGTATTTCACAGGATGGCGGAAATACCTGGGGAAATCGGGAAAAGCTTTCAGGCGGATGGCATTCTGCAGAAGCCCGCAACAAACATCTGATCCGGGCAAATGGAAACGCCTTCTATCTGATTTATCCCCGTGACGGTATCAAACTGCGTATACTGGGAAATCCCCAGGCAGCACAACCTTTCCTCGTCGTAAACCCTGATGAGCTGGATTTTTCAAACACGCAAACAGAGCTGTCTTTTACTGTCAAAAATAGTGGTGGCAGCACCCTTTCATGGAATTCGGGCAGTGCCAACGCTTCTTGGGTAACAAATATTCAGCCCACTGGCTCTGATTTGGGAAGCGGACAGGAAGTACAGGTCGCTGTAACAGTCGATCGCGCCGGACTGGCTGATGGCAGTTATGAAACAATTTTGCCCATTTCATCCAACGGCGGCGATACTGATGTCACTTTACGCATGACTGCCGGCGGACCGACTGCATGGCGCATTAACTGCGGTGGCGCCGCTTACACAGATGGTGACGGCCATAACTGGTCCGAAGATCAGGCATACACCGCCGGTAGCTTTGGCTTTGTCGGCGGGAATACCTACAGAACATCCGATGCAATTGGCGGCACAAATTCCGACCCGCTGTTTCAAAGCGAACGTTACGGAATGAATGCCTATCGCTTCGATGTACCGGATGGTGATTTTCAGATCAATTTACACTTTGCAGAAATTTACAATCAGGCCAGCAATCGCCGCATTTTCTCAGTTTCTCTGGAAGGTACACCCATTATTGAAAACCTTGATATTTACAATGACGCCGGACATGATCAGGCGTTGAGTTACTCGTTTTCAACAAGAGAAACCGGGATTTCAATAAATGATAATCGTATCGATCTGGCATTTAACAACATCAAGGATCTTGCAAAAATTTCCGCGATTGAAATTACAACTCTTGAAGAGAGCGGACCACTTTTTTCTGTGAATCCAGGACAGTCAGATTTTGGTACTCTTAAAACAGTTGATACATTAACTGTCAGTAATCCCGGCGATGCCACACTAAATTGGCAGGCAGACCAACCAACTGCAGACTGGATCACAAATGTCCGGCCCACTAACGGAAGCATCAATCAGGGACAATCCTCGCCGGTAGTCGTGACCATCAGCAGAAATGGGATGAATGATGGCACTTATTCAGCGTCCATTCCATTTTCCTCAAATGGTGGCGATAAAAATGTGACCGTGCAGATGGAGGTGCGACAACCAGTCGCAATTTTGACGGTTCAGCCGACTGATCTCAATTATGGCCAATTCACCGAAACATTGACCACAACTGTCATCAATTCCGGGGATCTTGATTTGACCTGGACTGCCGAGACAACCGGACGACCGTTTTGGGTAACATCGGTTAATCCTGAAAATGACACGGTTCCGCCGGGAGATTCCACTGTGGTGGCAATCGCTGTTTCAAGAGATGGATTGGCAGACGGCAATCATTCCGGGTCAATTCAAATCTCTTCTAATGGCGGGAATGACGAGGTAACACTGTCTATCACTGCCGGCAGCAAAACAACCTGGCGTATCAATTGTGGTGGCAATGCGTACACCGATGGCAACGGAAAGGATTTCGACGCGGATCAGGCGTATTCTGCCGGTGGATATGGTTATGTCGGCGGAAATACGTACACCACTGGTGATAATATCAATGGTACCAGCGATCAACCGTTATTCCGCTCCGAACGATATGCAATGCAATCATACCGCTTTGATGTGCCCAACGGTGATTATAACGTCACATTACATTTTGCAGAAATTTACAGCAAACGCAGGAATCAACGGGTTTTCTCAACGACACTGGAAGGAACCACAATCCTTAATCAACTGGATTTGTTTGCCGAAGCCGGGCACGATGTGGCGTATTCCCGAACCTTTGGTACCCGTGAGTTAGGATTGACTATCAACGATAATCGCATTGATCTCGATTTTCAAAACATCAGAGATGTGGCAAAAATTTCTGCTATTGAAATCACATCACAGGCGCCACCAGGACCACAATTGGCAGTCTCGCCAATGAGTCTTAATTTTGGAACGATGGTAACATTAGACACATTGAATGTGACAAACAGCGGCGAAGCAGTTCTAAATTGGCAGGCAGACCAACCAACTGCAGACTGGATCACAAATGTCCAGCCCACTAACGGAAGCATCAATCCGGGACAATCCACGCCGGTAGTCGTGACCATCAGCAGAAATGGGATGAATGATGGCACTTATTCAGCGTCCATTCCATTTTCCTCAAATGGTGGCGATAAAAATGTGACCGTGCAGATGGAGGTGCGACAACCAGTCGCAATTTTGACGGTTCAGCCGACTGATCTCAATTATGGCCAATTCACCGAAACATTGACCACAACTGTCATCAATTCCGGGGATCTTGATTTGACCTGGACTGCCGAGACAACCGGACGACCGTTTTGGGTAACATCGGTTAATCCTGAAAATGACACGGTTCCGCCGGGAGATTCCACTGTGGTGGCAATCGCTGTTTCAAGAGATGGATTGGCAGACGGCAATCATTCCGGGTCAATTCAAATCTCTTCTAATGGCGGGAATGACGAGGTAACACTGTCTATCACTGCCGGCAGCAAAACAACCTGGCGTATCAATTGTGGTGGCAATGCGTACACCGATGGCAACGGAAAGGATTTCGACGCGGATCAGGCGTATTCTGCCGGTGGATATGGTTATGTCGGCGGAAACAGATATACTACGACATCAAGCATTTCCGGTACGACAGATGATCCGCTCTTTCAGTCAGAGCGCTATAATCCCGACGCCTATCGCTTTGATGTCCCAAATGGTGATTATGATATTACGCTTCACTTTGCAGAAATCTACTACAAAGCAAGTGGCAGACGTGTTATGTCGATTTTCCTTGAAGGACGAAACATTCTCAACCAGCTTGATCTTTATCAGGCTGCCGGTTATAATGCAGCGTATACCCAACATTTTTCGACCCACGATTTAGGTTTAACAGTTGATGATAATCGGATTGATATCGAATTTACCGACATCAAAGATGTTGCCAAAATTTCGGCCATCGAAATTACTCCTGCTGCTGCTCCGGGTCCTGAGCTTTCTGTTGATCCGGTTGCGCTGAACTTCGGTTCTGCAAAGACAACAGACACGCTGTTGGTCAAAAACAGCGGACAGGATACATTGTACTGGGATATCGGCGATCTTGATCACGATTGGGTGACTATTGTCCAGCCACTTTCTGGTCAATTAACTGCCGGGAATTCTCAAAAAGTTGCTGTGATAATTTCCAGAGAGGGCTACTCCGATGGTTCCTATCAGAGCGCTCTCCCGGTCTTATCAAATGACCGAAATATAAATGTTACACTCACAATGGACGTCCGGCAACCAGAGGCAAATATGGTTGTCGATCAAACAACATTGAATTATGGCTATTTTCATGACAGCCTGCGGGTGACAATACGAAATACCGGTGACCTTGATTTAGACTGGCACGTGCCGGATACCAGCGCCGCGGCGTGGGTTATCCTAAGCAAAACTGCCGGAACAATACCGGTACTGGATTCAACAAATATATCGATTTACGTTCAGCGAAACGGATTGGCTGAAGGCGATTATACCGACGATATTAAGATCATTTCCAATGGCGGGAATGAAGAATTAACCGTTTCAATGCACGCCGGTGATTTGCGTGTTAATTGTGGCGGCTCCGAATACATTGACGGTAGCGGAAAAAAATGGTTCGCTGATCGTGCCTATTCAGTTGATGGTTTTGGTTATGTCGGCGGTAATCATTATATTACAACAGACGCGATTTCTGGCACCGACAACGACCCGCTGTATCAATCCGAACGATACGGTATGGTTTCTTACCGTTTTCATGTACCATCGAATAATGATTATGATATCACATTGCATTTTGCCGAGACGTATCACCAGGCGAACGGTCGCCGGGTAATGTCTGTCTCTGTAGAGGGCAATAAGATCATTACTGATCTGGATATTTTCAATGAAGTTGGACACGATTACGCACTGAGCTATTCGTTTTCTACAACTGAGTTGGGAATTCCGATAACAGACGGAAAAATCGATCTTGATTTTGCTGCATCTAAAGATTCGCCAAAAATTTCTGCAATTGAAATTTCATCTGCAAAACCAAATGGTCCCAGGCTCGCTTCCAGTGTCAATGTTCTCGATTTCGGACAGTCCGCAGATTCGCTTTCATTTACAATTTCAAATGATGGCGACTCCACACTGTTATGGGAAGCAAATGCAGGATCATTACCTGAATGGGTGCAATTTCTGGATGATACCAGCGGATCGCTTTCTGCAAAAGCATCCAATGAATTGAGAGTGAAAGTTGATCGAAACGGACTAGAAGACGGCAGCTACGAATCCGTATTAAACATTTATTCCACCGGCGGCCAGGTTCGTGTGACTATAAAAATGCAGATCGGCGGCCCTATGGTCTGGCGAGTGAATTGCGGTGGTGATGACTATACCGATAATCTTGGCAAAGAATGGGCTGCGGATCAACAATTTAGCGAAGGTAGCTTTGGCGCGATTGGCGGGAACACCTATTCCACCAATGATCGAATTTATGATACTAACGCTGATGAGCTCTTTCAGTCCGAGCGCTACGGAATGTCATCTTATCGCTTCTCGGTGCCGGAAGGGCATTATATGGTTATTCTTCATTTTGCAGAAATTTATTACAAAGCACGTAACAGACGAGTTTTCTCGATGCAATTGGAAGATCAAAACCTGGTGCAAAATTTCGATATTTACACCGAGGCAGGACATGATGTCGCACTGTCGCTTTCCTTCAATACCATGGAATTGGGCATCCCGGTGACAGACGGATATCTTGACCTTTCTTTTATCGTGCAAAAAGATGCTGCCAAAATTTCTGCTATTGAAATCGAACGAATTGCATCAACACAATTCGCAAATAATGCAGGAACAGAAAATTCTAAGGCAAGTTTAAATATTCCCACTGAATTCAAATTGTGGCATAATTATCCCAATCCGTTCAATAACTCCACAAAAATCCGGTTTGATCTGCCGGAAAAAAGTCATGTAAGACTAATTATTTATAACATTGTTGGTCAGGAAGTTATTACATTGGTTAACAATTGGATGCCTGTGGGTACCCATAACATTAACTGGGATGGCAGGGATAAATACCAGCTCTCGGTTCCGTCCGGCGTGTATATCTGCCGAATCGTCACAGATCAATACACGCGGACGATGAATATGATATTACTCAAATAAAACGATAAATCACTCATTTCTCTTTCAAAAAAACACGGGCTTCTCTCGTTGAGGTCCGTGTTTTTTATTTATAATGTAGAAATATGTTGATTTTTATATTGATACTGGTTACATTTAATGAATAATATTTTTACTTACGCCCGGAATGAACTGACTTATTGATGAAAGAAAAAATACAATTAACGCGTGCACGCAGCCTACTCACGATTTTTTTGCTAATTCTTATGACCCTTGGAACGGCACAATTATCCCATCCGTTTGAATCGGAAAAAATGATATTCAAAATGGTCTATCTTAAATTTCCGGCCGGTACCCTGATATTTCATGTGCACGGGCTGAATGAACATAACGGCACACCATGTTATCGGTTGGAAGTCTCGGCAGAAACCAATGCCGTGTTTTCGCCTTTGTTTGGCATTAACAATCGATATGAAAGCTGTTTTGACACGACAACTTTTCTACCACATTATTTGAAAAAAGAAATTTACCAGAAGAATATCGAACAAAACGTAACCATTCAATTTGATCACGAACACAATGTGGCACAAATCGGCGACAGTATTCGCTGGAACATTCCCCCGGCATCGCTGGGATTTTTTTCGATGGTATATTTTCTGCGCAAACAGCGGTTTTCTGAGCAGGATACCATTTCATTCAATCTGGATTCGGAAAATTTACCATCCCGTGGTTCGGCGTACATTATCGGTCGCAAGAAAATTCCCACATCACTGGGCGCCATGGACGCTTTTAAAGTCGGACTCAGTTTTGAGCCATTAACCCGGAAAGAGCGCCCATGGAAAACGGATTTATTGACGAATCGCCTTGCAAATCCGTATGCGAAAATTTCATTCTGGTTCAGCGATGATGACCTGCGGTTACCATTAATTATTGAATTCGAACAGAAGCATTCAAAAGCAAAACTCGTTTTGGAAGAACATTTTATCAATTAAGGAGCCTATCATTTTGACATTCGTGGTGATGTCTTCGGTTCTGTACTTTCTTATTTCACTGGTGTTGCTCATCAGTCTCATTCAAGTAAAATACTTAAAGGCACATAAAATTCCGTCCGTATCAGTGATTGTCTCGGCTCGCAATGAATCTGCCCACATCACAGAATGTCTCCAATCTCTAAGTCGTTTAAATTATCCCAACAATAAATTGGAAATCATTATCATAAATGACCGATCCACAGATAATACAGGTGAATTAATTGAGCGATTTATTGATCAACGCCCCCATTTTAAAGCCATCCACATTAAAAAACCACATCCGTTTTTATCCGGAAAAGCCGGCGCCCTTTCAAAAGCGACCAGTATCAGCAAGGGGGAAATTATTTTTGTTACAGACGCCGACTGCACTGTTCCTGTTCAATGGATCAAGCAAATGGTTCCTTATTTTGATGAACACGTTGGGATCGTCGCCGGTTTCACGTTGATCAAACCTCTGTCTCAAACGTATTCATTATTTGATAAAATTCAGGCAATTGATTGGCTTTATCTTTTGACGGTCGCATCCGGTGCGGCGGGACTGGGCATTCCATTGAGCTGTGTGGGGAACAATTTCGCTTTTCGCAAGCAGGCATATTCAGATGTTGGCGGCTACGAAGGTGTTGGCTACAGCCTGACCGAAGATTTTGCTCTCTTAAATTCGATCCGTTGTAAAACAAATTGGCAGATTCGTTTTCCGCTATTACCCGATGCGCTCGTGGTCACGCAACCGATGGCTTCCGTCTTCGGCTTCATTCGCCAGCGAAAACGATGGGCAACCGGCGCATTTAAAGTACATCCTTTGGGCAAATTCATGATAATTCTTGGTCTTTTGACATTCGTTTCACTCATTGTCGGACTGCTGCATCTTAAACCATCATTGATGATGTGCACCGCACTTCTGTTATTTATTTCCGCCGATATGCTCGTTTTAGAATTTACACTGTCGAAGACGAAAAAGCGTCACTGGCTGATTTATTATCCGGCATTCAAATTTTTTCATCTCCTTTATTTGATTCTCCTCCCCATTTTGATTCTCCTGAAACCGAATATCCATTGGAAAGACAGGGATTACCCGATCCGCCAATGATGAACTTTTCGCAACAAATAAAGTATAAGTCTGGTTATGAATCCGATTTTATGCAATTACTATGTTACCTATCGCTGTAATGCACGGTGTCAGTTTTGCGATATCTGGCAGCATCCGCGATATCGGGGCGTTCCCGATTGTTCTGTGCAGGACGTTTTCAATAATCTGAATCAGTTGAAAAAAATCGGAATTCGGTTTGTTGATTTCACCGGCGGAGAACCGCTGTTGCACCCGGACTTGTTGCGCATGGTGCACTATGCAAAAAAAATCGGATTGAAAACAAGCGTGACCACGAATTGCATTTTATATGGTAAATACGCAGAGTCGTTGCAGGGGATGGTTGATTTTCTTCATTTCTCGCTGGATTCCATGGACGCGGAAACACACAACCAGCTTCGCAGCGTAAAATCATTTCATCACGTTATGAACAGCATCGATCGTGCGCTCAGTCTGGGTGAAAAACCTGATTTGCTATTCACGGTGACCCATTCAAATTATCAGGACATTGCAGACCTCAGCCGGTTTGCTGCCCGACAAAGGTTAATGCTGATCGTGAATCCGGTGTTTTCTTACTCCGGGCAGGAGCGCATTTCGACACAGGTTTTGGATTATATAGAACACTATCGCTCCCGGCGATATGTTTACATGAACCTGGCACTGCATCGTCTCATCAGGCAGAACGGCAATGATCGCCGGCGGCCACGGTGCCGGGCTGTTTCTTCGAGTGTCGTGATTTCACCGGAAAACCAGATCATCCTTCCCTGTTTTCATCTGGCAAAACGGCAGGTGCCAATCAAGGGATCGATTTCGCAGATGTTAAATTCTGACATGTACAAAAAATCGAAAGAAAACCAGGGACGCTATCCCGAATGTCACGGCTGCACCATCAATTGTTATTTCGATCCGTCGTTCACCCATCGTGTGGATGAATATTTTGGATTGAGTTTGGTGTCGAAGGCGAAGTATTTTTTAAATAAATTTTTGTCTAGAAATTATGAACTTTTGTGTTGAACGAAGGGGCTGTATCAAAAGTCATTTTTTGGTGTCATTCCTGCGAATGCAGGAATCCCCTAACTTAATAATAATTAGTAGATTCCGGGACAAGCCCGGAATGACATTTTACAAAAAAAATCAGACTTATGATACAGCTCCATTTAATTGCCGTCATCTTTGTTCTGACCGCTTCCTCGGTTTTCGATGCCTCTCTAAAAAAACCGCTAAAGCGGTTATAGTCTCTTTTGCTTTGCGATCAAAACATCACAATAAATTGTGGTGCTGGTTTAATTAGATAAAACTATATTTGACTATGACAATACCAGATTACATATTCTTTAGCTTGCCGGTTCTAGCGTACGCGGAAACGCATTATTCGTTCAGAGGAATTTACAGCCGGCTGAAGAAGAAAGAACCAGAAGTCGTGGCAGATGCTCCGCACCGAATCGACCCGGATATGCCGATTCCGGTGCTTATCCTGTTAAAGGACAGCCACCTTTTTCCAGTCCGGCTGATCAACGTCACCATAACGCTACTTCTAAACGGGCAGGTTATCCGACAGCAGCGCCACGATTTAAACACCGATTACATCATTCAAAAGTACCGCGGGTATGTGCTAAATTTCACGCCGCCGACAGACATTTCCGGTCCGGTGCAACTAGACGTCGCGTTCGAGATTGCGACCGAAACCACCTCAGCAATTTATCATAATGACAATTACCGCATTTCATCGCACAAGCCGCTGGATATTTATATTGCCAATGAGCCGCTGCCGGCAACCGCGAACTGGTATTTTGGCGACCTGCACACCCATTCGTCGTATACCGAAGATCAGGCGGAATTTGGCGCGCCGCTGGAGCCGTCCATTTTGCTGAGTCAGGCAATGGGGCTTTCGTTTTTTGCAGTCACAGACCATTCCTACGATCTGGATGATCAGGAATCTACCTACCTGAAAAACGATCCTGACGTGAACAAATGGCGACGGTTTCAGGGTGAGGTGAAGCAGCTCACTCAGCGCTATTCGGATTTCGTCATTTTGCCGGGAGAAGAAGTGTCTGCCGGCAATGCCAAAAACCGGAATGTGCATTTCCTGATCCTCAATAATACGGAATTTATCCACGGCAAGGGGGACAGTGCAGAACGCTGGTTCCGGACGCAGCCGGATCATTCCATCGGCGAGATTCTGAGCAAAATAGAACCGAATGCCGCTGCCATCGCCGCGCATCCCGAAGTGCCAACGCCCTGGCTGCAATGGCTGCTCATCCGCCGTGGTATCTGGAATCATGAAGATTATCTGCACGACCGGCTGAACGGCATGCAAATCTGGAACGGAGCGAATGATACCGGCTTCATTCGTGGTTACAATCGCTGGATCGAATTATTGCTGGAAGGCAAAAAAATCGCCATCTTTGCCGGAAACGACGCCCACGGCAATTTCAATCGCTTCCGCCAGATCGGTTTTCCATTCTGGACATTCCGTGAGACGCACGAACAAAAATTTGGTGTAATGCGTACTGCGCTTCGAATTGAAAACGATCTCACCATTCCAAATCTGATAAAAGCGATTCAGGCGGGACATTGCGTGATCACCAATGGTCCGTTTACTGAATTTTCAATAACAAATGAAAAAGGAGACTGCGCGCATATCGGCGATTCGATTACCGGCAATCGGTTTGAATTAAATTTTATTTCCCGCTCCACACCTGAATTCGGGCGGCTGCAATCACTTTCGATTTATGTTGGCGATTTAACAACCCGGCAGGAAAATATGCTGAAAACAATCACTACCTTTCCCGATGCTTATCGCTTCCGCGAAAAGCTACCACTGGCTGATTTACCGCAGCCCTGTTATATCCGCACGGAGCTTGTTTCTGTAGCCAACGAAAAAAATTATTACTGCTACACAAATCCTGTATGGATTGAATAGTCCATAATTTTTTCTCTCACTATTGTTTTAGCTTTATTTTTGCGAATCTCAAAATTTTGTTTGCTTCTTTTGATGATATTTCGTTATTTATGAGTGCAAATCTCTGGTGGAATTATTCTCTTCTTACACACATGTCTTTCCGAAGTTAAATGCAGATAATCGATTTTTCCTATGATACTATTTTCTTACTTAAAAACGAACACGGATGAGACGGATGAGACGGATTTTCACTGATTTTTAAATCCGTGTTAATTCGCGTTATCGATGCGAAACGTCCGCCAATTTTTATGGAGGATCATAAGTGTTCTATAAAATTACCCTAATCCATTTAATTCAGAAACAAAAATAACATATGAACTGCCTCAAAGAGAACATATTAAACTAATAATTTTCGATATTCTTGGAAAGGAGGTGATCACTTTAATCAATGAACGTAAACCAGCCGGAATACACCGGATAATATGGAACGGGCAAAACAAAAACGGAACGGATGTAACCAGCGGGATTTATTTCGTCTCACTAAAAACCGAAAAAATGTTGCAGGTAAATCTTTTGGTGAGATAGTTTACAATATCTTTTAACCAACAGGAGGCTAAAATATGGAAAACACGACTTATGCAACAAAATTATACAAAATTGAAAGGAGGTGAGAATATATGAAAAAATTACTTATGATAGTTTTATGCGTGTTGCCAATATGCCTGATTGCTCAAACTCAGATTGATACCATTTATAGTACGCCAGAGTTAGACGGTACGATTTTCCTAGTTGAAAGCTTGAACACAAAAAAGGCGATTACTAACGGAACTTACATTACTGTTGGAGATGGGCACGCCTTTTCCTATGGTGGCGTGTTCCTGGGGCGAGCATATTTAAGTTTCGATCTGAATAGCTTCTCTCATAACATTGAAATTTCGGAAACTATTTTAGGTGTCTATCAATGGCAGATAGTAGGCAACAGCACGGTAGGTACGTATCCTGTTTGGGACATACCAGGAGCAGATACGCTATTATGTCACGTGGATCATATTTCTTATGGTGACACCTTGGACACTCTGGATTGGAGTGCTGGTGACTTTGAAGATGCACAAACACTGCATCCGAAACTTGGGATAATTACTGATGACACTGTTCTCCAATATAAAACTATGGCTGTAACAGATTTCGTAATTGATGATTTAAAATCAGGCAGAAACAAATCTCAATATAGATTAGCATTTGATATTCAAAACTCAGACGACAAGAAAGCTGACAATATTAGTTTTGGATCAGGTGATTCACCTGAAAGTGAAAAACCGTACTTGATAATTAAATATGACCTCATAAATGGTGTTGAAGAAAATCAAGACGTTTCAAAATCAAATATGGTTCTCTGTCAAAACTACCCCAATCCTTTTAATTTAGAAACTATGATTAGCTATAAGTTGCCAACAGGTGGAACCGTGCGATTAGAGTTGTTTAATGTCAGCGGCGAAAAGGTGAAGAATCTGGTAAATGAACACCAGGCATACGGCAGCTATCAATTTAGAATTTCTGCTGGTGATTTACCGAGCGGCGTTTATCTGTGTCGGTTGCGATTGACCGCAGATAAAGGTCAAGTCTTTTTTAAATCAAAAAAACTATTATTAATTAAATAGGAAAATAGTGGAGGCATAATCATGACTAAACGAATTATTGTAGCTTTTCTCCTAATTATAATACTTTCTCTTGAACTTTGGGCACAGGAAGAAAGGTCATATATGGTTGGAGAAGCAGTCATTAGAATTAAAAATCCATTCACGCAAATCGACATAAAAGATGGAATCGTTAATACTAATGCTGCCTGGTTTAATTCATTTTGCATTCGCAATAACATCAAAGATGCAATACCCGTTTACAAAAGCAAGCTAAATAAATTTCAAGGAAGATATGTTATCTTCTTTCCTGTTGATATACCTGTAAGAGCAGTGGTAGATCAACTGCAACAGGTAAAAGAAGTAATTTGGGCAGAGCCAAACTTTATATACAGGCTGTGTAACGATCCAAATGATGCGCATTTTGAGTATCAGTGGGGCTTAGAAATGATTAACGCGCCACTAGCGTGGGATATTTCATCAGGCACCTCAGAAATTGTAGCTGCTGTAATTGATAATGGTATTGAATTAGACCATGATGATTTAAAAAATCAATTATGGGAAAATCCGGATGAAAAGAATGGACAAACAGAAATAGATGATGACGGGAATGGCTTCATCGACGATATTCATGGATGCAAAATTCTTGGACATTCCGGCTCTATTCCTTCAGGCGATCATGGTACCATGGTGAGCGGTATCATGGGTGCTCAATCGAATAATATTATCGGTATTGCCGGCATCGCTGGAGGCGGGTTTCAGAATTTTGTAGGATTTCGACTTATGGCAATACACGCCACTTATAATTCATTAGAATTTAGGGCTACAGATGTCGCCGAAGCCATACGCTATGCTTATGATCCCCATGATGATGGCAGCACCGAGGATGGCGCTGATATTATCAACATGAGTCTCAGTGGAACTTCTGAAGATTGGTTTAATAAGCAGAACTTAGTGGAAGAGGCAGTCGAAGATGCGTTTACATACGGTCGTGATGGAAAAGGATCTATCCTGGTTGCCGCGGCAGGCAATAGTGGAGATTGGGATTACCAGTATCCAGGCTATTTTGATGAAGTCATTGCGGTTGGAGGGATAAAACAAGATGGCTCGCACTGGTCAGGAACGGTTGCAAATATGAAAAAGAAAGTGGTGGTATGGCACCTGATATCTGGGCGCCGGGCGATGGCATCGGTTCAATCCGAACGACTGTGCCTTTCAACACATATACTGGAGAAGGTCCCCTGGATCCTGAGCATTATGAGTTCGGGAAAACCTCTGCGGCTGCTCCGCATGTTGCTGGTGTAACGGGATTGATCCTGTCTATCAATCCGGACTTAACCGCCAGTCAGGTGAAAGACATTCTTTTTTCAACAACACAAGCCAATGATATCGTGAATGCCCACGCTGCCCTACTCAAAGCACTGGATGAGTTGCCCGCACGAAAATCTATCTCCTCCCAGACCACAGCTTACAACGGCGGCAGACGAATGATAAAAACCGGCGATGATCTGTTTCTGGTCTATGAATCCGGCAATCAGATTTATATCACCGAATCCGGTAACAACGGCAGTACCTGGAGCAATCCGCCGACACGATTGAGTGACGGCGAAGGACAAAATAAATTCCCCTCCATCACCGGAAACAGCAGCGAGCAATTCGTGATCTGGCAGCGCTACACCGGTTATGGCAACAGCTAACACCATTACGACCTTTATTTTGCGAAAAATACCGGCTCCGGGTGGACCTCTGCAAAACTCACCAATTTATCCGACATCCAATTCTCCACAGAAACCAATCCACTGCCGGTGATCACGTATGAATCCAGCGACCGCTTGCTGGTGTGTGCTAAAACCAGCAACGCAATTCAATATGTCTACTCGGATAATTACGGCAGCAGTTGGACCAGCGCTGCAAGTATTTCGGGAACGTCATCAAGTTATCAAAATCCCGGTCTTTCCATGCGTCCGGCCACACCGGCAACCAGTGTTCTTGTTTATGACGATGGGAGCGCAATATATTATCGCAACAGATATACCAGTTCCTGGAGCGGCGCCGTAAATGTATCCAGCGGCAGCGGCACGACTGATAACTGCTATCCGTCGGTTGAAATGGATGGTAATTATTCCCGAAACGTTGCCTGGCAGGGTTTTTCACTGCCGTTACAGACTCAGGTTATTGTGCATCGCCGCGGCACCGGAAGTTTCAGCATCTTTGATCTGAATTCGACTCTTTACAATCCCTCGATCACCGGACATGATAACGATAAAAGATCCATCGTATTTTACAAAACATATAACAGCATTTATCGGGCGCATTACAACGGCAGTAGTTGGTCGCTTTCATTCATTGCCAGCCAGGGAAAGTATCCCAACATTTCCACAGGCAGCGCCACCGCCAAATATGTCTGGACAGATGTATCGGACTCACCTTATGAAATAAAACTCAGCAATGAACAATTACCATCCGGTGGATTGCTGAAAATGGCTGATGCTACTGCGGAAAATCCGGTTGAAAATTTAATCCACCATCGAAGTGCAATATTGCAGGATAGTGTGTCCTCAACATTGTTATGGGTTGAGTTCGGTGAATTGAGCCTGACTGATAAGGCCGGGAACAGCAATGCCATTTCGCTGCAGGGTATCGATGATGAGAAAATCATGCTGAATTCCGACACCTTGTTCAGCTATCTGTACAGTGAGCCTGTAACATTACCCTCGAATGCGGACACTGTTAGCTGGTATCTTCACATTTACGGAAACGATGCCGACGAGTTGATTGCCTCTGGTTTTGAAAATATCGAGATCGAGGTTCAGTTAGTGGAACAGGCAACAAAAACTGTATTGAATTCACTGGCGCTGGTCGAAATTCCGAATCGTACCGAAGAAGTCCGGATTCAAAAAAACATGAATTTCGATATTTCCGGCTATCGCGGGAAAACGGTCTTTTTCAAAATAGCGAGCCGTGGAATTCATAGCAAAAGCAACAACATCGTGCCGGGAGTGGCTGAGGTATACAAGAGTACACCAGAACAGTTACCAAAAGAGGAGCATCAAACAAGTCGCACAGTCCACGAAGGACATTTGCCGCAGCATTTTGAGCTTGCACAAAATTATCCCAACCCGTTTAATCCGACCACTATTATTCCATATTCACTTCCGGAAACTGCACACGTAACACTCACGATTTACGACATATTAGGACGCAGAGTCATCACACTGGTGAATGGTATTTATACAGCCGGTAACAAACAAGTTCAATGGGACGGCAGGGATGGCAATGGTCATCTTGTTTCCAACGGTGTTTATATTTACCGAATAGAGGCGAATAATTTTAGTCACGCGCGCAAGCTACTGTTTTTGAAATAATCTCAATTGAATTAAAAGGATGTATGGATTTAAATATTAATCTGAAGTGCGATGCCTTGCCTTCATCTTGCTCCGGAGGGACATGCATCGCATGAAGAACGTGTCCTCGAACTACCCTTGCGAAGGTTTTTCAAAACGGGATAAGCTATATATAAATACATACCCATCTAATTATCTATATATCGTGTTGTCGCGAAACCTTCGCAAGGGTTTGCCCGGCAATTTCCAAGTTTCCTGACACGTTCTGAAGACGATTCACTCCGGATTAAATGAGCCAATATTGATATAAATCCGTTTTTATATGCGTCATCCGTGTACTATGAAAAATATAGCATTTCCCCTCCAACCCGTTTAGCTGCTATGTTAACACAAAAATCGTTTCCTGCTTCATGTGGGAAAGACCGGAAAAACTCCTTGACTTTATACCCGAATTATGTTATTATGTAATAAATTTTGACATCTTTTGGCTATGCATCGTTTTGAAGTTATTGAAATTGCAGAGATAATAAAATGTATAAAAAAATTTCTCTCCTTATTTTACTGACAACTTCTGTAGCGATGGCGCAGCTTAAACATTCGTATCCGGACAATGTCAATGTCGCCGATTCACTCCAGTTACAGCCGAAAACCGACATCAATACCGGACGGTTCGTTCTTGCCAGCAGCGGGATTATCGCCGCAAACTGGGCCGTGTATCAACCGTTCAAAAAAGTGTGGTGGGATGAAAAGCGAACAGGATTCCATTTCTATCGCGGGTATCGCCGAACCGAAGGCTTCTGGGATTTTGGCTGGCATGATAGCTATTACGGCCATTTGGATAAATTGGGGCATTTATATTCCAGCAAAATCCTGTCCGAAGTTTTGATTGACGTCGCCACATGGGTGGGATACAGCCGCAAAACGAGTAAATTTATCGGAACGACGCTCAGCTTTTTACTTATGTCGGAAATTGAAATATATGACAGTTTTTTCGAGGAGTGGGGATTCAGTCTCGCTGATTTTACTGCGAATGCGGTCGGTTCTTATTCCCCGTTCATTGCGGATAAATTCCCGTTCATGAAGCATTTTAAGCTAAAAATGAGCTATCATGAAAGCAAATATCTAAACATCGAAGAAAGTTTCATCAAAGATTACGCCGGCATGACGTTCTGGCTGTCCTGTCATATCGATCATATTCTGCCGGAAAAGGTGAGCAATTTTTGGCCGGATTATTTGAATATCGCCGTGGGATATGGCTTTGATAAGCCGCACGGAAATGTGGAAATTTATCTGGCGCCGGATATTGATTTAACACGATTGATAAAAACAGACAATAAATTTCTAAACAGAATGATTCACTTTTTGGACTATATTCATGTCCCGCTTTTTGCGTGGAAAATAACACCGCACTCCAAATTTTACTATGCTTACTTTTAACAGGAACGCAGATGTTTGAGGTTGATGAAAAAGGTATCCGGATTTTAGGAACATCGTTTTGGCTGGACGCAAACCGGGTTGTACCGTTCAGTTTTGTTTCCCATGCCCATGCAGATCACATTCGCAATCACAAAAAAATAATTGCCACACCAGCGACGATCAGTTTTTTTGAGCACCGTCGGAAGAAAGTGGAAAGTATCTGCCTCGATTATAACACCCCGTACCAATTCGATGGCATGACCATCGAGCTTTTTCCGTCCGGGCATATTTTGGGGGCCGCACAAATTTTGGTGGAAAAGGACGGAACCCGCCTCGTTTATACCGGCGATTTGAATATGTGTCGTTCAGCAACTGCTGCGCCTGCAGAAATTCGCGAGGCTGATATTCTGATTATCGAAAGCACGTTTGGTCGCCCGGCTTACAATTTTCCCAAACGCTACAAAGTGATTGAACAGTTGGTAAAATTTATCGACCAATCCTTTGATCATGGTGTGGCGCCGGTAATTTTAGGGTACTCGCTCGGCAAAAGTCAGGAAGTGGTGAAAATACTGGGAGATTTAGATTATCAAATCAGTGTCCATTCATCTATTTACAATATCATCAAAATTTATGAAAAATATGGGATTGGCTTTAAAAATTACAAATTATATGAAGGCGAAGATTTGCGTGAACGGGTGATGGTGATGCCGCCGCATATTAAAAATTGGCTGGAGAAGCGCTATCAGGGTGAAATTCGCAAAGCAATGGTCACCGGATGGGCAATGGATCCGGCAGCCAAATTTCGCTACCGGGCGCACACTGCAATTCCATTAAGCGACCACGCCGGGTTTGATGAGCTCATAAAATATGTAAAACAGGTCGCGCCAAAAATAGTGTATATCACGCACGGGTTTTCAGATTTCGCGAAACATTTAATCCGGGAAGGTTTCAACGCAGTTCCGTTGACGCCCACGTCCCAAATTTCTTTATTTTAAAGATGAATAAAATTCTAAAATATATCACACCGTTTTGTATTGAAGAAATTCGGAACGAAATTCAGGAAGCCGGAGGCAATGAAATATTTCTGATCGGTAAAACGAATCGCGAACGTATTGTTGAGCAAGTGAGTGTATTAGCCAGGGGCAACGAAGTTTCCGTTCCTGCCATCCAAAAAAATGCTGGCGTCGGCGATGTCATGATCCACAATCACCCAGGCGGACTACTCAAACCTTCTTCCAATGATGTTTACATATCATCCATTGCCGGGAAAATTGGCGTGGGCAGCTTTATTGTCAATAATGATGTTGATGATATTTTTGTGGTTGTGGAGCCGTTTGATAAGGAAGAAGAAAAAAAACTGGAGGCCCGACAAATTTCCGATATTCTGCGCCCAGGACATAATGTATCAAAAAAATTAAACGGGTATGAATATCGCCCGCAACAACTGGAGATGATCACAGAAATTTGTCATGCCTTCAATCAGAGCCAAATCAGCGTTATTGAGGCCGGAACCGGGGTTGGAAAATCACTGGCATATTTAATTCCGGCTGTTTACTGGGCTGTGACAAATAAAGAAAAGTGCGTTATCTCCACGAACACCATTAATTTGCAGGAACAGCTCATTCACAAAGATATTCCGTTTTTACAATCAGTGCTCGATATTTCCTTCAAAGCAGTATTGGTGAAGGGACGGAATAATTATGTATGTCTCCGTAAAATAGAAGATATCGAGCGGGATCCCACGTTGAACATCAATCCTGAAGAAGCGAATGAAATTGATTTGATTATCGAATGGTCAAAAGTAACCAGTGATGGCAGTAAGTCTGATTTGAATTTTATCCCCCGGTTTGATGTGTGGGATAAAGTTGGTTCGGAAAGTGACACCTGTACCAGAGCAAAATGCCAGTTTTTCAAAACATGTTTTGTGAATAAAGCACGCCGCGAAGCCAATAAAGCGAACATTCTGGTGGTAAACCACTATCTGCTGTTTTCGGATTTATCCATGCGGAGTCTGGGGATAGACATTGCGGTACTGCCGCCGTACAAACGTTTGATTTTGGATGAAGCGCACCACATTGAAGATGTGGCCACCAACTATTTCGGAGGCGGAATTACCCGAGCCGGAATTAGCCGGATACTGTCTCGTCTGTATCAACACCGGATTGAGGGAAAAGCGAAGGGGTATTTTATCGGATTGAAAAGTAAAATACTAAAAATCCAAAATCAAATCAACGATCCTGTGCTGGAAGAAGTGTTAAAAAAAATCGATGCCGAGCTAATACCAGGCATCGATATTGTAAACCAATATAATGATGACGCGATGGAATCCCTGTTCAATCTGGTACAAAGTGAAAGCCGGGATAATTTCAACGAGGCCAGGCTCCGAATCAAGCCACAGATTAAAAAAAATGCTCTTTGGGAAAGCACAATAATCGAAAAGTGCAGTAATTTAAGTTATCAATTAAAAAAATTTACAGGCCGGGTAAAAAGGGCGATTCAACAGCTTGAAAAATGCGGTATTTCGTTTGACGACAAAATGATTTCACAATTGATAGATATCGAAGCACAACTGAACCGTTTATTACTTGCGCGTGATGTAATCGAAAGCGTTCTTTTTGAAGAAGACACTGAATTTGTGCGCTGGCTTGAGACAAAGTTTCAAAAAACCAGAAACATTACGCGGTTACGCATATCTCCGCTTGATATTGGCGAATCGATGAATAAACATGTTTATGACCGCTTTGATACAATTATCATAACATCTGCGACGCTGGCAGTATCTGGCATCAGAAACTGGAGCGAATTTGATTACCTGTACAAACGAATCGGGCTGAATCAATACGATCGCAAACGTCTCCGCAGTTCTATTCTACCTGCTCCTTTCAACTATCAAAAACAGGCATTGATCGGCATTCCGACGGATATTCCGATGCCAGACTCTGGTTCGTTTCGCAATGTGTTGCAAGATATTTTGAAAGAATCAATTTTGATTACAAAGGGACGTGCGTTTATTTTGTTCACATCCTATTCCCTGCTGAATATAGTCTATCAACAAATGCTCCCGTTTTTCGAGAAAGAAAAAATTATTGCATTGAAGCAAGGTTCAGAAAACAGGCATCAATTATTAGCCAAATTCAAGAAAGATAAATCATCTGTTCTATTTGGAACAGACAGTTTTTGGGAAGGTGTGGACGTACCTGGAGAAGCGCTGGAATCTGTGATCATTACCAAATTGCCGTTTAAAGTACCCACAGAGCCAATCATCGAAGCCCGGGTCGAAGCGATTCAACGCAAGGGAGGTAATGCATTCATTGAATATTCGCTACCGCAGGCGGTGCTCAAGTTAAAACAGGGTGTGGGTCGATTAATCAGGAGCAAATCCGACATTGGTTCGGTGCTGATCTTGGATAAGAGAATCGTTGAAAAGTTCTATGGCAAGATTTTTGTAGCATCATTGCCCAACGGCCACTTAATTAGAGGGCCTAAAAGCAATGTTTTTAATAAATTAATTATTTTCTTTCAAAAAAATCGATAAATATATTTATTAATAAAAAGTAATGTGAATTATCATAAATTATTCATATATTTGTCGATATGTATAATAATTATGATGTATGGGTTAATGTAGAACTATTAAGGAACTCTGAATGAACAGCAACTTATTGGTACGCATCGATGACAAACAATATGGGCCAGTTTCAAAGGCCGAGCTGAAAGGTCTTGTGAAAAGTGGTAATTTTTCATTGACCGATGAAATATGGTTAGAGGACGAGGGCGAATGGGTAGAAGCCGATAAAATACAGGAAATTAAACAACTTTTTTTTCCTGCAATTACTCCGGAAATGGATAAAAAAATCATCGCGATGGGAAGCGGCAAAGGAGGCGTTGGTAAAACTGTATTAGCTGCATCGATGGGAATTGGTTTGGCTGCTTTAGGTAAAGAAGTGATTTTAGTGGATGGTGATTTTGGTGGCGCGAATCTGCACACATGTATGGGCATTTTATCACCACAATATACATTTTTGGATTATTACACACTCCAACAAGATTCCCTCGAAGATATTCTACTTGACACCCCTATTAGCAATTTGAAACTCATCAGCGGAGCTTGCGGAATATTAGGCGTTGCAAATCCCAAGTTTTCTCAAAAAGCCCGGCTGGTGGCGGAACTTAAAAAGTTAAATGCAAATTATATTATCATGGACCTCGGCGCAGGGTCATCACTCAGTGTTATCGATTTTTTTATTTCTGTCGATGAAGGAATTATCGTCACAAGCCCTGAACCAACAGCAATTCAAGAAAGCTTTGATTTTATAAAACTTTGTCTGCTAAGAAAATTACAACGAGAATTCCGAAATGAACATGATGTTTTAACGCTCATCGAAGTGGACGGAGTTAACAGTTTAAGTCAATTTAAAACGCCTGTTGAAACCTTGCTTGAAAAGACAAACGAGATTAGCACGGAAATTACGGAACGAATGGAAACCGTGATTAGAGAATTTAAACCCCGACTAATCTTGAATATGGTTATGGAGCCAGATGAAATTAAAGAGGGCGCGGCAATTAAAACCGCTGCTGCGGAACTGCTCTCGTTAGATGTCGATTATATGGGATACGTGGACTATGATGAGGATGTGCATGAGTCTGTAAAAGACCTGCGTCCTTTTATTATTCATAACCCAAAATCGAAAGCTTCCAGAAGTATTGCCAAGTTGATTACGGTCAAATTGCTCAACAAAACGAACATTGAAGCTTTTGTGGATAAACGGAAAATGCGGAAGAACATAAATGCGTCTACAAAAAACTTTCCGGTAACTGAAGATTTTGAAAGCAATACTATATGCTCGGTAAAATGTTTTTACTGGGACGATTGCGAATATCAAAACGGAGGACGACCCTGCAAAATAAGACGACTCGAACCTTTATTTCATCGATAATACTACTGAATGTTCGTTACCATTTTTTTCAGGAAACCATTGTTAGACATTTTCTAATAATTTATCGATTTAAGCAAGGTTTATCAAAGGAGATAAAACCTTGCTTTTTATTTATGGATTAAGCAATGTTATCCAGAAAATCTTTTTTAATTAGCCTACTTTTAACCTGTCTTTTATTTGTTCTGTTTAGCACTTTTTTTCTCAACCAGATAAAACATCATGCAGAAACCCGTATCGAAAACTGGCTGAACAGTAAAATTAGTGACAAAATTATATATCGTGAAATTCTTATAACTCCTTTCGGCGATATTAAAATTCAGGATATTAGCTGCACCGACAAGCAATCTCAGAACGATATTCTAATGCATATTTCGTCTTTAAAAATGAATGTGAAGCTGCTCAGCCTCATAAAAAATCACATCGAATTTTCTAATTTGATTATTGACGGAATGAGTCTTAAAATTTCTCGGAATCCGGAAAATCAATGGAATGGTGATTTAATAAAAAATTTTCTTCAATCCATCGCCGATTCATCAATCAATCCTCTAAAAGTTGAACGTTTCAATATTTTAAACAGCCATCTAACTATCGGTGATTCAAAATTAGACATTAACATTAACTGTCAAAACCTCAATTTTTACGTGAATAACCAACCCCAAAAACATATAATTCGTGGTCGTTGTGCAATCCGGAAAACGAAAATTCAAATCGCTCATAAAATGCACTTTCTAAATAAGGTACACAGCACATTTTACATAACGGACCATGTGGTTAATATTTCTTCTCATGCAACTTACTTTGAACGATCACCTGTTCAAATAAAAATGCAACTTAACACTTCAAATCAATTTGACTTCAATGGCGAATTTCTGGCTAAACCAGATTTATTCGAAATAGCACAGGTTTCAGGGATACCGCATTCGATCGTTCAGGGAATGCCCGCTGTGAGTTGCTCTTTTAGCGGTCACTTGAAAAACTTTTATTTAAATACCAAAATTGATGTAAATCAAATGAGCTTCTATAATTTGACTATTGATTCTGTTCATGCAAATGCAGAATTTGATGCCAAAAAGTGTCTGCTGTCGAATGTTGAGGTTCAACTGTTAAAGGGCACTCTTTATAGTACTGGATTATTCAATTACAATGATACGACAAAAAATGCTGTTTTCACTTTCAGATTTAGAGACGCTGCGTTTAATCAGGCGTTGCAGTTATTTCAAATTAAGTCAAATATTATGGACGGGCAATTAAACGGAAAAGGTCATTTTAGCTTCCGATTATCCGATATGGAATTGAACTCGTTCAAAGGGGACATGTTGTTATCCAATACAACTTATAAAAAAAGACCTGTGCCTGATAGTCAGTTAAAGATGATTCTTAAAAACAATTATTTAGAAGCATCCCTTACCATGAAATCCGCGGCTGCACATTTCAACGGCACATTGGTCAACAATGTATGGCAAAATGCAACGTTATTGTGCGATGTGCCAAATGTGACTATTTTCAGAACCGCACAAGAACAAAATGATATTTCCGGTCAGTTTAAAATGATGGCACGCGTCAAAGGTGGATTAACGACGCCCGGAATCGATGGTCATTTTAGTATAAATGATTTCATCTATCGGGGCGTTTTAATCGATTCAATGTCCGGTATATTTCTGGGGAATCAGCATCATATAACAATTGAGCGATCGTATTTTTGCGGAAAAATCAATGATTTTGAAAAAGTAACTTCGTTTTATAACTTTCCTCAAATGAGGGGAACATTGAACTATGAAGGCGCGCTTACGGGCGCCATCCAAAATCCGAAAATCTCTATAACAGCTTATTGGGATTCCTGCGGCATTGGAAAATATGGTGTTGATCATTTAAAATTGACTCTCACATATAACAACAAAATAATTTCCAGGATCACTGTGATCGCTGTAAATAACAACACGCCTTTTTATATAGATTTTCAGACTACTCCTGAAAATCCGCATTTCGTAAAATGCATTATGAGCCCTGATTCTTTAAATCTAAAAGATAACAAACACCCTGATCAATTGTCGCAGGGAAATTATATCCTTGTCACAGGAAATTACAAATCTTCAAAATCCGGAGATCTAAACGCGGTAATAGACAGACTGCGGCTTGACGATATCTCGAAATTTTACCGGGGTGATGATAAAATGTGCGGGCTATTAAATGCAGAGGGAGAAATTCACCAACTTCCGGGAAATCCCAATATTTTTTTAAAGATGCGTATCGACAATTTTCACTCACCTTTTCTGCAACTTCAGGAAATTGTTTCTAGTGTTTCCTACCGCAATAAAACTATTGAAATAGAAAAAATGATTTGGAGCCATGAGAATAAAACAGCGATCATTACCGGAACTATTCCGCTTGATTCAAATAATTCACATCAAATGAAACAACTAGATCTATCGTTAACAACGACCGACTTTCCTTTGAACTGCTTTTCAAAATATCAACAATTCTACACTGCGGAACGCGCAGGAGCAAAGATGGATGTAAATCTTTCCGGGAATTTGGAACACACTCAAATCCATGGAGCTGTGCATTTAAACTTAAAGAAAGCACAAAACAAATATTCAAAGCGAAAGCTACAATCGGCTAACATAATTTTACATATCAATGGCTTATTAAATCAACCGGATTTTTCTGTTGATTGGCAAAGCACGGATTTGAACTGGGAGGGCTTTTATGCATCTTCATTTAATGGCTCACTTAGTTATGCGGATTCACTGATTCATTTAACAGACGTTTCATTGGATTTGCTTCAAAACAGATCACAGCTTAACGGAACCATCCCGGTTGTAATTTCACTCGTTCCTCTTCAATTCATGGTAGCCAAAAAACCTATTACTATAAAATCAAACGCTGATAAATTGAACCTGGCGTTTTTCACTCCGGTTTTCCCTGCGCTGGAGCATATAACAGGGAATTTAAATTATGATTTTGAAATATCCGGCACTTTTGAGGAACCTATTGTTTTTGGCAGAGTTGATATTGATAATACGGAAATTAAATTTAAAAATATTAGCCCGCCGATTAAGAATTTAGCGGCAGCAATTCGATTTACAGGTTTGCAGCCAACGATTGATACATGCCATGCGCGCATTGGCGAAGGCTTTTTAACGATTCGCGGCAGTTCTGCGATCCAGCATTCTGACAACATCCGCACGTGGAATTATGATGCTCATTTTATTAACGTACCACTATATTATGAGAACGTATTTAAAGCACAGATCGATACATGCAGTCTCTTTTGCAGAGGGATAACTTCGGATTTAAAAATAGATGGCTTTATTGATATCAAGGGCTGTAAAATTATTAAGGACATCCCGCCGCGAAAACTCGTTGACCTCAACACGAATCTGAATTTATGTAATTTATCGGACGCTGGAGTTGAAAGCTCTGTAAAAACGGAAATCAAACTAAATTTTAAGAATTATATACAATGGGATAATCGCTATCTAAATATTACAATGAAACCACATCTTAAAATCGTTGGGAATCTTTGTCAACCAAGGCTTAATGGCTCTGTTCAACTGATCGAAGGAAGCTTTCGTTATTTGAACAGGCAATTTTTAATTTCCAGGGGATATCTAAAATTTATTGAAAAAAATGAGAATAATCCTGTATTTGATATACAATCCAATACACTGGTCAGGTCTTATGAAAATATCGGTCAAAAAAATTATCTAATAACACTGTCCCTGGCTGGTGATATCGAAAATACTGATTATGAATTGATTTGTTCACCTAATTTATCTCAGCCAGATATTATTGCGATGCTAACAAAGGGAAAAACCAGAAAACCAGTAAAGAAAGAAAAGATCACCGGCGAATTGTCATATTCCGACATTCTCGTAGAACGAGCGCGTAGCCTCACTTCCCAAAGTGTCGAATCAATCGCTGAAAAACAGGTCGGCACTTTGTTTAATCTGGATAAGGTAGATGTAAAATTGAATTACTCTGATAAAAATGCCCGAAAAGGAACACGTATTATTGCAAGTAAGAAAATCGCAGGCGAGTTGGATATTACTTATACAAGTGTGGTTGGATATTCAAATGATCAGGCTATAAAATTGGAATATAAAATATCAGACACAATATCACTGGAAGGAGAGTCTGACCAAAAAGGTCGGACAGGAATAGACTTAAAATTTAAGTATAATTTTAAATAATGAATAGAATTTCTAATACGGTTTCATTATTTTTTGCAATTTTCTTTTTTTATGTTACTTTTTGTTTTGGATTTAGCGAAAAATTATTAAATTATAAAATTGGAAAAATTGAACTTTCAGGGAACCGAAAAATTGCTGATCGTATTATTAATAGAGTAATACTTTCCAACGAACGGCCGCTGTTTTCCAAACCAATATTTTATGAAAAATTGTTTAGAGATGATCTTAAATCTATTACACAACTCTACCACAATAATGGATATTTAGACGCTCATATTTCCAGTGAAATCACAGTGATCGATTCTGTGGATAATTTATTATCGATCCGCGTGCTGATCGAAGAAGGCGAACAAACTCATGTCGATACTATTTCGTTTCTCGGTAACAATCGTTTTCCGAATTATAGGCTAAAAAAGGTTCTTTCTCAAAAAGAAAAAAACGCATTCAACAGAAGTCTGCTGGAAAAGGACAATTTATCGTTATTGTCGCTATATGCACGTTATGGTTATATCGATACAATTATTCGGCCGGAATTAACTTTGGACAGAGCAGATCACCGGATGTCGATAATTTACGTGGTAAGTGAAGGAGATCAGGTCCGAATTCGATCCATCCGAACCACCGGTCTTAAAAAGACACGACCGGTTATTGTGCACCGGGAATTAAGTTTCCAGGCTGATAGTATTTTTAATTATCAAAAGGTGATAAAAAGTCAACAACACTTGTTAAACACGGGCTTATTCAAAACTGTTTCCATAATGCCGGTATTGTTTGATTCAAGCCGTCCCGATATCAGAGATGTTATTGTGAAAGTCGAAGAAAAAGAAACCGGCGAACTGAACTTTGGTGTTGGATTTGGATCGTATGAACGGTTACGCGGGTCAACCGAATTTTTTCAGAATAATCTGATGGGAATGGCAAATCAGATTGGCGCCCGATTCCGGCTCAGTATTAAATTGCAGCGGATCGAGTTTTCATTTACCAATCCCTGGTTTATTTTTAATCGTATGAAATTTGATTTAAACACGTTTAAAGAATATCGGGAGGAACCAAATTATAAATTAAACGCAATCGGCGGACGAGCCACGGTTGGAAAAGAAATTGGCAACCACTTAAGTTTTGATTTTGGCTATAAATTAGATGACGTTGCTTATTCAAATATTAAAGATGATCGGGAAATTAATAAATTAAACCGTGGAAAAATTAGCAGACTCCGCTTCCGTTTCAATCGCGAGACAAGAGACAATCAGGTAAATACAACAACAGGCGCTTTTCTGGAACAGCGAGTCGAATTAGCAGGTGGATTTTTAAAAGGCGCGCATTCATTTTTAAAATTTACAAGTGAAAATCGATTTTTCGGCAAAATTTCAAATCGTTCACCATTGGTATTTGGAGCAAGAATCTATTTGGGGTGGATGGATCAATTTGGCGAATCGCTGATAATTCCGCTAAATGAACGATTTTATGCCGGAGGAGATGGCTCAATCCGGGGATTTAGCCGCCATCGTGTGGGGCCAAAACGGGATGGAGATTTACCAGTCGGTGGAAAATTTATCACTATAACAAATTACGAAATCAGATTTCCGCTTTATAAAAAATTGGGAGCTACATTTTTCTGGGACGCCGGAAATGTCTGGCACAATGCCGAACAATTTAATCTTAATGACCTCCGACATGGAACCGGTTGCGGGCTTCGATATAATTCTCCATTAGGGATTGCACGCCTGGATTTTGGTTTGAATGTCAACAAAAAAGCAAACGAGAAAATAGGTGAAATTTACTTTACAATAGGACAATTTTTTTAACGTAAAGATTATTATGAATTTCAAACGAAGTTTAAATCTGTACCTCAAAAAAAAGATACATGCATTCCTGGTCTATCCTAAAGTTAGTCAAACAACTTACATTATTATTATTGCAAGTATTGTAGGAATTCTGGCAGGATTTGGAGCTGTCGGCTTTCGACTCTTAATTTCTTTTTTCCAGGAAATTGCAATCGGAGCCAAGGAAAGTGTTGTACCTGCGCTTAGAGAAATGCCCTGGTACATAAAACTGATCATACCGGGTATTGGTGGAGCGATTGTCGGTCCGCTTGTCTACTTTTTTGCTCGTGAAGCCAAAGGACATGGCGTTCCGGAAGTTATGCAGGATGTAGCGCTTAAAAATGGCGTTATAAGACCGCGGGTTGTTTTGGTAAAATCGCTTGCCTCGGCATTGACAATTGGTACCGGTGGGTCGGTAGGAAGAGAAGGTCCAATTGTGCAAATCGGCTCTGCAATTGGTTCTACACTCGGTCAGTTGATTAAAGTATCACCAGAACGGCTTAAAATATTAGTTGGCTGCGGAGCCGCAGCAGGGATTGCTGCGACGTTCAACGCCCCGATTGCCGGCGCATTTTTCGCACTGGAAGTCATTCTTGGTAATTTTGCTCTGCTTAGCTTCAGCCCGATTATTATTTCATCTGTTCTGGCCACTGCCGTTTCCCGGGCATTTTTAGGGGATTATCCGGCTTTTATCGTCCCTGAATATTCTCTGGTAAGTGTTTGGGAAATTTTGCTGTATGTTTGTCTGGGAATCGTTGCCGGTGGTGTAGCAGTCATGTTTTCAAGAATGGTCTATAAATTTGAAGATATTTTTGATGACATTCCCATCCCTGATTATCTGAAAACGCCTATCGGCGGGCTCATTATGGGTGTCATGATCATTTTTATACCCTATGTTTACGGCGTGGGTTATGAAGCTATCGATCTGGCACTGACAGGGAATATGGTCTGGTACGCAGCTCTTTTTCTGATTTTCATTAAATTATTTGCCACCAGTGTTACCATTGGCTCCGGAGGCTCCGGTGGAATTTTTGCGCCTTCGTTGTTTTTAGGAGCAGTCACCGGAAGTTCGTTTGGAAGTCTTGTCGGATTCCTCTTTCCGTCCATAACCGCAGATAGTGGCGCGTATGCCATGGTCGGAATGGGCGCCGTGGTCGCCGGAGCAACGCACGCTCCGATTACATCTATTTTAATCCTGTTTGAATTAACCAGTGATTACAAAATCATTCTCGCCCTGATGGTCGCCTGTACAATTAGTACAGTTATGGCGCGTAAATTAAATGATGATTCAATTTATACCCTAAAACTCAAACGCCGAGGAATTTCGCTCAACCAGGGTCGTGAGGAGATTATCATGAAATCTTTCTCCGTTGGCGATGTCATGAAGGCTAATGCACCAGTTATTTTAGAAAGCACATCATTTAATGATATAATTGAGATTTTCATGAAAAATCAGGAACCCTACTATTATGTTATTGATAAAAACAAAAAACTATTAGGTGTTCTATCAACACATGTGATAAAAAGTGTATTGCACGACAAAAACTTGCAGAACTTAGTTATTGCGCGGGATCTAATGGAAGAACCGTTGGAGATGGTCTCACTCCAAAACAATCTGGCCGAAGCCATGGATATTTTTAGCCGCGTTGAATATGAACATTTGCCTGTTATTAAAGGGAATAAATCCTCGAAATTAATCGGAAGTATTTCACGCCGAGATATTCTGGGATTGTATAATCGGGAAATTTTAAGAAAAGAAGTGCTTGGTTTAAAAGTCATTCAGGAAACCGGCGAAGAGAAAAAACGAAGTCATGTGGAACTTCCGAAGGAATATAAAGTTGCTTATGTATCATTACCTGAAATATTTGAACAAAAATCAATTCGTGAATTAGATATTCGCGCAAAATATGGCATTACCATAATCGCGATTAAGAAACAATTCGGTGGTATTACCGGGATAAGTGAAGTCCCCTCATCAAATAGTAAATTAGAAGAAGGAGATATTCTTATTATTGTTGGTAAAGAAATTGACGTCGAAAAATTTAAAAGAGAACTCTTTCAGGAAAAAATGAGTTAGCAGGGAGGGTTTATTTTATTTTTTAAAAAAATAAAATTTACACCGGCACGGGTACTATTGATCAGTTTTTTGAGTATCATTATTATCGGGACTGTTTTGCTAAAACTACCACAGTCGAGCACCGGCGGGCCGCTAAGTCTGGTTGACGCCCTATTTACAGCAACTTCTGCGACTTGCGTGACCGGGCTCATTGTCGTGGATACAGGAGCAGCGTTTACGCTTTTTGGGCAAATCGTTATTTTAATATTGATCCAGATCGGCGGACTGGGAATTATGACGCTTTCCACATTTTTCATCTTTCTGCTGATGGGGCAATTTTCAATTCTTAACCGCGATGTGATCCAAGAGACATTAACCCAAAAGCCGTATAGTAACCTGGCCAATCTTTTGAAAACAACTTTTATGATGACAATAGTGTTCGAGACAATTGGCGCAATACTGCTAACGCTTCGCTTTCTGAATTCCTTCCCATTGAAGAAAGCGGCTTATTTGGGAATTTTTCATGCAGTCTCGGCTTTTTGTAATGCCGGATTCTCATTGTTTCACAACAGTTTTGAAGATTATAAAGCAGACTATGCGATCAATGCAATCGTGATTGTATTAATTATTATCGGCGGAATCGGGTACATTGTTCTTCAGGATTTGCGCTTCGGGTTGAGGAAAAAAAATAAACGCTGGATTTTTCAAATTTCATTTCATTCAAAAATAGTACTCGTGATCACTTTGTTTTTAATTCTGTTCGGAGCTATTCATTTTGCAATACTGGAAAATGAAAATGTCTTACGCAACTTTCCGCTAAATGTTAAACTATTAACATCTCTTTTTCAATCAGTAACGACGCGCACAGCCGGTTTTAATACTCTTAAAACTTCGGACTTAACAAATATCTCTCTTTTTTTTATTATTATACTAATGTTCATAGGCGCATCACCCGGATCATGTGGCGGCGGCATTAAAACAACAACATTTACCGCACTGGTCGCATTCCTTGTTTCGCGTTTCCGAAACCAGCGGGAGGTCAATATCCGTTACCGGAGAGTACCGGAAGAACTAATATCAAAAGTTATTTCAATCACTTTTTTTTCCATTTTTGTTATTATTGTCGCGACATTAACACTAATGGCAAGTGAAATCGGAGAAGTATCCTACCAACAGAGTCGTGGTATGTTTTTAGAGATTTTATTCGAAGTCGTATCTGCATTTGGTACAGTTGGGCTCTCCACAGGCATAACTTCTTCTTTAACGGTATTCGGTAAAATTTTGATTTCGCTGGTAATGTTTATTGGTCGATTAGGACCATTAACAGTAGCGATGGCAATCGGAGCCAAGGAGCCTGTAAAATATAGTTATGCCAAAGAATATTTTTTAGTAGGATAATATTATGAGAAAATTTGCAATTATCGGAATGAGCAGTTTTGGATTTTATCTGACAAAATTCTTATCCGAACAAGGTTTTGATGTGATGGCTGTAGATAATGACGAGGCTATTATTGAAAAGGTCAAACCATTCACATATAAAGCAGTAATTGCTAATGCCCGGGACAAAGATACTCTGGAAAGCCTCGGAGTTAGCGAATTCGAAGTCGTTGTTGTTAGTCTTGGCGGTCAGATAGATGCGAGCATTCTTGTTACGCTTTATTTAAAAGAGTTAAAAATTAAAGAAATCATCGCCAAAGCAGTTACTGAAGATCATGGGAAAATTCTTGACAGAATCGGAGCAACATCCGTTATTTTCCCGGAGAAAGATATTGCCCATCGATTGGCAATGCGTTTGGCCAGCGTAAACATACTTGATGTGATTCCGCTGAGTGATGGAATCAGCATTTTGGAATTCGGACCTCCCTCTGAATTTTTAGGAAAAACAATTGGTGAGATAGATATCCGACATAAATATGGTATTCAAATTATAGTTATTAAAGAAATTATCCCGGAAAATGTTGTTATTGTTCCTACTCCTGATCATGTTATCAAGGACAGTGATATTTTGATTGGTGTGGGAAAAAATGAACATTTTCACAAATTACTAGGAATAAAAATATAGTGTTGACTATAAGGAGTTTAAGATATGACAAGAGGCGAATTTAATGGTTTTAGAGAATTTGATGAATTGAGCCAGGTGGCAATCCCTGATGAATTACCGATTTTACCGTTACGCGATGTTGTTATTTATCCCTCAATGGTATCACCCTTGATTGTTGCACGGCCGCCATCAATTCATCTGCTTGAAGATGTAATGAAATCTGATAGAATAGTGGGACTGGTGGCTCAAAAATCACCTGAGATCGAGGAACCAGAACCCAGACATATTTTTAGATTTGGAACTGCTGCGAATATTCTAAAAATGCTTAAATTCCCGGATGGTAGCATCAGGATTTTGATTCAGGGATTGGAGCGTTTTCGATTGCTTCGCTACAAGCAGAATGAACCGTATTATGTAGCACGAATTAAATTAATGGCTGATATTGAAGAGTTAGACGTTGAACTGGACGCCCTGTCTCGCAATATTACAAATCAATTTCAAAAGATAATTACGTTAGTGCCAAATTTGCCGGATGAATTACAAATTGCTGTCATGAATATGAAAAATCCGGGAAAACTGGCAGACCTGTTGGCGTCAAACCTTAATCTGTCTCTTTATGAAAAACAAGAGATTTTGGAGTCACTGAATATTCGAGAACGGTTGGAACGACTTACTGTGCTGGTGAATCGTGAGTTGGAAGTTCTTGAAATGGGTTCAAAGATTCAAACCAAAGTTCAATCGGAAATGGGACGGAATCAGCGTGAATATTTTCTGAGAGAACAGCTAAAAGCAATTCAAAATGAGCTTGGTGAATATGATGATCGAGCTTCTGAAATAAATCAATTGCGGGAAAAAATTAAAAATGCAAAAATGCCGGACCATGCAGAAAACGAAGCCTTCAGAGAATTGGACCGGCTGTCGAAAATGCCACCAGGCTCCGCTGAATATACAGTTGCCAGAACATATATCGACTGGTTGATCTGCCTCCCCTGGTCTGTTTCATCTGAAGATAATTTGAATTTAAAACAGGCAGAAAAAGTTCTTGATGAAGATCATTATAATTTAAAAAAAGTAAAAGAACGCATTCTGGAATACCTGGCAGTTCGTAAATTAAAAGATGATATGAAAGGGCCGATTCTGTGCTTTGTGGGACCTCCGGGCGTGGGGAAAACATCACTTGGCCGCTCAATTGCCCGCGCAATAAACCGAAAATTTGTTCGGATTTCTCTCGGCGGCGTTCATGACGAAGCAGAAATCCGCGGGCACCGCCGAACGTATATCGGCTCTCTCCCGGGTAGAATTATTCAGGGAATTAAAAATGCCGGAACCAATAATCCGGTGTTCATGCTGGACGAGGTCGATAAAATCGGTCAGGACTTTCGCGGTGATCCGTCTTCCGCACTTCTGGAAGTGCTGGATCCCGAACAAAACAATTCATTTTCTGACCATTATCTCGATCTTTCGTTTGATCTATCAAAAGTCTTGTTTATAACCACTGCCAATTATATGGACCCAATTCCGCCGGCACTAAACGACAGAATGGAGATGTTGGAATTACCAGGTTATACTGAGGAAGAAAAATTAAAAATTGCAACTCGTTATTTAATACCAAAACAGAGAAAAGAACATGGGCTGAACGGTAAAAATATCAGTTTTCAGAAAAGTGCGATTAAAACGCTAATTACCGAATACACCAGAGAAGCCGGACTTCGAAATCTTGAGCGAGAAATTGCCTCGATTTGCCGCAAGGTCGCGAAAAACGTCGCACTGGGGAGCACTGAAAAAGTAACCATTACCAGCGCAAAAGTTCATGAATTTTTGGGACCACAAAAATATTTTCATGAAATTGCAGAACGAACAGATATTCCGGGAGTTGCAGTGGGATTGGCCTGGACGCCTTCGGGCGGAGACATCTTATTCATCGAAAGCAGCGCGATGAAAGGAAGCAAAAGCCTAACGCTTACCGGACAATTGGGTGATGTGATGAAAGAATCAGCGCAGGCAGCCATGAGTTACCTGCGAACAAAAGCAAAGCAATTTGGAATTAAAGAAGATTTCTTTGATAATTTGGATATTCATGTCCATGTCCCGGCAGGGGCAATCCCTAAAGACGGACCATCTGCCGGTGTGACAATCGTAACGTCGCTGGTGTCATTATTAACCGGGATTCCTGTAAAAAGCGAAGTCGCCATGACCGGCGAAATTACACTTCGCGGTAAAGTACTGCCAGTAGGTGGTATCAAAGAAAAAATTCTGGCTGCAAAAAGCGCGGGGATTAAAAAGGTTATCATGCCGAAAAAAAACGAGAAAGACCTTGAGGAAATCGTAGACAATGTAAAAAAATCGGTTGAGTTTCAATTCGTTGAAAGTATCGATGATTTTATTTTTAATGTGTTGAAGCGAAAGATTGGGAAAAAAACAAAAAATAGATAATAACAGAATTTTTTAATTCTAAATGGCCGTCCGAAAATGGGCGGTCATTTTGCTATCTTTAGTATTTGTTAATCGATAATTATTTCACAAAATATGCCGGAGCGATCAACTTCATGAATATGAACTTTAACATCAAACTGAGATGCAAAAATCAATTTTGCCGATTCTCCCCCTGTTGTGCCTCTCACGCAAACCATTTAAGGCGATGCTCCCATCATTTACAGAATTCATGAAAAAGAGAAGTTTTTTATTAGTCACGCAGATTGCTTCTTTTACCAATAATCCAGTATCCATTCCTTTTTCTAAAATCATTTCGCTTTCATCGCCAGGGGACGTGCCGCATCGGTCACAGCTCCGATTTTTATCGCGTAACTGGTTTTGTTTTTAATATCTTCATCAGTAACGAAATGAACATCGAGCAGGCCGTCAGATTTGTATCCGGTGCGCAGGTAGTTCATTTCTTCGAGGCATCGGCTCCAACCATTGAGCCACTGGCAAAGCTCTTTTTTTTGCGCTTCGGTTCCGGCGAAATGAATCAGCAAATCGATATCACTGGCAGGACCGGCGGTGGCATTTTTTGTGCTTCCAAAGAGATAACAGGCTTTCACACCAAAATAGTCGCCATCCAGCTTACATGCCAGTTTTTCAGCCATCAGCAGACGCCAACGCCAGTGGGACTCGGATTGGGGTTTATTTAATTCCTGGCTGAACTGCGCCCGATACGCAGTGGTTTCGGGAGCATCTAAAATTCCTAAAGCTTCGCCAAGATTGGCATTCATCAAAATTCGGAGTGTTTGCCCATTGGTATTTTCAGGGACATCGATTACCCGCACGGTTTCGGCGAGGTTGCTGTATTCCGGGAGCATTTTAGCCAATATATTTTTCGCTTGCAGCAGGAAATCTTCATTAAAAATAATTCCATCATCATCAGGATATAACGGTAAATAGCGGATCGATGATTCCACCAAATCCTGAAAAAAATGTGTCCCAAATGACAGGTCTGGCAAATAATTCCCCTTTTTACGGGCAATTTCGATGAGCGCCGCGGTATTATTAATGTCAGAATAAGTGACGTTAACACCTAATTTAATGTCTCCGCGGCTTCCCCAGCGCCCGGGCCCCATTAAAACGAATTGTCGTTTGGGCAGCAGCTTATTCAATTTGCTCACAGCTCGCCCGACAGCATTGTAATCTGCCTTTGTTGCCAACTGATTATATTTTACCGGATCGATATAAACGATGTGGGTAATGTCGGGAATATAGCCATTGGAAATATAGCGACCTGCGGAAAAAATAATTTTATCATGCGCGATATCGCGTGGAATCGGTGCGGGGATGGTTTCACGCGAATAACTCTGCGGACGACATTGCAGCAGATAAAAATCAGCGCCATCTGAAACGAATTCAATATCTACTGGCATACCGAGTTTTTCCTGTAGCAACTTTAAAATCGCTTTAATTTGGTGGACAAATGCCGTATCTTTCACCAGTCCATCAAACGTGATGATCAGATCATGTTTTTCAAAATCAATTTCCATTCCCAGTGGTTTACGGATATGCGAATCTTCATGAATTGATACTAGTTGATGAATAACCGGATATTCTTCCCCATGTTCTTTAAACAGGTCACTCAGGTAAATGCTCTCAAATTCATTTGTCTCCAGATTGATCACATCCGCCATTTTTGGGGAGTAGCGAGCCACTTCCTCGTTGGTGACATTTGCCCTCAAACCAGGCTGTCCCGGAGCAATTAATACCGGATAATCATCGCTTAATCGATCTACAGCTCGTGTGCCCAACCCCGGCACCAGTCTGATTAAACTGTCCTCGCGCTTAATCCGGGGCGACCATCGAAATTCATTGTTGCTGAAAGCGACGCCGGCATAAGCAGGCAAAAAATATTTTCCCACCTTCTTTCCAATTACTTCCTGAATCATGATTCCCATTTCTTCATGAAAATCCAGCAACCCGCGCTCAATGCGATATTGTATCGCGTCCGGGCTGAATACCGACGCATAAACTTCTGCCACTGCGTCCAGCAGCGCATTCAGTCGCTCTTTTTTCGTGCCCTGATTTGCCAGAAACAGACTTTTATATTTGCCAAAAAAGGCTGCGCCAATGCGATCTTCCAACAGGCTGGAACTGCGCACGATCAGTGGCTTGCCACCCAATTCATCCAGCATCATGGACAGACTTTTCACAATATCCGGTGAAAAATAGGAGTTCTTGAAAATCTGTACTATATGCGGATACTCCTGCCGGATTTGGTCGATTTCTTTATATTTCTGATTAAGCAAATCTTCTAAATTATTATAATGGATAAATTTCGAAACAGCATCTGAGTTGATATACCAGGTTTTCGGTATTTTAATTTTTTTGAGATATTCATTGTTTCCATGGTTTTTCTTGATGATTTGCCCTGCAAGCAGCAGACCCGAACTTTTCCCGCCAAGTTTCCCGTGACTCCTTTCCGGGAATATAATATGCTGGATCAGGTTGTAAAAATCCCTGATTTCAAAATAGTCTTTTGCAATATTGATAAATTTCAATTGATCGGTTAAAAAACGGCGGATAAGCGACACCCGTAATCCCGCTTCAGTATCCGGAGAAAACTCTATTCCCCCGTCCGCGATATGAAAATAGCGATCCACCGCATCGGCGATTTCCAGGAGAGATGCATCCAGGTTTTCCAAAACATTGAACAAAAAGCTGGATTTGTCGTCTTTAATCCACTTTTGAATGAGGGACAATATTTCGTCACTGCTCAAATTGGATTCCGCAATGCGAAAGGTATCTTCATGATATTGCAGCAAATTATGCAGATTTTCACGTTGCAACGGGCGGTTCTGTTCGATCAGCAACTCTGTGGTATCGTTCTGCTGCTCGGTCCCAATCCGGCGCAGTAATTGTTCCGCCTCCGGTATTCCGATCCAGCACAAATAATTCAGCATTTTACGGGAAATGTGCTGCAACAAATTTTGATCGGTACGGTGCAACATTTCCAGAATGATCCACCAGTCCGCTTTGGATTTTTTAAGCAATTCCTCTTTTGCGGACTGCCATTCCTGATAAGCGCTACGCAACTGCTGATGCATAATGAAATGCCCTAACCGGTCGGATATGGTGTTTATCAGCTTGCGTTCTTCCTTTAAAAACGGACCTTCATCTGCCTGTGGCATTTTTTCAATATAAAAAACCTCGATCGTTGCTATCGGTTTTTCATGCACAATTGTTTCTGTACTCTGCACCCACGGCGTTTCTTTAAAGCCAGCGGATTTATACACTTTGTCGCTAAAGGAGATCCGAGCCTTGCAAATATCCGGATACTGCCAGCCCGGCGGAATCGCATCGATAATTCCATGAAAAATTTCATTGAGGCTGGCATCCGGATTATTTAGCAGCTCTTCAATTTTATAAAGACAATTAAGCTCTTTTGCCCGTTCCTGGAGGTCTTCCAGTATTTTATCGATGGGTTTGTTCATGATTATTTAATTCGCCCAAAATTGTAAAATGAGATTTAATTTTCCAATAAAAATAAACATACAACTTTTAAAATTTCAACACAACAATTTTAACGCGAACGGATATTAAGCATTGCAATTTGATTTCTGATTCATTATTACCCCATACCCACTGCGGCCATCCACTTTAATAATGATTGGTTCATCCAATTGCACATGTCGAATGGAATCTGTTTCCGATATCATCGGTTGTTGATTGAGCCACTTCCAATCAATCTGATATTTACCGCTATGGGGCACAGAGAAGTAGCTGACCTGAAAACTGGAAAGATTGTGAAAAAAGTGAGATCCCTGACTGAGATCGACATGCATGTTTGGAAGTGTCGCCTCGACCATTACTTTGGCTCCATTAATTTGCCCCCAATACACCGGAATTCCCAGCCACGGGTCGGTACTGCCCCAGCGACCAAAACCGATCAGAAGATAGGGTATACCCTTTTCCACCAGCATCCGGTTAAAAGTCTCGATCTGTTCAGCGATAACCTGAGTATTTCTGGCTTCAAAATTTTCCGGCTTTACATAAATGATGTCACGGATATTATCGATAATTCCGTTTCCCATCGCTCGTTGGGATGCAATAATGACATTATATTTTGCCATGTCAGCTTCGGAAATATCCACTTTATCATCAGAAACCACCATCGGGCGGACCTGCAAAAAGCCAAAACGTGCCGGAGCATCCAGTTTTTTATCCAGTGTCATTGCAAATTCCACTTCCACTTCAGTGCCAAGTTTGTCCTCGCAGAGAGACAGTATCTTTTTAATCAGATTATTTAGAGGCAGCATACCCAGTACCAAAATCGGCGCAAAATTCATGATACGGGGGCCCTGATTGCCGGTTCCGAATTCTACCCGATCCGATTGGGCATTGTATGTCGACGCGATAAATCGGAGCACACCGTCCGCCTCGGCAGCTCTCAAATCCATCTTAAGCAAATACTCTGTTTCTTTAATAGGATCATACGCTGGCGGTTTTCCCATATTCACAGCCCAGAATTCAGTTTGCGTCTGTTTCATCAACTCTTTGATAGAATTATATGGCGGATTTGTTCGCGGCAACGCCGGAGAGTATGGCCAGCTAATACCACCATCAACGATCATCTTTCCCAATCCCAGTGCCAGATTCACCACACCATCTTCCGGCTTTGCCTTGCCCGTCGGATAAAAATTGTACGATCGCGCGACCCCGGAAATATGTGGATAAAAACGATCACCAAACCGCTGTCCGACAACTTCCTGAATGATCACTGCCATTTTTTCATCTTCGATAGAATGGCGAGTGGCTTTAAAATAATCTTTTGCTTCTTTGAAAAAGACTGATGCATAAACGAACTTGATCGCCTCAACCAGATTGCGGAACCGGGCGTCTGTATCTAACTGATTATTGGGGATCATTTTGGTTTCGTAAATTCCGGCAAATGGCTCGTAAATTGCATCTTCCAGCATACTTGACGAGCGAATCGCCAGCGGCGAATGTACACCAGCTATCAACGCACGCAAATCGCCCACCAATTGCATCGGCAGTTCTGCCTGTTGAAATGCGTGAGCAATACGGCCATTGGACTGCTCGGAAAGCGCTATCTCATATAATTTATTTTGACGCATGAATTGATCAAAAAATGAAGTGGTAATGACTGTCAAATTCGGGATATTGATTTTGATGGAATCAAAGACCTGGTTCTCGAAATTATCTTCAATAATATCTTTGGCAAGCACCAAGCCGGCTGCCTTTCCGCCAAGTTCACCCGTTCCAATATAAGTAAATTTATTCGAGGCATCAAAAAATGACCGGTTGAACCGGGAAAGATTTTTGTGATTTATTGATATATTCATTAATTTATTTTGTAGTTACTTCAATATACATGGAAAATAATAAAATAAGAAATTATAAACTCAAACTATGTAAATTATATATACCCCTTACTATAGGAATATGGTATTTTTTACATTTTCATAAGAATTATATTTAATCTCATCTTTTGTCATGATCTTACTATATAATTGATTATTTATAAATTACAACAGATCCTTTTTAAATATTATATTTTGGTATATACTTTGCTTAATTAAAGCACAAATAAAAGAAGCGTTTAAATAATCAAACAAAGGAGGACATGATGATACTCGACAAATATAACATTAATTCCAACTTCTACCTCGATCACCAACATCGAGGATATCTACACTATAGATTGCCGTCACACACCAGCATTTACCCACCATACGGCATTAATCCACCATATAACAGCATTTACCACCAGGATCCAATTTACAATCGTCTCAATCCATTTCCAGGTCAACCCGGACCGCTGGGACCATTGGGAAGACCAACCGGACGCTGGTAGCTCAATCATTATAAGCCTTTGGTATTTTTCCAAAGGCTTTTTTTATTTTCAATAACTTTTCATCGAATATGTTTATATAAAATTCGTGTTTACCTTTCGCTTCCCACCCTTGCGATCTCCTCGCTTTTGCATTGCGATTTAATCTAAGTATGCAAAAGCAGCGAATCTTAAACCCATCCCCGGTCTTTGCACGCTTGCGCCACCCGACTGACGCTGATTACATAAGCAGCATCCCGCATGTAAAGCTTTTTGCGTTTCGCCATTTCGCTGACAGCTATAAATGCGGATGTCATTTTTACGTCTAGTTTGCCCAGCACTTCATCTTTTTCCCAGTAATAGTTCATATTACTTTGCACCTGCTCAAAATAGCTGCAGACCACGCCGCCGGCATTTGCCAGAAAATCAGGAATCACAAAAATATTTCGAGCTTTTATGATTTCATCAGCCTCTGCGGTGGTGGGGCTATTTGCTCCCTCGGCAATTATTTTTACCTGTTTATTAATTTTTGAAGCATTTTCCCTGGTGATCTGTTCTTCTAATGCTGCAGGAATGAGAATATCCACATTTTGTTCAAGCCAGGCATCCGCCTCCAGAATTTCATAACCCAGGTCACGCGCCTTCTCTTTATTAATTCCGCCAAATTGATCAGTGATTGAAAGCAATGTATCAAGATCAATCCCGTCCTTTTTATGAAATGAATAAGACGTTTGATCGCTCTGGTCCCAACAGGAGACGCACACCACTGCCCCCCCCATTTGCTGATAAAGCCTGATTGCGTTTTGCGCGACATTACCGAATCCCTGTACACTCGCGATGTTATTTTGCGGTTCAATTCCTAATTCTGCGAGCGCTTCCCGAAGTGTGATGATCACTCCATACCCGGTCGCTTCTTTGCGACCCAGCGAACCACCAAGTCCGACCGGTTTACCGGTAATAAATCCAGCGGATTTTGTTCCATGGATAGATTCGTATTCATCCAGCATCCACAACATGTGTTGAGCGGTGGTCATCATTTCCGGCGCCGGGACATCATTTGTGGGGCCGATATTGCTTGCCAACTGGCGCACCCAACTACGGCAAATCAGTTCTTGTTCCCGCGGACTTAAATTATGTGGATCACAGATCACGCCGCCTTTACTGCCTCCAAGTGGGATATCAACTACCGCGCATTTCCATGACATCAACATTGCCAGGGCGCGCATTGTATCAATAGTCTCCTGGGGATGAAAGCGAACGCCGCCCTTGCACGGACCGCGGGCATCATTATGCTGAACCCGGAAACCTCGGAAAATTTTCACTTTGCCATCATCCATACGAACCGGAATCAAAAACTGATATTCCCGCATCGGATTTCTCAACAAATCTTTGATCGCGATATCCAATCCGAGGATATCAGCGATGTGGTCAAATTGTGTTTGCACCATTTCAAATAGATTATATGTTTTTCCGGGCATGACATATTCCCTCCCCGTTATTTTTAGTGTGATCTTTACGCAAGCTGCTAATATATGCAACCGCCCCGACGATATTGCCGGGACGGATTTATTTAAAAAAGATTAACTTCCAAATTTTTTCAGGAAATTATGAAAATCAATCTCATCTGCTTCAAGGCCGAAACCGTAGATGAAATGACTTGCTAACCAGGAGGAAAAAATCGCCTGCAGGTAATTTTGTGGAACGCGTTTAATAATTTCATTAATCCCGTTAGCTTTTACCAACGTTTGCGGGCAATGCCGTTCAATGATCGTACGAAGCAATTGCTCACTATGCCACAAATCCGAACCAGCAATGGAATCAGTCAATTTGTTTATTTTATCACTTACTCTATCTGTAAGAATCACTATTTTCGTGTCAGATTTTTTATTTTCCTGCCACAATATTTCAAATTCAAGGCGGGCGTTCCTACGAACAATATCCAAAACATCATTCACATAATTCTCTCGAAACTCAGGCACCTCATCATTTTTAACGCACATGTATTTGTTGTATTCTTCATCTGACAGTGCGAGAGAAGCCAAAACTTCCAGAGAAGATGAGGTGACCCCGCCTTTATTTGCAGACGCATCTTTAAAAATTATTACTCCTTTTTCCGCTAGTGCCAGTCGCGCCGGTTGTGTCAGAAACAGATTTGCTCCTTCCACTATATATTTAAAACGGGGAACGCCGTTTTCATCCAATAACTGCGTATAATTTTGAATATTAATGGATTTGGGCCTCCCTCCGCACGGAACAAACAAATCTGCCTTTAGCAACGGATTCAGATGAAAAGTGTTCCTGAAATCAACTCCATTTTCAACGGTATCTCCTGTTGGCAATTTCACATCACGGTCATTAATATGAACAAAGAATCCATTTTTTGATAATTTTGCTTTATCGAAATGTTCTACCATAGCCCGCTTTTTTGCAAGCCGGGTTAATTCTGTTCTATCAAGGCTTTCCGGATCAAATAACACACCGCTGCCGTCAATAATGCACAGGGTTTTATCTTTGGAAATTAAAATTTCATTGCTGCCAAGATCGCCATCAGGGCCGCCAGTTTGAACTTTTGTGATATTTGCTTCATCGATACCCAGTTTTTCCAAAATGCCGAGAACGTATTCATGCACCGAATTAGTTGTCATGCCGTAAACATCATGTGGAATTCCGCCTTCTGACAATGGCTTTCCGGTGGAATAAGATTTCCAGAATTTATATCCCCGTTGTTTGGCCCGTTTAGAAGCCCAACTCATAACTTCGGCTGTTCCTTCATCCGGGCCAAGAAATAGCAATTCTTCTTTTTTAAAATAATCCAGGACTTTTTCATCTGGCAAGATAACATCCAGCAGACCGTCCACATATTTTTTAAATGCCATTTCACCTTTATCCTGATATTCCAAATTTAGCAGGATGGCGCCTTTAGACCCGCCTTCCGGAATGTCTTTGTTTTTCTTTTGCTGAGTAAACGCCAGGTTGTAAGTTTCATCAAAAATAGAATCAGAATTTTGATCATAAATTTCGGCATCCCGCGAACGTACAATACGAATACCACCGCGAGAAATGTCTCGGAACCGGACGTGGAATCCTCGAAATTCTTTACCCAAAATCATATACACTCCGTAAGGTGATTCCTTATACTCAATCGGATCCAAAAATTTGCCAGGATCAAGTCGAAATGCTAATGAGGTTTTCTGTTTTTTATAAAAATTTGTTTTCAAAACAGCTTCATTAAACAACAGAAAAAAACATAGAACATCACGGTCGATTTCATGGGCGACATTATCCAGATTAATTTTTTCGGGTACATCTGCCAAATGACCATTGTTTTCAAATCGTTTGGCAAATTGCAGATACATTTGCTTAATAATTTCCGGGTGGTTATTAATTGTCTGGATGATACGCGATTCAGTATAAGTATCCTTCACCAACCGGGATCGTAATGTGCTTAAAATGTCAATCAATTCCGGGCGATTCTGGAGGACGCGTGTCAGAGCGATATACTCAAGGCTGAAACTACATAAAAATTGATGTGTAAATTTCCATGCACTTCGGGCATAAAAGGCTTCGTGCACTGATAAAATATTATTACGAATTAATGGAGAAAGTTCGTTTTCAGGATTGACATTAATCAAGCTAATATCTGTCACCATATTTTCGATATGAGGACGGGCAGCGTCTGCATCTAAATATATGGAAATGATCAATTGTCCGTTTGAAAATGGTTCTGCGTATTTATGTTGGCTAACAAGGCCATAATAATTGATGATATCGGAAATCCCCGACAAAAAACGGTAACTTCCTTCTTTAGGAACAGAAATCATAATCCTAATTTCTGTATTGCGCACACGGTCTGTCACTTCGATAACTGGTTGTATTTTGCCGATGGATTCCCGTAATACACGCTGATATCGTTCTTTAGCCTCAACGGTTGTATTTTCAATAAACTCTTTTGCCGCGACTTTCTTGATATCGTGTTCCGAGATTGGCGCATTCGGCATGGCATATCTTGGCAATGTTACAAAATAGCTTCGAAAGTGTGAGTCCAAATCAATACCAAGCGAGCGATAGCTTTGAAATCGATAATGCGGAAATTTTTCTTCCAGACGTCGTTCAATTTCAACTGCTTTTTCATGATTATCGTTAATGAGATACATTGCAGAATCATCACGTTCACTCACAAAATCAACATCCAATTGATTGCTATCGCGGTTCTTTGCAATAATCTCTGCGGCTAAAATCGATTCAATATGTTTTGCAATTGTTTTAACAGGTGTTGTCTGAAAATAGTAGCGGTTCATGCCCAGTTTGCAGCAAAACATGAATATTCCATTTTGAATACGTTCATCTGAAAAATTACCGCGGGCTTTTATCAACTGTTCAATTTTTAACAGTGATTCAATCGATAAGCCAGTTTTTTCAGCGGCTTGTTTCCATTGTTCCATAATATCTTTCTCCATAATTTTGCGTTAAACGTTTGGTTCGTTTTCGTACTTGTCAATCCATTTCTCCACACATTTTTTCAAAGTATCTACCAGCTTAGTACCGCTGCCATGAATTGGACGAATTTCTTCTGCCAAATCAGTATAGCCCTTTCTGTCAAACCAGGTTGAAAAAATATCGTGGTCCGAATATTGTTGAATTTTATCTGGTTCAATTGTACGAAACATATTTAATATGTCGTGTAAATTACAAACTTTGTAGCCGTCAATTTTTAGCGGTGTACATTTCATTCTTAATATTTCCCGCTTAATATTTCGTTTTAGAATTGTAATCATTCGTCGTCCGGTATCCTGTTTTGGTCGCAACGTATCACCAAGCTCGCGGAATCCGTGCATATAAAGCCAGGTGGAAAAATAATCTTTGCGGCCATAATATTCCAATAAGTTGCGTAGTTCCCGCCCCTGTTCAGTCTCTTCATCAGCTTTTAATAAAACATTATATAATTGATGAATATCACGGATACGATGAATAACTTTTCCGGTTTTCGTTCGAATGAAGAAATCGCCCATCCCGGTAAAATCGTGAATATATCCGTGCAGTGTTTGCAGGCTGCCCGAATCGCCTTTTGGCATAATAAAAGCGAAATTCTTTAAATCATATCCTTCTTTCGCTTTTGATGCGATCATTAGCGGGATGCGGGGATAGTATTTAGAAAGTAACCGAAAGAGATCGCTCCCGGCATCACATTTTAAATCATCCGCTTTTGGAAAAAACATATCCGTAATAACGCATATAACATCATCACCATATCCCATTGAACGAAAACGGTTTTCATCTATCGCTTTTTCATCGCGGACCCCGAAAAGAAACTCCAGTGATTCCTCGAACGTTCGAGTCACTTTAACATCTGCTCGTTGACCAACAATGTTATACAGGACAGGGAGAAACTGAGAAAACCAGCGGGGTTCATCTTCGACAATCAAAAAAATATACCGCCGTGCTCTGGAATATTTATCGATATTCAGTTTATCCTCAGCACAACGAACAGCCCAAGTGATGATTTTATGAGTCGCCAAATCATCCTGATCAATTGAAAATATCAAATCAGCCTTTTTACAATAGGGACGCTTTTCTTCTGCAACCGCTGGCGGGGAACAGTGAATTAATTCATCAGACGATAACAGTACGATGACAGCGTCTTTGTTATATTGTCGAATTTTATTTGTATCCACAAACGAAAGCGCGTTATCATCAAAAATATACACCGCAGCTCTGTCTGTTTTAAATTCCGAAACAGAAAGCGGATTTGAAAACACTTTTACTTTCAACCAGGGCATATTCTGGTTAAGCGCGTTCTGAGATCGACGCACTTGCTTGTTTGCTGAAAATATCAACGCATAATCAAACTTTACGGGATTGATAATCCGCGGAACAAATTTAAATTCCTTGACCCGCTTTTTACGTAATTTTACTGTTTTTGATATTGCTCTCATTTAAATTCTATTCATTTTCTAAAATTACCACACATTGTTGATTTGCCGAGTCTGCATAAACGGTCGCCGGTTTTGGGAAAGGTAACACATACACGGCTTGCTCACCATCCGGCGGAGCAAAAAACCAGGGATCGATTGTGTCTTTTGCTGGTGCAATGTAGCCATAAATAATATTATTACCCATTAAATTAGTGAGGAAATGGGTTCCCTGGGTACCATACATTCTTGTTTTCAATCTTTTCTGCTCTTCATCATGTCCCCCCTGTATCATATATAAAAAATGACTACCATATATTCCACCAGTCAGATTATCTTTTTCTTTGATTGGCTCAGCCCGGGCTTCAACATCCACCCCATATTCAAAAATAGCAACAGCGTTATTTAAATCCGAGTATTCAAGCTGAATTCCCCAATCCCGATTTTTACTGCCAAGTCGCCCTGGTACGATAATAATATAGTTATCATTTCGTTGCTTCATTTCCCGATTCACAGCAGCAATTGTCGTTAGTACTTCATCGTGCATTTCCCGAGAATAGATAAACGGAGAAACAACAAGCGCTGATTTTATCCCCTGTTTAATACCATGCCCCTGCAGGCTCTTTATCGACAAATATGTATGCTGTACATTTTCCGGAATCTTGATTTTTTCAAAATCCAATTTTGGTAGTTCTGTTAATTGTACCACATGAAAAATTCCGGGTGTGTTACTGGGTTGATTTTTCTCAATATTAAAAACAAATTCTATTTGATAGTGTGAAGAAATTCTGGATGATATTGTTTCCATTATTTTTAAAAGATTTGTTTTAAATGCATAAAGATCATCTTTAATAAGAGGTTCCAGCGTAATCCGATTTTTGTTAATACCCAATATTTTTTGATTAAAATGTGATGCGAATCGGATATTAAGTTTTTTCATTGTTTCCAATTCTTCCCCGCGAAGCCCTGAATTTTTGGACATGTCGATTGCATAAAAAAAAGCCTGCCCTTCGCTAAGCAATTGGATGGGCAATGGCTTTCGGATAGTTGCCATTGAAATGACAGGGAAATCGTCAAACACCGTGGCGTACCCATGGCCAAATGCAATACGTGCGAATCCTTCATCAGGATTTTGGCTTTTAAGTGCATACGGAAAAAATGAATTTGCGACTCCGGAAATCATTGGATAATAAACATGGCCAGCATAAGTTTGATCAGCGACACCACAAATTGGATTAATGACAATCGCCATTTTTTCTCTACTATCATCAGGCTGCTTTTTAATGAAATCCAGATAGATATTGTAAATAGCAAGTTTCAATTGTTCTAATCGCTGTGAAAAATCAGGATGATTATTGGGAAGCATAAAAGACGTATTTTCGCCGGCATGAACAGACCCGACGCCCTCTGCGGACAAGCAGGCTTCGTTAGTGGCTGACGATCTGACACTGATTGGCAAATCGCCCACTTTTGCTAAAATCGATTCTATCAGCGCGATTTCTTCGGCGCCAAAGTCGTGACCACCTTCCAGAAATCGATCAAAGAAAATAGTGGATAGTACACGGGTTCTAAGTTTATGGGTTGTCGGGATGTTACACTCATTTATCTTTACAAGACCAGCGCCTTTCCCACCTAACTGGCCATTACCATAAATTTTTACATCGCCGACTTTTTCAACAACTTGCACGCTCATAAGAATTAAATCTTCATTTGAGAAGAATTTTTGGATTCATTTTTAATATAATAATCTTCATGATAATTTCAAAATATTTTTTTACTATTCAGCATAGAGCTGTCATTCCTCCCGCCACTGCGGGATTTTTAGCGGGAATCTCCTAAAATTAAGCAAAGTGGATGCCCGATAGAAGCTGTA
>CAZCJL010000039.1:11769-53162 GCA_964498785.1 uncultured Cytophagia bacterium | reverse complement strand
TTAAAGAGAATCCGAAAGCTTTGATGCACACCATCAATTATTGAATGGATACAATGAAAAAGATTTAAGTTAATAATTAATAAAAAAATAATGCTGAATTTATCAGAACCTGAATAAAAAATCTTGAAAAATCATTTGGTAAATTAAGGAAAAATTATTATATTAGAAAATGTACTAAAAAAATAACCTGAGTTATTCTGTAGATGTTAAATAAAAATGAATAATGGGGTAAATAATTTATCGTTAAAAAATATATGTTTAACAAACATTGCAAAGGAGGAATGAGAAGATGGCAGTAGTTGTCCACGAAAATGACATTGAAAAAGCACTGAAAATATTTAAACGTCAGATTCAACGACAAGGATTATTGAAAGAATTAAAACAACGTAGTTTTTATGAGAAACCTTCCGAGAAGAGAAAAAGGAAGTTAAAAGCTGCAAAGAGAAGAATGGCAAAATTATCTCAAGAGGATAACTATTAGAAAAAAAGATGAATACAATTAATTTCATCAAATTAATGTTCGAAAATGTTGTCGCTGTAGATGCAATCCGATTAACAGCAGTTATGTTTTCCTTTTATAAATGTAATTAAGGTGAACGTATGCTTGAGAAAAATAAAGATACCCTGAATTATCTATTTATTTGCAGCATGGAAATGAAACGTATTGTTGAGAGACGATATAAATTTCTTATTCAAGGGTTGTTGTGGCTTATCTCATTTCCTGACCACACGTGGGTGTTTTTGGACAGGGTAATAACTATTAATCCCAGAGGTGAGTAAAACCGCCGCTGGGATTTTTTTTAATACATCCTTGCTAACTAAAATTCAACCATAATATAAACGTAAATCTGAAACGAAAAATGGACATTTATTTTGCAGCTTCTATCCGGGGTGGCAGAAAATTCCTGGAGAATTATAAAAAAATTGTTGCATATTTAAGTGAAGGCGGTCACCGCGTGTTAACAGAGCACATAGTTCTTGACAATGTCATCGAACATGAAAGTCAATACACAGCCAGTGAAATATTTAATAGAGATATCGATTGGCTTAATAACAGTTCATGCCTGATTGCCGATGTTTCAAATCCATCTCTCGGCGTTGGATATGAAATCTGCCACGCTTTGAATAAGAAAATACCAACATTGTGTGTTTTTCAAAACGGAAGTTCTGTGAGTTTAATGATTACAGGTAATAATTCATCGTATCTGAACCTATTTGAGTATAAAAATTTCCAGGGTTTATTTGAAGAAATAACTCATTTTATTCGTTCATTAAATAGCCTGCATTATTCACAAAACACGACACAGAAGCACCGAGGTCACAGATAAACAGCAACGTGTGTGCATATTACTTTATAAACTGAGTTAAGAAAAAATCGAGTTGCTATTGTTTGCGTAACATTTTGAAAACAAAAACTCTGTGTTCGCTGAGCCTCTGTGGTTATAAATTTTTCAGGATAGATAAAATTGAATATGAAATTCAAAAAAAATTATATTGTATTGTGAAATAAAATGATATTTAAAATTCTAAAAAGAAAATTATTATACAATTGTAGCCCATTAAACACACAAAAAGGGTGCAATTCCATTTTGTTGGTATTTTAAAATCCTAAACAATGTTCTCATTCCACTGCTTTGCGTTAGAATGGATTTTAGGACGCTTTGCGTCCAGTAGTAAAAATACGACGCAAAGCGGTCGATCAAAATACATGGGGCTGTATCAAAAGTCATTTTTTGGCGTCATTCCTGCGAATGCCGGAATGACATTTTACAAAAAAATCAAACTTATGATACAGCTCCACGAGAAATTACCAACTTTTGGGAATTGCTCCCCACAAAAATACACGAAATATTATTTTTTTATTTTGAATTAAGCACTATTTCGTGTTTGTTTCGTGGGCAATAAATCTATTTTTTCATTATTATAATTCATTTTAGAAATTTAGGTGATATAATTCCAAAAAGAGAGCAGTCTTATAAAATTGGGGAAGAGTAATGGCAATTCTAAAAATTGAAAATCTTACATTGACATTAAACGGGAAAAATATATTAGATGAATTAAATGTCGAATTTTGGGAAGGTCACATTCATGCAATTGTTGGACCGAATGGCGCGGGTAAATCGACCTTTGCTAATACGGTTATGGGACTGAGCGGTTATCGTGACTTTCGCGGAGATATAGTATTTCAAGGTAATTCGATAAAAGGTTTTGGGATTGACGCCCGGGCAAAATTGGGAATTACTCTTGGTTGGCAGGAACCTGCTCGCTACGAGGGATTAACCGTTAATCAGTTTATTCGGGCTTCAGCAAACGGACAAAGATATGATATTGAAGATATACTATTGAAAATGGGACTTGAACCGAAAGAATATGCCCAACGCGCTGTGGATAAAACATTGAGCGGAGGTGAGCGGAAAAAAATCGAAATGGCGTCTATTCTGGCCATGAAGCCCAGATTTGTTTTATTGGACGAGCCAGATTCAGGTATTGATGTTGCTTCATTGGAAAATATTTTTAACGCATTGACATACCTGAAACAGCAGGGAACAACTGTTGTACTAATTACCCATAGCCTGGCTGTTTTAAATCAAGCAGAACATGCGTTCCTGTTTTGTGCAGGCCGAATAGTAGATAAGGGAAAAGTCGAAAATATCAGACGGTATTTTGAAGATAAATGCTTACCATGCAATCATCAAAATTTTCCCATTGATTTTGAGGAGAAGAAAATATGACGGATAATGCAAAATTGATAAACGACCTCTACAGCACAACGGATTCGGATGCAGAAGTTCTGAAAGATCCGGAAGTTGCTTCTCTTGTTGTTCATCATAATCAGGTATTAGGGGCACATTTGGTGCCCGGATTACAGGTGGATGTTGACGAACTGGAAGACGGCATAAAAGCGGATATTCGGCTAAAAGAGGGAACAGTCGTTAAAAAGCCTGTGCATTTCTGTTTCGGAATGATGGCGGAAACAGGCACCCAGCGAATATTATTAAACATTAATATCGAAAAGAATGCAAAAGTTTCAATACTGGCACACTGCACATTTCCGTTCGCCGTTGATGTGAAACACATTATGGACGCTGAAATTCATATTGGCGAAGGTGCTGAATATACTTATTTTGAAAGACATGTTCATGGAAAGGCTGGTGGAGTAAAGGTCTATCCCAACGCAAAAGTTCAACTCGAAAGAAAAAGTAAATTCAAAACGGAATTTGAATTGGTGAAGGGGCGAGTTGGTGAAATTTATGTGGATTATGATACGACCTGCCAGGAAGATAGTGTCATGGAAATGACAGCTCGCATTAATGGGACTGATAATGATATAATTGAAATTAGAGAAACCGGTCATCTGGTGGGAAAGGGAGCCCGCGGTGTTCTGAATTCACGGATCGCAGTAAGAGACAATGCCAGAGCAAAAGTTTATAATAAAATGACAGCCACAGCGCCGTATACCAGGGGGCATGTCGATTGTAAGGAAATTATTCAGGATAATGGCGTGGCCAGCGCTATTCCGATTGTGGAAGTGGGACATTCAAAAGCGCATATCACCCACGAAGCTGCGATCGGAAGTGTTGATAATAAACAACTGGAAACACTTATGGCACGCGGTCTCTCGGAAAATGATGCAGTTGATTTAATTATTGAAGGAATGTTAAGCAAATAAGATGTATTGAGAATCAGTATGAAGATGATTTTTAAGAGTGACGCAGAGAAAAAACTTTAAAAATTCTCTGCGTGGCTCAGTTTTTACCGCTCCGGCAGTATTATTAAAGACTCCCCAAAATCAAATTCCAAAGTAGTAAAATTATCCAACCTTTTTATTTTTCCAGTTACCTTTGCGATACCAGACAAAAAAAGTGAATCCTTTTAAAAATGTAGTGAAACTAATAACCCACCAGATAGCGCCAACGCCAAAATTCATTGTTATTGAAAAGAAGTAGGCGGCAGGGATTCTAAGCAGGGTGAGCGGAATAGATATCAGAAACGGGGGTTTGGTATCGCCGGCTCCGGTAAAAACTCCCTCTAATGTGATTTCGGACGCCAGAAAGACTTCAAAAATAGAAATAGCGAACAGGTAGCGATACCCTTCCTTGATCACAGGCTCTGAATCGATAAATAACGATAAAATGGACTTGCCGAATAAAATAAAAATAGCCGAACTCAGGAGCAAGAATGCGGAGGAATATACAAGCGCTAAATTTGCTGATTTTTCCGCTCGTTTCGGTTTATCAGCTCCTAAATTTTGTCCGACCAGTGCAGCTACAGCAGTGGAAAAACCGAATGCGATAAAAAACGGTATCCCTTCTATTCGGTGACAGATAGAAATGGCAGCCATTGGGACTGTGCCAAAATATGCGATGTTTTTGGAAAGAACAATGTAAATAATTGAGAATACTGCGCCTAATAAACCGATGGGAGTACCAATTCTCAAAATCTGGTATGAATTTGCAATAAATGAACGAAAGTCAATTTGAAAATGAATGTTGACCCGGCGTAACTGTTTCAGCAGGATTATCAATCCGATCACATGCGAAATAACTGATGCAAGTGCAGCGCCAGGCATCCCCATTTCAGGAAATTTCCACCAGCCATAAATGAGAAACGGATCGAGAATCGCATTAATCGCAAGTGTGACAATGATGATAACCATCGGAATATATGTATTCCCCGCTGCTCGAAAAATATTCTCTGTTGAAATTAGAGCAAAAATGAATACAAGACCGATGGTGTGAATGAATGTATAACGAAATGCCATCTGCGCCACATCGGCGTCAAGACCGATATACCGGAACAAATGCAAAATCGCGAGATATGTCATAACGGAAATTAACGTTGAAAATAAAAATGTGAGCATCAGTCCTTGTGACGCCCACATATTCACACGTGCAAATCTTTTTGCTCCGTAATTTCGTGCAATCAATGCATTGAGACCTGCTGCGACACAGCTCGCAAGGGATTTTAATGCCCAAATCACAAAACTTGCTGCGCCCAGAGCTGCCACAGCTTTTGGCCCTAACCGTCCAATCCATAATAAATCGATGAATTCGAACAACATAATCGATACCATCGATACCATTGCCGGCAGGGCCAGGACAAATACACTTCTGTTTATTGAGCCTTCGGTGATCGCATTGCGTTGCAACTAACTTACTTCTTTCATTTCTTTATTTATTCGATAACCGATTTTATGGAACGGATTGACAATGCTGGTCGCAATGTTCATCAGATGAGATGCAATCCGTTTCAGATAGCGCATGTACAACGCAATTGCTACAGCATCGGATGTTTTGATGTCTAAATCATTCGCAATTGTTGCTGCTACGTATCGACTGCACGTTTTCTTTATTTTCCAAAGATCATCCAACAGTTGGTTTGCTTTTACTGAATCAAAATTTTTCAACGCTTCGATTAAAACGCCAAAATTTTTATTGATTGTTTCTTCAATATGTTGAAGATCCTTTTCCCAGTCTTCAATGGAAATTTCCAATTTTCCGGGATGGTTTTCTGCCAATGTGACGATGTTTTTTGTATAATCGCCAATACGTTCAATATCACTAATAATATTAATCAGAATCAGACTTATATTCAGATCGGATGCATCGTGAACAGCAAGATGTGTTAACACTTTTTTGCGGACGTCACGTTCGAATTTATTTATTTTAATATCTGTTTCGTCAACATCAATATCCACCTCTGCGGTTTCACTTTTCCGCAATGATTTTTTAGCAGCTTTAAACATTTCCCAGTCGATTTGCAGCATTTGATAAGATTCATCAAGGGCTTGTTCTATCAGGCCTTTGCGTTGGAAAAGTTTTTGTAATTCTTTAAACATATAATTACCTCGTTATATATATTAAAGTCAAGGGTAACACAAAAAATACAATTAAAATATAGAGCAATGGTATTAATTTGCTTTTTAATGAATACGTTGCCAGCAATCGCGCCAGACGAATAGGAATTGCTTTTAGCGGATAAACACATACCAAACCAAGTAAGTTAAATGTTAGATGCGCAAATGCAACTGCGATTGCATGGACGTTATTCGTTGCCAGTGATGCAAGAAAAGCAGTTATTGTCGTGCCAATATTCGCTCCGAGAGTATACGGAAAAATTTGTTCCAATGTTAACAATCCAGCGCCAGCCAAAGGAATGACCATCGATGTTGTGATAGAACTGCTTTGAACAAGAACGGTAATAATCATTCCAAAAAATATTCCCCGAAGCGGAGTTTTGAATATGTATTTATCAAAAAATAATTCCAGCTTACCGGAAAAGATTGCTTTTAATGTTGATACGAGAAATTTTAAAGCAGTGAACAGCAACACCAGAGCAATAATTAATATTATTGTACCATTATTGCCTGTTAAATGTTCAATAAAATGTTGTGTCGGAGCGGTAATTATTTTAATGGGACTACTAAATTTCAGACCACCGACATTTAAAAATTGTTCTGCTAAAAATTCAGAGATGTGCCCTATAATATTGGTGAAGTATTGGATCGGAAAGAGGATGATTACCACTGTAATATTAAAAAAATCGTGTACAGTTGAGGCGGCAAAAGCGCGCTTAAACTCTTCTTTTCGGGTAATATGACCCAGCGAAACCAATGTATTGGTGACAGATGTTCCGATATTCGCTCCCATTATAATTGGAATAGCATTCGGAACAGAAAGCGCCCCGGCGCCGACAAGTCCCACAACGAGTGAGGTTGTAGTCGATGAACTCTGGATAAGACTTGTCGCTAAAATCCCAATCAATAACCCCACCAGGGGATTGGAAGTTGTGGCTATTAATTGCACCGCCAGATTGTTCCCAAAAAATTTAAAAGCGCTTCCGATCAGTCCGATACTCAGAAAAAATGTATATAGCAACAACATAAATCCAAGTACCTTAACGAAAGTATTATCAAACCATTTTTTCTTCACAGAAGGTTTCGTTAATGGTTTTGATAATTCTTCAGGAAATGAGTTTTCATTATTCTCCATAGATTAACACCATTGTTAAATTCTACTTTAGATATTTAATAATAATTTTATTGTTGATTAATGTGCAAATTATGGCGTGTTTGACCATTACCCATGATGACAAATTTTTTGGTTGTCAATGCTTCTAAACCCATCGGGCCAAACGCATGTAATTTAGTCGTCGAGATACCAATTTCAGCGCCAAGTCCCAGTTCTCCGCCATCTGAAAACCGGGAAGAGGCATTTACCATTACAACAGAAGAATTAATCTCTTTAATAAATTGCTGCGAGTTGCTCAGATTATTGGTCGCAATCACATCGGTATGGTCAGAGCCATATTTGTGAATATGCGCTACAGCTTCATCAATATCGCGCACTACTTTAATTGCCAAAATCATCGCGAGGAATTCAGCTTCATAATCTTCTTCTGTAGCATCATTGGCATACGGTATAATTTTTTTAGTTGCTTCACACCCTCTTAATTCAACACCCTTTTTACGTAAATACTCACCCGCTCGAGGTAAAAATATATCTGCTATTTGATCGTGCACTAACAATGTTTCTAATGCATTACAAACCCCCGGACGGGATAACTTACCATCAATTAGCAGGTTCATTGCCACATCCGGGTCTGCGTCTGCGTCAACATAAAGGTGGCACACTCCTTTATAATGCTTTATCACCGGAATACGGCTATTTTTCGCGACGAATCGAATCAATCCCTCTCCGCCGCGGGGGATAACCAGATCAATGAGTTCATCCAGTGTTAATAGCTCTTCCATAATTTTTCGATCAATTGTCGGGACAATCGAAATAGCAGCCGGTGATATGTTCTCTTCTTTCAGGGCGCTATGCAACGCAACGCCGATTGCCTGATTTGAATGAAATGCTTCCGAACCACCGCGTAATATAACTGCATTCCCGGATTTTAAGCACAGTGCGGCTGCATCTGAGGTGACGTTCGGCCGTGATTCGTAAATCATCGTCACAACACCCAGCGGAATATGGACAAGACTCACCATAATCCCATTTGGCCGTTTCCATGTCGAATTGACCTTTCCAATCGGATCATCCAACGCAGCCACGTCGCGGATTGCTTGCGCCATTTTTTCCAGCCGATCATGATTGAGCACCAGGCGGTCAATCATTGCTTCGGATAGCCCATTCTGTTTCGCTTGTTTCAAGTCCTTTTCATTTTCTATAATAATGCGATCTTCGTTTTTAAGAAGATATTCGGCCATTTTTAATAAAGCCTGATTTTTCTGTTCCGTGCTTAATTGGGCAACTTCGACTGACGCCTGGCGGCAGTCTTTTGCAAATTCCGCTATTTTAAAATTATCGTGTATCATAATGTATTTCCTCGTTTTGATTGTTGCAGCAGTACCATGTCGTCCCGCTGAATTACAGCATTTGTAGAAATATAACCAAGAATTTTTTCAATTTCAAAAGTTTGTTTGCCCTTGATTTTTTTTATATCTTCGGAACCATATTGAGCAATGCCTTTGGCGATTTTTTTAGAAGTATTGTTTCCGCAATAAATGACATGAACCGCGTCACCCTGAGAAAAATCACCTTCAACGTCGAGAACACCGGAAGGAAGCAACGACGCCTTGTTTATACGTAAGGCTCGAACAGCTCCTTCATCGACAAAAATCTGTCCATGGTTTGGCAATCCATGCAGCATCCAGTGTTTTTTACTGGCAATTGGATTTTGCGTCTTATGAAAAAGTGTACCATACAATATTCCATTTTGCAAATGTTCGAAATATTCATGTCTGGCGCCGTTCAAAATGATTGTATCGATGCCTTTGCTGGTTGCTTTTTCGGCAGCGGCAATTTTTGTGCGCATCCCGCCGGTTGCCCAGGGACTATGTGTGCCTCCGGCCAAACCGTATATCCGACTGTCAATATGCGTAACTTCAGAGATGAGACTGGCTTCAGAACACATTCGCGGATCCGCATCATACAAACCGTCAATATCAGTGCATATTATTAGCAAGTCAGCTTCGGCCAGAACAGCAACATGGGCTGCAAGATTATCGTTATCTCCAACCTTTAATTCATCGACAGCAACAGTATCATTCTCATTTATTATTGGCAAGGTACGTAATTTTAATAGCTCAAGCAAAGCGTTTTTTGCATTGACAAATCTTTTGCGATTCAGGATATCATCATAAGTGAGTAAAAGTTGGGCACATGGGTAATCAAAAAAACGATTCCAGTTCGCCATTAATAACGGCTGTCCGATTGCAGCAAGCGCTTGCTTCTGCGGAATAGACCGATACGTTTTGCGCATCATTTTCGGCTGGGTCGATAATCCGGCAGAGACTGCGCCCGATGAAACAACGATGATATCTTTTCCTTTATTTCGACTTTCTGTGATAAAACTGGCAATCGATAGTAAATGTTTTGTACTGCAACCAACTCCTTCCGAAGTTATTAATGCACTTCCAACCTTTATGACCGCCCGTTTCCATTCCTGCATTCGAATCCCGCTCGGTTTTTGCATGGTCATTTCCTCTATCCTTATAATTATAAATATCTTAGCACAAGTATAAAAAATTTAGTACAAAAATTCAGTAGTTAAACGATGTTCCACTGATTAATGTTTCTTAACAATACGAAAAAATGACCTTAATACAGTTAGTTCTGAATGACATTTATGATGTGGTTGATTTAGTCAGTTATTAGAAATTTTGATAACGCTAATATTGCACTTACGCATTGGGAATTCTTGAAAAATAGGCTTTTTCAACAACATCATTTATGCAGGACACAATTATTAATTCAAAGAACACTATAACATAGTATACATTTTTGTAAAAGACATGGAAAATTATATCATGTCTGTTGATTTTCATAAAAAATGACGCTAACTTACGTTGTCCAACGTTTTATCTTGACTTTAATCGCCTGATTTTATATATTTCAATTCTAATATAAAACAGAAACAAAATATATGATTTATATGTTACAAAACCATTACAGATGTTACAAATATTTTTAGATCGAATCGTAACAAGATCAGGAGGTTTATATTTCTAACATGTTAAAAAACAAAGTAAAAGTAGGGGATGTCGAATGCGGCGCTGATCAACTATTTTTAATTTCCGGACCCTGTGTTATTGAAGATGAAAATACCATGCTAAATACAGCAGAATATTTGAAAAAAATTTCAGACTCGATGAATATTCCTGTTATTTATAAATCATCATTTCAAAAAGATAACCGTAGTTCAATTCAATTTTATATGGGGCCGGGTATTGAAAAAGGGATGCAAATACTGCAAAAAGTGAAAAATGAATTTGGATTTCCAATATTGTCTGATGTTCATTATCCCGAGCAGATTCCGATCGTCGCCGATGTGTTGGATGTGATTCAAATCCCGGCGTATTTGTGTATGCAAACAACGGTCGTGGTGGATGCTGCTAAAACCGGGAAGGTGATCAATTTAAAGCACGGTCAGTTTCTCGCTCCGGAAAATATGGCCAAACCTGTCCAGAAAGTAATTGATAGCGGCAATAAAAATATTATTTTGACAGAGCGTGGTTTTACCTTCGGATACAATGATTTGATCGTGGACCCCAGGAGTTTTCATCATTTAAATGAAATCGGTTTTCCGGTGGTTTTTGATATAACCCATTCGATCCGGAAATATGGCATCCCCAGTGCGGATCCCAAAGGCGGCGCGCGGGAATTTTTGCCGGTAATTTCGAGAGCCGGAGTTGCCGCCGGCGTGGATGGTATCTTTATTGAAACACATCCGGAACCTGAAAGAGCGCTGTGTGATGCGGCCAGTCAATTATGTGTTAATGATCTCGAAGAATTTTTAAAACCCTTACTTGAATTACATGATATTGAAATAAAATATAGGAAAAAAATTTAATCATGGAATTATATTTAGATTCAGTTGATTTTACAGAAATTGAAGAAGCGTTCCAACTCGGATTTCTGACCGGCTTAACGACAACGCCGACATTTATGCACCGCCAGGGAATTACTGATATTGATTCGACTATTTTAAAGTTAGCGAATATGGTTCCTGTTTTGCAAGTGGAAGCGCTTGGTGAAAAAGGCGATGAAATTTATAAAGAAGCACATCGTTTGATCAATATCGGGCTTGATCCTGATAAATCGGTGTTTAAAATACCGGTTTCCATGGAAGGCGTGAAAGCGTGTAAACGCCTGACTGACGAAGGCATTATGGTAAATGTGCATTTGGTGTATACGTTGCAGCAAGCTTATATGGCAATGGAATCCGGCGCGACGTATGTGTGCCCCCTTGTCGGAAGATTGCAGGACCAGGGACATGATGCGCTGACGTTAATCCGCCAATGCGTTGAAGCAGTGAATTATTATGATTATAATACGAAAATCATGTTTTCATCTGTGCGACACCCGGAGCATGTCCGTAATGCGATCAACCTTGGGGTGCATACCTGTACAGTTCCCTGGAAGGTGATGCGGGTGCTTACCGAAAATACGTTCACTACTGTCGGAACTCAGCAGTTCGTTGAACATACCCGGCTAATAACATTACGGGTGAAGGACGTGATCCGCCAGGCAAACCCGATCATTCATCTGAATGAAACCGTTAATGAGGCGCTTGTGAAAATGACTGAATCCGGTTTTGGCGCGGTGTCGGTCGTTGATGACAATGACGTGATCACCGGTGTGTTTACAGACGGTGATTTGCGCCGCTATCTGGAAAAAAATGGACGGACGATTTTACAGAAAAAGATGTCAGAATTTGAATATCATACCCCCCTCACTGTCGATGCTGACGAGTTGCTGATTGAAGCGGCGAATCTTTTTAAAGTGAAAAAGGTTGATAATATTATTGTGATGAACGAGGGTAAAGTCATCGGTATGATTGATGTGCAGGATTTGGTTAAAATGAATGTTTTAGGATAAATTTTGATCGGATTACAAAAACGATTTGAACGTATGGGAGGTGAATTTATCATCTCCTGTACGGATATTGATACATCGCTGGATCGCATTAAAGCTTATGTATTCGATTGGGACGGTGTTTTTAATGCCGGAACAAAAGGGGATGGAGCAACGAGCCTGTTCGCTGAAGCCGATTCCATGGGGACCAATTTGCTTCGTTTTGATCACTGGCTGCGAACCGGGGAATTGCCCTTTGTCGCGATCATCACGGGGCAACATAATCAATCCGCATTTCAATTGGCGAAACGGGAACATTTTCAAGCGGTTTATTTCAAATTCAATAATAAAACCGACGCCCTCTCACATATTCAGCAGAATTTCAACATAAATCCAAAGCACGTGGCATTCTTTTTCGATGATGTGCTTGATTTATCCGCAGCCGCACTGTGCGGCTTGCGTTTCCTCATCCGAAGACCGGCGAGCATCCTGTTTTCAGATTATGTAAAAGAAAAGAATTTATGCGATTACATTTCTGCCAACGATGGCTCCAATTATGCGGTGCGGGAAATTTGTGAACTGTTACTCGCTGTAAAAGGCCAATTCACCCGGGTGCTGGATGAGCGCGTTTCGTTCGGCGGGATCTATTCAAAATATTTACACCAGAGAAATGCCATCGAGACTGCCTTTTGGGAGAAGACCGAGGACGGTATTCTGGAATATATACCATAAACCAGATTTCAGATTTCCGAAGTTTTAAAAACTTCGGAAATCTTTGAATGTTTGGTATCAGGAACTCATCCCCTAAATTCTCTTCTCTTACAAAGATAAGGAGACTTAAGGTTCAAAAATACAATTGTCTGTTGATCCCCTCTCTTCGTAAAAGAGGAGGCCGGGGGGGCAGTTCAAAATGATAAATTAGGGCCACAGATTTTAGTTTTAATTGAAATTGTATTGATAGATTTCCGAAATCTTCAAGATTTCGGAAATCTTGTGTAAATAAAGAGTAAAATTTATACCGTGAAAATATTCAATCTATTGCTACTAATCTTGCTCGTAAATTGTACATCACAACATAAGCAAATAAAAATTATCCAATCCGTTTTTATGAAATCAAACATGCCTGGTTCATTTATTCTCTATGATTTGAATAAAGACCTGTACATCCGTTATAATCCGAAAAGATGCAACAAACGATTTATTCCGGCATCAACGTTTAAAATCTTAAATTCTCTGATCGGACTTGAGACCGCTGTTATCCGGGATCAGGAGTTTTATCTCACATGGGATGGAACTGAACACCGAATGCCCGAATGGAATCGTGATCATACATTAAAATCAGCGATAAAATTTTCTGTGGTGTGGTACTATCAGGAGCTCGCCCGCCGGGTTGGTTATGAAAAAATGTATTATTATGTGCATAAATGCAATTACGGCAATAAAGATATTTCCGGCGGCATCGACCGCTTCTGGCTGGATGGCGCATTACGTATTTCACAAAAAGAGCAAATCGAATTTTTGAAAAAACTATATAAAAACGATCTCCCGTTTTCCAGGCGAAATATCGACATTGTCAAAGACATTTTATTGAATGAAGATGATGGCAGCTACCGCCTGCGCGCCAAAACCGGCAGCGGCTTTCAGGACGGAAAATCCATCGGCTGGTACGTTGGCTATCTCGAACAAAACGACAATGTCTACTTCTTTGCCACCAACATCGAAGCCGACGACCCGGATGAAAATTTCGGCAACGCCCGCATCGAAATTACCCGCCAGATTTTGCAGCGGTTTGGGTTGTTGAAATCTTCTTTATAGAAAGAATTGGAAAAGCCAGCAGGGAGTTTCAACTTTCAGTTTTGGATTGAAGAAGAAAAAGAGGACGCTGCATTTTCAGAGTTGGAACAAGCGACAGCGGAAGGTAAAAAAGAATTACCTGTGAGCACCAAAAATCGCATCGGCGAATTCATTGATACGCTTTCTGATGAAAACTCTCGAATCAACAAAGCGCTCAGGCTCGTTTCAAAAGGAGCGGAGAAAGTTCAAAAATTGGGTCGATACTATTAACAAGGTCGCGCCTTTTTTTGCGTTGCCTTCCATTCCACCGATACTTCTTGGGAAAGAGAAGGATGAAAAATAACTGGCAAAGATTATCCTCCAGAGAATAAATGCTCGAGCGAGACATTGACCCATTTTAAGTTTCTTCGTTTTTATGGTCGATATTTATTCCTTCACGAGCTAATGCCGCTCGCACAGTATGCTTAACAGATTCTGCAATCTTTATGGCTCGTACAACATTTTCTTTTGTCACTTCTTCGAACTCTCCCGGATATCTTGTTGTAATGGCAAAAGGTGTAAGCTCTTCTGCGTCCTTTATTTTTTCAGTCCAATCCGCTTTATCAGCGCATAGTTCCAATAAACGAGAAATATTGTGGGTATAAGGGAAGTCGATTTTATGATAGACCAAAAAAGCTTTTAAATATTTTTCCGCACACTGTTGAGCGTGATATGCAATTAATTTATAAGGGGATGAACTTTTCAGCTTCAGCCCGTGCTGTGCCAAAAGCAAATCTTCTTCAGCATGAGAAATCCAGAGCTTTACTTTCCGAACGACCGCCTGGTCAATTGGATTCATAAAGCACCCTCCCCTCTAAAGCTGCCGGTCGAGCGACAGTACCTGGAATCTGACGATCCGTTTCAAATTCTTCTGGCGTTAATACGACAATATCGCGAGCAATTCCCAATCCTTTTAATGCCCTGTCCATGGCAACCATCAATTCGCGTCGACTTCCATCAATCGGACGAATAACCAGAATATCCACATCACTGCGCTCATCAGCCGTTTGGCGGGCTTGTGACCCGAAAAGAATAATTCGACGGGGGTGAAAGCCATCAACCAATCGTTTGACGACGCTTTTTAAAGTTTGTTCGGAAACCATGTATTCACCATTCCACATTGAAATCTTTGGATATTATCTTATGATTTTAATATAAGTGATATTCTTTAATTTTGCAAGAAGAATATCTATCCTGAGAATTGGAACGAGAAAGATATACCTGATTTTTACTTGATATTTCTTAGGAAAATTGTATAATTGGGATGTATGAAAAATTTTGTAATTTGCATTAACAACGAAAGCAATCCAGCAAGTCTGATCCTGGGAAAAGTCTACCGCAGATTGCCGGATGCTGATGCGGAATCGCATCATTTGGTTCGCATCATTGATGAGGACAGGTCAGAGCCCGACGGCTATCTTTATCCAGCATCTATGTTTGTACCGATTGAATTGCCAAAAGTGGCTGAACAAGCGCTGATGAAAGAAGAGTAACTTTCACTGCTTACTGGTTTATTTCATAAATTCAGTGACTTGTAAATGTCGTAATAAAATTTTTTCGCTTTAGTGACCTTATTTTGTTTTTGAAACCTTAGTAGCAACGAATTAGCCACACCATAAACCTTATTACCTTATTGAGGAATAAGGTAATAAGGTTTGTCCGTAAAGGAATTTTAGGCTACTAAGTGTTAAAGTTCAGTTGAAATTGGAAAAAAAAGTTCTTAAATTAAGGTGGAAAATAAATCCTTAATTTAGGAGATTTAAAATGACCAGGAAAAGATATTCAGCTGAGAACAAGGTATCGATACTCCGAGAACATCTGGAAAAAAATATGTGTCATCATAATAATGAAAAATAGTACTCAGTTCTGCATATTCAGTTCACCGTCTGTCGTTTCACATCTCACGTTTTCAATCTAAACTATTCACTATTCTCTTTTCATTATTGACTCGTGCAGTCCATAAAGAGCCTGTCCAGGAATTTTGATATCGTCGGGAAAACCCTTGAGAAGGTTTCGCTACAACACAATAATTAGATAAATTCATGAATATGTATCAAGATACAGCTTGTCCCGTTTTGAAAAACCTTCGCAAGGGTAGTTCGTGGACAGGCTCTAAAGAGCCTGCACTCCGGCGCATCCCTTCTCACGTCCGTCGTTTCACATCTCTCGTTTCATATCTCACATCTATCGTCTGCCGTTAAAAAACTTTCGCTTTGAAATCAAACCAATTATATGTATATTGGAATTTTCAATAATTTAAATTAAGTTCGAAATGAGTAAAACAAAAAATACATTTCTGCCATTATTTCGGCAGGAGGCAACAAACAGAGGCTGGGACGAACTGGATATCGTGCTGATTACCGGCGATGCGTACGTCGATCATCCGTCGTTTGGGACAGCAGTGATCGGTCGTGTTTTGGAGAGCCGCGGGTATCGTGTGGGCATTATTGCCATGCCGGACTGGAAGAATCCGCAGTCGATAGATATGTTTGGCAAGCCCCGTCTGTTTTTTGGGGTCACCTCCGGCAATGTGGATTCGATGCTGGCGCGTTACACATCCTTCAAACGTTATCGCAGCGATGATCCGTATGTTCCCGGAAATAAAGCAGGGCGAAAACCGGAGCGGGCGGTCATTGTGTACTGCAATATGATCAAAGCGCTTTATAAAGATGTGCCCATCGTTCTTGGCGGGATTGAAGCCTCGATGCGGCGGCTGGCGCATTATGATTACTGGAGCAATAAAGTGCGTCGCTCAATTATTGAAGATACCCGGGCCGATATTCTGGTTTATGGAATGGGGGAAAGCCAGATCACGGAAATTGCAGATCGTTTGTCTGAAAACAAGCCGCTGGATCAGATTCCGGGAACTGTGGTTCTGTCGAAATCGATACCGGATAAAGCCATGCTTCTGCCTGCTGAAGAAGAAGTTATGGCTTCCAAAGACACGTTTCTTGAATTTTACAAAAAGTTCTATCGAAATCAGCATCGGATTATGGCGCAGCCCACGGCGCAACGATACATCGTTCACTATCCGCAGCCGACGGATATATCCACTGCAAGTCTGGATGCGATTCATGAATTACCATTCTCCAGAAAACCGCATTCAATATATCGAAAACCAATCCCGGCTTATGAAATGATCCGGGATTCGATAAACTCGCACCGCGGGTGCGTGTCGGGTTGTTCGTTTTGTTCGCTCTCGCTGCATCAGGGACGGCAAATTATCAGCCGTTCCCAAAAGTCTATTTTAAAGGAAGTTGAAAAGATTGCAGCAGAAAGTAATTTTAAGGGGCATATTTCTGATATTGGCGGACCTTCGGCGAACATGTATGGTTTCGAATGTAAGGTTCAGTGGAAATGCCGCCGAGAGAGCTGCACTCATCCCGCACTGTGCCAGAATTTAGTTATTAGAACCGATCGGTGGGTTGATTTAATGAAGCAGGCGCGCAAAATACCTGGCGTGTCAAAAGTAACCATCGGCTCCGGAATCCGTTATGATATTCTGATGCGCGATCCGAATTTTAAAGTAATTTTTCGCCAGATTGCAGAAAATCATATCAGCGGACAACTAAAAATCGCGCCGGAACATACTTCGGAAAAGACCTTGCGCGCCATGCGCAAATCGCCGCTTGTAAAACTGGAACACTTCATCAGCTTCTTTCGGAACCATCCTGTGAATAAAAAGAAAAAACAACATCTGCTGCCGTATTTAATGTCCAACCATCCGGGAACTGATTTGCAGGAAATGAAAGTTATGAAACAGACCATTTTAAAATTATTTCGCTTTATCCCCAATCAGGTACAATCATTTATCCCGCTTCCGATGACGTTATCGTCGGTTATTTATTACACAGGCGTCGATCCGTTGACTGGCGAGCGGTTTTTCGCGGAACAGGATATGAATCAGAAGCGAAGGCAGCATCAGGTGTTCTTTTCTAAATAGATTTTCAGGCGGGATTTTTATAGAACACGGATCTTTGATAAAACACGGAAACCACAGAATTTTCTTGACATTTTAGAATCATCCTGTTATCTTTAGTGGATTCTGATTGATTCAAATCATGTCCTCGCAGCAATTTTTTTAATTCCAAAAAAGAGGTATCAATTAAAAGGAGGGTTTTCCATGAAAAGGATTTCGGTTTTTCTAGTTGCCCTGTTCATGATTTCTTTTTGGATGGGGTGTGACTCTGATAACAGCGTTAACACTGACAATGGCGCTGATCTGAATAGCACACGGATTGTAAATCATGTTTGCACGAACATTCTTAAAATGCCGGATAAATCAATTGAGGCAGCAAAGCAAAAACTTCATATTGCGTATGGTCATACCTCTCATGGCAGTCAGTTGATCACCGGAATGGAAGGATTGATATCATTTCTGGGCGATTTGTATGCATTCAATGATGGTGGCGCTGACGGTGCACTGGATTTGAGGGATTGTCCGTTTTCCGGGGCTGCTGATCTTGGTAATCCGAATCGAACAAAATGGGCTGATGCAACGCGTTCCTATTTGAATGCACACTCTGATATCAATGTCGTGATCTGGTCATGGTGCGGGCAGGTGTCATCTGCTAATGAAAGTGATATCGAGACATACCTTGATCTGATGAGCGGATTGGAACGTGATTATCCGAATGTAAAATTTGTCTACATGACGGGGCATCTTGACGGGAGCGGAATTGAGGGGAATTTACATCAACGAAACGAACAGATTCGCGGGTATTGCGAAGCGCATCATAAATTTCTGTACGATTTTGCAGATATTGAATCATACAACCCGGATGGAAATTGTTTTCTGGATAAAAAAGCAAATGATAATTGTGATTATGATTCCGACGGCAACGGCAGCCGGGATCGCAACTGGGCGGTTGACTGGCAAAATGCGCATCCGGGGGAATGGTATGAATGCTCTGCTGCTCACAGTCAACCGTTGAACGCGAATTTAAAAGCATACTCCGCCTGGTGGTTATGGGCTCGATTAGCCAATGAATTTTAACGATGAAGGAGATAATGTGGAAAATTTAAGAATTATCAATCACCCGCTGATACAACATAAACTCACTCTGCTCCGAAAGGCAAAGACTGATTATACAGATTTCCGTCGCTTAACAAAAGAATTAACTGCGTTTATGCTTTATGAAGTTATGGACGATTATCCGCTGAAGGAAATTGAAATTCAAACACCTCTTCAAACGACACGAGCAAAAGTGCTGGCCCGGGATATTTCTTTCATGCTTATTCTGCGTGCGGGTTTGGGAATGCTGGATGGATTGCTGGAGCTCGTTCCCGATGCACGGGTCGGGCATATTGGGTTGTACCGTGATGAAGAATCGTTGCAACCTGTGGAATACTATGTAAAATTACCTAATAATTTGGCAGATTCCGTAGGAATTATTGTTGATCCGATGCTGGCAACGGGCGGGTCGGCGGTAAAAGCAGTATCTATTTTAAAGGAGCATGGCGCCCGGGAATTGAAATTTATGTGCATGGTCGCAGCGCCGGAGGGTGTAAATACGCTGCAAAAGCATCATCCGGATGTACCAATTTTTACCGCCGCTCTCGATGTAAAACTAAACGAATCCGGTTACATTTTGCCAGGACTGGGAGACGCCGGAGATCGGTTGTTTGGTACCAAATAATTTTCATGATAACAAAATATAAATTTAACAGTGTGCGTAAACGAGAAATTGCTGATGAAAAAAATTCAATTCAGATTTTATGATTTTACAAAAAATTTAATAAAACAGGTCATCCGTCGGGAAGATAAAAATCAAACGGTTTATATATTTCCCACTGCGGCAAGTAAAAAACAAGCAATCAGAGAGTTTCAAAACCAGTGGGATTTTAGCCTCACTGAATTTCTTACCATGGAAGAACTTAAAGAATTGATGTTTTTTGTTGGCGTCCCTGTTTTACGGGAAGATAAGCGGATACTGTCGTTTTATACCGCGCTTACGGATGAAAATAAGAAGTTTTTCAAGATAAATCACTATTTTCAGGCGATTGAGCTGGCAAACGAGTTTTTCAATTTGTTCGAAGAATTCAATGAAGAACGAGTTGCCGAAGATGCTGTTCAAATCCAATTTTTTTCAGAGAATAACGCCGAGTTAATCGATTGGCAGGTGAACACATATCGCCAGTTGCAATTGATCAAACAACAATATTTTGACTTTATTCAGAAAAAGAATTTTACAGATAAAATATTTATTTATAAACCGGACTATTTAAGGTTAGAACGTTTTCAAGAATTTGATAATTTTGTTTTTGTGAATCAATTTTATTATACAAATCTGGAAAAATATGTTATAAAAACGTTTGCAGAACAAAATAAAAATGTGACCATTTATTATCAGTTGCCGGAACACTATGTAAACAAGGAAACGCTTGATGTATCTTCATTTTCATTAGCAGACATATTGCCGGCAACCCGTCCCGAAACGCAGATTGTTGAATGCAGCAATGCATTTTCCATGTTCATCGCGATGTTACAAAAGCTTGATCAATACAAGCAGAATAAACCAAAACAACGTCAATATATCGTCGATGTTTCTTTCCTTGAAAATTTGTATTCCGGTTTTTTGGATTATAAGCAGTTTTATTTTCCGACAGGAGTTGGTTTTGTTTCTTCTTCGATTTACAAATTTTTAACTACATTACACGATCTGCTAAACAATTTGATGTACGAGAAAAATCAAGAAAAAATCCTCATTCCGATTGATACTATTTTAAATGCTGTGCTGACAGATCCATTTTATCGTTACTTTCATCCTGATGATAATTCCCGTGAAATATCAAATATCCGGGAGCGAGTGCTGGATTATTTGTATTCTCTGATAGAATTCGATAACAAGTATTTTGATCTTGGCGGCCACTTTTTCAAAGAGTCCTCAAAAAGAGAGGAAATTCAGGAAATTAAAAATATCCTGAGGTTCATTCAACGATTCTTAAAAATTGATTCAATTAAATCATTTGTTGATTTTATCGATACTGACGAGGGAGTGGAGATAAAAAAAATCATGACGTCTCACGAAGATGAGTATTCAGACCTCCGCGATACATTCTATCAATTTCTGTCGATGTTTAATTCTATTGAGGACTTTGATATTGTTACGGACTGGGATAATTATTTTAATGTGTGGCGCCCTGAAATTCAAAATATCCAAATTGCAACCGGTGTTTTGCAGCTTTTTATTAATTCTTTGAAGTATAAAAAATATCATTATCATTTTAATATTGAAAATGATAACAGAATTCATGTGACAGAGCTTCAGGATACCCGCAATATCAACTATGAAAACATATTTATCATGAATGTGGTAGAACGTGAATTGCCTCATGCACAACAAACGCCTTTTTTGTTTACTGAAAAACAGCGTCAATTATTAAATTTAAAAACATACCAGGACGTCAAATTCCGGGAAAAATATTATTTTATGCGCCTGATTTTGAGCTCGAAAAACGTTGTTATTTTTACACAAAATAATATCGAAAACAATATTGAAGTGTCTTCGTTTGTGGAAGAGATCAAACTGTGTTTTCAGATAGGCTCAGAGAAAGTGAACGATCAAAACTATGGTGAGATTTTTCAGCAAATTTTATCATGTTCCGATTATTCTTTAGCAGATAAAACAATTGATAAACATTATTTTTTCTCCATTCCCATTGATGTTAAAAACGATTTTCCTGCCGGGAATTTTAATATCACGCAATACGCGCTAAAATCACTTCGGGAAAATCCATTCGCATATTATGTGGAACATTATGCAAAAGCTGGTGAACGTACAAAAGAAATCGAGACCGATTTTAGCGGCAAGTTAATCGGCAATATCGTACACGACGTCATTAATGAGTGCTGGCGTTACCTGGCGGAAATTAATGCCGGTCCGTTATTTGGCTATAATTTTTCAAATATTGATGAACATTATATCAAAGATGCTATCGATAAAATCCTGAATCGGCAAACATCATTTTATTACCGGATTCCGCATAATCATACTGTTATTTATTTTGATGAAATTCTTCGACCAATTATTCAACAGGGTGTGCAGGAGTTTTTCACGTTTTTACACGATCTCGGATTAAGTAATAGGGTGTTGGAAATTATTCCGGAAAAAGAAAAATTAACACCAGATGAACAGAAATACAAAACAGTGATTCCCTCCGAAGATAATGATTTGGGATTATCAATCAGGTTACGGGGGCGTGCGGATTTACGCATTGAGATACCGGATGAAAACAAGTATCTTATATTTGATTATAAAACAGGTGGTTTCCAAATTGAACAATTGATCATTTATGAATTGTTTTATTATCTGTTGGAACATCCGGACTGGATCGATGCAGTGGATTCCTATTTTTTCCAGGTAATTACGTATGAAGAAAAAAGCCTGCGCAAAGAAACGCGCTATAACAGGCAAAAAATCATTATGAAAAGTGATTTATTCGATCTGTTCAAACAGAATATCCGGGAGATTCTCAGCGTTTTAAAAGAGAACGGCTTTTCTCTGCCTGATCAAAAAAGTTATCTTAATCTGATACCGGAAGTCACTCGATCCGATTTATTTCTAACTTTGAAAAAAATGAATATGAATGGATGAGGTGAACATCATTGGAAAATTTTGAAAAAAAGGTTATACGAGCAAGCGCCGGGACCGGTAAAACGTACCGGTTATCACTGGAATATATTGGTCTGCTGCTGAAATTCAGAAAACATGGTATTCAGTTTAGCGAGATTTTAGTAATTACGTTTACTAAAAAAGCCACAGCCGAAATCCGGGAACGAATTTTTGCTCACCTGCAAGCCATTATCGACCGCAGCGATAGCGGACTGGAACTATGTAAAAATTTACGCGAGATTTTTGAAGTCACTGTATCTGACGCGGATATTGATTATTTGCAACATGTTTATCACGAAATGTTGATGAACAAACATTTGGTGCAAATTAGCACGATTGATTCATTTACCAATACCATTTTTCAAACCATCATTGCACCATATCTGGGATTGACTCAATATAAAGTCGAAAATAGAATTCAACCGGACATGTTGGCGGAAATATACGAGGTAATTCTAAGTAATAATGATAACTTCCAAAAGTTAAAGGATTTTTTCACTCGTTCCGGCAGAAAAACTATCCAGGATTATGAAAACCTGATCACATCCATTATTCAGGAACGTTGGATTTTTCATCTGATGGCTCAACACAAGCCAAAGAATGAAAGCTCACCGGATATCCGCGAGATGATTGATAGTTTTTTGGTTAGATACCGGGTGTTTTTTGAAGAAATTTTAAGGCAATTTGATGAATATGTGAGCAAAAATCATGGCGATCGTAATATTGATGAAATTTTGAAAAAAAATTTCAGAGAACTATTTTCCGACAGGCACACTGAGTTGTCAGTTGATAATTTTGTTGATGTTATTTGTGACAAATTAAAAGATAATAATTTTATTTTGATAAATCAAAAAATGCTGTTGGTAGATGACTTTTTCTGGAACGGGAGCCGGATGTTCCGTAAGAAAAACGAAAAATCCGAGGCTGAAGAATTATTGGAAAAACTGGATCAGGCAAAAGAAAATCTTGCGGAATATCTTTTTTATACAGAGCTGCTAAAAGAAGAACGCGAAATCATAGAAATCGCCACCGTAATTCTTGAGAAATACGATAGCATAAAAATTCGGGATAAAGTTTTCACATTCAATGATATCACGTATTACACATATAAATATCTTTATGATCCGGAACTCTCACTTACAGAAAATGATTCTGTTACAAACGCATTTTACGAATATCTTTCCAGTGCATTACGATTTATTTTAATTGATGAATTTCAAGATACCAGTATAGTCCAATTAAAAATTTTACTGCCCATTATTCGAGAGGTTATCAGCGGGATTGGCGCGAAAAATTATGGTGGTGCAATTGTTGTTGGCGACGAAAAACAGGCGATTTATGGCTGGCGCGGAGGAGAACGGGATTTATTGCTCAACATGCCAGCTATTTTACACCAGGCTGAAGAGGCGACGCTGGATACATCCTACCGAAGTGATCAACGCCTCATTTCTTTTGTGAACCATGTTTTTACAAATCCGGTCTATCGCAAATTGCTAACCGAGAACAGCATCGAATGGCCGTACAAAGATATATCAACTGTGAGAGAAGAAAACGATGGTTACATACAGGTGAATTTCAGAAATTATGCAAATGGCAAAAAAGATACAAATACAATTTCAAGAGAAGAAGATGCAATGCGGGAATTTATCGAGGATGTTGTATATCCGCACATCCGCGATCATAATGTAAAATTAGCAAGCATCGCGATTTTATCACGGAAAAATAAAGATTTGAGCAACATGGCCCGCATTTTAGATGAACTCGGGATTAATAATATATTGGAATCTTCCAACACTATCGCCAAACACCGGGCCATTAAACCAATTTTTTATTTTTACCGATACCTGGTATTCAAAGATTTTAATGATGTGCTGAAATTTTTCCGCTCGGATCTTGTGTTGATGAATGCGGTTGATCTGAAAGAAATTTTAGTAGCATATAAAGAAGTGACACATAACGGAGGCGCACATGCGGATATTTTTCAAAAAGTATCGCATCTGGAGGATGTGAAATATTTTTGGGATTTCTATCAAACATATTGCCACCAGCAAGATGGCTATCCTGGTGGTCAAATTTTGAAGCTAACAAAGGCTTTTCTCGAACAATATAATGTCCCGGGAAAATTTAATCTGGAAACTGATCTCAAAAATATAAACTTCTTGCTAGAAATAATCGTCGACTTTGAAAACAATGTGCGTGACTATTCCAAAAGCCTGCACGGTTTTCTTGAATTTTGCAGGGATAATGAAGAAACGGATGAACTTCAGCAATTGGGGCTTGAAAACTCCGATGCAATACACCTGATGAGTATTCATAAAGCTAAAGGGCTGGAATTTGATGATGTTTTTCTGTATTGGAACTTGTCTGGTCGATCCGGAAATCGGACCGGAAATATGAATACTTATCTGCGCTACTCCCCGGATTTTAACCAATTGGATGAGTTTGTCCTTACATATAATTACGATCATGTCCTATCTAAATGTCATCTCAAGTCAATTCAGCAGAATGCGCAACAGCGAGAAATTGTAGAAGAACTAAATAATTTTTATGTGGCTGCCACCCGTGCAAAAACCAATTTATTCCTCTATATGAGCTATTCCAAAGCCGGCGGGATGGAGAAATTTTTAGATGACCTGGAGAAAAAGGAGCAACCCAACGCACAGCATGTCATCGCACTTTCTTTGTATGATTCTTTGATGAATAATTATCTTCTAAAACAGGAAAATCCGTACAAGGCACAAGCCACAATCGGGCAGATAAATCCTGTCAGTACATCGCCTGATAAACCTGTTGCCAGGCAAAACAGAGGATTTCTCAAACAATATTATCATTTCGAGCCGAGTATTTATTTGGAAAGGGATGATAAGCGACTTCAGGCTGAGGAAAATTTGAATTTTAAATCAACTTATATAAAAAAGCGGGATGCGGATATGGGAACGATTGCCCATTATTATTTATCATTTATAAAATATGGAACCGGACAAGAAAAGAAAATCGCCAGGGATCGAACGATTGCCCACTATGGAAATTTGATGGTGGAACGCGATATTAGAGCTCTGTTGGATAAAGTTGATCTGTTTATTATGAATCATAAAGATGATATCTTTTCTGCACAAATGTGGCCAAAGGTTTTTAATGAATTTACATTATTTGGAGAAAGTGGTCGCGAGGTAAGATTGGATCGGCTCATGATCAATGAGACGTCAAAAAAAATTATGATCATTGATTATAAAACCGGTGACACTTATGAGGAATTGCAAATTGAAGATTATCGAAAAACGGTGGAAGCCCTTGATTTTGTAAAAAAAGGAGGGTACTCGATTGATGATAAATTTGTTGAAATTGATATTGGTGTGGTGAATTTGGGGGAACAGGCTTTTTGATTTTTTAGCTTGACATTGAATTTAAATTTTACTATAATTTACTAAATTGTAAAATAATAGAATCATAAGTAAAATAAAGGAGCAAAGGTGAATCAGGAAGCCAAAACTCAAACTCATACATTGAATGAAATAGTTGAAAGGCGAGACTTAGCGCCTTCATTAATATTGTTTAAATTGTACACACCTGAAATCGCACAACGAGTAAAGGCCGGTCAATTTGTTGTTTTACGCGGGGATGAACGCGCGGAACGAATACCGCTAACAGTGGCTGATTACGATCGTGAGAATGAATTAATTACAGTTATCTTTCAAGAAGTTGGCGCTTCAACCAGAAAGCTGGGAGTGTTTAAGGAAGGCGACGTTATTCTTGATGTTGTAGGCCCTTTAGGACAAACGAGTGAAATTGAAAAATTCGGAACCGTGGTCTGTGTCGGTGGCGGTGTTGGTGTGGCTCCGGTATATCCCATTGCAAAAGCACTGCATGAAGCCGGGAATAAAGTGATTTCAATTATCGGTGCCAGGACAAAAGACTTATTGATCCTCGAGCAGGAGATGAATGAGATCAGTCATCAACTATTTGTGACCACGGATGACGGATCTTACGGGCATCATGGTTTCGTTACTGATGTTCTTAAACAATTGATGGAAGATAGTACTATCAAAATAGATCGAGTCGTTGCTGTCGGGCCGGTAGTAATGATGAAAGCAGTATCCGATCTGACTGAATCGCAGAAATTAAAGACGATTGTCAGTTTAAATTCCATAATGGTAGACGGCACAGGGATGTGCGGCGGATGCCGTGCGACAATCGGCAGTGAAACCATGTTTGTGTGCGTCGATGGGCCGGAGTTTGACGGTCATCAGGTTGATTTTGTGGAACTGATGAAACGACAATCGATATATATAGATGAAGAACAGCAAGCAAATGAACACCACGAATGTAAACTTAAAAAGGAAGAAGAGCTATTAAAACGCGGTAAAGAACGTATCTCGATGCCACAGCAAGCACCTGAAAAACGAATCAAAAATTTTAATGAGGTTGCATTAGGATATACCCTGGAAATGGCGAGAAAGGAAGCGGCACGCTGCCTGCAGTGTAAAAAACAGCCCTGTGTTGCCGGGTGTCCCGTGAATATTGATATCCCGGGTTTTATTAAGGAGATTAAAGAAGGCCGTGTTTTGGATGCGATTCGGACGATTAAAACAACAAACACGCTGCCGGCTATTTGCGGGCGTGTGTGCCCGCAGGAAGAACAGTGCGAGCAAGTATGCATTCTGGAAAAAAAGGGACAACCCATTGCAATTGGTCGACTGGAGCGTTTTGCCGCGGATTATGAGGTTGCGAACGGAGAGATAACCGTGCCAACTCCTCCGGCAAAAACAGGCAAGCGAGTGGCTGTGGTTGGCGCAGGCCCGGCCGGACTAACCGTTGCCAGTGATTTGATTCAAATGGGGCATGATGTGACGGTTTTTGAAGCTTTGCACAATTCCGGCGGAGTTTTAGTTTACGGAATTCCGGAATTTCGGTTACCCAAAGACATCGTGAAACGAGAAGTGAATTATGTCCGAAAACTGGGAGTGGAGATCAGGACAAACCAGATCGTCGGTCAAACAGTGAGTGTGGATGAATTGCTAAATAATGGATATGATGCACTTTTTATTGGAACCGGCGCTGGCTTACCTTATTTTATGGGTATTCCCGGAGAAAATTTAAACGGCGTTTATAGCGCCAATGAATTTTTAACGCGCAACAATTTAATGAAATCCTACCTTTTCCCGGAATATGACACCCCGATAAAACGAGTCAGAAATGTCGCTGTTATTGGTGGTGGTAATGTGGCAATGGACGCCGCTCGTGTTGCTAAACGACTGGGCGCAGAAAATGTGTATCTTGTCTATCGACGCTCTCGAAAAGAAATGCCTGCCCGGGAGGAAGAAATTGAAAATGCCATTGAAGAACAAATCGATTTTCGGTTGTTAACAAATCCCATCCGTGTGCTCGGAGATGAAAATGGTTGGGTTAACGGATTGGAATGCATTAAAATGGAATTAGGTGAACCAGATGCTTCGGGACGCCGCAGACCCGTGCCTATTAAGGGATCCGAACATGTTCTTGAGGTGGAAGTATTCGTTGTTGCTATCGGGCAGGGGCCAAATCCTTTGTTAACAACCAGGACGCCAGGACTGGATTTGAATAAATGGGGTAATATTGTGGCAAATGAAGAAACAGGAAAAACCAGCCGCAAAGGCGTTTTCGCTGGCGGTGATATTGTAACAGGCGCCGCAACAGTGATTCTGGCTATGGGGGCAGGTAAAAAAGCCGCAGTAGCGATTGATAATTATCTTCAGAATGGTGAATGGTAAGATTAAAATAGAAAAACATGAAATATTAATGGCGCAGAACATTGCGTTTATACATTTTGAAACTCGGTGCCATCGTCCAGTGCCGATGGCATCGGTTTACGGACAGGTTAAGCGCGATGCACCCTGAATGACAATGAGAGGTATTATAAATGTTAGATAAAAACAACGTGGTATTAGTTATTATTGATGTCCAGGGAAAACTATTTCAGATAATGCACAAGAAAAATGATCTTTTTGAAAATCTTGAAAAAATGATTCGCGGTGCAAAAGTTCTCGACATCCCCATAATTTGGAATGAGCAACTCCCGGAAAAATTGGGTGAGACAGCCCCGGAAATAAAGTCGCTTTTAACTGATTTTGAACCTGTTATCAAAGAATGCTTTAGCTGCTGGGGTGACCAAAATTTTGTAATGAAATTGAAAAATCTGAATCGGAAACAAGTTTTAGTGGTGGGAATAGAAACGCACGTATGTGTTTATCAGACCACCGCAGATCTGCTAAAACAAGGATATGAAGTTCACGTGGTAACCGATGCTGTATCTTCCCGAACAAAGAGCGATAAAAAACGTGGTCTGGAAAAAATGAAAGATTTGGGCGCACAATTGACAAGTGTGGAAATGGCGCTGTTCGAAATGCTTGAGATTGCCAGCGGACCACAATTTAAGCAAATAATTAAAATTGTTAAATAGGATTAAGATATTATATAACATTACCAGAAGTCTGGTGTTATCGCTGCACGGGGGAAATATACATTTACTGTCTTCGTTCATTTAAATTGGAGGTAATAATTATGAAAACTTATGTGACAATTATTATCACGGCATTGTGTATTTCTTCCGTAATCGCACAGCAACCAGTTACAATAACTTCTGCCGATGTTCCCTCATTGGTGGGTACGAATTATGAACTAAAGCTGTTCAAAGGGGGAACGGTAAACGTTAATCTCGGAGAAGCCGGAGCGAATAAAACATGGGATTTAACTGGCTACACGCTAAATGTCACAGAAAACTGGGAAGTGGTAGGTATTAACGATACACCATTTGCCTCTGATTTTCCGGATGCAAATCTGGTATACAAAGTAACGACCACTGAAAGTGACACTGTGACATATAATTTTGTACAACTGCTGGAATCCGGTGTCGCCGAAATTGGCCAGGCAAAAGCATTGAATGGTACAACGACATTTCTGGCGACTTCGAAAACGATTGATCCAAAGACCAATTTCCCGGTGACTTATGGTGATGAACCATGGACGAGTGTTCCGGAGTTTGAAAGCTCAGTCACTTATTTGGGAACTTCGGTCGATGTTCTGGCACAGGATTCAAGCTATTACGAAGTAGATGGATGGGGAACTGTGAAAACTCCGCTTGGTGATGTTGAATGCTTACGGGTTAAACAATTTAATGTGCGCAATGTTTTCATCAAAAATTTCAATATATGGATCCCTGCTCTTGAAGCATATATTATTTACAACTGGGTCGCGCCACAATATGGATTTGTTGCTTCAATTCGTAGCGTAAACCATGATATGAACGAAAATTTTACCGAAGCAAGCCAGATTTCATTAATGACAATCTATAAAGCAGTTGATGTGGCAGACGCCATGCCTGAAAAAGTTGTTCAGGGTTTCAGGTTATATCAGAATTATCCCAATCCATTTAATCCGATGACCACTATACATTTTGAACTTCCTGAGGCTGCGGACGTTAAAGTTAGTATTTATAATGCCAAAGGAGAGCAGGTATCGGTATTATTAAAGGATAGCCTAACGCGGGGATACCATACTGTCCGGTGGAATGCAGTCGATCAACCGTCTGGCGTGTATTTTTATGAGATCAGATTTGATCAAATGACATTACGAAAAAAAGCGTTGTTGCTTAAATAATCGGTAGTTATTTTACTTTACAACATTTTTAGCTTGACAATTTATAAAAATATCATTAAATTTGCCTTAATTTATTTTTCAGCGACAGATTGAGATGAAGATACAGTTATCCGCCCTTAAAGAGGGCATGAATGAAATATTTTTCGAGCATACTGCTGAATCTTTACAATTGCATGAAGATGAAGAATTTAGCAGCATCTATGTAAATGCAATGCATATTCATGTAAATGCAAATAAAATCGGAACCCAGTTGTTCTTAAATATAGTAGTAACAACGATTGGCAATTTTATCTGTGATCGATGTTTAGAGCATTATTCAAGTGAACTGAAAGAACGGTTTCGTTTAGTTTACTCACTTGAAAGTAATGTTAATTCTGTTTCCGATGATGAAGGCGGACTTCGATTTTTAACGAAAGATAAAACATCGGTTGATATTTCCGAAGATATCCGGGAATCGCTCTTGTTGATGACGCCAATGAAAAAGCTGTGTTCCGAAGAATGCCACGGAATATGTCCGCGATGTGGAGTTAATAGGAATATCGAGCAATGTGAGCATAGCGATGAAATAATTGATCACAGATGGGATGCATTGAAGAAGCTATATAATTCCACAGAAAAATAAAAATAATGAGTTTATGAGTCATCGCTCATATTGGAAATTATCTGTGCTTTAACCAGTGTGAGCGTGTTTAATTTTTATACTGGAAGAGGTGAACGTATGCCATTACCGAAACGGAGACACTCGAAATCGAGACGAGACAAACGAAGAACGCATTGGAAATTATCAACACCGAGCGTTACAACATGTTCGAATTGTGCTCAACCAAAATTACCGCATCGGGCCTGTCCGAATTGCGGATATTATAAAAATCGTTTAGTTTTTGTACCGAAAGAGAGTTAGATGGATTTATTATGAAAATTGCTGTAGATGCAATGGGCGGAGATTATGCCCCGAAAGCAATTGTAAACGGAGCAATAGCCGCTGCAAAGGCTGCAACAGGCCGATTTGAAATTGTGCTTGTCGGAAATAAAGAAAAAATTGAGACAGAATTATCTCATCATTTTCGTACAGCAGAACTTCCAATTTCTATTGTGCACGCATCTCAGCATGTTGAAATGGAGGATTCTGCAATTATTGCCCTCAAAAAGAAGAAAGATTCCTCTATTTCCGTAGCGATGAAGCTGCATAAAGAAGGTGAAGTGGATGCTGTTGTGAGCGCCGGAAATACAGGCGCTGTTTTAGCTTCTGCGCTGATAAGTCTTCGAAAAATAAAAGGAGTAAATCGGCCGGCAATCGGTTCGCTACTGCCGAACGGGAAAGGAGTCTCTTTTTTAATTGATGCCGGCACTAATGTCGATTGTAAAGCAATGCATTTATTCCAATTCGGAATTATGGGAAGTATTTTCATCAATAAAATGATTGGAATTGAAAATCCTAAAGTCGCATTGCTAAGTATCGGTAAGGAAGCAGGCAAAGGTAACGAAGTGACTCATGCTGCCTACAACCTTTTGCAACAAAGTAACTTAAATTTTATCGGTAATATTGAGGGAGGTGATATTTTAAAAGACAAAGCTGATGTTATTTTATGCGATGGCTTTGTTGGTAATATCATTCTGAAATTTGCCGAATCATTTAATAAAGTATATTCCTTTAATTTGCGGGAGAAAATTGGCAAACGACTCCAGTACAATTTTGGAGCTTATCTTCTGAAACCTGCATTTTTACGTTTGAAAAAAACCTTTGACTACGCTGAATATGGTGGTGTGCCCTTGCTTGGTATTCGCGGAGTATGTATCATCTGCCATGGTGGTTCTTCTCCAAAAGCAATTAAAAACGCCATTTTTGAAGCTGAAAAGATTAATCGGGAAAAGGTTAACGCTCATATTGAAATGAATATCGAAAAATTAACGAGGAAAAATCTTGAAGTATCAATTTAACTCAATGATTACTGGATTAGGATTTTCTGTCCCTGAAAAAGTTTTGACAAATGCTGATTTGGAGAAAATTGTAGATACAAACGATCAGTGGATAGTTGAACGTACCGGAATGCGAGAACGTCGGATTGCCGAAGACGAGGTACAAACATCTGATTTATGCGCCGATGCTGCTCGCAAAGCCATGGATGACGCCAAAGTAAAACCTGCAGATTTAGATTTAATTATTGTTGGCACCGTTTCCGGAGATGTACAGTTTCCATCCACAGCTTGCTATATTCAAGATAAGTTAAATGCTGTTAATGCTGCTGCTTTTGATATTAGTGCTGCATGTTCTGGTTTTTTGTACGGATTAACAATTGCAGATACTTTTATTAGCAACGGTAATTATAAAAACGTGCTCGTTATCGGCGGAGAGATGTTGAGTCGAATTACGGATTATGAGGATCGCCGAACGTGTGTGCTTTTTGGCGATGGCGCTGGCGCTGCCGTCTTGCAACCATCCGACGGAACCAGGGGGATTGTGAAAACTTATATAAAAAGCGATGGCCATCTGGCGGATCTACTTTATATGCCAGGCGGAGGCACAAAACATCCGGCATCGATCGAAACTGTGAATCAAAGACTGCATTATATAAAAATGGCCGGGCCCGAAGTGTTTAAGGCAGCAGTGAAATCTATGGGCGATGCTGCTTCTAAAATTCTAAAAGACACTAAAATAACAACAAAAGAATTGGATCTGCTCATTACGCATCAAGCCAATATTAGAATTATCGATGCAACAGCCAGACGTATTAAACTTCCCAAAGAAAAAGTATTTGTAAATGTAGACAGATATGGAAATACATCTGCTGCATCAATACCGATTGCTATTGCTGAAGCACGAGATATGGGCCGCTTAAAATCTGGCGATTTATGCCTCTTAGTCAGTTTTGGCGGAGGATTCACTTTTAGTGCTGTATTGTTTAAATATTAATCTACTGAATCATGAAAAAAATAATACCAATTGTTCTGCTCCTGATGAATTGCGCGTCAACTGGTGTTAAAATTAAAATGTATTCACCAGCCCAAAACGTTCTTTGGGGAATAAAAAAAATTGCTGTCGCGGATATTTATGGTGAATTTGCTCTGAAAGATAATATTAGAACGCAGATCGAAAATGAATTTCAAAAAACAGCGTTCTTCATTTTTTTTGATTCCGGGGAAATTCAAACCAAACGAAGAGAAGCAGGCTTAACAAATTCTGATCTTAGCGATATTTCTAAAATTAAAGAAATTGGAAATGCTCTTGATATAGACGGATTGATTTACCTGAAAATCGATTCCTGCCATGTGTTTCCTGATGTAAAAGGATCAGAAAAAATTCATAAAATTATTTGGACAGGGAAATACCAGCGAGACGAATTGGGCAAAATAATCGAAGAAGAAATTGACGGAGAGTTGGTCAAGAAAAAGTTGCTCGAGGAAAAACTCATTGAACAAAAATTTACCACCAGAAAAGGTGTTGTTTCCATGGAATTCATTCTTGCTGATGGTCAATCAAGTAACCTGGCACTCGTCCAAAAAATAACGAAACATTACGATAGCGGAAAAATACCGGATGAACAAATAAAAACCCTGCCTTCTGAAAACGAGATTTTATCTGATCTTTCAAAACAGGTAATTGTTGAATTTATTGATATGATAAAACCACGATTGACAGAAGTAAGACGTCCGGTTAAAGATGGAACTGGTTTTGTCGAGGAAGGTCGTATTTACGCACTTAACAATTTATGGCAAGAAGCAATTGACTCGTGGTTTAAAGCAGTGCAAATATCACCAAATGAAGCAGGTATTCATTATAATATCGGTCTTGCCTATGAAGCGTTGGGTAACTATGAAAAAGCAGAAGAGTATTACAGAAGGGCACAGTTAATTTTGGATGAAAAACTTTATCAAAATGCCCTGAATCATATCGCTGAAGCCCGGGATAAAAAAAAGAAAAAATTGATTGAGTTACTTCAAAAGTATCCACCGGAAAATTTTTTAAAACAAAAAGAAACTGACGATACTGAGAAGCAGAAAGGAAATTCTCATAGTGGGTAAAAATGCGTTTATATTTCCGGGGCAGGCGTCGCAATATGTCGGCATGGGAAAAGATCTGGTTGAGAAATTTAAACTTGCGCATGATCTTTATCAAAAAGCCGATGAAATTTTAGGATTTAAACTCAGCCATATTGCCTTTGAAGGTCCTGAAGATGAACTAAAGCAAACAAGAATAACCCAACCTGCGATTTTTGTTCATAGTGTTGTTGTATACTCTTTATTGGCAGAAAATAAATTTCACCCGGACCTTGTTGCCGGGCACAGTCTCGGCGAATATTCGGCGCTTGTGGCTGCCGGTGCTTTGAATTTCGAATCTGCCCTGGAAATCGTGAAATTACGAGCAGAACTTATGCAACAAGCTGGAGAACAAAATCCCGGAACAATGGCAGCAATACTTGGTCTGTCAGCTACCGACCTGGAATCGATTTGCAAAAAAGCAGAGCAGTATGGTGTTGTTCAGCCAGCAAATTACAACTCACCGTTGCAAATTGTGATTTCTGGCTCCGTGGAGGGAGTTCATAAAGCAATGGAGCTTGCAAAAGAAAACGGCGCTAAAAAAGTTGTTCCACTGATAGTTAGCGGAGCTTTTCATTCTCCTCTCATGAAATTGGCGCAAAATGGATTAAAAGAAAAATTGGCCAAGACACCATTTGAAAAGGCAAAAATTCCGGTTTACAATAATGTGACCGCGAAACCGGTTAAAGAACCGGAGGAAATTAAGGAACTATTATTTAAACAGTTGACTTTCCCTGTGAGGTGGGCCGAATGTATACAAAACATGATTAATGATGGCGCTGAAGCGTTTTTTGAAGTCGGTCCGAAAAATGTATTGAAAGGTCTGATGCGTAGCATTGATCGGAGAATCACGGTTGTAACCATCGGAACACCCGGAGAAATTGAATCTATTTAGTGATGCGCAATGCATTACTTATGAATGATAGGCGATTATTATTATGATAAATGGCAAAAAATAAAGGAGGGATAATGGGAAAATTAGATGGGAATGTTGCTATTGTCACAGGGGCGGCTCGGGGGATCGGAAAAGCAATTGCTGCTCGTTTGGCAACAGATGGTGCAGACATTGTATTGTGTGATATTTTGGATGATGTGGAAAAAACAGCGGAAGAGATTGAGAACCTGGGCGGACGGACAGTCGGTGTTCAGGTTGATATTACAAAAACTGAGGAAGTAGAACGGCTGTTTGCGACGGCTATTGAAGTGTTTTCTAAAATTGATATTCTTGTCAATAACGCTGGAATAACGCGGGATAATTTGATTATACGGATGAGCGAGGCTGAATGGGACTCTGTTATCCAGGTTAATTTAAAAGGAACCTTTAATTGTTTGAAAGCTGCATCCAGAATTATGATGAAACAACGTCGCGGAAAAATAGTGAACATATCGTCCGTTGTTGGTGTGATGGGTAATGTCGGACAGGCGAATTATTCTGCCTCAAAAGGAGGCGTAATAAGTTTAACAAAAAGTGCAGCAAAAGAATTGGCTGCACGAGGGATTACGGTAAATGCGGTCGCTCCCGGATACATCGAAACCGAAATGACAAAAGTTTTACCAGAAAAAGCAATCGAAGCGTTTATGAATATTATTCCTTTAAAACGAGGAGGAAAACCCGAAGATATTTCAAAAGCAGTCTCTTTCCTGGTTTCAGAGGATGCTGATTACATCACAGGTCAAGTATTACATGTTGATGGCGGAATGGTGATGTAGGTGCGTAATTTGTCAATAATTATAACACTAATAGGAGGTGAAAAATGGCTTTAGAGCAAAAAGTCAAAGAAATCATTGTGGATCAATTAGGCGTTGATGAAAATGAAGTTACAGAAAACGCTCATTTTATTGAAGATTTAGGGGCCGATTCATTGGATACGGTGGAATTAGTGATGGCTTTTGAAGAGGAGTTTAGCATTGAAATTCCTGATGAAGATGCTGAGAAAATTACCACTGTGGGCACGGCCATAAATTATCTCAAAGAAAAGGCGGGTAAATAATCTTTTTCTGTGGGAAAAATGATTGTGTTAAAAAAAACAGGTGCGTCGGAATGATTGGTATGAATCCTCAATTTTCCGACGCAATTGCTGTGAAAGGATAACAGGTAACCTTGTCCAGGGAGTTTTTTAATGAAGCATAAAGTTGTAATCACCGGGATGGGCGTCATCGGTCCGATAGGCCTTACTTTGGATGAATATTGGAATGCACTTATTAACGGAGTGAGCGGTGCGAATACGATCACAAGTTTTGAAACTTCCGATCTTGACGTTCGATTTGGCGCACAAGTTAAAGGATTCAATATTGTCGACTATGTCGATAAGAAAGAGGCGCGTCGGATGGATCCGTTTACTCATTTTGCATTAGCTGCCGCCCAATCTGCGGTAACAGATTCAGAACTGAATGTTGATAAGTTGAACCTCGAACGTTGCGGCGTCATTACCGGGTCAGGTATTGGTGGAATGGATACCTTTGAACGACAATATTATAATCTTTTTTCCAAAGGGCCAAGAAAGATCAGTCCTTTTTTTATTCCAATGATGATCTCTGATATTACTCCGGGATATATCAGTATCAAGTACGGATTTAAAGGGCCTAATTATTCCACGACATCAGCGTGTGCCTCAAGTTCTCACGCGATAGGAAATGCTTTTCGATTGATTCAGTACGGTGATGCTGATGTGATGATCGCCGGCGGAAGCGAAGCAGCGATTACGAGAATGGGTGTCGCTGGTTTTTCCAATATGAAAGCCCTGTCAACTCGCAATGATGATCCCCTAAGCGCAAGCCGACCGTTCGATGCCGATCGTGATGGATTTGTAATGGGCGAAGGAGCCGGAATTTTTATTCTTGAATCAGAAGAACATGCAATCAAAAGAAATGCAAAAATTTACGCCGAATTAGCAGGTATCGGTTATACTGCCGATGCATATCATATCACAGCCCCGGTCCCTGGTGGAGATGGAGCAATTCGATCAATGAAAAATGCGATTATTGATGCTGGTGCAGATGTTTCTGAAATTGATTATATAAACGCACATGGCACCTCTACTCAGCATAATGACAAAACCGAAACCCAGGCCATTAAAAACGTTTTTGGAGAATTTGCAGAGAATATTCCCATCAGTTCAACAAAATCCATGATTGGCCATTTATTGGGGGCATCCGGAAGTTTGGAGCTTATTGCAACCGTGTTAATGTTAAACAACAAGCTGGTTCATCCTACAATTAATTATTCAACACAAGACCCTGACTGTGATTTGAATTATGTGCCGAATAAAGCAATAAAAAAAGAAGTAAATCTGGCTATCTCGAATTCGTTCGGTTTTGGTGGCCACAATGTAACGATAGCAGTGAAGACGTATCAACGCTAAGGATCCATGCAACCGAATAAGAAAAAATCTAAGCTAACACTATTTTTTCAAAAATTTTTTAGACCGGAAAAGAAGATATTCATATCCGAATCTTTAATTCAAGAACTTGAACAAAAGTTTAATTATACATTTATAAATAAGCTCCTTATTATTCAGGCATTAAAACATCGATCATATCTTTCTATAAACGGCGAAGATAGATTGTCGTCAAATGAAAGACTCGAATTTTTAGGCGATTCAGTGCTTGGACTTGTCGTCACAGAACACTTATTTAAAAATTTTCCGGGAAAAGAAGAAGGTGATTTAACATCAATCAAATCATTGGTCGTAAGCCGAAAAGTGCTGGCGAAAATTGCTAACAATTTACAACTTGGTAAATATATTTTAATGAATGAAGCTGAAGAACGAGCCGGAGGTCGTAAACGCCCGTCGATTGTTGCAGATGCTATCGAAGCCATAACTGGCGCCATTTACCTTGATGGAGGATTAGATAGCGCCGTTGCTTTTGTCAATTCAACTATTTTGAGTCGTTTGGATTCTATTCTAAATGAAGAACAAAATCAAAACTTTAAAAGTATTTTGTTAGAATACTCTCAGAGCAAATGTTACGGGCTGCCTTATTACAGTGTAAAACATGAAGAAGGACCAGATCACAATAAAATTTTCACCATTGAAGTTAATATTAATGATCAGATATTAGGCGTTGGTGTTGGAAATAGCAAAAAGAAAGCAGAACAAGTGGCAGCAAAAAATGCTCTTAAAAAACTTTCTATTATTTGAAATGGGAGGAGCTATATGGATTATTTCTTAACAGAAGAACAGCAAGAACTTCAAAAATTAGTTCGAAAGGTCGCTCAGGAAAAAGTGAAACCTGTTGCAGCGCACTATGACCAGGCCAATGAATTTCCATGGGAACTGGTAAAATTGTTTGCAGAACTCGATTTGTTTCGAATTTTTGTAGATGTTGATTATGATGGGATGGGCGGAGGAGTTACTGACCTGGTTATCGTAACCGAAGAATTATCAAAAGCTTGTGGTGGAATCGCATTAAGTGTTGCCGCTTCTGCACTAGGAACTTTTCCGATTCTGATTTCAGGAACAGAGGAACAAAAACAGAGATATTTACCAGATTTGGCGGCAGGTAAACATTTGGCAGCTTTTTGCCTGACTGAACCGGATGCTGGCTCTGACGCCAGCGCAATCAAAACAAGGGCAGTTAAGAAAGGCGACAAGTATATTATTAATGGAACAAAGCATTTTATTACAAACGGAAGTGTCGCCAAAATTTATACCGTTATCGCCAGCACCGATCCATCCAAGGGCAGTCGCGGCGCGACGGCATTTATCGTGGAAGATGGTACAAAAGGTTTGTCTTATGGAAAAAAAGAAGATAAAATGGGAATTCGCGCTTCTGTTACCAGTGAAGTGATTTTTGAAGATTGTGAAGTTCCTGAAGAAAATATTCTTGGTAAAGAGGGGCAGGGATTCATGGTTGCCATGAAAACACTGGATAAATCGCGCCCGGGTGTTGCTTCTCAGGCTTTAGGAATTGCACAGGGCGCCTTTGATGCAGCGATCGAGTATGCACGTCAACGAGAACAGTTTGGGCAGTCTATTTCTTCATTTCAGGGTATTCAATTTATGTTAGCTGATATGGCCACTCAAATTGAGGCTGCACGTGCATTGATTTACGCTACCGCCAGAATGATTGACAATGGCGTTAAAAATATTGCTAAAGAATCGGCGATGTGTAAATTATTGGCTTCCGATGTTGCAATGAAAGTGACCACAGATGCGCTGCAGATATTTGGTGGATATGGATATATGAAAGAATATCCGGCAGAAAAATATATGCGAGATGCTAAAATTACTCAAATTTATGAAGGAACTAATCAAATTCAGAGAATGGTTATCGCGAGAAATTTGATTCGTGAAAGCGCAAGTATGACTAAATAGTAAGCAAGAGATAAATCTAATCAATCCCCGACTTATTAATAATCGGGGATTTTTTTAAAAAAATTTTTAAATATGTATTTTTTTCTTGATTATAACGATAAAAATTATTATTATTAAAGTTACGGTCAAATGAGACTGGTAATGTGCAAATTAACGCTTGCAATATAAATAAAAATTTATTATCTTGCAACAATTTAATGAAAGTAATGTTTTTAAATGTTTCAAGAACTATCAGATAAGTTAGATAGCGTTATCCGGCAGATCAAAGGTCACGGCAAAATAACGGAAAAAAATATTACAGGTTCATTAAGAGAAATCCGGAGAGTTTTGCTTGAAGCTGATGTGAATTACAAAGTAGCAAAAAGTTTTATCTCATCAGTTCAACAAAAATCTCTGGGACGTGAAATTGTAAAGAGCATTACCCCTGGCCAGCAAATTGTAAAAATAATTCATGATGAATTAGCACGTTTGATGGGTAAAATAGACGCTCCCATCAATTTTGACGGTACGTTCCCCAATATAATAATGCTTACCGGGTTGCAAGGATCGGGAAAGACTACGCTGGCAGGGAAATTAGCACTGCATCTCAAAGAGAAAGGGAAAAACCCGGTATTGGTTGCCGCTGACTTGAGAAGACCGGCTGCTGTTCAGCAGCTTCAAATCGTTGGCAAGGGTGTGGATGTACCTGTAATCGCGGATATGTCAAAAACACCGGTGGAAGTGTGTCAGTCAGCCGTGCCTTATTGTAAAAAAAATGGCTATGATGTCGCTATTTTTGATACCGCCGGCAGGCTCCATGTCGATGATGAGTTGATGCAGGAACTGCGGCAAATAAAGGAGAAAACAAAGCCTCAGGAAATTTTATTTGTTGCTGACGGGATGACCGGACAGGATGCCGTAAACACTGCAACCGAATTTTTAAAACGCATCGATTTTGATGGGATCGTTCTCACAAAAATGGATGGCGACGCCCGAGGCGGCGCAGCGCTATCGATTAGAATGGTAACCGGAAAGCCAATCAAATTCATTAGTGTCGGAGAAAAATATGATGCTCTGGAAAAATTTTACCCGGATCGAATGGCTTCCCGGATATTGGGTATGGGCGATGTGGTTACTCTCGTTGAAAAAGCGCAGCGAACGGTTGACCAGCAAAAAGCAGAAAAATTAGAAAAAAAACTGCGCCGGCAGGAATTTACTCTGGAAGACTTTTATGAGCAGCTTCAACAGATCAAACAAATGGGGCCGTTGGATCAATTGGTAAAAATGATTCCTGGTGTTAAAAACAGTATGCTAAAAGGAGTTTCCGCTGATGAGAAATCCCTGGTAACAGTCGAGGCTATTATCAATTCGATGACTCCGGTTGAGCGTCGTCGACCACAAATCATCGACGGCAGCCGGCGGAAAAGAATTGCAAGAGGTAGCGGAACATCGGTCCAGGATATTAATCAATTGCTGAAGCAATTTCAGATGATGCAAAAAATGTTAAAAAACATGAATAAATCTAAATTCAGAGGAATGTTCAATTAACACATTTAGGTTAGGAGGTATAACAATTGTCGGTAAAATTAAGATTGCGACGAATGGGAAAGAAAAAACAACCGTTTTATAGAGTGGTCGCTACGGATTCTCGAGTTGCTCGCGATGGACGGTATATTGATAAAATAGGGCATTATAATCCTTTAATAAATCCACCTGATATATTGATTGATGAAGAAAAAGCTTTAATGTGGTTACAAAGAGGAGCAATTCCCAGTGATACCGTAAAAAATATATTAAGCCGTAAAGGTATTATGTTAAAATGGGATTTGATAAAAAAAGGAATCCCCGAAGAAACAATCGATGAAGAAGTAAAAAAATGGGAACTGCTTCAGCTTGAAAGAGAAAAACGTAAAGAAGCATTAGAAACTCAGCGAAAGCGTGATGAGTCCAAAGAAGTGAAAGAAGAAGATCAAATTAGAGAAGAGCCGGAGGCAGCAGCGCCATCTGAAGCCGAAAAGAAACAAGAAGAAGCTCCGGCAGAAGTAGAAGAAAAGAAAGAAGAATCGCCGGAGGCAGCAGCGCCATCTGAAGCCGAAAAGAAACAAGAAGAAGCTCCGGCA
>CAZCJL010000039.1:0-11669 GCA_964498785.1 uncultured Cytophagia bacterium | reverse complement strand
GAAGTTGAAGAAAAGAAAGAAGAATCGCCGGTAGAAGCAGAAACGCAAAATGAAAAAGCCGAGGAGACAGAGACGGAAACGGACGTTGAAACAGAAGAAACCAGGAAAACAGAAGAAAAAGCCGACTAATTAACTTATATATGGTAGTTATTTAAACAGATATCCCTAATTAACGAACCTAAAAACTCTAAATCGTTGATACGAAAAAAGAGAGTGAAAAAGGTATAGGAGGGACTGATATGAGAGAGTTCATCGAAACTATCGCAAAAAATCTGGTTGATAAACCCGAAGAAGTTAAAGTCACCGAAATTGATGGTGAAAGAACAACGGTTTATGAACTTAGAGTTGGTGAAGGCGATCTTGGGAAGGTAATCGGAAAGCGCGGTCAGACAGCGAAATCGATTCGAATTCTTATCGCAGCTGCTTCTGCAAAACGCGGTAAGCGAGCAGTTCTTGAAATTTTGGAATAGAGGCAAGTGTTCCAAAATAAAGGGTTTATTTCTATTGGTGCGGTTGCTAAAGCGCATGGCATCAAAGGCGAAATTAGTGTAAGGCCATTAACTGATGAGCCTGAACAATTTACACTATTACAAAGCGTCTATTTGAATACGAAAAACAGCCGCACCCTCGCTGAGGTAGAGAGGGTTCGTTTACAACACAATTTTATTATCCTTAAGTTAGCCCATATTAATGATCGCTCGTCGGCTGAGCAATTAAAAGGGGCTTTAATTGAACTTGAGTTCTCAAAAATGCGTAAACTTGAGGATAATGAATACTATATATTTGACCTGATTGGGCTGGTTGTTAAAGATCTTAACGGAAAATTCCTTGGGGTAGTTGTTGATGTCATGGCTCTACCAGCTAATGACGTATACGTTATCAGAGATGATAATGAAAATGAATTTCTCATTCCGGCTATTCAAGACATTATTGTAAAAATAGATCTGGTTCAAAAAGAAATGCTTATAGACCCTCTGGAAGGGCTTTTTGATTAACATGAATATACACATTATTACGGCATTTCCAAGGTTAATGGAAGGTCCTTTTCAAGAAAGCATTATAAAAAGGGCATTAGAAAAAAATATTATTAAAATTGATATATATGACTTAAGATCTTTCACAAAAGACAAACATCGCCAGATCGATGATTATCCCTACGGCGGTGGACCGGGGATGATTTTGAAACCTGAACCGATTTTTAAGTGCATTGATTACATTTTTGATAAAATATCATCCACTGAATCCAGACGGTTGATTTTTTTAACACCTCAGGGGGAGACATATAATCAACAGCGCGCAAAAAAGCTGTCAGCAGAACAGAACCTGATTTTTCTCTGTGGCCATTATAAAGGTGTCGATCATCGCGTCAGGGATTATTGGGGTTTTGAGGAAATATCGATTGGTGATTATGTTCTAACCGGCGGTGAGTTACCAGCTTTAGTTATCATCGACTCGGTGATAAGATTAATTCCCGGGGTTATTAGCGATATTAATTCAGCAGAAACTGACTCATTTTACAATAATATGCTGGATTGTCCCTATTATACCAGACCCGAAATCTATCGAGACTTAAAAGTTCCCGATGTGTTGCTTTCAGGGAACCACGCGGAAATTGAAAAATGGCGAAAGCAAAAAGCTTTGGAAATAACATTAGAACGTCGTCAAGACTTAATTGTGAAAAATGATAACATCATGACGAATAAAACCAATGATGAGTAGGAGGTTTATTTAATGAACAAGGTTGATATGGTTGCCAACGAACAATTGCGAGAAGATATTCCTGATTTCTCCTCTGGCGATACAGTTGCTGTTCATTTGCAAGTTATTGAAGGTGACAAGGAAAGAATACAGGTATTCCAGGGAGTTGTGATTCAGAAAAAAGGTGGCGGAATTAACGCCACGTTCACTGTTCGCAAAGTGTCCAATGGAATCGGTGTTGAACGAGTGTTCCCGTTACATTCACCGAGAATCGCGAAAATTGAAAGATTGCGCGCAGGCAAAGTGCGACGATCCAAATTATTCTATTTAAGAAATCTTCGTGGGAAAGCTGCGCGTATTGATGAAAAAAGATAATCTTTCGTTTTGATATGGATAAAAGAAATAACCGTTATCGAATATTCGATTTCGGTTTTTTTTATTATTTAAAACGAACGTTTATTGCACGGTCTCCTTTAAAATCCGTGCGAATATCAAAGGAAACCCGCTGACCCTCTCGAAGTCTTTTGTCTTTAATTGTGATGTCCAAATCACTTACATGGACAAAATAGTCATTATCATCTTCGTCGGTTATAAATCCATAACCTTTAGAAGAATCCCAGGATTTTACATGGCCATATTCCATAATACATTTCCCTGAATTATTATTGTCTATCTGTAATTATAAAAAAAAAAATGTAAAAATCAAGTTGAATTTACATGACACGTGAATTAAAATCATTTTATGATATTAATAAATCGCAATTAGCCAAAACTGATCAACTCTATTCAAAGTATCTATTTTATCGGGAAATTAAAACCGAGAATATAATCCGCGAAATTTATGTTCTTAAAAAAAATCTATTGCACGATCAAAGAATTATTGAACTGGCGCATAAACTTAACAACAAAACTCTTGGTGTATCTTCGCTTGCTGGTTCAGTTGCCAGCTATAAAGTATATGGTTCTTTTTATTGGGTCGCAAAATTTTTTGCAGATATTGGTTTAACAAGAGATGATTTGCCAATAGATGATGCGATTCGGTTTATTTTTTTGTATCAAATGCCAGATGGTCAGTTCACAATCGGCTACCGTCGAAAAAAAAATACAACGGTCACGGCTGTTTGTATGACCGCACATCTCTTGTATAGCTTTGGAAAATTAGGATATTTGCACGAAAAAGCAATCGCAGCCGGAATAAACTATTTGTTGACAACCCAAAGACACGATGGCGGTTGGCATTGCGATTGGAAGAAACAACAAGGTGAACCCGATCAATACGCGCCAAGCTGTCCTGTGGCAGGATTATATGCAGTGTTAGCACTAAGTCTTTTCGGTGAAAAGTATTCCGCGATGCTAAAAGCCGTAATTCAACAAATATTAAATCTCTGGCAAAATGATGTGCCAGTCATTATCACATGTGATTTAGGCGCAACCGATATTATACGAAAACTCCGTTATCCGGCTCATTACATGGGATTAGATATTTTAAATATTTTAAATACAGTCAGCAATTTTCCTGAATATTGCGATAATGCCACGTTCAACGAAATGATCTGTTTCGTCATGAACCGGTGGAATGGGAAAGGCTTTTTAACGTCAGAAAAGACAATACCCGAGTGGAAGGAATTTGATTTTGGCAGGAATAAAAACGAGTCCAGTTGGATGAGCGCCTTGTTTTGCAGAATATTAAAACGCGTATATGGATATTGATAAAATTTCTATTTTCAGTGGAAATATGTTTCATGAACAGACATTTTGATTGACATTTTGTTTAGATTTTATTATTTTCATTTGATGTTAACCAATTGTGAGAACGTTTTTATGGTTGCTCTGAAAAGAAATTCTTTTAATAAATTAATAATACTCATCCTCGTTGTATGTCCTAATTTTATTCGTGCTGAAAGCAAAATTGTCAAGCATATAAAGTTGTTAAGCGATATTGAACTAATACATCCACAGCAAGTCAATCAAGATGATGTATTTGATACATTAGCATATAGTTACGATGAACCACTCGGGTATTTTGAAGAGCCATATCAAAGGCTGGTCGAAGCGGTTGCACTCAAACCACAATCGAAATGTCGGTTACATTCTATTTATGTGGCGTTTTATAATGAGAACGAGGGAACTACGAGCAAAGACGTCGAATTTTACGTGTGGAAAAACAAGCAGGGGCTGCCAGGAAATCAAATATATGCAACTCAAAAAAGAGTGCGCATGAATGCGACCGGATTTGAATGGTTCAGAGTCGATTTTTCGGATACGTCGATTTATCTGGAAGATGACTTCTGGATCGGACACAAAGAATTAACCTCTGGTTTTCCAACTTCTGTTATTGATAGCAGACAAACCATTGATGCGACAAATTTTTATGCTGAAAATGGAATTGAATGGTTCGAGGAAGATTACGATTATCTTCAGTTAGCTGTCGTGCAATATTCTGAATTCGACGAACCCAAAATTGTGATCACTCCGGATACGCTTGTTTTTCTGGTGACAGCAGTATCTGATTCAAATAATGATGATGATGATCGGTCGGCCAAAATAGATAATTTTCGTTCAGCGCTTTCTGTGCCGGCTATAAACAATGATATCTTTGGGGGGACTGCTTACAACTGGGACGAGGATACGTTGTCTAATGAATACATCCCCCCCTTTTTCCCATTTTATGAAAAATACCGCACTGCGTACGAAGCAACGAAACTCTTTTCATCGCGACCGGCTGTCGTAAAAAAACTACTAACCGCATTTATAAATTCAGATTATGAGATGCGCTCGAAACAGTGCGAGTTTTTTATCTGGAAAGATAAAGATAATCTACCTGGCGAAATATTGTTTCGGGACAGCATGACTGTTTCCTTGCCGCTGGAAAATATTATGTGGGGGGGATTGGATTTCTCTGACAAACCAATCATAGTGTCCGGAAATTTCTGGATCGGTCACCGCGAGCTTACCAGTGGATATCCAACGTCTCTTGTGGATGAAAGTGCAACCCCTGGCGCAAATTTTACGAGCACCGATGGCGCGTCATGGAGTGAGGAAAAGTATGATTATTTACAAAAAGCAATCGTCGATTATCACGCCGATCCGATGGAAGGGGTGAGCCAATTTGTGGTTTATAATGTGGGAACATTCGGACTGCAAGTTTCGTGTATCTATTCTGATCAGAATTGGGTGCGCGGTATTGGACCATCGGTATTTGCCGTAGCGACAGACGATAGCCAAATTGTTCAGGTATACGCTAATGCTCGGGGATTTGATCCTGGCGTTTATGACGGAAAACTAATGATCGAAAGCAACGATCCGGCCGCGCCACGGGTCGAAAAGCCGGTTCAATTAAAAGTTTATGGATCAACATATATCAATCAAAATCTTGGTGAATATATCGCGGAACATTTTTCTCTCATCGGAAATTATCCCAATCCGTTTAATCCATCCACAAAAATAGTTTATCAAATTAATCGAAGAAGTTATGTTGTTTTAAATATTTACAATATTCGGGGACAGTTGGTAGCGTCTTTGATCAACAGAAAGCAGCCCCCCGGAAGGTATTCTGTCAACTGGGATGGACTCGATAAAAATGGATATCCCGTTCCCAATGGTGTCTATTTTTGTCGATTGATTGCTGATAATTTTAAACAAACAATAAAAATGACTTTGCTCAGATAAGGGCAAACGAATGAATGAGGGTATTATGAAAAAATTACTACTATTTTTATTGATTCTGAATTCTACAACATCCTGGAGTCAAACAAATACACCGAAAGCAGAATATCAGCCTTTTTCAACAATGGCTGTAAAATTAGGCACAGGTTTTTTTCAACACATGACACTTGATCTGGTGAATTTCGAGAATCAAGTCATCGCGTCTTCCGATCAGATGGTACCGGCAACTTTGCAGGCGGAATTCAATTATTTCTTCCATCCAAATGTAGCGGTACGATTTTCATCCGGATATGGTTATAGTCAGTTTGAGGATAAAGGTTACGTCAATTATGGAATAATTGATACGGAAGATGCAAAATACCATAACAAAGCGACGTTTAAAATGTCCGGCTTCCCTGTGGATCTGGCACTTATCTTTCGAAATTCGGTGTCAAAAGATCAAAACATTTTTTTAAAACTTGGATTGGGAGTGGGGCACTACGCTTATGATTTCAAATCCGAAGGCGAATTAAGAAAGATCGATGTTGAAACGAACGAGGAAATATGGGCGGAACAATACTCAAACCCGACGCTGTCTTTATCCGGAGTGGCGCAATACTTTCTTTTTGGAATGGATATAAATATTTCCTCAAAAATTGGCGCATCATTGGAATTATCGAAAGTTGGGTTGAGTTTTGTAAAAGTGAAACAAGATGTTGTGGAGCAGGCTATTTATAACCGTGAAATTGAAAATGAGATAAAATACGGTTATTGGGAAAGAGCATACCATCCACAAAACGGGCTGGATGATATTGCCCTTTCCTTTGGTCTTTATTGGCGGTTATAAATCGTACATAAATGTGATCGATACGTTGCGGATTTCCCCTAAATTTCTTTCGAGTTGGGTATAAGCGTAATTGAATGCGTTATTCAGCGCGATAATCGATGTGAAATTTTTTAACCTTAGAAAAGCCCGGAATGTCCATACTTTTTGTGGGACTCGCTGATCATAAGAATACAGCATGACTTTATCGATACGGCTGGCATAGCGGTATTCCGCTTGAAATTCAAATGGTGCAAACTTAATAGACGGAACGAAAAAAGCCAGCATATCGGGTCGATAGCTGAGTGTTGTATTCTGGTTTAGATCGCGGGCATCCATCCATGTAAAATTCGCTTGTAATCCGATATGTTCGTTTAGCCAGTTTCCTTTTGTGGAAAATTCCACACCTCGTATCCGGGCGCGAACGACATTTTGGAATTGTACCTGCAGGCTGAAATCATCCAGAATATCTTCCACAGGTTCGATGTAGTTATAATAATCATTATGAAACACAGCAGCATCAATCCACCAGTTGTTCGTGAGTTGCTGGCGAACACCAAAATCAAATGACCAGGATTTTTCCGCTTTTAGATTTTCATTGGGAACAGCGGTAAATAATTTATATTTAAAATTCAAATATCTTTCAAAAATAGACGCCGCCCGAAAACCACTGCCGCCAGAGAATCTCAAAATAGTACCGCTAAATGGCGTAAAATTTATTCCCAATTTGGGATTTAAATGGTTTTCGTGATAGTCGGAATTCATTACACGGTAATCATCATAACGGAGACCCAGTGTCATTGTTAGTTGTCGAAAAACCTGCCATTGATCCTGAATATACGGCGCAACGGAATAACCTTTATGATTGCCGATGAATTTAGTATGTCCGCCATCGATCTTGTATTCAGTACCAAAAGTGATATTATGAGCCGGATGTGGCAGCCAATCCATATTGATTTCAGAACCAAATCCGATCGCCGGGAAATAATCCTTTGTCCGTTCGTATTGATCCCCGGATAATGACGACAGATATGACACTCTCATCTTTAATCCTGCTTTTGCGGTAATTGGTTTTTGATACATCAGATAGGTGTCAATTGCATCCAGGCGCACTTTGGCTTCACTGTAAAACGGGGATGAATACAGCGCATTATGTTGATCCTGCCATTCGATGAATTCATCCCGATTTTCATGGCTGAATCCACCGTAAAATATCAGTTTGGAAGCATCCGGAAATTGATAAACGAATTTTGAGCTTGTGTTTAGTCTTGTAAATTCACCGTCAGTTCGATAGCCAGTTGAGCGATGATAACCGAGAGAGATGTTTACGCCCAATTCACCGAATTTTTTGCTAAAACTGACGTCATTTTTTGTATAATTTAATGTGCGGTCTGTCCATTTCCAGTCTTCGTAAACCGGGGTAGAATAAATACCGCTGACGGTGCGAATTTTAAATCGCATCACATCGGATGGTGATTTTGTGATGACATTCACAACACCGCCCAACGCGTTCGAGCCATAGAGCGCAGAACCAGCGCCTTTGATTACTTCAATCTGTTCCACATCGAGGATTGGCAGAATATTCCAGTTGATCTCGTTGTTATCGCTGTTCATCATTGGCACTTCATCAATAACCAGCAACACGCGCGAGCCAACATTTCTGGTATACCCGGAGGAGCCGCGAATATTGATATGGTTTTCAATAAAATGAACGCCGGCAACGCTTTCGAGTGCATTATCAAGACGAAGCGGCGTTCGGTCAATCAACTCGATTTCCGGCAAAACGGAAATACTGTGCGGTATCACCGACAAATCCTGCCGTTGTTTACTGGCTGTCACGACAATCGGATTCATGCCAATGACGGTCGGTTCCATTTCAATAACAGGAATTTCTACCGTTTCGCCAAGCTCCAGTTCATATTCACCGGACACGTAATTTTTGTAACCAATCATTGAAATACGCAGGGCGCACGTTTTTAGCGGTATCTTTTTTAATTCGAATTCTCCGTCAACATTGGAGCTGCCGCCAAGATAAGTTCCGATGATTTGGATATTTGCGCCTGGCAGCGCCTCTTTTGTTTTTTTATCAACAATTTTTCCTTTTATCGTACTCAGTAAACCTTGAGAGTAACCAATGTTTGAAATAAGAAATAAAAATAGCAGAAAAAGGACTGTAATCTTCTTCATATTTAATCCTGCGTGTTATTATTCATACGTTTTAGAAAAATCAGCAACCAGATCGATTTTGACGGTATCGCCGGCGTCGTTTACAAAGGAGCTCATGGTTTCACCCTTCGCTAGGTAGGTTCCCTCCGGAACGAATGCTCCGATTTGCGGTAAATCGTCAGGGAACATCAGGTCGGCGATTTTTTTGAAATCATAAGGCCCGCCTTTTTTACGCCGCCAGAAAAGCGCGATATATTTATGATAGGCAGGAGCAACATTTAACGTGAACCGATACGGTTTGTAAGCAGATTCAGTAATCGGCAGCGTCAGATCCCAGCCCAGCGCAAACAGATAATCGATCACAGTTTCCGGTTTCATGGGAAAAGATGCCAGAATCATCATGTCCGTATCCGGATTGAAATCGCCGGTATACGTAATCGTGCCTTCCAGAAAAGCGCCATAACGCACGAATCCGAAATCCGCATAAATATCGACGCCTGTTACAAAATCATCTTCTTTGGTAATAGTCACTGGTTTGGGTTTGAACAAATTCGGCGCAGTATAAACGCCCAAAATATTCGAGATCGTTTCAAATGACCATTCTTCACCCTTCGGTTTCCACAACACAGCCACGACAGCATACTCGCCGTAATTCAGGGGAACCTTGTATTCAATGGTATCTTTATTCACGGTCCGGTCAAACCTTAGCGGCGGCGTTTTGATGATGTCGGTCCAATTTTTCGGCGGAAAGTCAGGAGCCACCACAACGACCATATCGCCGGTTTGCCCTTCTTCCACACGCTGAATCGACTCAATGTAAATTTTACCCTCGATCCACGGAGTGGGAGATAGCCCCTTGTCTCCGTTACAGGTGACGATTCCACCAATCAATAAAATGAGAATTATAAGTAACCAATGATTGATTTTCATATTTTACTGCTCCGAATTTTATTTATTCAGAAATAAAAGATTGAACTGCTACAGTACTGCGATGCGATTATCTCGACGGGTGTTCGTTCAATTAAATAGTCCCATATAGACTTCCGATTGTCATCCAATATTTCTCCGTTGGATAATGTATCCTTGCGAAGGTTTCAAACCTTCGCAAGGATGAGCCACTTAACACGACTTATAGTTTATATCAAATGACTTTATGAATTCGTAACTAATTTAATTTAGACAGGATAACCATGCCTTAGGCAGATGCGTCCGGGCGCACAAAATTTACATGATTTAATTATCCAGTTTATCCTGTTATCCTGTCAACTAATTAACTTTTTAATGGTTAACCTATCATCTGGTAATATGATACTACTTAATCAAAAGCATTTTGCGCGATGCGTTAAACGACTCTGTCTTCAATGTATACACGTAGATTCCTGAACTTAAACTCGTTCCGAATGAATCCGTTCCGTTCCAGTTCACACTGTGATGTCCTGCCGCAAGCTCGCCATCTACGAGGGTCGCGACATGCTTGCCCTGAATATTGTAAATTTCCAGCACAACGTTCTCATTTATTGCAATTTCAAAGGAAATTGTTGTGGATGGATTAAACGGATTCGGATAGTTGGAATACAAGTTATAGGTATACGGTTTTGTATTTCGTTCACCTGCTGCAATATCTGTGGAGTACGTTTGTATTACAACAGACCTTGTCATGGGAGAATGCACGTTGTAGAATATTTGCTGACCTGCCGCAGCGGTTTGATTTGCTGGCAGCAGGAAGCTGGTGCTCCGATATACGAAAATACCTTTCAGGTCGTCACTCTCGAATAACATGCCATGATCACCGTAGGATAAACTATCTCCGGTATCATAATCATAGCGAGGATCGGTTAAGGTTTTTCCGTTTCCGCTGGCATCATCCCAGTAGTATAAATATTGAAAATACGGATCGATCATCGCTTCGCTGGGTTCGAAGCTCACATTGTTCACGGTTAATAATGTCCCAGCGCCACCTGTGGGGCTGCTGGCCATGGTCCAGTTCGCTTTATTCTTTGTCAGCGAGGTATCCACACCGTCCAGTCCATTGTTTCCATCTATGGTAATCGTTTCATTTGCATCCTTTATCCCGGTGCTATCGCCATGATAGAATTTCATTCCGATGGCTGTTGAATCTAAATCATAAGACATGCGTACTGCTAGTACTTTAAAAAAGCCGAAATTAGTGTCAACTCGTCCGGAGAAGATAGATGAATAGGGATAGTTTGTCATTGTAAACGGAACAGTATCAAGCGTATCTTTCTCGGAAACAACATGCAATTTTATTTCTCGTTTCAACCGAATATTTGCATTCGCATTATATATTGGATTTGAGTCTGCTACAAGATTTTCTTCCAAAATTGTTAAAGGAATTGGTCCTGCAGCGAATGCAAAACGAAATTTTGTTCGTTCATAAAAATCAGTATTGTTCCCTCCGCCTTCCGGAGTAATTATCATATTCGCCGGATACCAGTTCTTCAAATAATCAAAGCGGTAGTACTCGCCATCAACAATATCTGTAACAGGATCATAATTAAGATATTTTGTATTGGATTTTTCCAGTGTAATCGATTTGTAGATATAACACCAACCTTTTTTCTCGGGATCAATACTGTCAATCACTTCAAATTCATATCGTTTCAGATTCGCTCTTGCTTCGGCATCATCTACCCAATTGTCTTCTGTGGCTCTGTCACCTAAATCCTGTGCTAAAAACAGCAGTTTATCATTGTATTCAAAGTCATTATCCGGCGTGTCGTAGGGATCTGCTTCATCAATTTGAAAGGGAACCGGAACCCAGCCGGTTCCGGAATGATAGGAGTAAACTTTTACTTGTTCAGAAGAGGTGAAAAATGTATCCACTTCAAAAATATGCCCAACAGTATCGATCACGATGGGTTCATATCCTCTTTCTTTGGAAAGGCTTTTCGTTTCCACAACCTGCCCTGTCGAAAGAGAAACGGCCAATAGTGTAATGGCCAGTGTCAGGAATAGTATCTTTTTGTTCATAACAGACCTCTTTTTTTTATTATATATTTTCTAACTTATTCTTAAAAACAGCGTTTAGCTTGTTATAATATTTCACCTGTTTGGTGATGTACAATTATTATTCTAACCATATTAAATTTTTTAGCTAAAAGCCAATAGCCAAATGTTAATTGCTCAATTTAAGTTATTTTCAAATTGTTCAATATAAAACCCAGACAAAAAAAAAGGGTATTCACAACATGTTGTGATACCCGTAATAGTAGATTTTGTGTAATCATAAAGAACAATTTTATTGCTCCCCGGGTAGGACTTGAACCTACAACCTAGTGGTTAACAGCCACCCGCTCTGCCGATTGAGCTACCGAGG
>CAZCJL010000038.1:0-53851 GCA_964498785.1 uncultured Cytophagia bacterium | reverse complement strand
GCTCAAGGTTACTTGTACTACCAGTATAGTATTTACCATCGCTACATTTGAGGATGTATACCCAATATATCTTCATTTTTCTAATGGATGTTGTCATATCTCGACTTCGCTCGATATGACAGATTCGCGTCTTAATCAATAAATTTAAAGAGAATCCGAAAGCTTTGATGCACACCATCAATTATTGAATGGATACTTTCTTTTTGTATTAAAGTGCCACCGAAACAATAATTTCGGTTAAAATTTGCCAGCGTAGTAATCCAGTTACCTTTTAAATATGTTTTACGATACAATTCAACCCGATCTGATAATGCCATTTGTTTTGAATATTTCAAATGCTTTGCCATCACAGCCGCTTCCCAGCCTAATCGGATAATACATTTCAAAAAGTAGAATCACATACATCGTTTATATGATTTTGCCTCTATTTTTATACGATCAGGTTCTAAAGAAAACTCGCGTGCATAAGATAAATATCTGCCGGTTCACTTTGAACAGGGAGTTCTGTTTTGGGTATCGCATCATCAGTTGGATTAAAATAATTCTGGTTCATCATTACAACAATTTATCAGGGAAAATACCATCATAAATAAACTATTATTACTGGTAGAAAGCATCTCATAAAAATTTACTTCATCATCGCAAATGAATCTTTTTTGTTTTTGATCTTTTAAATTAGCAGAGAATTTCCTGTAAGGCATAGTAACTTAAAAATTAATTTTCAAAATTTCTCAATCAAATACATTTATTAAATGTTACTAAAGATAAATGTATGAACCAGCTTTTTAACATAGAACATATTCCAACGTAAAGACTTATTAAATATAACTAAAACAGCATCAACATTAAAATATAGTTCTATACAGACACTTTTTAGTACTTTATATGGAAAATTCATATCTTTTAAAGAGAGTTTAGCTGAAATGGATGGTTGCTGCCAAAAGTTGGAAATGATTACAGTTTTAAAATGATCGTTTTCCAAAAAGGTTTTGATAATTTGAAGCGTCGAAATAATCATGAAAATATCTTTATAAATGTACAAATATCCATTGATCCACCAAAGTGAACAGCTTATTTATTAAAATGCTCCAAATTCTCAGAAGAATAATAATCATTACAAAACTCGAAAGAATATTTTTTAACAAGAGACTCTGGTCAGGTGTTATCCGGCGTAATGATCGTTATATCATTTATCAATTTAATTTTTTTTGAGATAGGATTTAATCGGGTCAAAAAATTTATTATTAAACAAAAAAATCTGTTTTGCCTGGGTATTTTGGTCTCCTTAATTTACAAACGATTCATTTTTCGCAGTGCAAAATATTTTGTTATATACATTTTTAAAATATTTTTATAATTGACAACACGTTCCCATTTTTGGGCATAATTCTGAAATATATGCTGTCCTGTCATTTGACGCATTAATTTTAGTTGAATGATATGCAAAAAATGATAACCGATAGTAGCCGGGTCAATTTTGGGATGGAAATCTGCTTCGCATAGAGAGTATTTGCTCCAATAACCGATGTCAAATTTCGGCAAAATTAGCTTCAATGTCCTAACTCCTTCGATAAATATTTTTTCAGCGATTGCATGACCGCTGTGCGTTCGCATAAAATCATATATTCCGCAAAGGGCAAAAATTTTACCATTTAAAACGAGCACCGGAACAGTGGATGGATATTCTTCATAAAACGGACCTTCTGGGATATTGGCCGTAACTCCGCCCTCTTCAATAGAAAATAAAAATGGTTGTAATGCTAATTCCGAAGTCGTATCATACTTTTTTTTACCTGTAATCTGATACGCCCTCATACAAATATTAATTGCCCGTGCCTGGGAAAACGCCGATTTCCAGGGACGTTTTATTCTGTAAGCGGGTTTGTCGACATCTGTTAGCCAATAGGCGCCCAGTTTGTTATCGATAATTGCATTTTCCACAAACCAGTCGGCAATTTTCAAAAAACGATCTCGGTCTTTTGTTGAATTTGTTTTAAGAAAGGTATGCCAAATCGCCAACCCATACTGGCCAATTGAAATCGGATAATACAATAATCGCTGTTCCTCAATATCAATATACGTCGGAATAATCGGGATACCATCCTCATCAAAATGATACTGCTGGCTGTGGCCGGCCAACATCATTTCCTCAGTCATAATGAAATAATATTCACCCAAAACACTTGAATGAATATCGTCACTGATTTTATAAATTTCACGATCTCGTGTAACATCCTTATGAAACTTGCGTCCCATGAAAATTATTTTCTGCAATTTATTTGGCATTTTACCAACGCTTTCTGATTAATCTCCGGTCTGTTCAGCAAGGTCGTTTAATAAATTTGCTAACTGTTCCGTCAAATTGATCCGGGAAAATGGTTTTCGAAACTCTCTTTCTGTTTCGGGTAATTGATCGGATTTCCAAAGTTCATACATCGATTCAATAAACTGAGCACAGCCCTGTTCATCATCATAATGACAAATTGTGCTATTTGTTGCCCCGGCAATAATTTTTCCGGCATCTCCGAATGGTGGTCCAATAACCAAAACAGGTCTTGCGGCTCCAATGTATTCGAAAAACTTTCCGGGGATAATTCCTTCATTTTCTTCGATTTCAGGGACTACCATCAACAGGACAGATGCATTTTTCATTTCTACTAAAATATCTCGATGCGGGACAAATCCCTGAATCACTGAATATTTTTCAAGATCGAATTCTTTCAATGAATTTACGACGCCCGGGTGAACCCTGCCAACGAATTTTAGTAAAAACTTTTCACCTATCTCCGGCCGTTTATTTATTAGATGATGCACGCTTTTAAGCAAAATAGCGGGATTTTGTTGGGACGATAAATTACCAGTATGCAAAATAATAAATTTATCACTTTTCGACGTTTGAATACTGCTAAAATCAGCATCATCAAAACCATTGGGTAAAACACAATATTTATTTGAATATTTTATTTGGCCACGCCTCAGAAATTCTTTGACAAAAGAATTGCTAACAGTAGTAATGCGATCAGCAAGATTCAGAACTCTTTTTTCGAAAAGCGCATCGAGTATGTTCGCCAGCTTAACTCGTTTCGTCGATTTATAATACCGAATTCCTGTCCAGGGATCGCGCAAATCTGCCACCCACGGAATACCGGTAAGTTTTTTTAACAACAACCCGATCAATTGTGACGAATGCGGCGGCGATGATGTAAAAATAGCATCAATTTTATTTTCTTTGATAATCTTTAATCCGGCTTTTACAGCAAATGGCATCCAACCGATTCGAGCGTCCGGGATAAACATATTTACCCGAACATAAGAGGCAATTTTTCCTTTCATGCTCGATTGTTTCATGGTAAGCAAACCGACTGGCAGTGTTTCTTCCTGGCTGCGATTTGTCCATTTTTTAAAAAGTCGGAATGGTTCCCAGCTTTTGGTGTGACATTCCGTTATTTCTTTTGGAACATCTTGAATCAAGGAATTGTCAATATAGGGGAATTCACCATTTTTGACAGTTAAAATAATCGGCTCCCATCCAAATTGAGGCAAATATTTGGCGAATTTCACACCACGTTGTGAGCCCGGTCCGCCGGCTGGCGGCCAGTAATAACTTATGATTAATACCCGTTTCATGACGGTATAGAATAATAAAATATATTGAAAAAGTCAAGTTTATTTTAGCAACTTAATTTTAAGTGGTTGCTCAAATTTTCCTTTGTTTTTTATCAGAAATCACTATATTTTAAATTACACGGACTGCTACTTATTTTTTTAAAGGAGTTACTATGCAAAGAGGCCTTTACCGAATTTCTGACAGATTCAAAACATTATTGTTTTTTCTTGGTATAGCACTTATCTTGATTTTGATGATTTATACACAATCTATTGTACAGAAATTAAGAGATCAATCGCGAAATATTCTTGAATTTTATGCAAACTTAAATTCAAAAGCGATTGCCGAAGATAACATCGAATATTTGAATTTTATTTTTGAACAAATCATTAAAAAGACTAATTTCCCGATAATTAATACGGATAAAGATAAAAATCCAAGTTACTGGGAAGGTATTGAAGTACCCCCAACGGATCGATCGCCAGAAGCAATAAAAAAAGTGACTGATCTAATAAAAAAGATGGAAAAGGACTTTGAACCGATTCCTATTATAAATCCTTTCCCGCATAAAGGAGATAAAATTCTTGGATATTTGTATTACGGTGATTCTAATTTAATCACACAATTAATTTGGTTGCCTTATGTAGAAATTGGCGCTGCCGGGCTTTTTATTCTGATTTCATTTCTCGGATTTCGCAGCATAAAAAAAAGTGAACAACAATTTATTTGGGTTGGGATGGCCAAGGAAACAGCACATCAATTAGGAACCCCATTATCTTCTTTGATGGGATGGACTGAATTAATGAAATCAGATTTTTCCAAAGAGAATTTTAGAAACATCGTGCCGGAAATGGAAAATGACATAAAACGATTATATAAAGTTGCTGCTCGATTTTCACAGATTGGATCCAAGGCTGAATTAAAAAAACAAGATGTTACACCTATTCTTTCAGATGTTGTAAAATATTTCAAACGCCGCGTCCCGCAAATGGGTAAAAAAGTTGATATTATCGAAAATCATTCGGAAACACATCATGTGTCGATAAACAAAGATTTATTTGAATGGGTTATTGAAAATTTAATCAAAAATTCTCTTGATGCTATTACCAAAGAAAAAGGACTTATTGAAATATCAACTGGAAATATTGACGACAAATCTTCCAAAATTTTCATTGATGTCAGAGACAATGGCAAGGGAATTTACTTACAGGATCGAAGACGAATATTTCGGCCGGGTTATAGTACAAAAAAAAGAGGATGGGGGCTTGGACTTAACTTGTCAAAAAGAATAATTGAGGAATACCATCATGGTAAATTGTTAATTAAAGACACCAGGATTGGAGAAGGAACTTGTATGAGAATCGTTATTTAGCTTTTTTTCTACGAAATGTTAACATTTAATCATATTTGTGATTTCTATCACAGAACAATTAGTATTTTTTAAGCATAATATAAGTGACTTAATTTAAACCAGTGACTAAATATCTGTCACTTTACCAAATTGAAACATTTCATATTTAATGTTTCAGCTTGTTACAATTGTTTAAATTAATCATTACATTAGCTTTTTTAAAATTATTAAAAATATATCAGGCAATAATAAATTTAAAGTTAAATCCGTTACGGCTCCCCACGATAAAGCATCTTATCGTATGTTTTAACTCATATCAGCGACATACTGCCTGTGTTCTCATTTGAATCAATCTTTGTTATCGAATTGGTGGTTTATTTTTGACCAGTTTGTAAATTTAATGTGACAATATTCATTCAGACTCTAACTGATTCGCAATTTTTATTATTTTTATATTATTATTGTTTTATAGAAATTACGAAATATTGAACAGATTAATATATTGTTAATTTGTTATTTAGTTCATTTATTCTTTTTCAATAATCCTTATGCAAAGAAACACGTTCATAAATATTTCAATCTTGAAGCATTGGCATAACTTTTGCAAGAGATTTTCGTGTCTTTTGATGGTTGATGATCAAGTCTTTAACATTCATGAACAAACCTCGCATCGGGAATAGGATCCACAGCTCTAATCTTGTGACGTCGATGGTTGGGTGAAGGGCTTTAATAGAATGGCACTGCATCTTTCTCGATGCGGGGGTAATGTGTTTCTAATTAACAAAACCCCCTAAGGATTAAGTAAGAGGAAGCAAAATGGATAAGGGAAAATTACTCATCATTGAATCACATCCAAACACCTCGAATTCAATTACACATTTATTGGATGACGAGGGTTTTGCGCCAGCAACAGTTGATGAAAATGACAATGTTCTTGAAATTGCGGCATCTGAAAAGCCCAATCTGATTCTTATCGACCTGGAATCAGCTAAAGCAGATGTCTGGGAGCTTTGCCGAAGCCTAAAAGAGGACTATGAAACTCGGAAATCCGCAGTTATCATTTTATCCTCTCAAAGCGATGAGGACCTTGTTGTGAAAGCCTTTGAAGCCGGTGCAGATGATTTTGTAGGCAAGCCCGTTAGTAAAAAGAAATTCGTCGCACGCTTGAAAGCTATTTTAAGACGTATGGAGCGAAACGAAACGAAAAAGATAAAAGTAAAAGATATTGAAATTGACCTGGATGAACATAAGGTTAAGAAAGCTGGGAAGCCAATCGACCTCACGTATATTCAATTCAAACTCTTATATCTTCTGGCGTCTCGCAGGGAAAATGTCTTTTCGCGAAAAGAAATTCTTGAAAAAGTGTGGGGACGTAAAGTTTATGTAACGAACCGAACCGTTGATGTTCACATAAAGCGCTTACGTGAGAAATTAGGCGAATATAAATATCCGTCGCAATATATCGAAACAATACACGGAACTGGTTATAGATTTTTATAACATCTCATTTTTTCCTCCCTCCGAAGCCCCTGGTGTGAACTGGGGGCTTTTTATTTAATTAACAGCGATTGGTTTTCGGTACTAAATGAATGAATTTTCACTTGATTCTAACTTATTTTTTTTATATTATATAACACAACATTGAATTGCAACCCGGAGGAACAATAAATGTAACCCGATTTTCACCTTCAAACATTATTTCACATGGATAAAATTTTAGCGATGCTTCTGGCCGGTGGCCGCGTTGATGACCTTGATGTACTAACTCTTTATCGCCCAAAATCTGCTCTGCCCTTTGGAGGGATGTTCAGAATAATTGATTTTCCGTTAAGCAATCTATTGCACTCAAAAATAGAGCGAGTTGGTATTTTGGCACAGTATCGCTCTTATTCGTTAATACAACATATCGGAAGTGGCAGCGCGTGGGATATGGTTGGCCGCAACAGAGGAGCGATTGTATTGCCTCCCTATAAAGCCGCAAGTTCTTCAACCTGGTACAAAGGAACTGCGGATGCTATTTATCAAAATTTCGATTTTATCGATGAATTTAATCCGGAACATGTCCTGATTTTAGCCGGGGATCATATTTACAAAATGGATTATGCTCCTCTTATCGATTTCCATCAATCCAGGAACGCTGATATGACAGCAGTCTTTACAAAAGTCAATATAATCTCCGCACACCGATTTGGTTTGGCTGAAATTGACAACGAGGCCGGCAAATTAGGAGGAAGGTTACTGAATTATTGGGAAAAGCCGAAAAAACCAACTGCCGACTGGGCATCTCTGACGATCTACTTATTCAAAACATCGATATTAAAAGAGATGCTCTACGAACTAGAGCGTGAAAATATCTCATTTGAGTTTGGGCGAGACATAATTCCCCGGATGATTAACAGATTTCGGGTTTATGGTTATAAATTTAATGATTATTGGGGATACACTCGTACGTTCGAAGAATATTGGCAATCAAGTATGGATATGCTTGGCAATAATCCAAAAATCGACATTCAAAACTGGGGGATCCGAACGAATCTGGATCATCGTAAAATACGTGATCGGGTTCCTTCTAAAATTTCAAGCAACGCATTCGTTAAGAACAGCCTTATTTCACACGGTTGCGACGTTGAAGGAACAGTTATTAATAGCATACTTTTCCCGGGAGTTATCATTGAAAAAGGGGCAACTGTCAAGGATTCAATCGTAATGTTTGATTCGCACATTCAAAGCCATGCATTTCTGGATCACGCAATTTTAGATACTGATATTATCATCGGCAAATATGCACACATCGGGTACAACAAAGATAATCAGCATGAGAACGATTTAACTGTGATTGGGCAGGATACTTTCATTCCGGATCACATTAAAATTGAGAAAAACAAAACGGTCAGTCCTAAATTAACAAAAAAAATGTTAGAATCACACCCTAAATCGGCAGGAGTGAATTCCGAATGAAACGAGTGGTCGCGATGTTATTAGCCGGGGGAGTTGGTAGTCGATTAAACGTACTCGCAAAACTACGAGCAAAACCAGCAGTGCCTTTTGGCGGAATTTACCGTATTATTGATTTTACATTGAGCAATATCGTCAATTCTGATATTTTTGCTGTCGGCGTTCTAACACAATATAAACCATATTCGTTAATGAAACACATCGGAACCGGAATTCCCTGGGATTTTATTGGTCGAGATCGTACTGCCAAAATTTTACCACCTGCAACCGGCGATAAAAATTCTGATTGGTATCAGGGCACTGCAGATGCTATTTACCAAAATCTATCATTTATAAACGGGCATGATCCGAAATATACAATCATTTTATCAGGTGATCACATTTATCATTCCAATTACAATCTGTTAATCCAATTTCATGAAGAGAAAAAAGCGAATATTACCATCCCGATGATGGAAATACCCCTGGAAAATGCCCACCATTTTGGACTTGGGATAACAGACTCCGATTATCGGATTGTCGGCTGGGAAGAAAAACCAGAACAACCACATTCAAATTTAGCTTCAATGGGTATTTATGTGTTCAATACAGAATATCTGGTAGATATTTTAACAAATAATGTTGGCATTGACTTCGGAAAACATATTATTCCTCATGCAATTGACACAACAGAAGTATATGCCTATCCTTTCACAGGGTATTGGCAGGATGTGGGAACGCTGCAAGCGTACTGGGAAGCCAATATGGACTTACTGAATACAGGTTCCCAATTAAAACTGAAAGAGTGGAATATTTATACAAATGTTGTTGAAGAAGAGACCTCTGGTGATTGGGCGCCATCTTTCTTCGGAAATTCAGCGCATATTTCCAACTCGATGATTTCTCCGCATTGCATTATTGAAGGAACAGTTATTAATTCTGTGCTATCACCGGGAGTTCAAGTGAAAAAAGGAGCAGTTGTTAAAAATTCAATTTTAATGCATGATTGCGTGATTGAAAGCCGTTCAATGATTGACTTTGTAATTTCTGATAAAAATGTCATGATAGGCGCTGACTGTAACATCGGTATTGGCGAAAATGAATGTCCAAATATTAAAACGCCAACACATCTACAATCGGGTTTAACTATAATTGGTAAAAATTCTATTTTGCCCGATCGAATATCAATCGGAAAAAATTGTATTATTTACCCATATATGACAGATAATAATTTTGAAACAGAAAATGTAAAATGTGGATCAACTATTGATTAAATAATAAGTTAATAAATTAAACGGAGGGAGGAATCTTTATGTAAAAAAATAACTAGAGGAGAAGACATAAGGATGACTGGAATAATCATGGCAGGAGGTTTTGGTACACGCTTGAAGCCATTGACCTGTAATATACCAAAACCCATGGTGCCAATGGCAAATCAACCAATGATGGCTCATATAATCAATCTTCTTAAGAATCACAATATCAAAGAAATAATTACCCTTCTATATCACCAGCCCCAAAAAATTACTTCGTATTTTGGCGATGGTTCCAAATCAAATATCGAAATGGCTTATATTCGTTCAGATGGGGACTATGGAACTGCTGGCAGTGTTCGCAAAGCGGCTTCATTTATTAATGAACGATTTTTGGTCATTTCCGGCGATGTATTAACTGACATTAATCTTTCGGAAGCAATTGAATTTCATATATCAAAAAAAGCGCTGGCAACACTGGTGTTAGCCCGTGTTAAAAATCCGTTACCATTTGGTATTGTTATTACTTCCGATGACGGGCGCATCAAACGATTCCTGGAGAAACCATCATGGGGGCAGGTTTTTAGCGATACGATTAATACCGGTATCTACATTCTTGAACCGGAAATATTTAATTTTATCCCATCAAAAACATCTTATGACTTTAGTAAAGATTTATTTCCCAAATTGCTCAAAAACGGTGAACCGATTTATGGTTTCATCGGAAAAGGATATTGGAAAGATGTCGGGGATTTGAATGAGTATCAAAACGCGAATTTTGATATCATTCACAATAAAGTAAATCTCACATTAAACGGCAATCAGAAACAGGAAAAAATCTGGATTGGTGAAAATTGTGAAATCTCGGAGGATATCATATTACAGCCACCGGTTGTTATCGGTAATAATTGCAAAATTTCAGGAAAAGTACATCTATTTAATTCGATTATCGGTGATAATAGTGTCATTGGCGAAAGCAGCAAAATCCAGAATAGTATTCTATGGGATCACGTAACAATCGGTAAAAATGTTTCTCTGAATTTTGATACAGTGGCCACGGGCAGCAACATCATGGATGAATCATATATCATGGAAAATGTCTTCATAAGTGAAGGGTGCTCTGTCGGGAAAAAAGCACATGTTCGAGCGAATGTTAAAATATGGCCAGATAAAATCGTCGATGATGGAGCTGTACTCACAAATAGTCTTGTATGGGGCGATCGTTGGTTTAGAGAACTTTTCACCTATAATCGTATCACTGGCTTAATTAACTCTGAAATATCTCCGGAATTTGCTTCAAAATTAGGAGCTGCGTATGGAGCTTATCTTGGGCAGGGCAGCAGTGTGTTGTGTGGCCGCGATTCCTCAAATGTTTCTCAAATGGTTAGCAACGCACTTCGAAGCGGATTTATGGCTGCGGGCGTAAATGTTCGTGATTTGCGCATTATGCCCATTCCTGTAACACGATACGGATTGCGTTCCGGTAGTGAACGGGGTGGCTTTTTTGTAAGAAAATCACCCTTTGATGATAAATTAATCGATGTTCTCTTTTTTGACGATGCCGGTCGGGATATCCATATTGGAAAGGCTAAAGCAATCGAACGATTATTTTTCCGGGAAGATTTCAACCGGGCGCCATATAATCAGGTCGGAAAAGTGGAATACCCAATTACTGTCAAACAATCTTATTTTGAAGATGTGCTGGCGCATGTTGATGTAAAAACCATTGAGAAAGCAAAATTTAAAGTCGTGATTGATTATTCGTTCGGAGCCGCTTCATTAACGCTTCCTGCGCTATTAGGGGAATTGGACTGTGAGGTAGTCTCGCTAAACGCGTTTTTAGATTCACAGCGCCTCAGTAAAGATAAAGCTGTTTTTGATTTTCAAATACAACAACTATCAAAAATAGTAAAATCTCTAAAAGCAGACATTGGTTTTTTAATCGATGCCGGCGCAGAAAAAATATTCATTGTCGATGAACAAGGACGATTTATCGATGGGGATCGTCTTTTAACAATCATTACTAAACTATTGGTCGAGGCAAATTGCCCGCGCAAAATTGCTGTTCCAATTAACGCGTCTGCAATGGTGGAAAAAATTGCCGCCCAAAATCAGGTCGAAGTTATCAGAACCGGCAATGAAACCAGGGCGATTGTTGATGCTTATTTTGATTACGGAGTGCAATATGCCGGCGATACAAAAGGTGGATTGATCTTCACTGAATTTATGTTCGCGTTTGATGCTATGTTTTCAATGGTAAAAATACTCGAACTCATGTCCAGAAAAAATATACACCTGGGAAAACTTCATGATTCGTTACCAAGTTATCATGTATATAAAGTGAACATTCCCTGTTCATGGGAAAATAAAGGCAAAGTTATGAGACGACTGATGGATGATACGGAAAGCACAAATCGACAATTAATTGATGGTATTAAAATTATTGATAATAATGACTGGGTGTTAATTCTTCCTGATTCAGAACGACCTTTTTTCCACGTCAATGCAGAATCCAGTTGTTTCGATCACGCGAAAAACATGGTAGAACATTATCAGGAAAAAATTATACACTGGATTGAAGAATAGTAATATCCGTAGCCTGTTATTGTCAGATGTCTTTGAATGTGTTAAGCAAAATACTTTTATTTAAAACTCGATAAGCAGGTTTATTTAAAAGACGATAAGTTTTCGAATGGTGCATGACAGGATAGCCAAGCTCATGCACCTTCGCATCAAATTCAGAAAATTCCCTGATTGTAAAAAACGTGTTTTTCACCTGAACAGCGTCTCGTAACAATTCCCATCGGTCAAGGAACTGTGTCAAATTACCATTCGTTTTATTCGCAGAAAGCACCATCACCTCAAGCAGCAGGTATTTATCCAATCCACTATATTTGAATGGCCGTAAATTCAGACGAACGATTTCTCCGTCCGGTGAAATTTGTTCGATGATTTCTTCTGTTGTTGTATTTGCGACGATTGAGTCCAATTCTTTCTCCAGATATTCCTCTGCGATCTTAACATCACTTAACAAATGTCCGACGCCAAATACACTTTGATAGATTAATTTATAAGCATCCGGAATTCTAAACGCCTTCTTGTTATTAGAATGCCAGGCCAAAATGTCTAAAATTGTTTTCTTATTTTCCATTGTAATGATTTATAAAATTTACTTTGTTTGTGCCATCGCCATGTTAATGAAAAATTTAACAGGCATTCTTGCGAGTTCAATTTTGCCGCCACTTAAATTCAATGGAATTAATTTTGTCAGGAAATTTCCTTTTGTCAAATGAATTGACGGATAAAGATTTCCATGCTTAATTTCAAATAAAATTAGTTTAGGTTTATATCCCCAGCGCAATAGTCGTTTTGTCCCCTGAATGCTTTTATCCGTTCTTTTCGGATCAAGCGAGTTTAGCACATTATCCGTAAAACGACTTCCGATTTTTGTAATGTATAAAAATCCGGACACATTAATTTCTTTTTGAAAATCGATTCCCGCGCCGCTTACTTCCATATTCAAGTTTAGTTCTGATTCTCTGGCAGAGCCTTTTCCTACTGGCGAAAGCCTCGCAGAATTGAGCCGCGAAATATTTGCCTTTATATAATAACTTACATTGTCCGTTTGACCATTGCCCAGATCAAGGAACATATTTCCGATCATATTTCCGCTATATAATTTCAGAGCCATTCTCGAAATATCAATTATACCGTCTCCGATATGAATATCCATATCAACATCAGAAATTTCATATTCCATCAATTGAATCTTATCAATTTTAATATACGAATCCACCCCATCAGCACTCAAATAATAGGGACGCATCAGGGAGTAATTGAGCGCATTCTGATCAGCAAAAAGAGGAGCAATATTGGGCGCATTCAGCAATAAAAGCTGATCAACATCGATCTGTTGTGTAAACGGCACTTTCGCGGAAATATTTGTCATAGACATCATATCTTCAAACTGCGCGTTTAAAGAACCTAACAGCAGTTCTCCGTTAACAGAAAGATGTGGCTGCTTAAAATACATGTTTATTGCTGATTCAATTTGACCGCTCACATCAAGATCATCTATTAATCTGACAGATTCTGTTGAATAAAACGAATATTTTCCATCAAGGGAGAATATCGGAACGTTTTCAAGACTATCCATTACTCCGCAAACAATAAGACGAGACTCCAGATCAGGCACTTCAATCCATACTGAATCAATTATTCCTTTGGTAAAATCCGGAAAATGAAAATGTGCCTGTACAAATGAATTTGTAATAGCCTGCTTTCGAATATCACGAAGCGATAGAGAATCTAAAGTAGCCCATAAATCGCCCCGGACTTTTGTGCCATCCGAGTTGATTTTCAGTGTGGCTGCAATACCTCGCGCTGTTACCGGCACTGGCGGATAATCGATGTTTGCAAATATAGACACTTCAGAAAAAGCATCCATAACGATATCCCCTTGTGCAGGAATTTCACCATTCACCCGTGCGTTCAGTTTTGAAAAACCATCGACAACCAAATCCTCAAGTCCGGCTTTAAAAACTTGCGGGATAAAATCAAACAGCTCCCTGTGTTTTATTACAGCAGAATCTACAACTGCCTCCAATCCACGTTCACCATATTTTTGGAGTGTCCCGTGTGCCCCAATTTTTAAAAAATCATTTCCTGTTATTTGAAAATTTCGAATTGAATAATCTTCAAACATTTGATTGGTCGATATGATTGCGTTTCCAATAATATTTAATGGCGGAATAACCATCTCGCCTGACTCCAGAGGCATATAAACAGAATCCGACTTTATTGTTAGATCCATCAGCACGGAATCCAGTTGATGTGATTTAAGTGTTAACAACGCGCTCAGCAAACCATTGCCCGGAGATTGGGGAATATTTTCAAGATCAAGATTTTGAATTTTCAAACGCGCCAGTGCATTGTAATTTTCAAATTTTTGAATTGATTCAAAATTCATATCAAGCGCAAGCGATGCGCCAAATATTTGTTTTAGCTCTGCGACAAATTTAACATTCGTTGGAAAATAATCCTGTGAAAACGTTGTGTTCAAATCAAGTTTGAAATCGCGTGCATCGATTTTTAAAGTGTCATTTATTTCAGAGTACAGAGATTCTAACTCCAGTAATCCGACCACATTTCCGTCATGTAATCCTGCATTGTTATAGATTCCCCTGCCTTCAACGTGAATTGACAGGCGATCAACTTTCATAACAGGATTGGGATAGTATAGAGAAAAATCTTTCAGATTGAGCACTGTCGTAAAATCCAGGCCTTTGTTAGTGTCAGTACTATCAATTGCGCCACTAATTTTTGTGTTTTTAAAGGAAAGCATGCCTCCGATATTAACATCAGCAAGTGAATTGCTATATTCGGACGGAGCTATTGATCTGACTGTTTTGAAAAGCTGGGATAAACGTATTTCACTATTTTCAACGTTCAAATCAATATATGGTTTTTCAAATATATTTATGGCAGATCCTTTTATAGAGAGCGCTTGCTCGTCTGCGAGCCGGAGCTGCAGCTCGTTGATTTCAAGATTTCCTTGTTGAGCATCCATCTTCAAATTGAACGCCAAATTAAATAATTTCGATACGGGAATTTTGTTTGAGGTTGGAAATTCGGTAATGGTTATATCTCCCATTTCTGTATTTCCTGCTGCTTTAATGGAACGGATGCCATTGACTAATAAATCAATATTCAGATTAAACAGAGTTTCCGCTTGATACGGATTTAATAAACCCGGGGTTATCAACTTTATCTTCCATTCTGACCCAGGAGATTCAATTCGAACTTTTGCCCGGATGCTATCCTGAATTTTTGTCCATGATCCTCGGGGAATTTCCAAATCAGATAAATGAATTGAAAAATCTTTAATTTCAATATTCAGAGATGACGTATCAGTGATGATAGTAATAAAGGCGTCAAAATGTTTAAACGCAAATTTTTTGAGTTCAAAGGAAATAGGAAGGCTCACTGCTGTCTTTACCGTATCTTCTGCAATTTCAGTAGTATCCGCCAACGAGGGAACAATCAGGTCATCAATATTTGTTTTATTCTGATGGGATGTATAGTATATCACCGGATGATCAATTTCGATTTGGCGAATTTTCACATTTCTACGCAATAGAGAAAGCAAGCGATAATTGAGATATGTTTTCCTGATTGAAATAAATTTAGAGCTATCGGCCAGTTGTTCATTTGAATCAGCGGACCGGGGATCATAGATAGTGATATTATCGAATACAAATCCCTTCAAGATATTTAAGTTAGCCGATCCAATTTTTACAGGCCGGTTATTTAACGCAGAGCTCAATTCACTTTCGATCAGGCTCTTTACTTTGTCAGGAGGGAATTGAATTCGAAGTACGATGATAGCTACTATTATCATCAACACGAAAATAGCAGCTACCAACAGAAAAGAGCGTAGAAGTTTTTTAAATAAATGCCGTTTCTTTTTTTTTGAATTCATGAAATGATCTTTTAAAAAGTCCCTGAATATACAAAACAATATTCTACTTGCTAATGGTATTTTGCCTGTTCGGAATAACTTCTTTAACCCGTTCGACATTAAAATCATCAATAAATATTTGTCGATGCGGGAACGGAATTTGAATATGAGCTTCATCCAGCGTCATTTTAACCTTCTTTCGTAACTCATAACGAATGGGCACTTCCTGGCGCGAATCTTTAATCCAAACCATTACTTCCAAATTGATGCTGGAATCGGCAATTTCTGTGACCACAATTTCAGGCTTTGGATTTTTCATAATCCGCGGATCATTTTTTACTAAATTTAATAGCACTTCCTGAGCCGTCGGGATATGCTCTTTATACGCGATACCAACTTGAATCCGTAATCGTATGTGATCATTAAACGTATGATTTACAATTTTGGATTCGACAATTTTTTGATTTGGAATGTCCACTAAAATATTATCCAGCGTGATGAGCATTGTTGACCGTAATGAAATTCGCTGGACTTTACCGAAGGTGTCCTCCAGTTCGACATAATCGTTCTCACGAAACGGTTTGCTCACCAAAATAATAATTCCGGAGATAAAGTTAGCCAGTGTTTGTTGCGCTGCCAAACCTATCGCAATTCCCGCGACCCCAAGCGTTGAAATCAATGTAATAATTTTTATTCCGATCTGATCGGCCACCAAAATAAGCGCCAACCCCAGGCAAATATATTTGACAATTTTAATAATTAAATTTGTGACGCTGAACGATATATCCGCCTTGTGTAACGACCGTTTGATAATTAATCGCAACATTCGATAAATCAGATAAAATGTAATCATCACAATTAAGCCGGCGATTAATTTCGGCAAAAACAGGATTAATTGCGCCAGCAGGTTCGCAACTACATCTTGTAAGAATAGAAATTCTTTTAGAGACTGCCTGATTGTTTCCTGCATAAGATTTATTCCATATATAAATTATCCCTGAACGAAAACGTTTTATCAATTTTCGTTTTTAGCTCTTGTGCATCTAATGCGAAAAGCGAGCTTATCTCAACTGAGCCAATGACATTTCCCTTTGAATCAAAAGGAACCTCAACACCAGCTTTGTTTAGCATTCGCGCATGATAATTCATCAAATCCTGTTTTGCAGTATCCGGGGAATCGTCGCCGCTTGCATTTTTGATCGGACTAAACTCGTCTTTTCTAACGACTTCCATCACAACGCTATTTTTTGTAAATGGTAATGCATCAAAAATGAACATCTCAAACTTGTAGCCGTTTGGTTCTTCTGGTTCAACCAACTGACCGTTCTCATTTAAACAGGGTATTTTTTTATGAGCCATGTGATATGGTAAACGTAACTTTCCAGTCACCATTTCTTCAACAAAATTCAGGTTCAAAATATGAATAGCGATATTTCCACCGTCATATTTTAGGCTGCCATCCGAATTTATTGCTTTCATTTCATCATCTGATAAATCGCTGTATTCAATCACTGCCAATTTACTATCTATTATTCCAAGCACACCGACTTTTTCAAACGGATGTTTTTTCGGAACAACTTTTGATGACATTTCCGCTTTTTCCTGAGCATGATAACCAATAAAAACCGGATCGCACATTTTTAACAATACATTATCAACCTGAAAATAGAATATATCTTCGATCCCGCGTGTTTTCATTTCGGCTAACGATCCGCTGTCATGCAGCGAAAACAACGTCCCTCCGTGACCATTTGGATTGGTAAAGATATGATGTTTCGCGTCCAGAATGAATTTTCCATGATCATCCATCGCGGGAATCATTCGCTGCGTAAAGAAAATAACATCACTATTGTTAAGACCAAAATAGTGATTGTCTTTAAAAAATTCCTGGGTTTCTTCATCATTTGTTTCGCTGGTCATAATAAACCAGGGAATGGAGGTTTTATAACGTCGTTGCATGGCAATAATTTTTTCAGCGTGCAGTTGGAACAAACTTTTGTTGCTAATCGGTCCAGCCGGGAATTTACCTTTGGACCCGTCGAATCCCAGGCGCGTGCCCTGGCCACCGGAAACCAACAACGCGGCAACTTTCCCCTGTCTTAGCAATTGTTCACCGGTCGCTCGTGCCTTCTCCGCCTCTGCCGCTTGTTCTTGAGTTTCTGGTATTGGTATAATTTCAGCCGGCTCTAAATCACCTTTTATACTGGTTGGTGCAGGATGTAAAATATGTTCATTTGCCAACGTGCGAAGTAACTCAAAATCAACTATTTCGACCTGCTTAACCAATTTATGTTGTTGCGATTCGGTTAGCTCATCCCAATATTTGAAAACATGGCCCTGGTTATATTTTTCAGCCTTCTGTTTCGCTGCAGACACATCGATGTTTAGTGGCATCATTTTTCTCCCTGTTTCAATTTAATTTATTAAACCAATTATTTAAAATAACATACATGAGTGAAATTATCAACACTTATTTCAAAAAATTCAATCTATTTTATTTCGCAATACGAACTTTAGCTGAACATACTATTTCTTGAGAGCTAACATGAATGTAACCATAGTCCGCAGTTGCCGTTGCTGTAAAAACACCCTGTTGATTTACTGAACCAATCCTTTGATCGCAAGACCACCTGATTTCAGTTGCTTCAAAAGAAATTGGATTATAAAATTGATCAAACCCCCTTGCCTTAAATTTATAGGACTGACCTGGTTGTAATGTAATTAAGTCAGGTTCTATTTTAATATATGTCAATTGACCCACAGGTGCAGTGCTGATTGCTAACAACGCGCTTGTCACCGTTCTTTCACCGGTTAAATCCGATGGACGGTTAACAATTTTGTTACCGATCACCATTGTTGTCGAACCGCCGCCATCCAAATTCATTGCTTGAAATGCCCCAAAATTCAGCATAAAATCCGCTAATTCATATAATGACATACCAACACTAAAACCCGGTTGGCGACCATCGACAGTCACAAAATAGATTTTTTTTTCATCCTTAGAAAATCCAACAGCAGTCCGCGGATGCCGGGCAGTCGCAAATTGTTCGGAAACTTTCTCCTGTGTAAATTCAACAGAACGTTTGCCATCCCTGATAATTCTCGGCAAACCTCCAATCATTGCCTCTATTTTTCGTGTCACCGGTGGTAAACCGATAAAAACTTTCAGCGAATCATCCGTTTTGATGTTCTTTGTTAAAAATATTCCTGCTTCATTATGACCGGATAAAATGAAGTGCTTTGCCTCAATACGATTATTACCGCTGACAGAATCAATAGTTGTTACAATTCCTCGAATCGTATCATTTACCATAAATTGAGTGCTCAATTTCACAATCACTTCGGCGCCCCACTGATTCGTACCAGTATGGTGCCCGCGATATTTATTATACAAAATAAGTTCATTTTCTTTGCGCCCCCTGTTCACTCTGTGAATTTGTCGAGTCAGGTTTTTCGCTGTAAATAATGTTGCCTCAAGGTTTACGATTGCAATAAAAGGTTGCTTGTTTTCTGCAATTCCGAATACAGACCGCGGGTACGGACTACACACCAACGTGCCATCTGATATTTGCGCGCCAACAGGCATGCCACTTCCGGAAAAAAAATCTCCATTCACTGCGCCGACAACACGATGCAATGGGCGACTATTAAGCCGGGCCATTTCCGACGTTAAAGCACGTCCTTCAAGTTTATTTTTCGCCTTTGCTGTTTCAATGTGCACATATTCATTTGTCAAATCGATTTCCAGAATATGTATTACCCAGGGGCCTTCTGTCAGATAAATTTCATGGCGCCAGATACCCGGGCCAACCTCAGTGCGCCGAGGCGGCTCTGAATAAATCGGGTTCAGATTGAACAACAAATTGACATAAATAATACACTTTACAACTATCTTCATAAGTCTTTTTCCTATGTTTTATACTAATCCGCAAGGTTCATTTCATGATTAACGTATAATTTGGATTTATTTCGATAGATATACTTTTAAAGTTATAATGTGCTTTGGGTATAATTTTAAGATGACTTTATTATTTCTGATTTCCAACGCGTGTAATTCGTTTTCATGAGGCGTACAAATATAAGCAGAAAATATGTCTCTATTTGGAAAAGCAAGTTCACCAAAAACGGATTGATCACCTAAACAGATCGATCGAACAATAATAGCATCTCCATCCTTAGCCCGTTTTACATACAACACCCTGACATTCTCACCGCCTAACTCAATAAACGTTTTTTCTTCGTTTCCATCGCATGATATCAGCGGATGAATTTCCATCGGAGTTCTTAGTGTATCCGCCTCCTGGCAAACATCAAACGCATTAAATTTTCGAATAGTTTTGAAAGAATAACGTAATTCTACCAAACCAGGCTGAGTGACTCTAAAATTTGTATCCCAGTAGTTATTTAGCGGCCAGGCCAACAGCAGGGGATTCTTGTCTCTGCGAATAGCTGAATTTCGTCTCCCGAAATTAAAATCTCCCACTTGAACCAATGGCGCTTCGGGACAATACAGCACCACTCCATGGTGTTCATCATATAATGACACAAAGGAATTCACCGCCATCCAATCACGACAACTTCCCGGTAGTTGCTGTTCATCCAGTTCCACCGGCATTCCGGCAGTATCGAAATGACAGCGCCAACCTTTTGACAGTTGAAGCGGAAATGCGAAATAAACAGACTCCGGGAAACGTACATCTTCTTTCATAATTTTGAGACTTAAATCAATTACCGGAGAATCACTTGAAATCAGAATTCGCTGTTCCAGAAATTTTGCTCCTGGCACATCAAATTCAAGAATCAATTCAACACCGCGGGAGCTTTCTTCAATTCGATTCGCACGTAGTTTCAAAGCTGTTCGCCGAACCGCGTTCCATTCACTATTCCAACATGAAATATCGTATTTCTCTTTTTCCATATCCCTGTCATAGAACGCTTTGCGATCACCTTTCACCAAAGGATCCGGGAACTCCTGAACAAATTGAAAAAAAGTAAAACAGCTTGATTGATCAAGAATCTGCCAGTTTTGCTTTTTATCAAATAAACTTGTAATCCGCCCGCGACAGGGCTCATATTCAAGATAGTACCAATCAGACTCAATATAATTTATTTTTTGAATCTCGCCTGCAAGGGTGGAATAGACCTTCATATCAGCATTTCCTGCGGTATTTTTTTTACCATGCTGCACGTTAGCTGAATAAGTTTGTTTATGCAAATCTTCCAACCGTATCTTTTTCCAACTAAACGGTTCAATAGTTATCGGCCCTGCCAAAGGGGCCATTTTCAAGCGATCGTATCGCTCCGACCATGAATAGCGCGAAGTACGCAACCTTTTTCCTGCCAGGCGCCACCAATCCGGTATTGGTATCAACTCTTTTCGCCGAATTCCCGTTGGATTCACAATAAGGACTCCCTCTTGCTTAAACGCAGTTTCTCCATTACCTGCCAGTTGCTCTAATTCTCGCACGATGAGATATTCAGTTATTTCCCTGGCCTGATACCCGAACGAATCTTTTAAAACTGCCTGGGATTGAACAGACGTATGATCGTGATCCTCGGAATTAAACGCTCCCCATGTGTGCTCGTCGAATAAATTTAAATGCTTCCAGGCATTTGCATATAATTTCTTTGTCACATTATCCTGTGTTTCATTGATCGCTGTCAAAAATTCCGATGTTTGTAAACGCACTTTCGTATTTTGATTTACTTTTGTCATCGTTGCCGTACTTGCGCATCCGAATGACCAGTAATCAGTCCAATCACCAGAATAAGATTTTAGTTTTTCCCGGGGTATCTCTTTAATTCGATCCAACAACATCTCTGGTGTTACATAACGAATTACCGGTGTATTTTTTTGTTCATTCCATTCTCGAATTAATTGTGCAACATCTGGATTGGGCGGTGAATTATCCCAACAAACAGGCGCATTTGTTGTTGTAAGGTATATAAAATCAAGATCATATTGTATATTTCTCAGATAATTTAAATAATCCTGCAATCCACGCTGCATTTCAATCAAATCATTTTTATAAGAATATAACAACTGATCAAACATTGTATAATGAGCCCCATTCATAACAAGCAGCTCTCTTCCGGAAGGTCCCTGCCATCGAAATACAGCAGGCCGGTCACCAGTTACGGCTCCAAAATGAAGATTAACAGCCATAATCAACAATTCGATCCCACAATCAATCAAAATATCAACCAGCGGCCAGGGCACGCCATTAATATCATGTTGATTGACGGTGCGGACAGAAATCCCAAACTTACGTTGTAAATAATTTGCACGATAAATCAAGCGAGCTAATTGTTCACCGCTGCATAACGACGTAATATTCAATTCTAAACCGGAAATTCCAAATCTTCCCTCCTTTAAATATTTTTCAAATCGAGCCACTTTGTTATCAGAAGCTGTTTCCAGCCATTTCATCACCTGGGCGGTAACCTCGCATGTCCATCGTGGTTGGGATGGCTCCGGCCAATCTGCTGTGTCATCCAGCAAATCAAGCGCCTGGTCAATAAAATCTCGTTGAAGCTCCCAAACAACAGGCTGTGAATGCGTATAACCACAATCGAAATGACTATGATGGAGCACTAAAATGTCGTTAATGGTTCCCTTATTTTTCATTTTATTCATCTCTTTTGTTCTAACTATCTACCTTATATTAAATATTCAAATTATCGACCTAATATCTTATTTAATTTAAAACAATAATGGTGAAATAAAAACGAATAATAATAAGTTAGCTAAAAACGTTTAAAGTTTCAACACTAAAATTCAATATTTTTTAGAAATTCATTAGCATGTAAAGTAAATGCGCTTATTGTAAACATCTTTAACAGTCGAGTTTCTTATTTTTCTGTGAATTAAATCAAATGAAAGAAAAAGTGTAAGAACTATTAACAATTGCTATATAGTACAAAAGTAATTCAATTTATTGAAAGCCAAATTAAACGGCAGGGCAATGCACGGAGCGTTTCTTACAACTGTAGTCATGTGGCATAATATTTGAGCGTAAAATGTTTCAACTATCACATCAAAGGTATCCAAAATGATAAAATCAATTTTAGCTACTACCTTAATTGTTATGATATTCATACCTACTAGTTGTTTTGGCGGAATACCTTACAAATTATCTGACTTTGTCAAAATGAATCTTGGGCTGCATACAAGTGATAGCGAAGGTCAATTCATCAGTATGTTACAGGCCTATAATCGTGCGTATGATGTTCGATATTCGATACGGCAGTTATATAATACCATTTTAAGAGATGATGAGCTATTTCACTTAAATGGCACACTTGTAACTCGTGTAATCGCCCGGACCACCGGTATTTCCACACGCTTCGGTTGGTATGATCCAAAAGATCCAGAAAAGACTCGTCATTCGCCTTCTTTTAAGATGGATGGAGATTATTTTGATTTTATTAACGACGGACCACATTCTTTTAATCCAGGATTAAGACCGTTTGGATTTTACCTTGATGCGACAAAGAATTCGTCCCCCAATTACGTTGGTGGGCTTTGGTATTCGCAATCCTCACTAAATTCGGATACAGGACATTTTGACCATCTGATCGTATTGCGAGCGCCAGATGAATGGCTCATTAGTAATACCATTGCCACGAGCTATTTGCTGTGCTGGGAAGATATGTTCTGGCGAGGAGGTACATACTCCAACAATTTTGAAGATGGATACGCACCAAACAGCTACATTCCAGAACTTGGTACATTTCAGTCAGACAGGGATTACAATGATTTATTTATCCAAATCGACCAAATAGTACCTGTCCCGGAATCTGCCACATTAACGTTCTTGATATTAGGAAGTATTATTATCCTGACTATAAATTACTATTTAAAAAAGAAAGACAGAGCTGCTAACTAATTAAGATTTTTATGATTGCTATTTTTGGGGGAAACCGCTGTGACAGTTTTTGTGTTGTCTGAATTTCAGAAAACACAAAGATGAACAGCGGTTTTTTTAATATTCGACGTCATGAAAAAAAATTTTTCATTCGGCTAAAAAATGAAAGTCTTTCTGGTGTTGGAATTTGAGGAGGGAGAGATTGACAAAATTTTGTCAGCCTCAAAATGTTACCGTTGCTGCTGATTTGATAATCTACCTTATCCAGCAGCCTGTGCATAATAAATATTCCCAAACCACCTTTTTTCCCTTCAGCAACGTAAGTGTGCAAGTTTGGTTTGGCAACAAGATTTGGATCAAAGCTTTTGCCTTTATCCACCAGTTCAATTGTAAAACTTTCATTTTTTACAATTGCTTTCATGGTAATAGAGCCGTCTTTGTGACCATAGCCATGTTCGATAATATTGGTGCACGCTTCGTCGACAGACGCTTTAAAGGCATAAAGCTCTTTGGGAGTAAAATTATACTTCTTACCGATTCGAGTAATAAATTTTCGAAGAACTCGAAGATAGCCGATCTGTGCCGGAACCTTTACTTGTTCCATAATAACATTTTGAACCACCTGATACTTTCCTCATGCTAAAATTACTGTTAGTATAACCGCCCTATAAAAACAAAAATCATTCCAACATTTGTATTATGCAAATAATTGAGAAAGTACCATTATATTTGACCCAAAATATTATAATAAAAATTTTAAACAATGTCAAGGAAATATTACTGTCAATTTAAAATTATTCTCTACTCTCGATGCTTCAAAGTTTTGCGAACAATAACCAGCGAAATAATGGCAACGACAACATAAGTGATTATAATAACAACAATCGGAGGAATCGTGGAAAAAGTTGGCGGGCGGATGTTCACATTACCAATTAAAATGTATGGCGCCCAAAAATAAGGATGCGATCTCGATATTTTATGTCCATTTAAGAAAAAAGTGTCTTGAAGTGAGGCAATTTTTGCTCTTTGAAGTGCCATTGAATTTGTCTGGCGTTTGTATTTCAATTCAAAATAAAATTTCGACATTAAATAAATGACAGTCCTATCCTGCACACGCCATAAATTAAATAATACTGATTGAGCTCCTGCCATAAGAAAAGATTGTGGTATTCCGATAACTCCGGGCTTATACTGCACATCAACAGGCGATAACTGACAGCCGGTTAAAGTCATCATGTCAGTTTGTAACGAGCTATTCAAAATACCTTCAATTTTCAAGCCGGAATAGGAGACAGTATCTGTTCCAGAAAACAGAAGCGCTGACTTTTCGGGTTTCAAATTATTTAAAAATGCAGGGATTGCAAGATATATCCAACGAAATCGATTGCTGTTATTATTAAAAAAATCCAATGTTGCATTTTTATCTGAGATATTTTCATGGCGCCACAATATTCTGGAAATATGCTCTACTTCATCTTTTCCATAAGGAGGTGACTGATAATTCCATTTTAAATGCAATGTTGCATCGTCAGAATGTGGCCCCACAATGTCGGTCATCGTGAGGAGTTTTCGGCCAAGTTTTTTCTTCGCGCGCAGTTCCTGAAAAACAGGATGTAATGCCAGCGATGAAAAATTATACGCTATCGCGTATTTATGTATTAAAAATGTCATTTCCTCAAATTGTTGATAAAGGATTTCCTTTTCAGGCTTACTTTTTCCGGTATTCGGATCGACTAATAAACAACCAAACGGAAAGCCAACAAGTATTTCATCGGGAATAATGATAATTGATTTTATTTCTGCGAGGAATGGTTCTACCGGTAAAAATAGCTTACGATACAACTCATTTGCTAATACTAAATTAAAGTCAAGTTCCAAAGGGTTCTGAATTCGATAAAACGGAAGCATCAGTTTCGTTATTTTTTCGAACAATTCTTTTCTACCAATTTGACAGGTAATTACATAAAACGTATCTTGTTTTACCAAAAAAACAAACGTATAATTTTCGTCGACCCAATAATTTAATAAAGCTTCCCGATCGTGCAGGTACATGCGTTGAACTTCTTTCACATTTAGCGGGTGTTGTGCCAGCAAAAACAAAGTATATTTTGGCGAGGTCTCGAAAACATGATTTCTAAAAGCATCAATCTTTTCTTGATAATAATTTGTACTATCCGTATTGTTCAAAGAATCAGTCATCGAAAAATACAACTTTTTCTTATCGATCAATATTTTATAATCATGAAGAATCTTATTTATTTTTTTTATGTCAGAATCATTCATACATTTCATGATAATATTTTCAATGGAAATATTTTTAACCATATCAATATTAGAATAAGCGATGTTGTAATATTCTTTATTTGGGAATTGACGTCCAAGAGCGATCAGATCATCAATCGGAATCGTTCGGGTTTCAAGAGTAGTTTCGGCAGCGTTTAGCGAAAAAACACTTAAAAGAACTATACTCGTGAATATAAAATATGTTATTTTCATTGACAGGCCTGGTTAATTAGTACTTAATTAAATGATTTGCATATAAACTAAGATAATCTAAAATTGCAAATTTTTGTTGAAAATAATAGATAATACTTAAACTTACAATTGCAATGCAAAATAGTATAAAAATTACTGAACGAAAGGAACTCCAAAAATATACAACCTTTATCGCTTTAATTAATCGAGCAATGTGCCATAAGAAGAAAAATAAAATAAGTCCCATCATAAAATAGAACATTGATTTTAAAATGAGGACTCGGTAGAGAATCATTCCAATTGGTATCATTAACATGTAATTTGTTGCGCTCCAAAAGCTGATTGTTAATGATTGATTTAGCGGCAATTTCTTTCTGAAAATTATGGAAAATATTTTAATAAACAATCCAATAATAATAAAAGCGAACAAAAAGAACGCTGTAAAGAATAGTATCGCCAGGGCTGGGTCCCATATTAGCGCAATCAACTCTGTTTTTATTGATGGCATTACTGAAAGCACCGTCAACAGGTGATCAAAAAATATATTTTCTCTGTAATAAAAGAGCAGTGTTGCGGTTACCAGTGCCAGTCCGAGCGAATTAATTAATGCAATTAAGAGAGTATGGGATACGGGAACTTTCCGTTTGTCTCGAATATCTACAAAAAAACCATGCGGGTGAATAAAAATTCTCCGTAAATTTTCCTGGACATAACGACGGGTATTATAAATAAAAAGAAATATCAGCAACGTAACAACCCCAACCAATGGAAAAATACTGGGATGCTCAACTTGTAAACGTAATCCCGGATTTATTCTGGTTTTTCCTTCGAGGAAAAGTGATCGAACCGCGTTTAAAGCCAACCGCTTTTTTCTGTTCGATTTCATTAAACCAGAGGGATAAATATCCTGATTTTCCCGCGGGCCAAACGAGTTGAGTGGGTAATTTATTTTCCAATCGGTCAATGAATTCACAAAAAATCCATCGATTTGCTGAAATTGCGTCAGTATTTTCCATGCTTCTGTAATATTCGCCACCTGAATTTCCTCAAGAATCGCCGGATTTTCATCTTTATAAATAGCTTCCTGAATCGAACTCCCAAATGTTACAACCATTAATTTCTTTTCTCCGTCCTTCAACCAATCATTTATGCGGCGGGCAATAATATGTTTGTCAATATCAAATAAATCGAGCGCAATAATTTCTGCCCGGGTTTTGGCATTCTGAACATAAATGCTGTTTAACTGATATAATGGCGTATTATCAAACTCACGAATTTTGTCATAAAAAGAATTAATCAAAATTGTTAAATTTTCACAAAACGGGCCGCCCACTCCCCAGGCACAAACACTCACATGATTTTTATCTCTTAACACAACCTCAAGCAAATAATCCGCGACCAACGTTCTGAATTGCTCATCTTTCAACCGAGACGATGGTATCCAGTTAAGGGGAATCTCCTGAAATAACAAAACCCCCTTTCGATCACATAATTCTGTCCAATACGGGTGTAACGGAGAGCCGACGACTCGCACTGCATTTGCATTTAAGTATTTTACTTGTTCTATCAGGTGCTCCATATCCGCTAATTTCGGACTATTTTCATAATTGCAAACATTTTCCTGATAATTGATTCCCTTTAATATGAAACGTTTTCCATTTAACAACAAGTTTTCATTTTCGATGCGCAAATCTTTCAACCCCAAACACATCCCGGTGCTGTCAATTTTATCTCGTCCGGCGCTCAAATAAACAATAAGTTCATATAAGAACGGAAATTCCGGCTCCCACAATACCGGACTTTCAATGCTTATTTTAACGTCAAACATATTGATTGGTTTGATCGTCTCCGGAAGTTCAATATTCTTTTTGTATTCAGGTCGTCGGGCTCCTGGTTTCCATAATTCGACATAACACTGTAATTTTTTCTTTAAAAATGCTTTGTTCGTTGGATGCTTGGGAATTTGGCTACGGATTTCAAAATTTAATTCTAAATCCGCGCGATTTGCTTCCGCATCAATGTGATATTTGTAATGACCAATTTTTGTTGACATTACCGGCAGAGCTAATAAATAAATGTCCCTGTAAATGCCACCACAATTTTTTCGCCCCAGTATTTGATTTTTTAAGGGCAATGATTGTCTTATATCGAGGCTGGTATTGACATTTATTTCGATGATATTTGATAGTCCGATTTTTATGGCTTCATGAGGCACTTCAACTGCAAATGAATTATTACCCGCATGGCTGCCAATAAATTTTTTATTAATAAATATGGTGCAGTAATAATTTATTCCATAGCAGACCAATTTCAATTTATTATTTTGAAACGAAGAATCCACTGCGAACACTTTGCGATAACTGATCTTCCCCATAAATTCTGTTATTGAGGGTATTTTAACGCTTTTCCACGGATCATCTTCATTTAGTCGATACTCCCAATCTCCATTTAATGCAATTGAAGGCCGGTAGGATGTGGGAGACATCCATGTCAAATATTTTTCATTTAATGACGATGAGTCCGCGTAAATAAAATGGATTTCATCTTCAGTGGTTTGCCCTGTGGCATTAACAGCTAATATTACCAACAAGATAAGCTTCGCATAAATAGTACGCATTCTATTTTTCCCTTAAATATTGAGTATGATCATCTTTTGAATCTACAAAATTTAAAAAATTTTTCCATGAAATTCAACAAATAGTTATATTTTTTTTCTTTACTTTTTATCAATTAATTGTTATTTTTCCGGTACATTCTTTTCACAGATACCAAGGTGCTTTTTAATGGAATGGAAAATAACAATCGAGGATTACTATGAAAAAAATTTCGTTAGTAGTTAGTTCGCTGTTTGTTTTGATATTCGCTCTTAATCTGCTTGCTGGTCAAACTGATAACTCTCCTGTCGAATTTAAGATTGATGCTCCGGAGATTGGCCTCCGTGGTGTTCCCATTTCACTAACGATCACAGCGCTGGATTCGTCTGGTTCAAATGCATCATATTTTTGCGACAAAATGAAAGTTGACGGAATTTTTCATCAAGATTCGGTCAAATTGGATTCTACTGCACATTTTAAGAGCGGGAAACTGACACTATCTAACATATACATAAAGGAAACTGGCACTCAGAAAATATCTTTCCAATATGGAAATACATTCAAAGAAGCAAAAATACACATAATTCCCGGATTTTTCAGTCTTCTGCCCCCGATTATAGCGATTGTACTTGCACTTCTTTTTAAACAAGTTTTAATTGCGTTATTTAGCGGCATCTGGTTGGGGGCGATTTTCCTGAATGGCTATAATCCATTTATCGGATTTATGCGCGCCCTTGATACATTTCTTCTAAACTCACTGGCAGAACCGTCCCATGCAGCAATCATTATTTTTAGTATGACGCTTGGTGGTATGGTTGGTGTTATTTCAAAAGCAGGCGGTGCACAGGGGATTGTGGAGAAGTTGTCCCGGTTTGCCAATAGTCGTCGCGGCGGACAACTCTCAACCTGGGCAATGGGAGTACTTATTTTTTTTGATGACTATGCGAATACCCTCATCGTTGGGAATACAATGCGCCCATTTACCGATAAATTGAGAATATCGAGAGAAAAATTATCATACATTGTTGACTCTACTGCTGCACCAATCGCGTCGGTTGCGATTATTTCATCCTGGGTGGGCTTTCAAATCGGATTAATTGACCAGTCTTTTGAAACGCTTAATATAAGCAAAGATCCGTATATCACGTTTTTACAATCTATTCCCTACGCGAGCTATAGTTTACTTGCAATCTTTTTCGTGTTCCTTGTCAGTTTTTCTTTAAGAGATATGTTTTCTATGTACCGAGCGGAAAATCGATCTCTTAACACGGGCCAAATATTAAGGGAAGGAGCCCAACCGATTGCCGATTCCAGTTCGCTGGAAATCGAAGCAGATGCGGATATTCCATTACGTTGGTATAATGCCTTAATCCCCATCATGGCGGTTATTATTGTCACAATAATCGGACTTTACTACAGCGGACGCAGCGAATTAGGCGCCAATGGCTCCGCTGCCAGATTAGGAGAAATCATAGGAGCAGCCGATTCATTTGATGTACTAATGTGGGCTTCCTTTATTGGCGCTATCGTCGCAATTACGCTGGCTGTTAGTCAAAAAATTCTATCCCTTGCGAAAGCACTGGAAGCCTGGCTAAATGGCGTTAAAGCAATGGTTATCGCAATGATTATTTTGGTGTTGGCCTGGTCTATCGGAAATATTTGTTCTGACTTAAAAACTGCAGATTATGTAATTAGCCTAATTAAGGGATATCTGTCACCGCATTTCCTGCCGCTACTTACATTTCTTGTCGCCGCTTTTATCGGATTTTCCACCGGAACATCGTGGGCAACTATGGCTATTCTTGTACCGATTGTTATTCCGGCTGCTATAAAATTATCCGCTGCAAATGCTATAGAACCAGCCATTGCACAGTCGATTTTATTCGGTACAATTGGCGCTGTTCTGTCTGGTTCTGTTTTCGGGGATCATTGTTCCCCAATTTCCGACACGACTATCATGTCTTCCATGGCCTCTTCCGCAGACCATATCGACCATGTCCGGACACAGCTACCTTATGCTGTTCTCGTTGGTGTTATCGCTGCTGTTTTTGGCTATCTGCCGGCAGGTTTCGGCATTTCACCATTTCTGTCACTTAGTACAGGCGTCTTTATCCTGTTGTTAATTTTACTATTATTTGGCAAAAGGCAAAAATAATGGTATAACAATTTTTATATTTACAACGTGCTAATACTTTATTAAATCGAAATATAGATTATATTAGTTACTTCATTTTTATTTCAAAATATTCCCTTGCATGGTTCCAACTTTTTTTGTATATTAAAAAGCTATAGTAATAATTAAGCCGGCAAAATTTATTTGATTTAGATATTATTATGATACACTATTACAAACAAAAAACATTTTCTGGATTCTCGCTCCTTGATCAAAATTATTCACTTTGGTGAATTTAATTCATTTGAGAGCTATTCTTAACATCTTCTCCTCAAATAACCTGGCTATATTTACCGTTGATAAATGATTTTCGCTGTACAGATTATATTTTATGAAATTGCTTGTATAATCGGGCTCATATAATTCATAAAATATTCACAACCTATTAATATCCGAAATTGGAATTAAATAATTTCATATTTTAAGAAAGCCAGACCGGTAAATATTCTCAAAGGAGATTATTTGTACTAAATAAAAGAATAAAAACATAGCGATAAAGAAATAGGCAGATACAGATTCTGCCTGCGAAATAATTGTTAAGTTGACAAATTACGGAGAGTAATATGGAAAAAGTTCGATATATCACAAGACTAAAAAATATTCCCGAACTCACTGAAAAAGAGCAAGATTCTCTATCAGAGGTAACGGATAAATTTGCATTTCGCTCCAATAATTACTATCAAAAATTGATTAATTGGGACGATCCGGATGATCCGATTCGACGATTAATTATTCCAAATCGTGAAGAATTGAATAGTTGGGGACGCCTGGACGCATCTGATGAAGATATCTATACGAAAGTTCCGGGCCTTCAACACAAATACCAGTTCATAGCCGTATTACTGGTTAATGATGTGTGTGGAGGATACTGTCGATTTTGCTTTCGAAAGCGACTGTTTATGGACATGAGTGATGAAGTGGTGCGAGACGTCACAGACGGGGTCAAATATATCAGAAACACTCCGACAATTAATAATGTGTTATTGACAGGTGGTGATCCGCTGGTTATGTCGACCCGGAAATTGGGAAACATCATCATGCAACTGCGCGAAATTGACCATGTCAAAATAATACGAATTGGAACCAAAATGCTGGCATTCAATCCATATCGAATCATAAATGATCCGGAATTACTGGAAATGTTAAACGAATACAGCCACAATGACCAACGTATTTACATAATGACACATTTCAATCATCCGCGGGAAATTACAGACGTGGCTTGCGACACAGTTTCATTGCTCCAAAAAGCCGGAGTTATCCTGACAAATCAGACGCCACTTTTAAAAGGAATCAATGATGATCCCATAGTTTTAGGCGAATTATTTGATAAATTATCTAATATTGGTGTTCCGCCGTATTATGTGTTCCAATGCCGACCGACCCTTGGCAATAAAATGTTTTCCACTCCAATTGAGGAATCATTTGAAATATTTGAACAGGCACGAATGCAAACATCTGGGCTGGGGAAACGGGCACGTTTAGTAATGTCACACGCCAGCGGAAAAATTGAAATTATCGGCAAAACAGATGATCATGTTTTCTTTCGCTATCATCGTGCGGCCGAGCCAAGGAAAAAAGCTCGCTTTATGGTGTTCAATCGAAATCCGAACGCATATTGGTACGATGATTATGACGAAATTATTTCAGAATACTCTATTGACAACCCGTTCCGCACATCTGGCCCGGAGTAGTCACTGAAGAATTGCCTACAGCAAACAATTCTGCTATTTTGAATCGTTTGCTGTAGGCAGATTACATTATGAAAATAAATTATCATAAAAGCGCTCGATTACACCTTGAGGGCTTTTTTTAATGCTATTTATCATTTTGTTCAGGAAACTTAAAAAATATCAATGTCGTTTAACTATAACCTATATCTCGAAACTGTAAAATAATCAACTATTTTTTCCTTGTAATTTAGCTATTTTTGTCCTATATTTCATGAAGAAAACATTGGCAGGAGTTAAAATGAGAAGATATGTGATTTTTATTGGAATTTTAATATTTATAAGTTGTGGAGGCTCTCAGAAACTCATCAAACAGGAAGCTGGTTTTGAAAAAGGTCTTCCTGCAGAAACTTATTTTCATCCAAAGGCTGTATCACATTTTATTCGTGGTAGTGTATATGACTTGAATGGTGATCACAAATCCGCACTGATTGAATTTAGTGAAGCGTTGTTATATGATTCATCTTCTGTGACAATTTTTAACGAAATTGCCGAACAGTATATTAAACTCAATAGAAAAGAAAGTGCAGAACGAATACTCAGAAAAGCAGTCACCAGATATCCGCATGATGAGAAATCTTTGAAACTTTTAGCTGCAATTTATTATCACAACGGAGATTACAACGCTGCAGCAGAAGCCTACCAGAAAATTCTGAATAATGACCCAAATAACACTGAAGTTAGATTTAATCTCATCGCAATTTATATGACCCAGGGGAACGACATTCGTGTTGCTGAGGAATATGAAAAAATCATTAACAGCGAGGAAAGCGACGCTGCTATGATTATAAAAACAGGCAATATTTATCTTGACTACAAGCAATATGATAAAGCTCGTCTTATTTTTTTAACACTATTAGATGATTATCCGGAAGATGAACGTTCTTATCTGGCAATGGCCAAATTATATCTGGAACAACAGGATACAACAAGTGCCATCACCTGGTACAAAAGGGGCATTGAAGTGGATCCCAAATTCACAACGTGTCTGGAGGAATTACGGGATTTATATGTTGAACAGGAACAGTGGGAAAATGCGATTCAATTAATTACAGAGATGATTCAACAAGACAGCACAGACATTCAGATGCGATTACGTTTGGGAGAATTGTACTTTCGCAAGGCAGATACAGTAGCAGCGATCCAGGAATTTGCTGATATTGTAGACGAATTTCCGGACGACTTTCGAGCATACTACAGCATTGGAACACTCTACTACCAGCAAGAAGAATGGGAAAAAGCAATCCCATACTATCAAAAAGCCATTGATTACAATCAAGATTTTAGCAGACTATGGCTAATGCTCGGCCTGGCTTATCTACGCTCTGATAAGACAGAGGATGCAGAACGGCACTTTAAAGAAGCAGTAACAGTTTTTCAGGATAATCCAATCATTTATTATTTCCTGGGCACAACTTTAAATCGACTAAGCAAGTACGAAGAAGCCATTGAACCGCTAAAAAATTGTATTGAACTCGACTCCGAAAATGTAGATGCAATGAGCGCACTTGCGCTTGCTTACGATGAACTGGGGAAGCATGAGGAATCAGACAGGCTGTACGAGGAAGCGTTAAAAATACGCAAGGAAGATCCGCTGTTGATGAATAATTATAGTTATAGTTTGTCCGAGCGTGGAGAAAATTTATCTTATGCACTGGAACTATCCCAAAAAGCAGTTGCACAAGATTCAACCAACGGAGCATATCTGGATACGCTGGGGTGGATTCATTTTAAATTAGGCAATTATGACAGTGCATTGGAATATATCAAAAAATCACTTCAAACAAATCGAGAATCTGCCGAAGTACTTGAACATCTTGGCGATGTTTACCAAAAGTTAAATGATACGGAAAATGCACAAAAATACTGGCGAAAATCGTTTGAGCTGGATAACTCTCGGACATGGATCAACGACAAACTCGAGTCGCTTAAATAATTGAGGACGTCTTGAAACGAATCTTTTTATTTTTCTTCATCATTCTGCTATTTACTGATTGTGCCAATATTTTTCAGAGCAAACCATTAACCCTGGAAAATATCACTGTTCAAAAAATAAGAAGTCGAGTTGAAGAAAATTACTGGAAATTGAAGTCAATCAAAGGACGCGCTCATCTGAGTGTTGAATCACCACAGATGGGCTTTACCGCGTTTAGTAATATCTCACTAAAGCTCCCGGATTTGCTAAATGTGGACGTGAAAGCTGGCCTGGGATTTGGCGTCGGATCAATACTGGTTCGCAATGATCAATTTGTCGTCTATTCCTCGATGGAAAATATTGTTTACTATGGAGATATTCAATCATTTAATTTGAATAAAATTGGACTGGCTGATATTCAGTTAGCGGAACTAATGGAACTCGCAGCCGGTTTACCTTTAATACCGGTCAGCAGAGAATCGAGCCTGGATATCGAAGATAATAAATATGTTATCACATTACAATTTGACAATTTACAAAAAAAATATTGGATTGATCCGAAAAAATTTGTCGTGACAAATTTTAATATCTATAAAAATGATAACCAATTATTTGTACAACAGGAATTCAGCCAATTTAAAAAAGAACGCGGCGTCTATTTGCCAAAAGTGATTAAAATTACCCGACCAGAAGGACGGCAACGGGTCACATTATTTTACATCGATCGTTCAACAAATAAAAATATAAATTCAGACGAGTTTACAATTAAAATACCAGACAATGCTCAAAAAATAAAATTATCGCAATAATGAACACATCAGAACAACACATCGATATTTCAATCGTTATCCCCCTTTACAATGAAAAAGAATCATTAGAAGAACTATTCCGAAGGATTAGCGATCAACTAAAAGCTATTAAACTTAATTTCGAAGTCATCTTTATTGATGACGGCTCAATTGACGAATCCTTTGATCAATTAAAGACAATACACCAAAAACATCGCGAAGCAAAGGTTTATCAATTCCGCCGGAATTACGGTAAATCCGCCGCACTGGCATTTGGATTTTCCAAAGTAAGAGGAGATATTATTATCACAATGGATGCGGATTTGCAGGACGATCCGTCTGAAATCCCCACATTGCTCGATAAATTGAACGAGGGTTTCGACCTTGTATCAGGATGGAAAAAAGAACGCCGCGATCCATTCATAAAAAAATATACCTCCCGGATTTTTAATAAAGTGACTTCCTGGAGTTCTGGTCTAAAAATACATGATTTTAATTGTGGCTTAAAAGCATATCGAAAAGAAGTGATCAATAGTTTTCAGATTTACGGGCAACTCCATCGGTATATTCCCATGCTCGCCCATCGCAGCGGATTTCGTGTGGGAGAGGTTGTTGTCCGGCATCATCCGCGCAAACACGGAAAATCGAAATTCGGAACATCCCGATTCACTGCCGGATTATTCGATTTATTAACCGTCGCTTTCCTTGATCGTTTTAAAAAACGACCATTGCATCTGTTCGGCAGCATCGGGCTTATTTCGTTTCTCACTGGGGTGGGGATTTGTATTTACCTGGCTTTTTATTGGTTTTTTATTGAAAAATCATTAAGCAACCGCCCGATATTATTCCTCGGTATTTTATTGATTATTGTCGGGGTTCAATTCATCTCCATTGGCCTGCTGGGTGAGATGATTACAGAACAAACTAAAAAAGAACTTGAATATTCAATTAAAACCAGTCTCGAGTAAACTCCGGTATGAAAACCTTGCTTTATTCGATAATCGTTCCTTCTTACAATCGCAAAGATGAGATAAAAGAGCTGATCGGTTCTTTTAAAAAATTAAACTTTCCTGCTGATCGATATGAGTTAATCATCGCTGATGATGGCTCAACTGATGGCACCGCTGAATTTGTTTCTGATTTTATCAAGCAAAATAGTCTTCCATTGAAATACTATTCCCAACAAAATAGAGGGCCCGGGGCTGCTCGAAATCTTGGTATGGAAAAAGCAATTGGCGATTTTTTCATTTTTATCGATTCTGACTGCACCGTCGATAAGAACTGGCTTGCTTATATCGACGATACCTTGCAGAGAACTCAGGCCGATGCATTTGGCGGGCCGGATAGCTTTCGGGATGATTTTCCGCCGTTATTAAAAGCGATTAATTATTCAATGACCGCATTTCTAACGACCGGCGGCATTCGCGGACATGGGAAAAAAAAGGCCGGAAAATTTTATCCCCGAAGTTTCAATATGGGACTTAGCCGTGCGCTCCATGAAAAAATTGGCGGTTTTGGTTCGCTACGGCATGGCCAGGATATAGAATTTAGTAATCGGATCATCAGAAGCGGGGCACAGATTGCGCGTATTCAAAAGGCAATTGTCTATCACAAACGTCGTACATCGATTAAAAAATTTTTCCGACAGGTCTTTAATTGGGGAGTCGCCCGTATTAATCTCTATAAAATGGACAAAGCAATGCTGGAACCGGTTCACTTTTTCCCGGCAATCGCGTTGTGGATAACAATTTTTATACTATTGCTCGGAATTCTTTGCCCTAAAATTACTCTCACTTTTTTATGCGTCGCACTGATATTATTGATTTTTTCAGTAATCGACGCCTTCATTCTTTATAATAATTTACACGCGGCAACACTTGTCTTTTTGATTATTCCGATCCAAATTTATGGTTATGGCCTCGGTTTTACTATGGCCTTTGTGAAACGTGTAATTCTCGGTAAAAAGGAATTTACCGGATTCACTAAAAAATATTATTAATGTGTATTTATTTAACAGGGGATAACGAAAAATGGCAAAAGCAAAGAAATCAAAAAAATTAAAAAAAACGACGCGCCAAAGTAAATCCACAGGGGGAACTTTCCTTAACTTTAAACCCTGGCAAACGATACTCCTTTGTATCGGGATAATTATTATTGCCACCATGATTTTATTATCGGATCTGGCGTTCAAAGGCATGGTTCCGGCCGGCAGTGATGTTTTGGCTTCAAAAGGGAAAACCAACCTGATGCAACAATATAAAGAACAAACCGGAGAAAAACCGCTCTGGAATCCGGCAATTTTTTCCGGGATGCCTCAGTATCACCGATATGGCCCGCAATCCTGGTCCCTCGATATTCTGGCCTCGTACTTTTATGATGATTATGGAGGCCAGGTTCTTATTTATTACATCATTGGAACCATCGGCATGTTTGTGTTACTTTACTCACTAAATTTTTCACCGATTATTGCACTATTCGGAGCGCTCGCTTTTTTGTTAATGCCGCATTATAATTCCCTCTGGCTCGCCGGACATTTTTCAAAATTTCGGGCAATTATGTACATGCCATGGGCACTTGCTGCATTTTTCAATTTTCTGAATAAAAAAAATATTTTGGGCATGTTTCTTTTCGCTCTCGCTTTTTCATTACAGTTAAGAACACAGCATTATCAGATTATTTTTTACACTGCTCTGCTAATGTTTGCTATTGGTATCTATCCGGTTATTAAACTTCTTATTGATAAAAAGTTTGCAGATTTTGTCAGGTTGTTCGGTTTGTTAATTCTTGCAGCAGTTCTCACCATTGCCTCGGTCTATCAACCGTTTTTTCCAATGAAAGAATACACACCCTACTCAACGCGCGGTGGCAACGCGGTTCATATTGAGAAAATTGATGATAGCGCTCAACGAGCCAAAGGAGTCTCTTTTGATTATGCCACCAAATGGTCACTCTCTCCAAAAGAAATGATTACCTTTCTGATTCCCCGATATTTTGGCGGATCATCGCAGGAACAGTATCGCGGAAAAGATGTCCCCCAATTGCAAGGAAGGTCTATCCCGGGCTATTGGGGGGACATGCCATTTACATCTTCGACAGACTATATTGGACTCACTTTATTTATCCTGCTCATATTCGGAATTTATGGCTTTCGTCATGATTGGCGTATTGTAAGTTTAGGAATATTCACTGTGTTTGCGCTACTGTTGGGATTCGGGCGCCATTTCCCTGTTTTTTATAAGATATTTTTCTACTACCTACCTTATTTTAGCAAATTCCGTGTCCCAACAATGATTATGATGGCTATTTTTGTTGTCTTTATCATTTTTGCTGCTTTTGGTTTCCGCTATCTTCTGAATGTTCATAAAAAAGAGGACAAAAATGCACAAACTGTGTTATATGCTATCGCTGGATTTTTATTTCTGTTATCTGTTTCACCGTTTCTGTTAAAAGGAGCATTGTCATTTGCCACTCCGCGGGAAATTGGTGTTTATACACCCCAGGTATTACAATTATTAAAAAGCGCCCGCTTCGAATTGATGAAAATGGACGCATTACGGACCTTACTTATTTCGGCAATTGCAATTGGCCTTATTTTTGTCTATCTTAAAAAATATATTCCTGCCGGTTTTTTTACGATTGGTCTTTTTGTCATCATGCTTATCGATGTCCCGCTGGTCAATTACCGATTTTTTGATGCACTACAAAAAGAATCGGATTTCGAGGCGAGACTCTCTGCAAAGTCAAATATCGATAACTATCTTCTTACAAAAAACGAACAAGACCCAGAACCATTCCGCGTATTGGGATTGGGACAATTTTTCGGAAATAATAATCTGGCGTATTATCATCAGTGCATTGGAGGCTATGACGCTGCAAAACCACAATTAATTCAGGATATTATTGATAACAATCTCTATCAGGGATGGAATTCGAAACTCCCGATAAATTGGCATGTTGTGAACTTTTTGAATGGTAAATATATTATTGTCGACGGTACTCTGGAGCACGATAATTTAAAGTTTATTATGCAAAATAACAGAAAACAGCTTTTGTATGAAAACACAGCAGTTCTGCCGCGAGCATTTCTTGTCGGCGCTTATCAACAGATCAATGATCCTGTGGAAATTCTGAAAACCATCAACAAACCGAATTTCGACCCGCATAAATTAGCATTACTTGAAACGGAACTCCCCGGTCAAATCGAACAACCGGATTCTATATCTTTCGCGAAAGTCACCAAATTTACTCCTAATAAAATTGATGTACAAGCAACCACCAACAAACAATGCCTGCTTGTTCTTTCGGAAACATATTATCCTATTGGATGGGACGCTTTCATTAATGGTGAAAAAACTGAGATTTATAAAACAAATCATATCCTGCGCTCTATTCTATTACCGGCAGGCGCGCATAATATTGAATTTACATTTCATCCGGAATCCTATTTCAAGGGCAAGTTGATTGCGACAATCGCGAATTTGATCGTACTGCTTTCTATTATCGGACTGCTAACGTATTCATATATCAAAAAGAATCGTTAAATTTAAAATGCATTGTTTAATGAATATTTAGCATTTGAATGTCTTTTCTCATTAAGCAATGCATTTTTACTTGTAAAAGATATTTATATAAATGATGAAGGAACCTCACATGGAAATGATTCAACGGCGACAACGCTTTTTCAATGAACAATATCTATTTGGTAAAAATTACCTGCATACATTTCTGGGCATTTCGCCGTTTAAATACAATGGTTCTAATGTGCTTGAAGTAGGAGGTGGTGAATTTGGCCTTTTGAAAGCGTTGGAAGAATATGGCGCGATATGCACCGGAATTGATATCTCGGAAAGCCGTGTGGATTTTGCTAAAGAAGTGCATAAAAACTCATCTATATCTTTTCATGTTGGTGATATTTGCGATTACGATTCAATCGCTTGCTCTGGCACGTCTTTTAATTTGATTGTGCTGCGAGATGTTATCGAACATATTCCTGACAAGAAATCGGCGCTGGAAGTATGTGCAAAATTGTTAGCGCCATCCGGATTAGTTTATATCAGTTTCCCGCCGATTTGCTCGCCCTTTGGAGGGCATCAGCAAAATTTTAAATATGGCAAAGCAATGCCCTATATTCACATCCTTCCCAATCCGCTTTATCGGTTTATACTAAAAACGTTTGGAGCAAACGATCGTTTCATTGATTTACTTTTTGAAACCAAATCAACCGGCATTTCAATCCATCGCCTGTTTAAGTACCTTAAAAAATTACCCCTGGACTATGTCTTTAAAAAATGCTATCTCGTCCGACCAGATTTTGAAATTCGCTTTAAAATAAAAAAACGCTCCTGTGTTGTATTAAACAATATTCCAATCTTACGTGAACTTTTTACAACTGGTTGTTTATTAACCCTTCAAAAACAATAGCTGTAAATTTTACACACCATCCATAATTTATATATTTATTGATAGTTATTTTCTACTGAGAATGCTTTAAACATCGATTTCCACAACAGACATATAATTTTTACACAATTTTATTTCTTTCAAATTCATACTTACAATTTCCCACATTCAGATAATTTATAATATTTCAGTAAGTTAGCTGATTAAAATTTCTACTCCTTTCAATATGGCATTCCCTTTGCGTGTAGAAGACGCATAAATTATCAAACATTATTTTTTGGAGGTGAAAACCCATGAAAAAATTATTCGTCATTCTATTGATCATTGTCGTGCTCGTTGTCGGTTTTAAAACAGATGTATTTTTATATGCAAAACGATTATTTCAAGCCGAGCCAACGACTCATCTTATTCAGGAGGGTGAATACCTGAGCATGATTGCCCAAAAGTATTACGGAAATGCCGACTATTGGCGTGAATTGGCGCTGATTAACCGGGCTCCTAATTCTGATGCTGTTTTTCCTGGTGAAGAAATCGTTATCCCAAATCTGGAAGTTATCAAAAAAATTCGACAAACCCGTTGGCTCTCTCGAGTTAACGGTCTTGTAAAAAACCAGGAAGACATTATCGCCGGTCGTTTTCAACAACAAGAGAAACTGGCAACCACAACCCCGAATTCAAAACCGTCTGTTAAGCCTGGTCCTGTTGTGAAAGAAACAAACGAAGACTTCGTACTGACCGAGAGCAAAACAAACTCAGAGACAATGGTAAAATCATCGATGGCTTATATTATACTCGGCTCTGTTGCTGTTATACTTTTTAGCACAATTATCGGCTACATTGTTTACCGACGAAAAAAAGGCCATGACGAATTATCGTTATTCGATGATATCGATCTGTCGAATAATGAGAGCGAAGCTGAACCAAATTATCAGGATTATCTGAAAAACAAAAAAGATCGTAGCAGTGAAGTCATGATCAACTAAATCAATCCTCTTTATTATTCCGCACCGGGATGTAAATCCGGTGCGGACTTTTCAGGAAATGCATATTTGAATATGAGCATTGAGGCTATTATGAATAGATTTCTCAACATGAAAGAAGCGGCGCAGCGTATAGAAAAAAAGAAATCTTACATCACAAAACGCTTGCAAACGGAAAAAAATAATGAGTCCCCGCTCGATAGCAAAATGATTGCCGAACGTTGGCAAGTAACAGACATGATGCCATCGATCAGGAACTCATTGTTTTACACTGTACAAGATACAATGACGCCAGAATATTGTGGTGCATGTGGCGCCAAAAATTTTAAAAACTCATCTCAATTTTGTTATGACTGCGGCTTCTTTCTAAGCGATAGTCGATTTCTCTTAATTGAAGGAGACCACAAATCAACAAAAGTTTTCGAATTTATTACACACCAAAATATTCGTCATGAATCACTTATTTCGACCTTATGTACATTTCAGGAAAATAGCAAGAGGTTTGTGCTGGCTGCTCTGGTTGATAATAGAACGTTGTTGGATATAAATGCCGATCTTTCAAATCAATTATTATGCGAAATTGCTTTTAAAACATTACAGGCGATTGAAGTTCTCCATAACCATTCAATTTACAACATTGGTTTAAAAGCGGAACATATTTATATCAAAGAAAATGTTCCGATGATTGTCGATTTAACTGACGCTGTTATTAATACAGATGCATCTGAGCGGTGGAGTCAATCTGATTTAAAATCATTTGGCGATGAATTTTTACAGATTCTCTCTAAAACCGGTATCAATGACGATTATCTAAGACAGATTTTTTTCAATGCTGCTGAGCGTAAATATCAATCTCTTGTAGAAATCAAGCGTACATTTTCTCAACTTAAACAGCAGTCAGAAATAACAGATAATTTGCATAAGTCAGTAAATCTTTTAAAAACTAAAAACGATAAAGTAAACATCGCTGTCGGAGAGTCTTCCAATGTCGGCCATGTTCGTTCATTAAATGAAGACAGCATCGCTTCTCTGACTATAACATATATTCATCAATCGAAATCAACACCAGTTGGCCTTTATATTGTCGCCGACGGTATGGGCGGCCATGATGCCGGGGAAGAAGCCAGCAAAATTGCTGTTCAATCAATTACACAATCAATTATGCAAAAAATTGAAGCCTGGGATCAGGTAACGCCTGCTATCGCCCAAACAGTGATGGAAGAAAGCATGTTCAAAGCAAACGACGCGATTTATCAGCTTTCCCGGTCACGTTATAATGACATGGGTACAACAATCACGATAGCGCTTATGATCCAGCCGGATTTATACATCTTGAATGTCGGTGATGGAAGAGCATATCAATTTAAAAATAAAAAACTTGAATTGATAACTTCTGATCATTCTCTGGTTTATCGATTATATAAAATGGGGCAGATATCCTACTCTGATATTCGCGCTCATCCACAGGCAAATCAAATATTAAGCGCGTTGGGTGAAGCAGATCTTAAAAAGAATCTGACGAATTTGGAATTAAAATCAAATCATCCATACTTTTTTCATTTGTCTATCAAAAAAGGTGACGGACTAATGCTATGCAGTGATGGGTTATGGCAAATGGTATCTGACAAAAAAATTGAAGCTGTATTAGCCGAAAGCTCTCATCCCCAGCAAGCAACAGATACGCTTGTTCAATTGGCAAATCAAAATGGTGGTGATGACAATATTAGTCTGATCTACGTTAAAACTTATTAACTCTGTAGGAGGCACATAAAATGGCAAAAGAGATTATTTTAGATTATGAATTAAATAAGGATTTTTTTCCGGTCAGCGATCAAACTCAAATTGCGTACGTGCTCATTGATATTAAACCTGACGTGAGTCACTTTACTAACGAAACCAACTTGAATTTGAGTCTTGTCATGGATAGGAGCGCATCTATGAAAGGCGAAAAAATTGAGAATGTTAAAAAAGCAATTGAAAACATCATCGACCGATTGGGCGCGGATGATTATCTGAGCATTGTTACATTCAATGAAGAAGCCGAAATTTTATTACCAGGTCAGCCGGTTTCTGATAAAGCAGAATTGAAGCAGAAAGTCAATCAACTGACTTATAGCGGTGGTACAGCAATTTCCAAAGGAATGAGCGAGGGCTTAAACGAACTGCGAAAATCTCTGTCTGACGATCGAATCAATCGAATGATTATTCTAACAGATGGCCAAACGTATGGTGACGAGGCACAATGTTATAAACTCGCAGAAGAGGCAGAAGAAGACGGTATTATCATTACTGCTCTCGGTGTGGGAGATGAATGGCACGATGAAGTGCTGGATACCATCGCTGCTCGCAATGGTGGAAAATCCGACTATATTGCTACTCCGGATGATATCATTTCCATCTTTGATGAAGAAACACAGTCATTTAAAAACATTGTAACTGAGAACAATAAATTGACATTACGGTTAGCCAATGGTGTTACACCAAAAAAAATCTGCCGTGTCATTCCTTATATTTCAGAATTAGAATATGATTCATTTTCGGAAAACGAGGTGACGGTTGATATCGGAGAACTTGATCAAATTAGCGGATTGACTGTATTAGCATATTTGATGGTTTCTCCCAGAAAACAAGGTCAATTCAGAATTGCGCAGGTTGAATTAACGTATGATGTTCCTGCTGAAAATAATTACGGTCAAAAAACTCGGTCCGACATTATCACCCATTTTTCTGATAACGCGATGGAAGCAAAGAAAATTAATCCGCGGGTGATGAATATTGTTGAAAAGGTAAGCGCTTATGATCTTCAAACCCGGGCGCTTTCGCAAGTAGTTGGCGGAGATATTCCGGGGGCGACCCGTAAACTAAGAGCAGCGGCAACAAGATTGCTCGATATGGGAGAAAATGATCTGGCCAGCGCTGCGTTTGAGGAAGCAGAAAATCTGGAAAAATCCGGTTCAATGACCTCATCCGGCACCAAAAAACTTCGCTATGAAACTCGGAAGTTAACGCGACGTCTTGTTGCCTAACTAATTTAAAATATTATAGATTACACTATTTTTACAGGAGGTATAAAATGATAACTTGTCAAGAATGTAGCTCGGAAAATTTAGATGGAATGCTCTATTGTGATGAATGCGGCGCAGAATTAACAGATGCATCTCCGTCTGATTCGGATAATAATTTTGATAATTTGGAAGATATTATCCCGGTTGGCGGACCAACAGCAAAACTTATTTTGGCGAGCAACGGTGAAGAAATTGTGCTTCCCGAAAAGGAAGAAATTATTATTGGTCGCGAAGACCCGGTAAGTGCAATTTTCCCGGATATTGACACAACTATGTATGGCGGTGAAGATGATGGCGTCAGCCGAAAACATGCAAAAATTTACCGGGATGGAGAATCCTACTTTATCGAGGATTTAAATTCTGTTAATTCAACTTTTGTAAATAAAAACATAGTCGATGCTGAAATACCAAGCCCGTTAACAAATGGTGATGAAGTAATGCTTGGTCGGCTTAAGTTCACAGTTGCCATCGGATAAATACTGTAAAAGATTGATAGTAATAAACAGGAATTGCGTGCACCATCCGCTATTCCTGTTTATTCATTTTATGCGGATTTATTGTTAAGAATGGAGAGGAGTTGGACAATAATGGCGAACGTATATTTTAAATGTCCTCAATGCGGAAAAAGATATTCAGTAAAACGAATTACTCAAAATAATTACGCCTGCCTGAATCCTGAATGTGCTCTGAATGCGCGCCTGGTTGTACACGGAGAAATGTCTGCCACCGGAAAAGTGAGCAAATTATACGGCTGGATTCTGGAACCCGGGACTATTTTGAAGAAAAAGTATAAGATCATAAAAATGATTGGCAAAGGTGGGTTCGGTGCGACATATCTTGCCGAGGACGAATCCCTGTTTAATCAATTACGGGCAATAAAGGAAATTCCTCTCTCGATTTGTGATGCAAAAGAAGATGAATTCCTGACAATGCTAAATCATCCGTCCATTCCTCGTCTTTATGAGCGGTTCAACCATAAAAAATTTCACTACAGCGTAATGGAATATATTGAAGGAGAGAGCCTGGAAGACCTGGCCCAAAAAAACACCATCGGAATGAATGAATCATCAATTCTGAATTATGCAAATCAAATATGTGATGTACTTGACTACATTCATTCAAAAAATGTTGTACATAGAGACCTTAAACCAGAAAATATTCTTGTTCGTAAAGACAATTCCATTTCTTTAATTGATTTTGGAATTTCCAAGGAAAATATTTCGGGGCAGGGAACCCGCCATCTCGCGCGGGCTGCATCGTATGCCTACTCATCCCCGGAGCAGTATCAGGGCGGTAAAGGAAATACAGATTTTAAATCGGATATATATTCCTTTGGCGCAATTCTCTATTTTCTCTCCACAGGTGTTGAGCCCAAAGACGCTCTTTCAAGAACAACTAATATGGATATTTCACCTTCGCCTGGCAGCTTAAATAAAACAGTATCAAAACGCCTTGAAAAAGTAATCGTTAAAGCGATGAAAATGAAAAAGGAACAGCGTTTTAAAAACGTTCAGGAAATGCACAATGCACTGTATCTCAGTGGTAAAACATCTGCCCAAAAAGTATGTCCACAATGCAAAGCTCGCATTGGAGCAGGAAATCGATATTGCCCGAATTGTGGTTCTTCAACTAAACCCGTAAAAAAAACGTCAATACCGCCGTTTGTATTCGCATCACAGAAAAAAGCATACTCACTTAAGGAATTTATCGCAATTTGTTATGAAGATTGGAACGATGCAAAGCAACAGCTTAACAACGGTAATGTTGAAAAATGGCTTAAAAAATTTCCCGCTGGTAAATCACTCGCACAAAAAGCCCGTTCAATCCGAAAATCAGCAAAAAATAATGATAAAGGATTAGATGAATTTCTTGCTTCTTCTGACCACTATCTTCCGCCTGAACTTGGCGTGAATAAAACGAGCTTAAATCTTGGCACTTTGACCCCGGGATATGCGAAAAGCTTTGTGATTTCAATATCAAATAACGGATATGGCTGTCTTACGGGAACAGTGGTCGTTAAGTCTAAATGGATTACTACCCCAAAAAAGACATTTGCCTGTTTGTCCGGTCAAAAAGTACGTTTTCCTTTTACAATTACAACAGAGTCCATGGCTATTGATAAAAATATTCAAACACAAATAGCAATTCAATCAAATGTCGGAACTATTTCAATACCTATTCATGCACGTTTCGGTGGTATTTCATCCAACAAAGCATCCACAAGTAAAGCTGTAAAGATACAGGTAACAAATCGAAAAAAAATCGTTAGGCACATTACTGTTAATACTCGGCCGTTAATAAAAAAAGAAAAGCGAACAATTACCCCCCTTTCAGATTGGTTGAAGGTAAAACCTGGCGTTTTACGCAAAAATAAACAACGCATTAAACTTGTTATTGATGCAAAAAAACTGGCAATCGGCGAGCATGTCGGTCAGTTACTCATTCGCTCCAATCAATTTTCAAAATTCTTTCCGATTGTGATTAACGTATCTGAAATAAAATCACGCCGAACACCAATAAATTTTTTATCTATATTTAGTTTTATGATACTTTTTACCCTTTTTCGTTTCACAAACACACGTTTAATTACAAACCTACCTCATTCTTTATTAATCGGAGTTTTGGTTCTGTTCACCAGCCTGGCGTTTTCTGCCTTTGGTAAAAAAGGGGCTGTTTTCGGCGCATTACTGGGGAGCATCGCCGGCTTCTTTATCAGCGATACAACGAAGTACATGTTTGTTCTTTTTAAAACAATGAACCATCACCTGTATATTAATATTCCGGTGCACCAATTTCCCTTCTTTTCGGAATATCTTATCTGGAGCATTTTCGGTGCATTTTTGGGTATTTTGTCTATTTTATTAATCAATATATCAGATAAATTTCAAAAAAATCATCAGAGCAAATAATTACCCATATCACTATATTATTGCTACTACCTGGTCATATTCGAACACAACGCCACCTATTTAATGTGCTATTTTTATTAATAATTTAATGTTAATTAATTATTATTATATTACATATTTTTACTATTTATTGTTACATCTCACTATAAATCAACAAATATAAAACTCCCGTTACTATCCAAAGTTGTTTTAGCCTAAGCTCCTTAAATATTATACTTGACTTTTTCTAATTAATTTACTATCATTATGTAATACTGATTATTACAAATATTATATTTTTAAATTAAATAGTTGTTTTTCAATATAGACTGATCCTCATAATCGAACCTGTCTTAATTTTTATGTTTTGTCATCATTCCAGTAATTTGAAAGGCATATTAGCCGTAACATATTTTCACGAATTGATGATAGCTGATTTAGACAACACATCAGCAGTTTGTCAGCCTCACAGCATACTTTCATTAATGAGTGTTTTATTATTATCTTTTAATAGTGGATAATTTGAAAACCTGAATTATTCAAGCAATATTCATAAACAGGCTTAACAAAACATAGTTACATTAATTTTAAATGCTAACCTGTATGGAATCACTTTATATTGCTATCTACACTGCTTAGCCATGTAACTATAATTGCAATTGATTTTGGTTACCATATCAACACCCTAATTTAAGGAGGACTCTATGGATAAAACAGAATTACATAATGTAATCCCTGAAGATTTAAAAGCTGCAAAGGCATTACCTTTCTGGAGAGATAAAATCATTAAGCATTCTCAACAAGATGACCTTTTTTATCATTATGCTTCAAACCAGAACGAACGAGACATTGTTGAAATGGTCAACGAAAAATATCCTGTTCGGTTTACAACATACTTAAAGTCTTTGATGGCTAAATCAGAAGCGATTCGCAAACAATTTCTTCCCTCACCAAAGGAATTAAGCACCATTGGTACTCCCACACCATTTGAAGAAGGAAAAAAGACCTCTGCGACCTATGGTTTAGAAAGGCTTTACCGAGATCGTGTTCTAATGACTCCGTTCTTTGATTGTCCGGCATACTGTCGTTTCTGTTATAAAAAAAGCAGGGTTATGAGAGGTAAAAGGGGAATGACATTTGACGAAATAGACCATGCGACAGAAGAAGTCGGGAAAATGGCTGAAGTTCGCGGTGCTCTCATTACTGGTGGCGAGCCGCTTATGGATCAGGAAAAATTATTCTATTTGTTGGATAAATTATTGGGATTAGACAATGTTACAGAAATTCGCGTCGGGACACGAACACTTCTTAATATGCCCGACATTTACACAAACGAGCTCTGCGATCGGCTTGCTTCGTACATACGGCCAAATTTTAAAAATCCTTCCAAAAGTAAATATTTGGCAATAAATGTACATTTCAATCACCCGGATGAACTTGCGCCCGAGGTCATTGAATCATGTCACAAGTTGACTTCCCGAGGAATTACGCTGCGAAATCAAGCAGTGCTTTTAAAAGGAATCAACGATGATATTGCTACAATTAAAAGGCTATTCTCATTAATCATTTGTAATAATATGATTCCGTATTATTTTAATCACTGTATGCCAGTGGAAGGCAGTGACCATTTGCGCACCACGGTTCAAAAAGGATTGGATATTTACAGATATTTATGCACAGAATCATCAACAATTATTCCGCATTATGTTTATGCTCCGTCCGGCGGTAAAGTTCATGTTGGTCCAGATACAAAATTTAAATACATCCCCCAAAACGGCACGAGATTAATCCGTGTAAAAATGCTTTACAAAGGTGAAGAATTCAAACGTATCGCCAGAAAGGAACTCCCGCCAATGCATACGATAACAGAGGACGGCTATATTCAGGGAATTTACCTTGATGGAAACGATGATTAACCGATTATAATCAGACTATTGAATTAACTGGAGTATTAGATGGCAAATACAAATCATGATTCTGACAATCTCTTTAAGATTCCGGAAGATCGTGAACTAAAATTTTACGTTGCTTTGCGGGGCGATAAATCCCCAAAAGAATATATTCGGATTGGAAAATTAATCGAAGCCCTTGGTTTTGATCGCATCTATGTGTATGATGATTTAATGTATCGCCCATCATGGCCAATCCTCAATTTAATTGCCAGAAATACAGAGTGGATTGAACTAGGGCCTTGTGTCGTAAATGGCTTTTATGTACATCCGGCAATGATTGCTGAAAATATCGTATTTCTCGACGAAACCTCCGACTGTCGAGGAATCCTTGGGCTTGGTCGAGGAGCATTTTTCGATTTTTTGAATATAGACAATGATGAATATCGAACACGAAAGGGTTGCGAAGAGACAATCCATCTTGTCAGGAGATTTCTCAATAAAGATAATAAGCCGTTTGACGGAGAATTCTTTAATGCGAATGAAAAAGCGGTTTTACGCTGGGCTCCGCCACGCGCGGATATTCCTATTATCCTTGGTTCATGGAATGACAAAATGGCCGTAATGGCCGGTCGATTTTGCGATGAACTTCAAGTTGCTGAAAGCTGGAATTTAAAACTTTTAAGAGAATTGTATCAAAATTTTTACTCTGGTATTAACAATGAAAATCGAGTGAAAATGCCTTATTTTTCCATCGGCGGTATGTCGTGCATTTCACTTGATGAAAAACAGGCTTATCATCGGGCAAAAAAAACTATGGCTGTTTACCTGCCTTATTTAAAGGGTGTGATGTCCAAAAGCGGGTTTGATGTTAACACTGAGACAATTAGTAAAATAGAATACCACTCAAAACTGGGGCAATATGAACAGGCATCACCATATATTTCTGATTATATGGTTAAAACATTATCATTATCCGGAAATCCGACCCAAGTAGTGGAAAAGCTGGAAAATCTCATTTCCCAAATAAATATCCGTGGTATTTTATTTTCGCCTCCTTATGGTACTGCACCTACTATCGATGCAAATTTGGAATTGATCGTAGACAGAGTCATTACCCCTATTAAAAAAAAGTACAAAAGAAAACTCTATCAGAGAAATTCATCACGCATATAAAACAGTAATCCAATATTGGGCGTAGTTACTTGCCTTCAACAAAACATGACTTTATCCCCCAAAACTACGCCCATTTTATTTACAATTTACGAATATCTGATAGTCTGTTATTTTCACCATTCTTTTGTATTCCTATTTTTTTACCTCAATAATTCATATACCGCAAAGACGCCATCACGCAACGCATTATTCTAAATAGCGGTTGTCTGTTTTATCATTCTAACGAGCCCTGCGGCATGCGTCTGATAAACTGGCAATAAAACGCCTCGTTCCGTTAAATTTATGTCTTTAATTACGGTTCGGTGGATACGATTCTTTATCAAGGATGGATTCAAAATAGAATTATTCTTATTTTTGCCCCGATAAAATAAAAGATCGTAATTGTTTCAAAACAAACCGATTTTAAAAACTGAGTTTATATTCACAAATAGAATTACGTTTTTATTTCTTTATGCCTTAGCGACTCTGCAGTAACTATTTATGAATTATTCAATTTAGATACTTGCGTAAAAACTTTTTTTGTTGGGTTGAAACAGATATTTATAAACTGTTTCACCTTAAAACACTTAATTTTACAGTGTTCCATGTTGCGACATTAGCTTTATTACTTTATTGTTACAACCCTATTTGCAATCCAACAATGTCACTAAAATCTATATTCCGCGTAATTACGCAGTCTGTAATATTTTATCTATTACATTGTTAATACGATACAACTCAATACTACTAATATTCGTCTTTCATTGATATTATAATTTGTTTTGGTGTTTTGTGCATGATTAACTGTATTCCATATTATTGGAATAGGTTTTGCAAAACAAAAAACATTTATTGAACATTGTTTAGAATGGATCAAAATATATTAATCAAAATTGAAAGAGGTAGCTATGAATATTTACAACAAAGAACTGCAACAATTAGTAGAAGAATGGACAAATATGCCGTTCTCAACTAATAAGCATGAAAAAGAATTCGAAAAAAAGAGTGCTCCATTTTCGGAACACATAGCACCCGATGCGTTAAGATTCGATACCATTAATGGAGAAACATGGCTAAAGCATGATATGCAGCTTATATTTTCCAGGCCTATTTTATGGGCAACAATTCATGGTGAGCTTATCAAACTAATGGGGTACAACGGCGCCAAAGCTGTTTTATATTCTGCTGGTTTCCGATATGGTTATGAAGATGCAAAAAATTATCTGGAGTACATGGCAAAATCGTTAAAACAGCCAACACCACATTTTAATGATATCCTCTACGCAAGCATGGGTTGGGGTGTTTGGGAAACAATTAAATATGATATGCAAAAAGCACATCTCCATTTACGCGCCTGGAACAGGGCAGATGTTAACACCTTTGTAAAACAATACGGTACTTATGACCAATCGTGTTGTTTAATTATTCAAGGGTTTAATGCTGGTATATGTTGTAACATCTTTCAACGAAAAATGCGGACTATTGAAACAAAATGTGTGGGCAAAGGAGATCCATATTGCGAATTCATTGCGTTTCCAGAGGATGAATACGGTATGATGAAAATTACAGATAAATTAAAAAAGACTTTGCAAGAATTGAAACGCGTGGACGGAGTTTTGGCGAGTGCGGTTGTCAGTTCAGATGGTGAAATTTTAGCCAGCGCTTTTCGCTCTGATGTTGAAGAACAAAAAGTGAGCACCATGGCGGCAACAATTTCTTCTGTCGCAAAGCAAGCTGGCATTGAATTGAAACAGGGTACGTTTAATAATGTTTTCATTGATTCGGATGACGGATATATCGCCCTTTCCAACATCGGGACGGAAGCGGTTTTGGTGGCATTAACCTCCAAAAAAATCACTGTTGGTAGTATTATGCTAAAATTAAAACGCACGGCTCAAGAAATATTAAGTAAAAAATTATTAGAAAGTTAATTCATGTATCAGTCAATTGGGGGAGCAATTCCCAAAAGTTGGTAATTTCTCGTGGAGCTGTTTCATAATTTTGATTTTTTTGTAAAATGTCATTCCGGGCTTGTTCCAAAATCTCCTAATTATTATAAAGTTAGGGGATTCCTGCATTCGCAGGAATGACGCCAAAAAATGACTTTTTATACAGCCCCATGTATTGATCGACGCTTTGCGTCGTATTTTTACTACTGGACGCAAAGCATTGGAACGAGAACATTGTTTAGGATTTTAAAATACCAACAAAATGGAATTGCACCCGCCAATTGGTTATTTTTCTGAAATAACCGATTGGCTGCCTTTTATATTAATCAACAAAAAAAGGGGATAAAATGGAATCAAATGCCCGGGAAATACTTGCTTTTATTATTGAACAGGAAGGGAAACTTAATTCCATTCTTGGTAAAATCGATAAAAAAAATTTAGGTAAATCTTTGAAAAAACCAATTGAGGACTTACAACGCACTTCCTCTAAAAATATAAAATTACTGGAAAAAATTAATAATGAACTTGTGGAAAATTTCAAAGATATTAAAATGAATAATATTATCGTCGATGATTTTCGTATCGATGATTCCAAAGTTGATTCATTTGATAAAATCACAGCGCTTATTTTCATAATGAAAACACTTGATATTTCGATTGAATTATTTTCCAAAATTAAAAAATGTACCAACGAAGAACTGTTATTAAAAGCCTTTCAAGGTTTAATTTCCGAGAAACAACGAATCAAAGAAAAAGTGAGTAAAATTTATGATGAAAGTATTATGAATAGCTAATAATTGTTAACGCCAGGCGTTAGTGGTCTATCCCGTTAGACATCTGCATATTTACTAAAACGGCTTTTACAAGAATCCACGGCCGCCGTTTTTTCGCGAAAATCTCTGCTGATTTAAGGGATGAAGTTAAAACATTCGCGCACGCGCCACCACCTTATTTTGAAAAAGCAGGCATTTTTAAAACCAGCGAGATGTACGAAAACCTACAACTCACTTTTTTTTGTAAGAACGATAATTTATGGTTAATACAGATATTGAAGACGCCCATAGCATCTGACAAATATTTCAGGTACCAGCCCACTTAATGGCCGGCTTTAAAACACATTCGTAATACATCCGCGACATTTTGATCAGACATCCAAAAATCGATCCCCGGGTATGAATTGATTAGTTGATCCAGGCAACTCTGTGATAAATAATATATTAAAGCCACAGTTACTATTCAGCACAGAGCTGTCATTCCCGCATGTTTTTAGCGGGAAGCTCCTAAAATTAAGCACAGTGGATGCCCGATAGGAGCTGTATCAAAAGTCTGATTTTTTTGTAAAATGTCATTCCGGGCTTGTCCCAAAATCTCCTGATT
>CAZCJL010000037.1:0-54643 GCA_964498785.1 uncultured Cytophagia bacterium | reverse complement strand
TAAAGAGAATCCGAAAGCTTTGATGCACACCATCAATTATTGAATGGATACAAAAATGAGCTAATAATTTACGGATATCATTGCAACTTAATAGTTCATTGGAGTCAGCATAGTTAACTTTTGTTTTTAACATAATTGAAAAAAATCTGTTTATATACGTGTCATCCGCGTGATCCGCGTTCCATCAAAGGAACATATCCCCAATAAATTACGTGCAATACAGCATGAAACCACTCGTCAATTTAAAATGTGAATATCTCAGAAATCCACAGGGAATCGACTGTCTGAAACCACGATTTTCGTGGATTGCCGAACATGCCGGACGAAATCAACAGCAGCAGGCATATCAAATTCTGGTGTCATCGTCGCCGGAGCTGGCGCAACAGGAAACCGGCGATATCTGGGACAGCGGCAGGTTCGAAGATACCCGCACGTACAATATCCGTTATGCAGGCGCGACGTTGCAGCGTAACACGAATTATTACTGGCGCGTGCGCTGGTGGGATGCATCGGGAGAGGCGAGTCCATTCAGTGAACCGGCGACTTTTTCAATCGGATTAATCGATGCCGGCGATTGGCGGGCGCACTGGATCAGCAAAAAGGACTGCACCGAATTCACCTCCCGCGGCAGCGAAATCCTGGGCAAAAATCTGGAAAAATATTTTCACACGCACGCCATCTATTTGCGAAAAGAATTCCGGCTCAAAGCGCCAGTTCGGCGGGCAGTGACATATCTTTGCGGTCTGGGATTTTATGAATTCCGTCTCAATGGCGAGAAGGTCGGGGAAAATGTGCTGGATCCCGCGCAAACAGATTACCGGAAAACCGCGCTGTATTCCACGTACGACGTCACGGATCAGTTGCGGGAGTCTAACGCCATCGGCGTCATTCTGGGTAATGGCAGATTCATTCGCAATTACGGTTACAGCCAGCCGAAATTGATTTTTCAGCTTCATATCGAATATCAAACCGGCGAGCAGGAGATCATTATATCCGGTGAGGACTGGAAATGCTCGCACGGTCCGCTGATGGAGAACGGGATTTATTACGGCGAGCGCTACGATACCCGGCAGGAATTTCCGGGCTGGGATTCGCCGAATTTCGATGCTTCTGCCTGGCAGATGGCAACCCGCATGGAAGCGACGCCGCTCAGGGCGCAGATGATGCCGCCGGTCCGGCTAACGAAACATTTGCCGCCGCAGAAAATCCGGAGTCCGGAGGCAGGAATTTATATTGTCGATTTCGGACAGAATTTCAGCGGATGGGCGCGGCTGAAAGTACGCGGCGCCGCCGGTTCGGAAATACGAATGCGTTACGCAGAACTGTTGCATGAGGACGGTTCGCTGAATCCCTCTACCAATCAAAGCGCGGAGGCGACGGATACATACATTCTAAAGGGCGACGGCTGCGAAATATGGGAGCCGAAATTCACGGTGCACGGATTCCGCTATGTGGAAATCAGTGGATTTCCCGGCGCGCCCGATGTCGGCTCCATCGAAGGCTGCGTCGTGCATTCGGATGTAGCGCCGGTTGGCGAATTCACCTGCTCCAATGAGTTGCTCAACAAAATTCATCGCGCAGTGCAGTGGGGGCAGGTGTCCAATCTGATGAGCATCCCGACGGATTGTCCCCAGCGGGACGAGCGCTACGGCTGGCTCGGCGATGCGCACCTTTCGGTGGAAGAAGCGATGTTCAATTTCGATATGGCGGCGTTTTATACCAAATATCTGCAGGACATCCGCGATGCCCAAAAACCGGACGGCTCGCTGCCGGATACAGTGCCGGCGTACCTGCCCGATCTGTTCGTCTACCCGACCGATCCGGCGTGGGGCACGGCGTATATTACCATTGCCTGGTACGTGTATCAATTTTACGGCGATACTGTAGTGCTGCGGGAGCATTATGACGGGATGAAAAAATACATCGAATTCATGCGGTGTAACGCGGAAGATCATATTTGTTCGCTGGGGAAATACGGCGACTGGTGTCCGCCGGGGAGCATCGGTCCCAAGAAAACGCCGGTGGAGTTCACCGCGACGTGGTACTATTATCACGATGTGCTCCATTTTGCAAAGATCGCAGCAGTGCTCGATGAACAGGAAGATGCACGTCACTACCAGCAACTGGCGGATGAGATTAAAACCGCTTTCAATAAGAAATTTTTAAAAGAAGATGACCAGTACGAGGCGCACCGGTTGAGCGCAGTGGACAGGCTGCCGAATCAAACCTCGCAGGCGCTGCCGCTATATTTGAACATGCCGCCGAAAAATCGACGGACAGGGGTACTTCAAAAATTACTGCACTCGGTGATCAATGGCAGCGATTATCATGTCGATACCGGCATTTTCGGGACCCGCTTTCTTCTCGATGTATTATCCATGACCGGTTACACGGATGTTGCCTATAAAATCGCAACGCAGAAAACATATCCCGGCTGGGGCTACATGATTTCCGAAGGCGCGACCACGTTATGGGAACGCTGGGAGAAAATCACCGGCAACAGCATGAACTCCCACAACCACATCATGCTCGGCAGTATCGACGCTTGGTTTTACCGGGTGCTGGCAGGATTATCCATGCTCGAACCCGGCTGGCATAAAATCCGGATTAAACCGCCGATTTTGGATGGTCTGAATTATGCATCTGCAAAGGTCGAAACAGTGATCGGGCAGACATCTATTTCATGGGAGAAAGGGGCGTCGGAATTCAGGCTTTTCACGAATGTTCCCGTGGGAGCAACCGCGGAACTCTGGATGCCGCTTTTATGGGAAAATAGCATTGCTTTTGAAAGCGGCACATTGGTTTGGAAAGATGAAGAGCCGATTGAATCTTCTTTAATCAATTTCAATAAGAAAGAAAACGGTTATCTACGCTTCGAGATCGGGAGTGGATTTTACCGGTTCTGTGTGAAAAAATTTGTTCGAGACTGAATCCGGGATGCAATCCCTTTATGGATTGCGGACGTGCGGTTTCACATCTTAGCGAGCTTTTTTCCTCTTGATTTTTAAAACCGCGGAAGCGGTTGTATTCATTTGACTTTCCGAAAATGTCACTACAATGAATTGTGGTGCTTGTTCAAATTGATTGTAAAGTGGAATGCCATCCCTTTATTGATAACAACATGGAGCTGTATCAAAAGTCATTTTTTGGTGTCATTCCTGCGAATGCAGGAATCCCCTAACTTTTAATAATCAGGAGATTCCGGGACAAGCCCGGAATGACATTTCACAAAAAAACCAGACTTATGATACAGCTCCTCGTCTTTTTACCACGCCCACTGAAAATCAAAAAGCGGTGCGAACAGGTGCCACTGTGTTCCGAACGGATATTCACCATAAACAAGCTTGTACCCGAAACATAGCTGAAACGCCGCGCTTTTATCCCACATAATCATCCCCTTGTGTTCAAACGCCATTTGTTCATCTGATGTCGGAACGAAAAACAGATCACCATCAACAAGGAATTTCCAACGATGAAAAATTCGTCCATGCAAATCACTTCCGAAGCAGGTTGCTACATCATGATAAAAAACAGCCATTCTCGGAAAAATGAGTGGCAGATCAATGGTTGTTCGCTCATCCAGGCTTCCGCCCTTCAGAGCAACGGCGACGCCTGCTTTCAACGTTACAAGAAAATCCGGTGTTAATGTGCGGGAAACGAGAACTTCATTGTTCGAGGAAATCATAAACGGAATATCGAATTCCGGAGATATAATGCCGCCGGTTCCCTCTCTGGCAATTACCCGTAACAACAACGTCGGGCTTTGAATGCAGTGCCGTGTTGCAATCGCCAAATTCCCGGATTGAAAATGCCCCCACTTTGCAGCCACATTTGGCATGAGAATATCTGTCAACGGATGGGTTTCAATCTCCAGATTCTCTTTCCATGCATACCGCAATGGTTGAAACAATCCTACTTCCCAACGACCCTGCGGCATTAAATAGGCTGTTCCGGATGTCCAGTTCGATATAAATTCAGGCGCCTGCGCCAAAATGCCGTGGATATTCAGCAGCGAAAAAACAATCAGTAGCATCACAAAATATCGTTTCATTTTGGCGCCTCCCAGATTGCACTTACCGGACAATGGTCAGATAGTGGCAACGCATCGTGATGCGTTGAATCCGAACCGGCAATCCATTTAGTGTTCGTAAATAAGTAATCAATCTTTCTGTCGTAAAATCCGTTCCAGTCCGGTGTGCTTGTAAAGTAATGAGCCTCGTTGCTCTGATAATCAGTAAGTGTGACAGCCGGTTGAAATGAATCAAACATCTCCTGCAGCCAGGTAATTTCCGGAGTGAAATAGCTGCCTTCTTTATGCATCGGATCGTCGCCGGGATTGTGGAAGGATTCATCCGGGCATTTATCATCCAGACAATAATCCGTCTTTGTCGCCACCGGCGGTACTAAATTCAAATCTCCTCCGGCCACAAAATAGTCTCCATCTATAGCCACGGCATCAAGTTCCATCCTGAACCGATTGATTTGTTTGCGTTTTGTATCATCCGTTGAAAAAGCAGACGCATGTGTATTAAGCACGTAAAAATCTTTACCCTGTGGTAAATCAATTTTCGCTTTCAAAATACAGCGGCGTAAATAGAAATACTCGGTCAGCGCATCCTGATCCCCGCGCAGTGGCAACTGAATTCGGATTGACTCGCTAATCGGCCAGCGCGAAAAAATGACATTCCCCATATCCATCCGACCCAGGCCATCGCTGGGGATATACTGAGCTTTCCAGTACGATGCATAGACCGCATAATTGAAATGGGTGCGATTCAAAATATATTTCACTTCATCAACATAAGCCGACCGTTTGGATTGAATATCGACTTCCTGCATCATCAGGATATCCGCTTTTGTCGTATTTAATTTTGCAATAATGAGATCGAGGTTAGAAGTAACAAATGATTTTTTCAAAATAACTCTGTCGCCGCAGGAATCCCCAAACCACGGAACCCGCGCAGCGCCAAACCGGATATTCCATGTCATCACCATAATTTCTGCCGGGGCATCGGGCGCTGGCGTCAGTGATGATGCCTTGTAAAATGTTCCTGTCTTTACATCTTCGAAAGTCTCTACCAGCGGTTCACAGGAAAATAGCATCATCGAAATTCCGATAATGCAAAGCCATATTTTTTGTTTGAATTGAATATCAATCACAGATATTCTCCTTTTTTAATTTCCAAAATAATAGGCAAACGATAACCAGGGAATGGGAAATCCTTCATCCAGAATTTCCATGACGACAATCATTCCCAGATCCACTGTGATCCGTTCGCCGAACATCCGAATTGCTAAACTAAACGGTTGCTGACTCATCTTTACTCCCGCACCAGTAATAAACCAATTCTCGGTGACGAATGCAGTGCTGTTGCTCAATCGCACGTTTCCTCCCAACATCAAAATGGGATGATCTGCAAAACTGAAATCTTCACCTTCTTCTTTGGTATATCCGAACCCAAGACCAATGGTAAAACTTTTGTCCGGCTCCCCATACGTTGCCGATCCAAATGCAATACCTGCCGCAAATTCATCCACCACGGACAAATAAAGCGCTCCTGTTGACAGGGAAAATTTCTCAGTAAACTGTTTACCAATACGCGGTGCGATATACATTAATTGTTCATTAAAACTGGCTCCGGGCAGTAATGAAAATCCTGCCATCAAACTAAAATTATCGGTGAATCCATAGGCAACGCCAGGGAAGAAAACGTAGTAATCGGAAAAATAGCCCTCACCTTTGCGCAACGGACGGCCTGTCGGTGCAAACAGCAATCTGGAATAATTCGGATCCACCCGAAAATATTCTTCCCCTACCATTTTTCCACGCATGGGTTTAATTGTGACAATGGATTTTTTCGGTGCTTTGATTTCAATGCCTCCAGGCGTGCGAATGGTTATTGATTCTTCATTCTTATGAATGATTGTCCCCTGCAGCGTGTTTCCGTCTTTTAATTCTACGGTATAGAGCGTATCCGTCGGGGATAAAGTGCTGCTACTCTGCGAAACTTCAGGCTGAGTGATATTTCCCTCAATTTTATTTTTATAAATCATTATTGCCACCCGGGGACGTTTAATCCGCAGCTCTTTTACGTTCCCGTCGGAAGCATCGATATAATTTATCTGAATGATGTATGTGCTATCCGGCAGCACGAAAAATATCGCGGACTGAAATCCGCTAATATCAGGAAATAGTTCGTATTTCTCCCGCTCAATCGGATCAATTTCTTCCCCCACTTTTTCACTGATAATGTACAACTCGTTTTTTTCCTGAGAAAGCCCGGCAGAAAAAGACGACCATAAAAGACAAACCACAAGAAAAACGGTTATGTTCACTTTCATTGAATCCTCCTTTTTTTAATGAATTGAATTTAATAATCAGGATACAAGATTCGGGTCTGAATAATGTACAGTTCATAGGGAGAGTTATTAAGAACCGATCATCACTCGCGATAGGATTGTCTAAATTTATGTATTTACTTATACAATGTCAATAATTATTTTTAAATTCTCAGGGATGATAAATTTTTAGTTGACATTAAGTAGCAAACATTGTAATTTAAGAGAAAGCAGGAGAAATGATTTGTCACTATTTTCTTTTGAGAATCTGCACTGGTTATTTCCACTGGCTATTACTTTACACAATCTGGAAGAAGCGATCCGGCTCGCCGGAAAAATCTTCCGCATCGGCATTCTGATGTACGGCAAACGCCCCCACATTGCCGGAGCTGCTTAACTGGATACGATATTAAAAATAAAATGGATTGTATCAAAAGTCATTTTTTGGTGTCATTCCTGCGAATACAGAAATCTCCTAACTTTTTGATAATTAGGAGATTCCGGGACAAGTTCGGAATGACATCAAATGAGAAAACCGGACTTGTGATACAGTCCCTTTTTTATAATAAAGCTACTGACTCGCAACTTCTGCGTAATTCTTCTGCAATATTCCAAAAATGTACTTGCTTTTTTGATGATATCTCGTTATTTATAATTGTAAAACTCTGGTGGAATTATTCTCTTCTTGCACACATGTCTTTCCGAAGTTAAATGCAGATAATTGATTTTTCAAATGCGGCTATAACACGAGTCCATAATTTTTATTTTGCAATTTCAAGAGGAATAGCGATCCCATCGCTCCAAGCGATTGTATCGCTGCTCTAATAAAAATAAATTGCTGAAGCGCACAACTAAAACCTTATTTTTATTTTTTTACCTTTATAGCACAAACCATGACGCCATGAGCAAAACCTTATTACCTTATTAACTCGGTAAAAAGGCGCTTTGTGGGCATTCAAGTTACGCAGATACATTATTTTTCAAAGTTGTACAAATAATAGAAAATTAAAAAGCGAACACGAATGACACGGATAAGACGGATTTTCACTGATTTTTTATCCGTGCGAATCTGTGTGATCCGCGTCATCAGTGTTCTATAAAATTACCCCAATCCGTTCAATTCACAAACAATGATTACTTATGATTTGCCACGAAAAGAGTCCGTAAACCTAAAAATTTATGATATCCTCGGAAAGGAGGTGATCACTTTAATCAAAGAACATAAACCAGCCGGTACCCACCGTATTAACTGGAACGGACAGAACAAGGAAGGAGGTGATGTAACCAGCGGGATTTATTTCGTCTCACTAAAAACCGAAAAAATGTTGCAGATGAGGAAGGTTCTTTTGGTGAGATAGCTAATTTAAATAATGTAATTAACACGTTAACAATGAAGGAGGTGAAAATCAATGAACTCAACATTAATAATCCGATTATCGCTCTTTGCGGCATTTGTTTTCGCTTGCATTGTACTATACTCATGCAGCCAATCTCCAACAAATCCGGAAAATTCAGCAGCGAACCCATACCAATTCATTCGGGGGAGGTTGTTGTTAGAGAATCAGACAAATCATTCGCATTGCCCATTAGTCCTTGATAGTATAAATATCGGGACAATTTCAGATTCCACCGGCTATTTTGAAATTTTCCTCCCTGATAGTATGTTTGAATTAAGCGGAACATTCCAAATTTATTGTTATTTGTATGATTATGGACTTGATTCCTTTACTGTTCACATAGAAAACGGACAACTAATTTGGGGGAAAGGCGATGTTTCGGAAGATGGACATTTACAAACAAAAACTATGAAGCAACTGTTTTCCTTAACCGTGAGCACGGGAAAGAAAAATTACCTTGTAAATGATCCGATTGAACTTACAATTCAGTTGAATAACACATCCAACAACGCACTTTGGATTAATGGCTCTACGATTGCCATGCTTGGATTTTATGATGTTGGCACAAAAGAATCAGGTTGGATACTAACACAAGATCCGACAGGCGAAATGATAATTGTAGAACCGGATAGCTTTATCTATGATTTTGTAACAACGTCGCGCAAAGAGAAGGGTAACGGTTACCTCATTCCATTTTATTCAATTAGAGATAATCTTCCGAACTCTTTGACTTCATTTCTTAGTGAACTGGAAAATAATTATGAGAGTGCAGTTTATGCGGGAGGTCTTTTTTTTGTATTCATTAATGCCTCGAAAAATCTCAATTTTCCATTTATACAAGTCATCGGAAATTAAAAAAGGAGAACACTGATGATACGGATTTTCAATGATTTTTTAAACCGTTTAAATCAGCGTTTTCCACATGCTACTATTAAAAAACTCTGAAAGGAGAAAAACTAAAATGAAAAAAATCTTAATTCTGTTCATAACACTTTACTCAATGATTGTCTGCGATAAATCCCCCACAGACGTGGATCATGTTGACAGTATCGAACTGACGCCGGTTGAGCTGAAAATTGCCACCGGTGATACGGCGACGTTCTCAGCAACACTCCGCAATAAAGCTGGTGATATAATTGATGACAGACCGGTTTCCTGGAGATCACAAGATACGACAATAATCGTAGTGACAGATGGTGGAAAAATATCTGCAAAAAAAGAAGGACAGACAATCATTCGTGCAGAATGCGCTGGTGTATCGGCGGAAGCCACGGTGCATGTGTTTGATTTTCTGGGGCAGGCGCTACTGGAAAACCAGAGCAATCATGAGGCGATAAAGATCAGTTGGCAATCGACTAAATACGAAAATATAAATGGCTATATTCCGACAGATCAATTCGGCTATTTTATCTTGCCTTCTCTATATAATGGGGGATGGATTGTAAGAGCAGAGTACCCTTATTATAAAGGACTCGCCGATACAATCATTGTTGAAAATGGTAAACCAGCTCGCCCTTTGAAAAAATTCACTTTGCTCCAACAACTGAAATTTGAAGTCACTCTTGCAAAGCAATACTATAGCGTAAATGATACCATCTGGATAGAATTTAAAGCAACAAACTTAACGGATGAACCTTTGATAGTATTAAGCGATAATCTTCCAATCCTTGCCCGGGCTTATGCCATTGTCGATAATGACGAACCTATAATGATCTCACAGGGACATGTTTTCGACTATACCATTTATCTATCCGGGGGATCTGCATCATTTGACGGTAGGGAATTCGCACCCGGCGAAACAAAAATTGAAAAATCTTTAATGACGTATGGTGTCTATTCGATGTTCATCGACCTGCAACCGCTATATAAATACGGAGCGATAGATATAGGAAAAACTTATCAGATTTTTTGCGGCTATCCAGCGGATTATACATATCCCTGGGAATATTTCGCAAATCCTAGCTACAGTAACTATTCTAATCCTTACTTTAAACTCTTTAACTATTCTCTTTATAAAAAATTAGAACCAGCTTTTATTACCATAACAGAATAAAACTATGGAGGACTAATCATGAATTCCAAAAGTATTTTTTATAATTTATTATTTATTGTTTTAATCGCGTCATCTCTTTTCTCACAAAGTTATTATTATGACGCCAAATATTTGGGTACTCGAATCCAGCTAAATCCCGGTACCGATGAAATTATGGTACGATTCGTCGACTCGGTAACTCAGCAGGATATCGAGTCTTTAATAAATGAGCTACAGCCTGATACTGTTGCAATAAATTTAAAACTAAAATACATGAAAGTGCATATTCCGGATTCGGAGACATTTAGTCGAACGCTGAATCTTATAAAAACGAATTCATACGTTAAAAGCTGTATGCCCGTCATGATTGATCAATACAATGTAAGGAGATACTTTGTCCCGGGGCAATTCACAGTTCTGTTCGATAAAATACTTGCAAAAGCAGAAATGCTAAGTATCATCGAATCTCATGGTTGCAACCTCATCAGGGAACAATATACTTATGGCTATTTCACCGTTGAAGCTCCGCCCGAAAGAGACTATTTCAATACTATACAGGAATTTGTAAAATTGCCGGAAGTCATTCTTTCTGAACCTGATTATTTATATCCCGGTGGCTTTTCCAGCGATGATGAGTATTTCGACATGCAATGGAATTTAAAAAATACCGGACAGTACGGAGGTACAGTCGGGGCTGATATAAATATGGAGCCTGCCTGGGAAATTACCAGAGGAATATCAGATATTTGGATTGCACCCCTTGAAAGTTCTTTTAATCTAGAACATGAAGATCTATCGGGTCAATATGAATTAGGTTTGGATTTTACACAAAATCCTGAGACAACAGTAACGAACAATCCAACTCCGTTCCATTCTCCTCGTGTGTGTGGTTTTATCGGAGCCATACCAGATAATGACGTTGGTATTGCAGGGATTGCTCCCGGTTGCAGGATATTTGCGGTGGCGTGTGATGTTAGTACAATTAAAGATTATAATCCAGGTGTCGCTCTTTCCTCCAAAGTCGATGCAATAGAATATGTTAGTATGAATGCTGGCGACGGAAACGAACGCATTGTGATTACGATGAGTTGGTCACCAACTTTATCTAATTTTGAAGCACTTTACTGGGCAATATATGAAGCCTATAATTTTGTTGATTGTATATTGGTATCCGCAACGGGTAATGGTAGTCCATGGAGTGAGGATTCCTATCCAGCAAAATATGAGGAAGTTATCGGAGTTGGCGCAACAACAATAGACGATGAAAGGGCAAGTTATTCAAAATATGGAGAAAACGCTGGAATAGAAGTCGCCGCTCCTGTAGGGGAAAGTGGTTCTGTAGTAATCAGCACGGGTTCCGGTTATGATGGATATACTTATGAAAACGGCCTATATGCCGGCACTTCTTTCGCAGCGCCTCAGGTTGCAGCATTGGCTGGATTAATCTTGTCTTTAAATTCATCATTCAGTCCTTCTGAGGTTCGTTCCATTATTAACAATACTGCGGAAAAAGTGGGTGGATATAACTATAATATTAATCCGAATAAACCCGGATGGTCGAGCGAATTGGGCTACGGTCGCATCAACGCCTTTCAGGCGCTTTTGCTTACTCTTGCTTATGACAATAAATCTAATTCTTCAGCAGCCACGGCTTATAATACCGGACGCCGACTAATTCATGATTCCAATAACCGCTATCATCTCGTATTTCAATCAGGCGGAGAAATTTTTTATCGCCGTTCCGATAGCGGCGGAAATAATTGGGAAGCACCGCAGAGACTAAGCAATGGTGAGGGAGATAATTTATTCCCCTCCATCACCGGAAACAGCAGCGAGCAATTCGTGATCTGGCAGCGCTACACCGGTTATGGCAACAGCTAACACCATTACGACCTTTATTTTGCGAAAAATACCGGCTCCGGGTGGACCTCTGCAAAACTCACCAATTTATCCGACATCCAATTCTCCACAGAAACCAATCCACTGCCGGTGATCACGTATGAATCCAGCGACCGCTTGCTGGTGTGTGCTAAAACCAGCAACGCAATTCAATATGTCTACTCGGATAATTACGGCAGCAGTTGGACTAGCGCTGCAAGTATTTCGGGAACGTCATCAAGTCATCAAAATCCCGGTCTTTCCATGCGTCCGGCGACTCCGGCAACAAGCGTTCTTGTTTATGACGATGGGAGCGCAATATACTATCGCAACAGATATACCAGTTCCTGGAGCAGCGCCGTAAATGTATCCAGCGGCAGCGGCACGACTGACAACTGTTATCCATCAGTTGAAATGGATGGTAATTATTCCCGAAACGTTGCCTGGCAGGGCTTTTCGCTGCCGTTACAAACTCAGGTCATTGTCCATCGCCGCGGAACCGGGAGTTTCAGCATCTTTGAGCTGAATTCAACTCTTTACAATCCCTCGATCACCGGACATGATGACGATAAACGATCCATCGTGTTTTACAAAACATATAACAGCATTTATCGGGCTCATTACAACGGCAGTAGTTGGTCGCTGTCGTCCATCGCCAGCCAGGGAAAAAATCCGAGCATTTCAACGGGCAGCGCCACCGCCAAATATGTGTGGACAGATGTATCAGGTTCTCCGTATGAAATTAAGCTCAGTAATGAACAATTACCATCCGGCGGATTACTGAAAATGGCAGATGCAACTGCGGAAAATCCGGTTGAAAATCTAATCCACCATCGAAGCGCAATCTTGCAGGATAGTGTATCTTCAACATTGCTCTGGGTTGAAGTCGGTGAATTAAGTATGACAGATAAGGCAGGGAACAGCAATGCCATTTCGCTGCGGGGTATTGATGATGAAAAAATCATTCTGAATCCTGATTCCTTGTTCAGCTATCTGTGCAGCGAGCCTGTGACATTGCCCTCGGATGCGGACAGTATTAGCTGGTATCTGCACATTTACGGAAACAACGCCGACGATCTGATTGCCTCTGGTTTTGAAAATATCGAGATCGAGGTTCAGTTAGTGGAACAGGCAACAAAAAATGTATCGAATTCACTGGCGCAGGTCGAACTTCCGAATCATAACGAAGAAATCCGGATTCAAAAGAATGTGAGTTGCGATATTTCCGGCTATCGCGGGAAAACGGTTTTTTTAAAAATAGCGAGCCGTGGAATTCATAGCAAAAGCAACAACATCGTGCCCGGAGTGGCTGATGTATACAAAAGCACACCAGAACAGTTGCCAAAAGTGGAGCAGCAAACAGATCGCACAGTCCGCGAAGGACATTTGCCGCAGCATTTTGAGCTTGCACAAAACTATCCCAATCCGTTTAATCCGACCACTATTATTCCATATTCACTTCCGGAAACTGCACACGTAACACTCACGATTTACGACATATCAGGACGCAACGTCATCACACTGGTGAATGGCATTCATACAGCCGGCAACAAACAAGTCCAATGGGACGGCAGAGATGGCAATGGTCATCTTGTTTCCAACGGCGTTTATATTTACAGAATCGAGGCGAATAATTTTAGTCTCGCGCGCAAGCTATTGTTTTTGAAATAGGCTGTCAAGTTAACTTATTCTATTTGGAACGCGGATGACATGGAAAATATACGTGTGTATCCGCGTTCCGTAATAGAAACCTATCACCATTAATTTTAATTGCCGATTTGATTCAAGATTTTGGTTGACATTTAGCGCCAAACATTGTAATTTAAATAAAAACACAGAAAGTATCGAGTGCCGGTTACATGAATAAAGAAGATCAACACGAACAAAAAAATAAAGAATTTATCCATGTAGCGCATCAGCCTCTGTTGTGATCAGGGTTCTGGTTTTATAAATACTTTTCATTATCTAATCTATTTTGGAGAGGTGTATGAATAATATTGATATATCAAAAGCAATGACGATTAAGCTCCCTGCTGAACTCCCGCCTGAAAAAAAATTCGAGCCGGGCATTCGAAGGGCGCCGAACCGTGGCTTAAATTTATCTAAAAATGAAATGATTACTTCATTGAAGAACGCGCTGCGCTATATCCCGCAAGAACTTCATGAAACCATGGCGCCGGAATTTCTGGATGAATTGAAAACCATGGGCAGGATTTACGGTTATCGTTACCGCCCCGAAGGCCGCATTCACGGAAAACCCGTTGATGAATACACAGGCATCCCCGAAGCTCGCGGATTACAAGTGATGATTGAAAACAATCTCGATTTTGAAACTGCACTCTATCCGTACGAACTGGTAACCTACGGCGAGACCGGACAAATTTTTCAAAACTGGATGCAGTACAATCTTGTGATGAAATATTTACAAATCATGCGGGAAGCTCAAACACTGGTGGTTAGCTCCGGGCATCCGGTGGGATTGTTTCCATCCAATCGCTGGTCACCGCGGGTTATTTCCACAAACGGATTGATTGTGGGTCAGTGGGATAATCCCGACGAATTTAAGCGGCTGGCGGCAATGGGCTGCTCCAATTACGGCCAGATGACTGCCGGTGGCTGGATGTACATCGGGCCGCAGGGGATTGTACATGGAACCTATATCACGCTGCTGAATGCCGGACGCCAGTATCTGGGAATTCCTGCGGATCAGGATTTGAAAGGTGTTTATTTCGTCAGTTCCGGGCTTGGCGGCATGTCCGGCGCACAGGCGAAAGCCGTGGAAATCGCCGGCGGCATCGGCATCATTGCGGAAGTTGATTATAGCCGAATTAAAACCCGCGCAGATCAGGGCTGGGTCAGCAAGGTTTCTGACAACCTGAATGAAATTGCAAAATGGATGCAAGAATACCGCGATGCTGCCAAACCAATTTCGATTGCCTATCATGGGAATGTGGTCGACTTGCTAGAATATCTGGATCAGAAAAACATTTATGTCGAACTGGTATCTGACCAGACGTCCTGTCACGCGGTATATGATGGCGGTTACACCCCGGCGGGAGTAAGTTTTGAAGAAGGACGACGCATATTAAAAGAGAATCCTGAACAATTCAAAATGCTGGTAGATGAATCGCTGAAACGTCATTACCATGCGATCCGGCGACTGACAGAGCGAGGATCGCATTTCTGGGATTATGGCAACAGTTTCATGGCATCGGTGTTTGCTGCGGGTGTGCCTGAAATTACCCGAAACGGGAGTGATACAAATGATGGCTTCATCTGGCCGTCGTATGTGGAAGACATTATGGGTCCAATTTGTTTTGATCGCGGTTTCGGGCCGTTTCGCTGGGTGTGTCTCAGTGGCAAGAATGAGGACTTGCGAAAGACCGATCACGCGGCGATGTCTTGTATTGATCCTGAACAGAGCGCAACACATCATGATAACTATTACTGGATCAAAGCTGCGGAACAAAACAAGCTGGTGGTGGGTACAAAAGCCCGCATTCTGTACGCGGATGAACAGGGACGCATGAATATCGCACTGAAATTTAACAAAATGGTGCGGGATGGTGAAATCGGCCCGGTGATGCTGGGTCGTGATCATCACGATGTGTCCGGCACGGATTCCCCATTCCGGGAAACAGCGAATATTTACGACGGTAGCCGGGTCACGGCGGACATGTCGGTGCAATGTTTTGGCGGAAATATCGCCCGCGGGATGACGCTGGTGGTGCTTTCCAACGGCGGCGGCGTGGGCATCGGCAGGGCAAGCAATGGCGGCAATGGCATATTCCTGGATGGCAGCGAACGTGTGGATAATATCGTCAGCAAAGGTTTGCAATGGGACGTTATGGGAGGCGTTGCCCGCAGGAGCTGGGCGCGAAATCCCGATGCTATAGAAACCGCTGTTGAGTGGAATCATCGAATGGGCGATCAGGGACATATCACGCTGCCTTTTGTTCCAAAGGATGGTTTGGTTGAGGAGTTAGTGGGGAAATGATTTTTGAGATAGCTTCATTCAATAATTGTTTAAGTAACTAACCGACTATCAACTATGAAAAATATCAGGAGCACTACTATGAACAACATCAGAAAAATAAATAAAATCATCACTGCTAAACCCGTGATGGAAGGCGCAGGCGTGCATCTGAAACGTGTGTTTGGTTTTTATGAAGTGCCGGAGCTTGATCCGTTTTTATTGCTGGATCATTTCGGTTCTGATAATCCTGATGATTATATTGCCGGGTTTCCCTGGCATCCGCACCGTGGTATCGAAACCGTGACGTATATGATTGAAGGAGAGGTAGAACATGGTGATAGTATCGGCAACAGGGGACTTATTACCTCTGGTGATATTCAGTGGATGACTGCGGGCAGTGGAATCATTCATCAGGAAATGCCCCAAAAATACAACGGCACCATGCGCGGATTTCAGTTGTGGATTAATTTACCTGAATCTCACAAAATGATGGATCCCCGCTACCGTGACATCAAAGCAGATGAAATTCCACTGTTGAAATTGGAAAACGGTGTCAAAATAAATCTCGTTTGCGGTGAATTCGGCGGCGTGACAGGCCCTGCTCAGGATATTGTGGTGGATAATACCTACATGGATATTGCTGTGCCGGCAGATACGACATTTGAGATAGAAACCATTTCAGGTTACAAGACCTTTGCCTATGTATTTGGAGGCGCCGGACAGTTCGATAATAAAGATGCCAAAATAATCCGGCCGGGGAACCTTGTCCTTTACAGTAACGGAGATGCGATACACGTGACCACTGCTGATTTTCCGGTACGGTTTCTACTGGTATCCGGGCAACCGTTAAATGAACCTGTTGCATGGCGCGGTCCAATCGTAATGAACACGGACGACGAGTTAGCAACCGCTTTCAGGGAATATCGGGACGGAACGTTTATAAAATCAGGTCAATATCCGGTGCAGAATGAAAACAATATTCCTTATAAACAATAAAATTAAATCCGGAAGACGCCAGAATGTACGATTAGTATTTATAGCCTTTTCACGCGGAGATGATCTCTATGCGAAAAATTAATTTAAGCGATTATGAGACAAAACTGTTATTAAGGAATCTCAACATTGAAGACTTTGATGATTATACAGAATTGCACGGCCGCTGCTTTCCGAAAATTGAACCCATGGAGAAGAAACACCTGCAAAGTCAATTAGAAATTTTCCCGGAAGGGCAGTTTGTGATCGAATGCGGGGGTAAACTAATCGCATCTGCCAGCAGTCTCATTGTCGATTTGGATGAATATTCGGATAATCACAATTGGGACGATATTGCCGGAAAGGGGTATATTACCACTCACAATCCGGATGGGGATACTCTGTATGGAATCGAAATTATGGTGGATCCGGATTTCCGCGGAATGAAATTATCCCGGCGACTTTATGAAGCGCGAAAACAGCTTTGCCGTGACCTTAATTTGAAACGCATTGTGATTGGTGGCCGTATTCCGGGCTATCAAAAATATAATAACGATATCAGCGCACGAGAATATGTGGAACGAATAATTGACAAAGCAGAATTCGACCCGGTTTTAACGCCGCAGTTATCCGGTGGGTTCGTTTTAAAGCGTCTGCTTCAGGATTATTTATGGGAAGATGACGAATCATCCGGGTGGGCAACGTTACTGGAATGGGCGAATCTCGATTTTAAGCCGTCTTATGTAAAACGCACAATGACAGCCATTCCGGTTCGCATCGCTGTTGCGCAGTATCGTATGAGGCCAATTCAAAACTTCGATGATTTCAGGACACAATGCGAATATTTTATTGATGTGGCATCTGATTATAAATCCGATTTTTTACTGTTCCCGGAAATTTTTACAACTCAATTACTATCTTTTATCGAAAGCAACTCACCGGCAGAGTCTGTTCATAAATTGGCTAAATTCACACCTCAGTATCTGGAGTTGTTTTCCGCGCTATCTGTGAAATATTATATTAATATCATTGGTGGTTCGCATTTTACACTTGAAAATGAGAAACTTTATAATGTTTCCTATTTATTCCATCGAAACGGCGCAATTGACAAGCAGTATAAAATTCATATCACGCCGAATGAGCGATTCTGGTGGGGAATTCAGCCGGGCAATAAAATCAATGTCTTCAAAACAGACCGGGGAAGAATTGCCATTTTAATCTGCTATGATATCGAGTTTCCGGAACTCAGCCGTATTGCAGTGGAAAAAGGTGCGCGCATCATTTTTGTGCCGTTCAGCACGAATGAGCGTCACGGATACATGCGGGTGCGATATTGTACTCAGGCGCGTTGTATTGAAAATCAGGTCTATGTGGCAATTGCCGGAACCACTGGCAATCTGCCATTTGTTGATAACATGGACACGCAATATGCACAGAGCGGTATTTACACGCCATCTGACATGGAATTTGCCAGGGACGGTATTGCTGCCGAGTGCAATCCGAATATCGAAACTGTTGTGGTTCATGACGTTGACCTTGCTGTTCTTGAGCGTTACCGAAAATCCGGATCAGTACTAAATTGGCAGGACAGAAGAAACGATATTTATAAGGTCATTTATGATGATAACAAGGGAGAGAATAGTTAATGAAATTTTCAATAAAGAAAATAATTGGTTTAATCTTGTTGATAATCTTTGTTGCGGTAATCGTTCATTATGGTATTTATTATGCAAAAATTACCCGTGTCGGCGCCGGATATAAAGCTAAAATACTGTGCTCCGCTGTGTTCATATCGAACCGCCCCGCAGAATCGGTATTGAATGAAGAATTCAGTCACCCGCTCCTCAAATATTTTCAAACAGACATTGATTATGAAAAACGGACCGTCTCGAGCCATATTTTATTCGGATTAATCAAAAGAAAAGCGACGTTTACAGATGCTTATGGAGCGATCCTGGATTTTGAAAAGAGTGATCTTGATACATCCATCATAGTAGGGTCAAAACGCTCCGTTGTTAATTCAAACGATTTGTGGCCCGCGGGTTCCTCTGTAGAGTTGAACAATCTCCCGATGGCAATCGACCAGGTTAAATTGAATCAGGCTGTATCTGAAGCATTTATTGAACCAGATTCAACCAAAATGCTGCGAACCCGGGCGGTTGTAGTCGTTTATAACGGCCGAATTATCGCCGAACGTTATGCGGCTCCGATTACTGCCGCTACCCCGTTGTTGGGGTGGTCAATGTCCAAAAGCGTAACCAGCGCCCTGATTGGCATTCTGATCCGACAGGGCCGGCTGAAAATTAACCTGCCGGTTCCTGCGCCGGAATGGCAACATCCCGATGATCCCAGGCGTGACATTACTTTTCACCAGATGCTGCGAATGACATCTGGTTTACAATTTGAAGAAAGTTATAAAAATCCACTCTCTGATGTCACAGTCATGTTATTCGGAGAAAAAGACGCCGCAGCATTTTCTGCGTCCCACCAACTGATACACGAACCAGGGACAAAATGGTATTATTCCAGTGGAACCACCAATATCATATCGAGATCATTACGCGAGATAATTGGTGGTAATTTTGCGGACTATCTCAGGTTTCCCTACCAAGAGCTATTCAATAAATTGGGAATGACCAGCGCCATGTTTGAGACCGACGGAGCGGGCACGTTTGTTGGGTCTTCGTTTCTGTACGCCACAGCTCGGGACTGGGCGCGATTTGGCCTGCTTTATTTACAGGACGGAATCTGGAACGGAACTCGCATTCTTCCGGACGGTTGGGTTGACTATTCACGGAGCCGAACTGATATTTCACGGGATCAGAGATATGGCGCGCATTTCTGGTTGCCAGCGACGAAACAACTAAAGAAGGAAAATTACGTGCCGATACCTTCAGATTTATTTTATCTTTCCGGACACTACGGTCAGCGTGTGTCCATCATTCCGTCGGCAAAGTTAGTGGTGGTTCGTTTGGGACAAACTGACAATTCAGATGCCTGGAATCAATATAAGTTTTTGGGAAAAATTTTGGAAGCGATCAATTATAGCACAACGGAGCGTTCATGAAATCAGTCGAATTACTGCTGCCCGCTGGAAATTTTGATAAAATGAAATACGCATTCGCGTATGGAGCTGATGCCGTTTATCTGGGTATTCCGAGATTTTCGCTGAGAGCCAGACAGAATGCATTCTCCAGGGAAAACGTTTTCAAGGCAGTAAAATATTCCCGGAAGTTAGGAAAGAAAGCTTATATTACAGCGAATATTTATCCGCACAACCGTAAAGTACAGCCGTTCCTCGATTACATCGATGAATTTCTACAGGATTGCCATCCCGATGCCTGGATCATGTCTGATCCCGGGATGATACTGTCAATGCGGGATAAACATCCGGAACAGGTGATCCATCTTTCGGTGCAGGCAAATACTGTGAACTACATGACTGTGAAATTCTGGGAAAAAGTAGGTGTGAAGCGTATTATTCTCTCCCGTGAACTATCTATTGAAGAAATCAAACAAATTCGCGATCAGTGCCCGGACATTGAACTGGAAGCTTTTGTCCACGGATCAATTTGCATTGCGTACTCGGGGCGCTGCCTGCTATCTAATTATCTTGCCAGCCGCGATCCCAATCAGGGAACCTGCCCCAATTCCTGTCGCTGGAAATATCAAATTTATGCCAGAGATATTATGCAACCGGAATATTTAAATGATATGAACCGACAGCGAACCAGAACGGAAACCCAACACGGTGATCCTTACGTGGAATTATCCGATGAATATTATCTGGAAGAATTACAACGTCCCGGCGAACTGCTGCCAATCGATGAAGATGAAAACGGGACATACATCATGAACTCCCGCGATCTGTGCGCCATCGAATATCTGGACGCCCTGTATCAAGCCGGGGTGAATAGTTTTAAAGTAGAAGGACGAACAAAATCCGTTTATTACGTGGCGTCGATTACGCGCGCCTACCGCCGGGCAATTGATGATATGCTTGCCGGGAAACCGTTCAATCGGGAACATTTGCGGGATATTTTCGCCACGGCGAATAAAGGTTTTATCGCTGGTTTTCTCAATGGAAATCCCGGACGCTCGGCGCAAAAATTTGACAGCGACGCCGGCGAATACTCATGTTACCGTTTTTCCGGCATCGCCCTGGATTATGATGAGCAAAATAAATTATTAAAGGTGGAGCCCAAAAATCAGATTCGTGAAAAAATGCCCGTTGAACTGGTAACGCCAAAACAGACCATCCCGTTCGCCATTTCGAAAATTTACAACATGAACCTTGATCCGTTGCATGTTGCCCATGGAGGTGTTTCTTTTTGCTGGATCGAATATCCGGAAAATCCCGGAGAATATGCATTACTACGAGAAAAAATCGAAGATTTTAACCCGGGCCAGGTGCAATTATCCCGGGATAACTGATGTTTCAACAATTCTTTTATCGCAGAACAAACTTTAAGTTAACATGATAATTTCTCCAATTCAGAAACCAACGCCTGTCATCAGCGTAAAAGATTTCAAAATATTCACATAACCAAAGAAAGGACAAATTATGAAATTATTTAAATGGATTCTTTATATTATGTTGATAATCGTCGCGTTCTTTTTAGTCGTGGGTTTATTTCTTCCAACTGGCTACAATATTGACCGGACGATTGTCATTAATAAACCTGTTGAAACTGTTTATGATTATGTTCTTGATTTTAATAAGCGAGCGAAATGGGACCCCTGGTTTGAAAACGATCCTGACGGAAAATCCAATGTTTCCGGGCCTGAAAGCGCTGTAGGCTCCAAATGGAGTTGGGAAGGCGAAAAAATCGGAACCGGAAGCATTACAATAGTCGAGACGAAACCATACGAAATGATTAAAACAAAACTGGAGTTCATCTCTCCCAGACCATCGAAATCGACGGTGCACTGGACATTCAATGAGACCGAGGGGACAACAAAAGTCACCTGGGGATTTAGCGGCAATTTGAGTTACCCGATTGAGCGATATGTTGGCTTACGAATGGATGCTTTAATCGGCCCGGACTTTGAAAGAGGATTGCAAAATTTGAAACAGACCGTTGAAAATCTGCATGAGGAACTTGCTACTGAGCCGGAAGAATAAGAAAAAACCTTATTTTTGTCTTAATAGTAATGGAATCCCAACGAAATAAACCTCATTACCTTATTCATGCTCAATAAGGTAATGAGGTTTATGATATTGGCGCTACACCGAACGTCCGGATTTCCGAAATCATAACAGATAATCTGCAAATCTAATTGATTGATGAATACATGAATGCAACAAAAAACTATTGAATTTATAAATACAACTCTGAGCTGCTTGCCGCGAACGCTATTAATGACATTAAAAGCCCGCGCCGAAGAAACGGAACGCAATGATCACATTATTTATGACCCTGTTGCCGCCGAATGGTTTTACAGGATTAAAGAAGAAAAACGTCTGAAAAGTCGCGGAAAGATTTTATTTGAAACCATAATCATGTAATATTTATTTATGAAAGACACTTGATTTTTCACATATATTTGAATATATTTATTCACTGTATTATTTTATAAGACCGGAAAATGCCATGAAAACAACACGTTCTTTGACTATGACACTCATCATTTCATTGATGAGTGTCACAATAATCCTGGGTCAGGTAAATACAGAGACATTACGGAAATCTGATCTTGAAAAAGGATTTCACAACAATATTCAATTCCGATTGGGATTGAACTCTGGAAATTCGGAATACCTGAAACTTAAAAGCAAATTCAGGCTGGATTATACTGCAAAAAATTTCTACACTTTCGGAGTTGCGGAATATCAACGCGGCTTGCAGGCAGACGAGCTGTTCATCAACAAAGGATTTGCTCACTTCCGCTATATTCGCAATCTGGTAAAAACGATTCGCTATGAATTATTTACACAGAAGGAATTTAACGACTTTATCCTGTTAAAGGACAGAAATTTGGCCGGGATGGGATTGCGCAAATCGTTTTTGTTTTTAAAGGAGAAACAATCTCATTTTAAGCTACATTTAGGGATGGGATTCATGTGGGAAAATGAGAAAGTGGATTTAACGACGATAATCGAAACAAATCTCTTCCGCTCGACAAACTACATTTCTGCGAGCTGGAAAATTGACGACCGTGTGCAATTCATTCATATCAATTATATTCAGTTTGATGTCGAAAATCCAACAGACTATCGGATTCTTGCGGAAAGCACGGTGCTATTTTCCATTACCAAAGCGTTTCATTTTCAAGCGAGTCTTGAATTTCGTTATGACAATGAACCGCCGCTATCAATAAAAAAATATGATCTTGAAATAACCAATGGTGTTACTTTTTCCTTTAAACTTTAAACAGTATCTATTGTTATGTTTATCACTTTTATCCGACATTGGAAATATATTTTCTTTTTTATCATTATCATTACTTCATGTGTTGCTTTTTTACAAACAACAATGATCGGAACAGACGCTCCCTGGCGCTTTCTGGAAGCATTATATTTTTCGATCAGCTTGTTTATTATAGGCGGGCTCGATATTGGTTTGCCTCATGGCGGCTCTGCTTTTATTCTGATTCTTCTATGGGTGTGTTACCTGCTTGCTCCATTACTGACATTGGGATTTGTGTATCATTTTATTCAGGAACATATTTTGAGCCAGATATCGCCCGTTTTACGGGGGCATACAATAATTTGCGGACTGGGGCGCAACGGCGAATTAATTTATAGCCTGATTAAAGAATATTTTCCCAAAGGCCATAAGGTGGTTATCATCGAAAAAAACACAAATAATCCATATAGCGAATTACTGGAAAAAGACCCGGATACCTGGTGGCTCAAAAGCGATTTTACAAAACCACCGATATTGCAAAAAGCGAAAGTACATCGGGCAAATCGTGTCTATATTTCAACAAACCTCGATCTTGCAAATATAGACGCCACTGTGGCAATTCAGGAAATGAGAAGCAAACAGCAAAACCAATCCGTTTATTGCCATCTTGGAAATCTTGAATTACATCAAAATTTTTGTGATACCATTTTCAAGGAAAATAAATTCGCCTCTGTTAAACTCTTTAATGGCTATCAGAGCGTTACCCGGCGGTTCTATAAGAACTGGATCATAAAAAAGGGAAATCTAAATCTGAACGGAACTATTTTTGCTATTCTCGGTTTTGGCAGATTCGGACAAATGCTTTTTTCGTTTCTCGCGTCTGATCCCAACCGATCCGCAAAAGATGAAATTGTCATTGTCGCCATAAAGCCAAATTTTGAATTGGACAAACTTAATTTTAAATGGGCCAGTGATTCTTTTCACAGCAATTGTAAACTTCATCCCCCATTGTATATGGATGTTCACAATCCGTCCTGTTGGGAAAAATTAAACCACATTGCATCCTCACTCCAGAAACAAATGGTTATTTTAATCTGCCGGGATAATGATATCGGAAATTTGAATCTGGCTATTTCCATGAAATTACGAGGTCCGCACTATCTAAAGCGTTCAACGATCTTTTGTCGAATGTACCGTCATACTGCTAAAGAAATTAACACGATCCTCGAAAAACGTATTACCCAAAATCAGGCCAGGGATATCCTGCTATTCCCAATGCAAGAAGAATTAAAAGAAGCGTTTCGCCAGGAATTGTTTAAATAATAAACGCACAATGCAATGATTGTGCGTTTATTTTTAGGAGAATTTATGAACAAATCAGCTTTTTATAATTCCATTTTTTTGATGATCCACTCTAACACCGTCTTTACCGTCTTATTTTCTTCGGTTTTTAAATGTTCTTTCAGAACTGGCAATACTTTCTTATCACCGATATTGTACAACGCATGCGCCGCAACAATTCTCGCATTGTATTTTTTTTCATTTTTAAGCATCTTGATCAACGGGTCAATTCCCTCGCGGCACTTGTTATCACCCAATTTTTGAGCAGCCTCCAGCCGGGTTTCATATTTTTCACTACTCAATTTCTGAATCAGATTTTTGTTCTCTTTGCTTAAATCTGCTGCACTCACAATAATATTCAGGGCAAATACCATCGTTAGCGCACGCACGGTCATAATGCCTAACTTTTTCATATCATCTCTCCATTTTTTAATGTATTCAATAACGTAACAATATTATACAAACGCAACGACCATGCCATACAACACGTAATACCCGTAATTTATCAATCTTTCTACCGCCCATAAAGTACTATTTTATAGTTAATTAAAGATTAGCTAAAAATTGCTTTCCGTTAGATAATTCCGGAATGATATGTTAGTTCTGAAAATTGGTACATTCCCCCCGGGGGTGGTACGTTTCGTACCAGCTAAATATCATATTTTTGAAGCTTTTCGCGAAGTGTTTTCCGGGCAATTCCCAAAATCCGGGCGGCTTTTGATTTATTAAAGTCTACCTGTTCCATCACTTTTCGGATATACTCCTTTTCCACTTTCTGAAGTGATACATCTACCGGACATTGAGAATATAACTCAACATTTTGAGCAGGCGTTAATGGAAGGGAGTCCAGTGATAATTCGTCCTCCTGCCCAAAAATAACAGCTCTTTCGATCATATTTTGCAATTCCCTGATATTTCCGGGGAAATCATACAACATCAATTTGAACAGGTCTTCTTCTCGAATACCTTTTATTTTGGTACCGTAAAATGCATTATATTTTGTCAAAAAATAATTAATAAGCAGCGGGATATCCTCTTTCCGTTTTCTCAACGGAGGCAATATGATTTGAATGACATTGATACGATAAAACAAGTCTTCACGAAATTTTCTCTCCCTGATTAATTGCTTCAGATCTTTGTGTGTGGCCACAATAATCCGAACATCAACTTTGATATTTTCATGCCCACCAATGCGTTGAAACGTTTTATCCTGCAAAACCCTTAAAAACTTGGATTGGGTTGCAAGACTCATATCTCCTATTTCATCTAAAAACAGAGTCGACCCGTTTGCGATTTCAAATTTTCCTTTTTTCTGAATATGCGCACCGGTGAATGCTCCTTTTTCATGACCAAATAATTCACTCTCAACCAAATTTTCCGGCAAAGCGGCGCAATTTAGCGTAACCAGCGGTTTAACACTCCTTCCGCTATACTGGTGAATCGCTTTTGCCACCAATTCTTTACCAGTCCCGCTCTCTCCGCTAATAAAGATTGTGACGTCAGTTGGAGCCACTTTTTCAATCAACCGTTTCATTTTTTTCATTTCCGGGGCTTCCCCAATCATCCCCTGCATGTCACTTTTCCGCTTTATCTGAAAATTTGCTGCTATCTTATCGCCCGACTTGTTATTTATAATTGCAGTCCTACTTTTTCCATTGCTTTTTAAGTGTAAACAGAAATTTTCAATCGCCATTGTCGCGTTGGTAATCAGTACGCGCAACAGATTGATCTCGTCGGTCGTAAAATCGGTGCCTGATGATTTTTTTCCAATATTCATTACACCCACAAGATTTTCCCTGATAAAAAAAGGGATTCGTATTTCACAATCAAAATATTTTCGTTCTCCCTCATCAAAGATAATTAAAAATTCATTGCGCCCGCCTCTTGCCGGGGCAAGGACTTCTCCTCCTTTAAATAAACTGAGCGCCACATCATCGGTTAATTCAATCCGCGGGCTTTGATAATGATCGTTTTTAAAACCACGGGTTTTAATCAATTGTAATTCAAGCGAATTCGCGTCAAATAACATAAATGATGCCTGATTGCAACCGATAATTGCCATGACATTATCGATGATAAAATCAAATAATGAATTCGTTTTCGGAATTGAAATTAAATTTTCCGTATACCGCGCTATTGACGTTAACACGCCATTATGACAATTATGTTGATTCATATCGACTTGACGCCTCGTGTGTTATCAAAGTTGCTATTGAAGGATTTTGAAGCATTTAATTGATTGCAGCATTCAGAAGGAACATCTGACGCCATATTCCTGTTTTATCCCTATAATAAGACAGAAGAACGTTGGAAATGGTTGTCTATTATCAAGAAAATATTTTTATGCAAAAGAAAACTCGGGACTTGCTTCAAGAACGATTTAGATTTCATCAAATAAAGTGAATTCAGATTTTCTCAGAACCTGAATTCACTTTTCCGGTTTGTTAATGATCCGCAGATTGCGTGTGGATTATTCCCGATTCTGGTAGCTTTTGAGTCTTTTTATCAATTTTAAAAATATAAAAGGCAGTAATTTTCTTAAAATAAGTTCGCATATCATCAAACAAAGTATAAGCCCATGGGACGGCCACAAGTGATAAGAACGTGGAAGTCAGCAGCCCGCCGATAATCGTCCGCCCCATTGGCGCGTAAGGCACGCCAATCATTTGCGCATTACCCACAGCCATTGGTAACAGACCTCCGATTGTAGTAAACGCGGTCATTAAAATTGGCCGAAAGCGCTGTTTTCCGGCCTCGATAATTGCATCGAACCGATCCCGGCCTTCATTCCGCAATCGGTTAATGAGATCGATGAGAACGATCGCGTTATTAACGACAATTCCCACCAGGATCACAAATCCGATCTGACTCATGAGGTCAACAGGTGTGCCGGTTATAAACATAATCCAATATGCACCGATAAAGGAAAGCGGGATTGCAAGAATTACGGAAAGCGGCAAAACGAATGACTCGAATAAAATTCCCATTAACAAAAAGACAAATGTTGCCGAGAGAATCAGCGCAAATTTTTGACTTTCATTACTCTCCTGCATCCGGTCAAACCGCCGCCCTTTGCTCCATGAATATCCATAAGGCATTGAAAAACCTTTCATCACCTGATCGACTTTTTGGTACAGGATTTTCATGTTGTCCTTGGTGGTATTGGCTTTTACACTCAGGAATGTTTTTCCATCAGATCGTTGAATTTCGCCGAATCCTTTTTGCACAGAAAAGGTTGCAACAGCATCCAGTGGTATTTCCCTGCCGGAATTTGTAAAAAAAGTCAGGTTTTTTAATTGTGCAAGATTTTTACGGTCTTCCTCCCGCAATTGAATTCGCACGTTAATTTCTTTGTCTTCTGTGTGATATTTAGGTAACGGGAAACCGCGCAGTGCGTACTGAACAGTACCGGAAATCATTGTCGGAGAAATTCCATATTTTTTTGCCTGCTCCCGTTTTATATACAACCGAATTTCATCTCCTCCCTTTTCTCTATCCGTTTCAATACTGATAATTTCATTGATGGATCGTAACCGCCGCTCAACTTCTTTTGATAGTTGGACCAGTGTATTCGTATCATCTCCATAAAGGACAATTGCCATGGATGCACCATCGCCGCTACCTTCCTGGCGCCAGCTTGTACGCACAGTTACTCCAGGGAAAACAGGCAGTCGTTTCTTTATATCTTCAATGACTTCCTCCCGCGCCATAACTCCATCCGGGAGCCGCCCAAATTGTTTCATAACATTTTCGTAAAGTACTTCATACCAATCTTTTTTTCGCGGTGGTTGCAAAAAGATGCGGATGTGTCCCCGGTTATGACTGAAACGTGATAAAATCGTTCGCACACCATAAATCTCGCTTTTTGCCCGAACAGTGTCTTCAACAACGCTAAATAATCTTTCGGAGTCATCAATCTGGTAATTTTCCGGCAGTTCAAATATTAATCGCACATCATTAATATTTCCATCCATGCCTGGTTTGCTTTTCGTATTTTTAGCTGCATAAAACATAGACATTGTCACAAGCGTCAATATCACAAAAAGTTCAATGCGATGTGTAATAGCCCAACTCAGAATCTTCTGATAAAAAGTATTAAACTTTTTAATTGATTTTGGTTCCTGGACTTTTCTTTTACTGACAATTTTTGTAGCAGCGAGCGGTATAAAAATCATCGCGACAAATAGTGAAGCGATAAGAGAAATAATCACCGGAAACCCGATCCGCAACATATAAAACTGAAAACCAACTTCGTCATTAATCAAAATCAGCGGCAGGAAAACGACAACAGTCGTGAACGTTGCCATAGTGATTGCCAGTGAAACCTGACTGGCGCCCCATAATGCAGCCTGTCGGTCGCTATTTCCCTCTGCACGCTTGCGATATATGTTTTCCAAAACCACGATCGAGTTATCGACTACCATACCAATCGAAATCATCAATCCCATCATGGTGATAATATTTAATGTCCAACCAATAAAGTACATCACAGTCAGCGAAATTAAAATGGAGAGAGGCAACGCCAAGGAGACAATGACAGTCATCCGGAAACGCCGAAGGAAAAAGAACAAAACGAAAAAGGCAAAAAGTCCGCCCCAGACAGCGGTTCGTTTTAAATTCTGAATTGATTCCAGTATCAATTCGCCTTGGTTGAACAAAATCTCAGCCTTGAACCCACTTAACTGGGGATCTTTTTTAAAATCATTTTCAAAAAAATTAGCAACATTTTCAGATAGTTCCACTGTGTTTGCCACAGATTCCTTAAAAATTCCCAGGCTAATAGAATTCTTACCATCGGTTAAATTCCGCCAGCGCCGTTCCGGGACGTCGTATTTGACATCTGCCACGTCTTTAAGCCGCAAGTTCGGTCCGCGCACAGGTAAATTTCGAATGTTTTCCAATGATGTAAATTTACCCACGGATCGAACGAATATTTTTCGTTGCCCTTCCTCTACAAAACCGCTGGAAATGGAAAAATTATCGCCGCGCAGTTGCTGAATCACTTCATATAAATTTATCTTATATGTTTTTACTAAATCCTGGTTGATCTGGATCATTATTTCTTTTTCGTCTGCACCCCAAATTTCAACCTGTGCAACACCGTCAAGGCGTTCCAGCGGTTTTTTAACATGTTGCTCCATCAACAAATATTTATCCGGATGCGGATGTTCTTCAATCAGCGTAATCCAAAGAACCGGATCGTCATCATCAGACCATTTACGAAGATACATGCGTTCCACATCCTCTGGTAATTCAGATTTTACACGGTCCATACGATCCCGCAATTGTGCATACGCCAGATCCATATCCGTACGTTGTGCAAATTCGACAAACGTCCAGCAACCATTTGCTGAACTTGATGTTTCCACTCGCCGCACACCACTGATGGTGCGCACCTGTTCTTCAATTGGCTTTGCAATCTGCTCCTCAACTTCCTGTGGATTTGAGTTTTGGTACGGCGTCCAAACACCTAAAAAAGGTGACGAAAAACCGGCGGGAAATAGTTCCACTGAAATTTGTGTAAATGCAATATAGCCAACCACCAACAACGCCAGCAGACTCATAATCACAGTAACCGGACGGTTTAACGATAGTTTGGGGAGTAAACTTTCTTTCACACGAACCATTATTTACCTCAAAATGTAATAAAATCTTTTCGTATAACTAACGGGAGTTTTCCTGCCCGGTTCTACTCCCTCATTTTTTCTGCCTACAACTCGTTGCGATGCTTTGCGTCGTAATATTATCAACTTTTTTTTCGATAGCCAGGATCATAATTTACTTTTTAAATCAACTATTCTTTTCGATCCACAACACTATAAACAGTCGGAATAACCACCAACGTTAAAATTGTCGCAGTCAGCAGACCAATAATCACGGTAATTGCCATTGGTTTTCGTATTTCAGCGCCGTCTCCCATACCGATCGCCATGGGCAACAAGCCTAAAACAGTGGTTAAGGTCGTCATCAAAATCGGGCGTAAACGCACTTTCCCGGCCTCCACGATGGCATCGAACTTTTGCATACCGCGAGCCTGCAACTGGTTAATATAGTCCACAAGCACAATGGCATTATTAACAACAATGCCGGATAGCATAATGATACCGAGGAAAACAACTATACTTAAGGGAATTTGTAAAATATAAAGAAAAATAAACACACCGATTAACGCCAAAGGAATTGTAAAAATAATCACAAACGGATGAACCAGTGATTCAAATTGCGACGCCATTACAATGTATACCAAAAAGATTGCCAGCGCCAACGCCATTTTCAGACTATTCAACGAAGTCTGCATTTCTTTATTTTGGCCAGCCAGGGTAAATGTAAAGTCTGTCGGCATCTCGGTATTTCGCAGGAGTTGGTAAATATCCTCGCCTACCGATCCCAAATCACGACCGCTGATATTAGCGCTAATCAATGCAGTTCTTTGCTGATCCACACGACGAATTTCCGCCGGACCTTCTGTCACTCGAATATCAGCAATAGCCTCCAGCGGAATGGGTCTTTCTCCCCCCGGATTAATAATTAAGCGACGCAAATCGTTAATACTTTCTTTATCTTCTTCTTTCAACCTGACCAGGATATCGATCTTACGGTCTTCATCCTTAAACTCAGTGGCCACGTCTCCGCGAACTTTATTTCTGACAATTGCCGCGACATCGCGAATATTGAGCCCAAAATGCGAAAGTAGCGGGCGATCATAAATGATTTGTACTTCAGGATTTCCCCGTTGAACATTCGATTTCACATCAAATAAACCGGTAATTTGCTGCATATCTTCCTCGAGCTGGCGGGCGATGGATTGTAATTTGATTAAATTATAACCATGTATTTCTACTTCAACCGGAGTTTTAAAACTAAATAGCACGGGTCGCGAAATTTTCGACTGAATACCAGAACGTTTTTTCATTTCTTTACGAATTATGTCAATCAGCCGTTCCTCCTGAACAACAACATTACTTGTACGTTCGAGAGTCACTGTTATTTTTGCAGTATGCTCGCCTTGTTCACTTTCGGTGCTCGTGGTCTTGTCCGTACCGATAACAGCGCCAACTTTGTCGACTCCTTTCTGATTCTGTAAAAAATCCTGAATTTCGACCAACCTGGCGTCTGTTTTTTCCACGGGCGTTCCGACAGGCATCGTCACATCCAGATTAAATTCTCCCTGGTGCACTTCTGGTATCAGCTCACTACCAAGATTCGGCACAATAATGAACAGGCTAAATAAAAAGAATACCGCCATTACGCCAATCACCGACCAGCGATTATTTAAACTATAGATCAATATTTTTGGATAGAACTTTTCCAATATGTTGTAGCCGGCGTTAAAACCAGAAACAACTAACTTCATCGGAACTGTAAAAATTAGTCTTACAAGCAGCATAAATCCTTTTACAAATATTCCGGAACTTGTAATAAAAACGTGAAAGAATCGAAATACAATTTCAATAAAATAAAGCGTGATGAATTTCAAAATGTAAAACACGAAATATACAGGCAACAACACGATATTTAGAATTATCTTCCACCAGCTTATATTAACAAATTTATTCCGAATATTGGCAAGGTCTCCGTAAAACCCAGGCACTGCATTGGCGACAAGAAACGTGCCCCAAATCTCCGGGATATAGCTCAGTTTCCAGAAAATCGGATTCGCGGCGATTGCCTTCATTTTTTCGCTGATTCGTAATTTTATTAATCCGGTCACGCGCAGTAGTGCAAAAATCGGCATGACAATAAATACCAGCAACAGAAAAAGATGCTTTATCAGAAATACAATCAATGCGCCCAGACTCATTGCAAATTTAACGAGAATCAATCCAATGGTTTTCAGAAAAATATAAAGCGCAGTTACTAACTTTTGACCGGTCGTTCGGTCATCATTTCCGCTTAGGAGAGAATTAATCTGTGCTTCCGTCGAAAAGAAAAAGATATTCTTTTTGAATAGCTCCGTAATTTGAATGCCTGAAACGAATTTTTCAGATTGTCTGGATGATAACATCGGAATTAAAAACAGAGCGACTGCCAACGATGCCAGCAATGAAAAAACGACGGTCAAGGCAAGATTCCCGAAAATTTGTCCGGCGACCCCCTGGACAAACACAATGGGGAAAAACACGGCAACCGTTGTCAATGTCGCGGCGAACACTGCACCACCGACTTCGCCGACGCCGCGAATAGTTGCCTGTATCAAATTATCCCCTTCTTCACGACAACGTGCAATGCTTTCCAAAACTACAATCGAATTATCAACCAACATTCCGATCCCCAATGCCAATCCGCCCAGAGACATGATATTCAACGATACATCGAACATTTTCATCGGCGCGAACGTGGCGATAATGGAGATCGGGATGGAAACACCCACAATCATGGTGGCTGTAAAATTTCGCAAAAAGATGAATAATATAATTATCGCCAAAATACCACCGATAATAGCTGTTTTTTTTACTTCATTGACAGAATTTTCGATAAAAATTGATTGATCGGATAATTTATCAATTTGAATTCCTTCCGGAAGATTATATGCAATATAATTTGTCATCATTCTGGTGCGCAAATCATCACCTGGTGGAGTCTCATCCGGGCTCTTTTTTTTCTCAGAATCTTTTGCTTCTTCGTCCGTCTTTTCAGCCTGCTCCTTATTACTCTGTTCCAATTGTTGTACAAAAGCCTGCTGCGCGGCCGTTCCAAAAACTTTGTCCGCAACCCGTTTTGCTACAGCCACAATATTGGCGTCCGCTTCTTTGTAAACTTCAATTTCTACACTTTCCTGGCCGTTGATTCGGGTGATAATTTCGCGATCCTTGTTCGTGCGTTTCACGACACCCACATCGCGAATTTTAATTTCCCGGCCATTCCAGGTACCAATCACAACTTCTGCAATCTCTTCGATATTTTTGAACTCATTGAGCGTACGAACCAGATATTCTGTTTGCCCTTCCTTTAGATTACCACCGGCTAAATTGACATTTTCCTGCGCCAGCCGTGTTTTCACCTGCTGAATATCGATTCCGATAAGCGTCAGCTTCTGTTCATCCATCTCGACGCGAATTTCTTCTTCCAGACCTCCTTTTATCTTAACAGCAGCTACTCCCTCCACTGATTCTAAAATTCGCTTCAATTCTTCTTCTGCCAGATATCGCATATAAAAAAGAGAGGCTTTCCCGTAAAGTCCCAGCCGCATAATGGGATCAAGCGACGGATCGTAACGTAAAATCAGCGGTCGTTTTACCTCTTCCGGTAAAAACACATGATCCAGTTTTTCCCGCACATCAGATGTGGCTTTGTTCATATCCGCATCCCAGGTAAACTCCAGTTTAACATCTGATTGATCAGCTTTGGAAATTGAGCTGAGACTCACTAAATTATCCACAACACCAAGCGCCTGTTCAACCGGCCGGGATATTGTCGTTTCCATCTCTTCCGGAGCAGTGCCTGCATATTCGGTACGAACTGTTAATGAGGGGTAGCTGATTTCAGGCATTAAATTCAAAGGTAATTGTTTGTAGGAAATCCAACCAAACACAACGACTCCAATCACCACCATTAAAATAGCAACCGGACGAGTTGTAGTGAATGTGAAGAACGTATTTCGCTGATTGCCGGCTGCATTCGCTAATTTATCTGAATGTTTCATTTTTAGTCCTGATTAAAATTTGAAATCCCTGTGATTCTATAAATTACGCTCAAAAACCGGATTTACCCTGGTTTTATCCTTTAATCCAGCCTGCCCCACAACGATCACCTTTTCTCCCGGTTCGATACCATCAAGCGATTCGACTTTTTCGTAATCCTGGAATCCAACATTTAGTAGCACTTTATGAGCTACTGAATCACGAACCACAAATACATTCATGGCTTCATTTTCATACACAATCGCGGTTTTGGGGATTAAGATGGCGTCATCATGTGTTGCGGTCACGATATGAACGCTCACAAACATGCCCGGGCGCAATTTGTTTTGTTTATTATTAACTCCAACAGTTACTTTAAAAGTCCCGCTTTGCGGATCCACGGCCGGACTGACCCGCTTCACCCATCCCGGGAATCTTTGATTCTGAATATTGGTGGAAACAACATACGCCATTTGCCCTTTTTTAATGTTCAGAATTTCCTTTTCTGGTACATATACAATCACAATCATTTCTTCGGTATTGATTACAGTAAACAATTTGTCTATCGCTTGAATGCGATCACCAATTTTACGTGTCCTGTCCACAACAACGCCATTAATTGGCGAGGCAATTTTCGTATAATTAAGATTAAGTTTTGCCTGTTCCCATTCAATACGTGCGCCATCAAGTGCGAATTTCGATTGTTCAAATTCGTCTTTGCTTAACAATTCTTTATTGTACATCGAGCTAATACGCTCGAACACGCCTTTTTGCTGCTCATAATTAATTCGCGCCTTTTCTTCTGCCAGTGCATATTCATCTGCTTCTAATTGCATCAATGTCTGACCTTTTTTTACATAGTCACCTTCTTCAACATATAATTTTTCAACAAGTCCCTGTACTCGCGAAAAAACATCCGCCATTTTCTCAGTTTCGAGGTTTGAACTTAGCAGCAAATAAGAGGCAATTTCTCCCTGGTTCACTGTGGTTACTTCAACCGGTATTAAATCTTCATCCATTTTGGCTTGCTTATTATCGTCTTTCATTTTAGAAGAATCCGGCAGGGTTGCTTCGTTTTTTATTTCTTTATTACCTTCGGCGTTTCCTCCGGCGCATCCAAACTTCATAAAAATCATACCACCTATCAAAATAACCGCCAATATTGCTTGTTTACGTTTCATTATACTCTCCGTCGCTCTTTAACTAACTGAATGAATTTAATGTTAATTTGTCAGTTTTACGTTTCACAGGATGTTATGTTTCACTGATTATTGTCGAAAAGAAATGTGGATATTTACGGGTGCTGATTCATAGATCCGGCTATCCAAAAATATATTTGCATCTTGTTTATTTTTTTATATATTAAACTATATATTATCCGATATATTGAGTTCATTGCCAGTGGACATTCAATTCGAGAAATATCCCGTCTTAAAAAAACTTATGGTAAAGGTAACTGGAAAAAACTAAAAGGATTAGCACGTGTCCGCCTTTCAAATGGAGAAATTAAAATTGCAGAATTACATTGTTATGAAGCTCATGGCATTGGTAAAAAGAATTTAAACGTAAACGTTACTTGGAATAGCGCGATGAATACAAAAAATTGTTTCACAACTAAATTTGTGGTGTGTATTAAAAATGAGAATTATCCTGTATCTTTGGAACTCTATAAAATATATAGAAAAATACCAGATGCTGATGCAATAGAATTGGGTGATATACGCATTATTGATGAAAGTGGTTAGGATTATTTATATCCTTCTGAATATTTTATTCCAATCGAAGTGTCTTATGATTTGGAAAAAGCAATGATGCAGACAACAAATTGATTGATTTCATCTGCGTCTTCTGTGAAATCTGTGGTTTATTTTTAAGGACAAATATGTTTTCAAAAGAACTCATCAGTAAATTAAAATCAGCAAAATCAGTCGCAGTTTTGACTGGCGCAGGAATTTCTGCCGAAAGCGGGGTTCCCACTTTCCGCGGTGAAAACGGATTGTGGAAAAAATATCGGCCCGAGGAATTAGCAAATTTTAACGCATTCATTAAAAATCCTGAACTCGTGTGGGATTGGTACCGCTACCGTAAAAATATTATTCAAAATGTGCAACCCAACGCGGGACATCATGCGTTGGCAGAATTAGAAGTACATTACCCGGATTTTTCGCTTATAACCCAGAATGTTGATAATTTGCATCAACGCGCTGGTAACAAAAATATTTACGAGTTGCACGGGAACATAACACGCAACCGTTGCGTTGATTGTAATAGACATTTTTCTGATGATGAATTAAAATGTGAGGACGTTACAGTTCCCCACTGCTCATGCGGTGGATTGGTTCGACCGGATGTTGTATGGTTTGGCGAAATGCTACCGGAACGCGAATTGCGAATGGCATTTGAAGCCTCACAACGTTGCGAAATGTTTTTGACTATAGGGACTTCTGCGCTGGTTCATCCTGCGGCATCGCTTCCTGGTGAGGCGATACAAGCAGGCGCTTTTGTCGTTGAAATTAATTTTGAACCTACAGTTATTTCCAACCATGTCAATGAGTCAATCATCGGAAAATCGGGAGAAATTTTACCACAATTACTTAAGATTTTAGCTCAATCATGAACAAAGCGATTATAACAATTATCGTTACGACTCTTTTGCTTTTGGGAGGATGTGCATATTACAACACCTTCTTCAATGCAAAAAAATCTTTTAAAGAAGCAGAAGACGAGCGTAAAAAAAGCACGGATGAACAAATTTCCTCCGCGACCCGCCAAAAATATGAGCAGGCGATTAAAAAAGCATCTAAATTATTAGAGTTTTACCCGAAAAGCAAATATGTCGATGACGCGTTGTTTTTGTTAGGAAAAAGTTTTTATTACCAAACAGAATACCGCAAGGCAAAGCGAAAATTTGAAGAGTTGATCCAGAATTATCCGCAAAGCGAATTTGTCCCGGAAGCACGGTTATGGCTTGGTAAAACACATACAGAATTGCGCGATTATGAAACAGCAGAGCGAAATTTTCAAAGTATTATGATCCAAAAAGCTGACCGCGAAATTATAGACGAAGCTCAATTTTTGCTCGGCAACTTGCATTTTCACAAGGACGATTATATTCGTGCTGTTGGTGAGTACGAAATTGCCGCTAAAAATGCCAAAGATAAATCGATGCGATCCCAGGCATATTATCAAGTGGGGGCATGTTATCTCGAATTAAAAGATTATGCAGCAGCGGCCACTGCATTTGAAAAAGCAAAAAAATACAGTACAACTCCGGAAACCGAGTTTGAGGCCCAGTTTAAATCTGGGCTGGCAAATAAAGAACTTAAGCAATACGATAAGGCTATTGATATTTTTACCGACCTGCTGGGTGATTTCAACAATGAAGATAACTGGCCGCTTTGTAAGTTGGAAATCGCACACTGCCTCTATCAAAAAGACGACGTTTCAAACGCGATTGAATGGTATGAATCAATTACACAGGATGAAAACAAGCGAACAACTCAAGCAAAAGACGCTTCTGCCAAAGCGTATTATCAACTGGGATATATTTACCAGATAGATAAATCAGACTATGAACAAGCCAAAGAGTATTATGATCTTTCTGTGAAAGAAAACAGCCGCTCTGAAGTCGCAGAGGCCGCAAAAGCAAGCAGCAAAAACATTCAAAACTTACTGGCTTTAAAAAAAGATATTCAGGAACAGCAAAGACGAATCGCAGCCGGCGATTCCGTTGCTGCTGTAATGGATAGCCTTGAGGTCGACTCTGTTCTGGTTGCGTTGGACGATCCCCAGGATTTTTTAGATTCAACGCTTGTTGATTCCATCCTGCAGGACAGTCTATTACAAGATAGCCTTGGTTACGGCCAAAACAGGGATGACTTATTTCCCGGTGATGACATCCAAAACCCCCGCAACGAAGAAAATAAAAGATCACAAAAATTTGTTTTAAAAACAGGTAAACTTGGAACGCCTGAAGAAGAATTGATCAAAGATAAATTGATGTTAGCCGAAATTTATTTATTCGAATTCAATCAGCCGGATTCCGCACTTTTCGAGTACCTGGATGTACTGGAACGGGACACAACGGATAAAATCCTATCCAAGGCAATATATTCCATTGGTTATATTTTTGAAAATATTAAAAAGGATACGGTCGCCGCAGATTCAATTTATCGTGAATTACTTGCTGCCTATCCCAATACAGAATACGCCGCAAAAGCCAGAAAACAATTGGGGATCAAACCGCAAAAATCGCTGGATGAGCAACTGCTCGAACTTTTTCAGGACGCAGAGAAACAATACCTCGATAATCAAAATTATAATCTCGCACTATCTAAATTTACACAGATTGCAGAAAATAATCCGGAATCATCCTTTGCGACTAAATCGCTGTTCGCAATTGGCTGGATTTATGACAATAACCTGCACAATAACAATAAAGCAATGGAGACCTATCAACGCATTGTGGATGAATACCCGGACACGGATTATGCAAAACGCGTCAAAAAGAAATTAGATGCCGTTGAGAAAGCAAAGTCAGAAGCAGATGAGGACAAAAAACAACAGGAGACTGTTGAAACAGAAGAACAAGTGTCAGCCGAGCTAACAGAAATTACTGAACAGGCAGAAGAAGTAGAAAAAGTCGATGTCAGTCAATTGGATAAAGATGCTTATTACGAATATCTAAGAAAAGAAATACTTAAAAATAATCCCCGGTTAAAATATCCAAATCGAATAATCAAATGAGCCCAAAAACAGGATCCTTTACTTCAGAATTAATTCATAACAGCCCCATTCTTGAAGCCCGGGAACTGGCTCCCCGCATCTATCGAATGCGTTTACAAAATCCAATTCTCGCACGAAATGCGCGACCAGGGCAATTCATCAATATAAAAATCACCTCAGAGACAAATCCACTTTGGCGTAGACCGTTTAGTATTCATCAAATTAATTCTGATGAAGGCTGGGCAGACATTCTATTCAAAGTTATTGGGAAAGGCACGACATTATTATCCCGCAAGAAATCCGGAGATATGCTTGATTTTATTGGTCCTCTGGGTAACAATTTTCAATTTAGTCACAGTTCACTAAAGCAGGCGTTTATGATTGCCGGTGGACTAGGCGTCGCACCAATGCTAATTTTGGGTCATGCTCTTATCCAACGTGGGATAAAACCAGTGCTGTTCTACGGTGTGCGTACAGAAAGTGAATTTTGCTGTCTGGAGGATTTTGAATCCGCAGGCATTCAAACATTTTTGACAACCGAAGACGGATCACGTGGATTTAAGGGGTTTGTCACTTCGCTGCTTGAATCCGCGTTTCGGGACAGGAAAACGACTGCTGGTACCGCGCTTTTTGCCTGTGGCCCCAATCCGATGTTATTAGCGTTGGGCGCTGTTTCAAACCGTTATGACGTGCCCTGCCAGGTTTCATTGGAAACATTAATGGGGTGCGGCGTAGGAGCCTGTTTGGGATGCGGCGTAAAAGCCAATCAAAAAGAGTTAAAATATTATTATGTGTGCAAAGAAGGCCCTGTGTTTAATTCAAATGAGATAGATTTAAGTGAGTAACTTATCAGTACAAATCGGAAATCTGACTCTAAAAAATCCTGTCCTTACCGCATCCGGCACATTTGGATATGGTGAGGAATTTTCACCTTTTTTTGACATCAGCGATCTTGGTGGGATTATCACCAAAACAATCACTCTTAAACCTCGTGCCGGAAATCCTTTTCCGCGCATCGCTGAAACTGCATCCGGAATGCTTAATTCCATCGGATTAGCCAATGTTGGTGTGGACGCTTTTATCGCCGAAAAAATCCCTTATTTGCAAACATTAAGCACGGCAGTAATTGTTAATGTCGCTGGAAATACAGTGGACGAATATTTGGAAATTATTAAGCGGCTTGAAAATTCTAACGCCCATTTCGATGGTTACGAAATTAATGTCTCCTGTCCTAATGTTAAAGAAGGCGGAATCGCGTTTGGCAGTAATTATAAAATCACTGCTGAAATCACTCAAAAAATCAAAACATTGACTAATCGGTGCGTCATCATTAAATTAACTCCCAATGTAACAAATATCGGTGATATTGCTGCCGCTGTTGAACAGGCAGGCGCGGACTCGATTTCTTTAATTAATACGCTCATTGGGATGGCCATCGATATCAGCACCCGGCGGCCTAAAATTGCTTCAATTTCCGGAGGACTTTCCGGCCCGGCAATAAAACCGGTCGCACTGGCAAAAGTGCATGAAGTTTCTAAACGGGTTAAAATCCCCATTATCGGGCTTGGCGGAATCATGAATTACCAGGATGCTCTGGAATTTATGATGGCAGGCGCTACTGCGATACAAGTCGGAACCGCGAATTTTATAAATCCGGCAATTAGTAGCACCATTGTTTCGGACCTCCGTAAATATTGTGAAAATGCAAATATTAATTCTATTACAGAAATAATATCAAGCATGGTTGAATAAAGAAAGGAATTTATTTTGAAACTGAAAAACCTGGCTTTGCGAGTCCTCGTCGCTGTTTTTGGTATTCCTCTTATTCTAGGCACGATCTACTACGGAAAGATACCTTTTCTAACAGTTGTTCTCATCATTAATGTTGTTTCACAATACGAGTTTTACAAAATTTCCGAAAAGAAAAATACTGCGCCATTAAAAATAATCGGAATCATTACCGGAGTATTTGTCACGCTTTCTTTTTATTTTCATGGTCTTGAGTATTTTGGGGAAATTTTAATCATTGGAGTTGTGGTTTCCCTACTAATGGAACTTGCCCGTGGCAAATCAAATGCGACGTTAAATTTTGCAACCACTATTACCGGAGTAATTTTTCCTGTCACGTTGTTTAGTTTTTTAATTCTCATTCGAGAATATCCGCAACATGCCGATATACCTTATAAAGATCCCGGCTTGTGGCTAATATTTGTAATCGTTACGATTTGGATTTGTGATACTGCCGCTTATTTTATCGGGTCTATGATTGGGAAACACAAACTAGCACCAAAAGTGAGCCCGCATAAAACCATTGAAGGGGCTGTTGCCGGATTTATTTTTTCGTTCATTACAGCGTATGTTTTTTACGTGCTTTACCCAAATCTATTTAGTTTAACTCACTACATGATCATTGCCGGGATTGTCGGTATATTTGCTCAAATTGGTGATCTGGTTGAATCTATATTTAAACGAGACGCCGGAATTAAAGATAGCTCATCCATTCTGCCGGGTCATGGAGGATTCCTCGACCGGTTTGATGCGCCAACATTTTTGGCTCCGATTGTTTATTTATATCTGATTTTTTTTGTTTTTTAAGGAGATACTTTTATTTAAGCTTGACATTTTGATAATTTATGTTTAAATTAACATATTCAAACGTATCAACCATTAAATTGAAAAAAGGAGTGATTGAAAATGGGTTTCTGGGAAGATTTTAGTGCAATGTTCAAAAAGGGGGTATCTGTCGTTGCAAAAAAGACGGACGAATATACAAAAATTGGTAAAATAAAAGTTGATATTATTGCAATCAAGAGAGAAATTGATAAAAATCATACACAACTCGGAAGCAAGGTTTACCAACTGCTGGTTCAGGAAAATAATACAAAAATTGCTTCCAATGAAGAAATTAAGGAAGTTACTGATGCAATAAAAGCACTTAACGAAAAATTAGATCAGAAAAAAATTGAACTCGATACTGTGCGTCAAGAATATGCGGAAAAAACAGGTCAAACAATTGAAGATGTCGATGTTGAAGACGTTTCTGCTGAAGAAGAAGCCAAAGGATAATTAAAAATCATCTGCTCGCAGATGAGATTCAAGCCCCACTTTCCCCCCGAAGTGGGGCTTTTTTACAATAAATCGATTGGTTGCACATCTAAAAAAAAATAATTAAACCTTGTTGAAATTTAAATACAGAATCATTATTCCGGAATTTAAACATGTTGAAAAAATCGCTGATATTAATCGCAATTTTGATAATCGTTCAGAGTTGTGCGCGCCAGCAAAAACTTGTGCCCATTCCGCCGGAACAGATTAAACAGATATTTCACCCGAAAAAGAAACCCGGTTCTTATTATCGAAAAGATACTGCTCCACTTTACCAACCATCTTTCATTTCAATTGCTGCCGTCGGTGATATCATGCTTGGCTCCCATGTTATTCATTATTTAAAAAAATACGGGGCAAATTATCCGTTTGATAGCACGAGCATCATTTTAAAAGCTGCTGATTTGGCGATTGGAAACCTGGAAGCACCGTTCGCGACCAAAGGTGTTAAATTTGAAAAAAAATTCAACTTCAAAGTCCCTCCCAAATACGCAACCGGACTTGTAGACGCGGGATTTAATGTATTAAATCTTGCAAACAACCATACAATGGATTATGGTGTGGAAGCTCTCATTTCAACATTGCATACATTAGATTCGCTAAACTTACCCTATAGCGGTGCAGGGATGAATAAAGAACAGGCGCTAAAACCGGCGATTCTGGAGCATAATGGAATTAAAGTGGCCTTTATTGGCTGTTCTTTAACGTTTCCCGCAGAATTCTGGGCGGCCAAAAACAGCCCTGGTACTTATTCGCCCCAGGAAACAGAACTCGTTACTATGATAAAACACTGCGAAGAGGTCGCGGATTATACAGTTGTATCTTTTCACTGGGGTGGCGAGGGGCGTATAACGCCAAAACAGTACCAGAAAGAATTTGCCCACCTTTCTGTTGATGCCGGAGCTGATTTAATAATCGGTCATCATCCGCATGTTTTACAAGGCGTGGAATTATATCGCAACAGATTAATCGTTTACAGCCTGGGGAATTTTGCTTTCGGGTCATACACTCGCAGGTCGAAAGATAGTGCTATCTTAAAAGTATATTTAACCAGAAATGGATTGTTATATGCCCGCTTAATACCGATTTCCGTTTATAATTATGAAGTATCATTTCAACCCCGAATTTTAAAAGGGAAAAACGCGGATGATGTGATAAAACATGTGCAACAAATTTCGCTTCATTTAAATAAAGATAAGAACATTGTCACTAAAGAAGGTATTATTTGGGGGGACTGGACAATCAACCCTTAACTGCGGTAATCCGCGATAAACGGATAACCTCAATACCATAAAGAGGAAATTAATGGAAATTCAAGACCGAAGTCCGATGGTTGAAGAGTTGATATTTCAACTCTGGGAAAGCGGTTACTTTGCAACTCTTGAATTGGCCTCTGAGGAGAAAGAAAACGTTGAAATCATATCTCATGGTCAACGCAATTTTGACAGTGGCCCGGATTTTAAAAACATTACCATTAAAATAGATGGCAATCTTCACCAGGGAGACCTCGAAATTCATCGCAGCGCGAACGACTGGTATCTGCATCACCACCACCATGATCCGGCTTATAACACTGTTATTTTACATCTGGTCATCGGAACGAAAACGGATCAGCATAAACGCCCCGTCCGTTTAAACCAAAAACCGGTACCAATCGAAATCTTTATTGATTTATCTGAGGACCAGATGAGCTACCTGACAAAAAAATATAAATTATCATTAACACATCCGACCGGAAAAATAAACTGTAAGATATGGCATATTAATGATAGTAAAAAGCTGGCGATTATCGAAAAGGCGGGACTTTCTCGTTTTCGACAAAAGGCAGAACGTTTTAGCGAAAGCAGATTTCATCAATCATGGAGTCAAATTATTTATTCCGGGATGATGGAAGCCCTCGGATATTCTAAAAATTCACAACCGTTCCGTAAACTGGCGCAACTTATTCCCGTAGAAGTTATTACGCGTGAATTACAGTTAGCAAACGAACATTCGTTAGAAAATATTCAGGCGCTTCTTTTCGGGGTTGCCGGGCTGCTACCCAGTCAGGATCCGCGACTGGCCATCCGTGATGAGGAAATTTTAAATTACGTTGAAAAAATGGAAACTGTGTGGCAGGAAAATAAAAAACGAATCGGAATTGAACCTATGGGCCGGGAAGAATGGCAGTTCTTCCGGTTACGGCCAGTGAACTTTCCAACCCGCCGCCTTGCCGGGGCCTGCTTAATTTTATCCCGGCTACTTCCCAGAGGTGTGCTTGAATCACTCATCCACACCTTCAACAGCTTACTCGAAAATCCGCGGCAGATCATTCATGAAGTCGAAGCGCTGTTCGTCACAACAACATCTGGTTATTGGTCGAAACACTATGTTTTTGATACCAAATCCGATGCTGGTTCAAAACAGACACTCATCGGAAAAGCCCGCGCGCGGGATATTATTATCAACATTATCCTGCCATCAATCTATGCCTATGCCAACGAAACCAATAACGGTCGCCTTAAATCCACTGTGTTGCAAGTGTATCGCCAATATCCACGGCTTTCCTCGAATATCATCATTAAAAAAATGATTAACAATTACTTCAAAATCGATTCAAAAGCAATTAATAATGCATTAAAACAACAAGGTTTAATTCATTTATATAAAATGTACTGCATAAAAAAGGACTGTGATCGCTGCCAGGAGTTTCTTCGCTCTGATTTTGCAATATAAACGACCATACTTGAGCGGAACTCTAAATCCATACAGTGAGTTAAAACAATTCAACAACATTAAACTGAAATCGAAATATAGTGGTGGAGTTGATAGATGAGAAATTTATTATTTTGGATTATCGCATTTGTTATCACCATTTCCTCTGCAATTTACCAACGAATGACTGGACCAACCTATCCGATACGCGGCTCAGTCGAACTCAGCAATAGTCAAATTGATTATAAATTAGCGCGCAGTCACGGCGGGCAAACAGACCATGCCGTAAAAATCAACGTTCCTGATCTGAATATTTCCGGATATCTTGAATATAAACGATATAAAATAAAAGAAGATTGGGTTCGGGTTGATATGGTTCGCGATGATCATAAATTAGTCGGGCGCTTGCCAAACCAACCGCCAGCGGGTAAGTTATTATATAAAGTCTATTTATCCAACAGTGAAAAAGCGATTTCGTTAACAAATGATGATCCGGTAATTATTCGATTTAAGGGCGATGTGCCGGTGTGGGCGCTACTACCGCATGTAATTATCATGTTTCTGGCGATGCTTGTTTCTAATCGCGCCGGAATCGAAGCCCTGGATCGTTCTCGGAATCCGCGACCATTCGCTCTGTGGGCAACTGGTTTGCTGTTCATCGGCGGAATGATTTTGGGACCTGTCGTACAAAAATTTGCTTTTGACGCTTTCTGGACAGGTTTTCCTTTTGGTTTTGATCTAACAGATAATAAAACATTAATTGCCATGATTGGCTGGATTGCGGCAGTTATTGCTGGTCGTCGAGGCAAACCTGCACATGGATGGATTCTGGCGGCAGCAATTATTCTGTTAGCTGTTTACCTGATTCCACACAGCATGTTCGGTTCTGAACTGGATTATTCCACCGGCACAGTAATACAGGGATAATCCCCGAATTTATATACTTTTTTTAAATATGAAATTAGTACGATATATTTTTCTAATGAGTCTTTTTTTGCCACTTCAACTTTCAGGAAGTTCGCTACAGGATTCGCTGGCAAACGACATCGAAGATGGCCGCCTGAATCATTTTTCCCTGATTGAAGCGGCGTTTATCATATCCGGAGCCACAACGCCTCAAGAACTTGATGAAAACATCTGGTGGTTTAAATCAATCCGTGACGATATTCGTGATAAACAGATAATCGATGATTTTGAAAAAGTTGCCTCGGCTGAAAAATTATTTCTTTATTTGCACACCACCTGGCTCGAAGAATATCAGGAAGAAGCAACAACTCTGCTCGATATTCGCATGAATCGTAAATTTAACTGTGTGTCTGCTACAATTCTCTACAATTTAACCTGTGATGAGTTTGGCCTTAATACAATGGCCTTTGAAACGCCAACACATGTATATACTATTTTTACCAATTTCACTGAAAATATTATGGTAGAAAATACAACCTCCATTGGATTTAATATTATTCAAAATTTAGATAATTATTCGCGCTATATGGCGCGATACTATCCCGGAAATCAGATGTACCGTATCGGTTTGCATCGACTTTATGCGTATGAAAATTCCAAAGGCCGCCGAATTACCAACTTAGAGTTGCTGGGACTCATTAGCTACAATCAGGCGTATTTTTCTACAAAAGAAAAGCGATATGCAGAAGCGTATGAATTTGTGCTGCTGGCGCAAAGCTTTAATCACGATTCCCGCTCTAATCAAAGATTTGAAATAAATCTCTATTATCAATGGGGCAATCAGCTACATCGTCAGTTAAAACACAACCAATCATTTACAGTATTTGCAGATGCTGTTTATCGGTATCCGGATAATAAAGATTTTATTAATAACTGCCTGGTTAGCTTTTTTAGTGCACTACAACAATTGTGGGCTGATAAAGATTGGAAAGAGACCAGAAGGCTTGTGAATGAAATCAAAGAATTAGAGATTTTAAACGATTCTGCAATGAATGATTTGGCAAAAATTATGTTGAACTGGACGCATCACTTTTATTTATCCCGCCAAAAAGAAAACGGAGAGGATGCTATCGATCTTCAAAATAAAATGGGGATAAAATCAAAAAAACTTAAACAACTTGAAAAAGCAATCGCTTCATTAGGAACAAACAAATAACGATATAACGGGGAGAGTTATCATGGGAAAAACCATCATTGAAAAAATAATTGAATCGCATTCAAACAGACAGGTTAAGCCAGGCGATATTGTAGATGTTACTATCGATGGTCGCGCGGCACGGGATTTTGGTGGTGCGAATGTCGTTAAAAATATTCGGGAGCACGGGCTCCAAATTGCGGATCCTTCAAAAACGTATTTTACGTTCGACTGTAATCCCGGCGGATCGGATCAAAAATATTCCATGAACCAGCATATTTGCCGTCTGTTTGCCCGCACAAATAATCTACACGTGTATGATATTAACGAGGGAATAGGTACTCACGTTGCTATCGAGCAAGGGCTGATCACACCTGGCAAAACATTTATTTCCACCGATTCTCATGCTAATATTATGGGTGCTATTGGTGCGTTCGGTCAGGGGATGGGTGATGTGGATATTGCCGCGGCCTGGGCTTCCGGGAAAATATGGTTCAAGGTTCCTCACACTGCTAAAGTTATATTAAAAGGCAAACCAGGTCCGTATGCTACAGCCAAAGACATTACACTGGCAATCCTGCGTGTTACCGGGGCCAATGGTTTATTAGGCTACGCGTCCGAAGTTTACGGAGACATTGTTGATGATCTGGGGCTGGCGGCCCGGATCACCATTTCTTCCATGAATACGGAAATGGGAGGAATTATTCTTTTCTTCCCACCGAATAAAGACGTAATCGATTTTTGCAGTATCGCATCAAGGACTCCAATATCTCCGGTTTATGCAGACGAAGATGCACATTATGAAAAAGAAATTGTGGTAAACATCGATGGATTAAATCCAATGATTTCCCGTCCGGGCCATCCGGAGGATGTTGTGGAAATTGAAAGATTCCCTGAGACCAAAATCGACTCCGCATTTATCGGTTCCTGCACCAACGGTCGCTATGAGGATATGGTGGAAGCCGCCAGAATTCTGAACGGAAGGTTGGTCGCACCCGGGGTTGTGTTAAAAATTGTACCAGCGACAGACAATGTATGGAAAAAATGTCTTGACGCTGGAATTATCGAGATTTTTAAAAATGCAGGCGTATTAGTCGGAAACGCTGGCTGTGCCGGGTGTGCTAATGGACAAATCGGCCAAAACGGGGAAGGTGAAATTACTGTAAGCACGGGAAATCGTAATTTCGCTGGAAAACAGGGACATGGCCAAACGTTTCTTGCCTCTCCCGCAACTGTTGCCGCCAGCGCTGTCTCCGGAATTATCACGGCAATCGATAGAATTTTAAACGAACCCCGCTTGTTTGCTCCGGTAGAAATTAAATCTTCCAAAGAAACGAAACCGGCGGGGGAAAAAGAGATTCACGAAAAAGATACTGTATTTACCGGCAGGGTTTGGGTTATTCGAAAGGACAATATCGATACAGACATGATTTTTCATAACAGATATCTTGCCATTACAGATATCGACGAAATGGGGCAATATACTTTTGATAATCTAAACGGTTGGGAAGATTTTTCAAAAAATGCAAAACCAGGCGATATTGTGGTCACAGGTAAAAATTTTGGCGCCGGCAGTTCCAGACAGCAAGCTGTGGATTGCTTTAAAAGTTTGGGAATTTCCCTGATCATCGCCGAATCCTTTGGCGCAATTTATGAGCGCAATGCGATTAACAACGGAATGCCGATAATGATTTCTAATTTAGCGACCACAGGGATCGAGAATAAACAGAAGATTAAAGTCGATTTAAAAACAGGCATTATAGAAAATTTAACCACAGGCAAAAAAATCGAAGCACAACCCTTTTCAGAGGTTCAAATGGAAATATATCAACGCGGTGGTTTATTGGTTTAGCATGGTACTCTTGCGTGCGAACTTAGCTTAAAAATGAGGCTGTATCATTCTATTCTTCTTTCCTTTTAGATGCAAAATGACTGCTTCTATCAAAATCACACACTTTGGTCAATGATCTTTGCAGGAATCATAGTTTCAGATACAGCCCGGCCATCACTTCTCTGATACAGACGATACAACGGTAACAGGAACTTTTCTAAAAAATTATCATTAAATAATTACAATTCGTTTTTCAAATTTCATTTGAATCAAGGGACTCATAATGAAAAAGGCACTCGTTCTAATTTTGCCCCTGTTGTTTTATATTTCGAACTGCGAAACTGAAAGTCCGACAATACCGGTCGGAACAGTTCCCGAACTTAGCGACATCCTGGCGCCAAATAAATTATACACTGTCTCAACTATCGATCATTATATTTCTGTCCATGTTGAAGATCCTCAGGGAAGAGAAAATATCTCACAAGTAACTTGCAGCATTTTTAACTCAGGAAATACCTCATCTGCGATCGCAGTCATTCAATTGAAAGATGATGGCGTTGCAGGTGATATCATTCCGTTGGACGGTACGTTCACCTCAACGATCACAGCCGATTCTCTGGGAAGAACCCAGGGGACATTCACTCTCACTTTCCTCGCCAAAGATGCAGATGGCAACACCAGTGAATCGCTTTCAGCAGAACTGACTGTTGTAGACGGCGAAGAAAATTTGGCTCCATCCATCGATATTTTGACTGCACCGCAATTTGCAGCGCTCAGTGATACTCTCCCCCACTTTGTGAGCATAAAAGTCAGTGATCCGCAGGGACTGAACGACATTGATGCTGTGGTTCTCAATATTTATAATCAAACAAGCAGCAAAGCTGTGACTAAAGTAAATCTGCACGACGACGGGACAAATGGCGATGTAATAGCAAATGACGGCATTTTTTCAATCCTGCTTGATCCTGCTTTTACAAAAAATCAGATTGGCGTTTTCATATTTCATGTTCAGGCTTTTGATAAATCAGGCTCTGCAAGCAATCCGCTGACACAGTACGTAAAAGTGCTGACTTATCAAAATGATCCACCGTTTATATTTAACATCGTAGCGCCTGACACAATGAACCTCTTGCCAGATCAAGCAGCAGCTACTGTGCTGAAAGTTAGTGTCACTGATCCACAGGGACTTTCCGACATCTACTCAGTTTTCTTTAATACTTATAAACCAGGCAATGTTCCCTCATCCGGCAATCCGTTTAAAATGGCAGATAACGGCCAAACTGAAGCAAATGGAGATGAGACAGCGGGAGATGGGGTTTATTCCTTGCGCATCTTTTTACCGCCGGACACGCAAACCGGAAATTACACATTTATCTTCGAAGCCGAGGATAAGTCCGAAGCCAAAAGTAACCAGATAACGCACATAATTACTGTTGCTCAATAGAAACTCAAGGATCCTTTATGAGAAAGTTAATCTTGTTGATTTGTTTATTTTTTATGATTACGCCGGTTCAATCACAACTTTTATATAAATACAGCCTGTCGGTGAATACTCTGCCGCCGGATAAAGGATTATCCGGAAACGGAATTACCGATTTATATGCTCAGGATTTTCCGGATAGCACAATTCTCTGGGCTGGCACCGGAAATGGTTTAAGTCGATTAAACATTGAAACGAACGCCTGGCGTTCATTCAACCGAACTCATGGTTTCGGCAGGGGCGGTATTTCGGCAATGGCCATTGATGACGACGTGATTTGGATCGCTACAGTTTACGATACAACAACCAACGTTGAAGGCGTTGTTCAAGCGGGGGGTGGCCTTGCATATACTTTAAATGGCGGAAAGCAGTGGAAATATGTCCCCCAGCCTACGAATAATACAAATATCTGGAATACAACATGGGGCATTGCGATTGTCGATTCCACTGTCTGGATCGGTAGCTTTGCCGGTGGTCTGCAGAAATCAACCTCCTGGAAAGACCCGCGCTGGATTTCCGAATATTATGAAATTGATTGGCAACTGGTGGAGCCCGATGAATATAATTTCGATCCGGTGGAATATACCAATCACCGCGTATTTTCTGTGGAATATATTGATAATGCTCTCTGGGTCGGAACAGCGCAGGGACTGAATCGCTCTTTTGATGGCGGTAAAACCTGGGCGAATTTCAATCATCAGAATCAGGAAAAGCCAATCTCCGGAAACTGGATCCTGGCAATCGCGAATCAAAAATACGACGATAAAAATATCATCTGGGCTGCAACATGGGAAACCACCTCCGAAAGTGAAGACACCACAGAATTTCGCGGCGTTTCCAAATCCGAAGACGGCGGATATACATGGGAAACATCTCTCCGAGGCGAATCGGTTTACAATTTTGCATTTGATGATTCGATTGTTTACGCCTGCGCACTCGGAGGTTTGTTTAAATCTCTCGATGGCGGAAAGACATGGGCCAAATATCCGAGTATCGTTGATTTTGAAGCTGATGAACGCGTGTATTCAGAAGATGTTTATTCCGCCACAATCACCGAAGGTCCCACATTATGGGTTGGTTCTGGCGACGGACTGGCGAAAACCACTGATGATGGTTACAACTGGAAAATTTATCGGGCGTTTTCGCCGACAGGTCAAAATGGCGAAAAACGAACGTATGCCTTTCCCAATCCTTTTTCGCCCTTGCGCGACAACCAACTTGGCGGCGATGGATACGTGCGTATTCAATATAATACGAAAAACGCAACAAGCGTAACGATCCGGATCTTCGATTTTGCCATGGATTTGGTCGCCACGCCAGTGAAAGATAAACAGCGCACTGCTGACGGCGATTTTTCCGAAGTCTGGAACGGAAAAACCGATGATGGAAAACGACTGGCAAACGGCGTTTATTTCTATCAACTGAAACTGGATGGCGACGGGACTTTTTGGGGCAAGATTATGATTTTGGATTGATGATCCGATTTGGCTTAACATCCCCCTGGTTTCGCCGATGGCTAAACCGTTCCCCTTCAAGGGGGGCAACCGGTTTGGGGCGAATCCGAAAGATTAGTTACATAAACTTTTTGGGAAGAAAATTTCCGAAATCTTTGAGATTTCGGAAATTTGGTCGCTCGATGCGATTTGAACTAAAATGAAAAATCATGAAATTTTTAATAACATCACTTTTTAACCGAGATACACACATGACACGATCTCTGAATTATTTTTTACTGTTATTACTACTGCTTTTTACACCGGCTTTCCTTAGCGCACAATCCGGGGATGGTATTCTGGCCGGATCATTTTTGCGTATGGGACTTGGCGCCCGGGCATTGGGAATGGGAGGCGCATTTACTGCGGTTGCTGATGGTCCCACTTCCGGTTACTATAATCCGGGCGGAGCTCCGTTTATTCAAAAAAGAGAAATTATGGCATCATACCGCTTTCTGTCGCTGGATCGCCATTTTAATTACATCGGATTTGCGCAAAACATCAGTCCGAAAATTGAAGAAGATTCCGACGATAAAGCATTTAATGGCGGCTTGATTTTAAGCTGGATTTATGCCGGAACAGATAATATCGATGGCCGGGGATATAACGGACAACATACCGCTGATTTTTCAAACGGAGAACATGCGCTTTCACTTACATTTGGGATTAGTCCGCTCGAATTTATCGGGATCGGAATAACAGGAAAATATTTATATAATCGTTTTCCCAAAGTTAAGGAAGATGAATCGGCGCTGACTGAAAAAAGCCTGGGCATCGATCTCGGAATTTTAATTAGACCGCTGGATTTTCTGTCGTTCGGATTTATGATTAAAGACATGAATGCCAAATACGACTGGAAAACCGATGAACTGTATGAAAAAGATATTGACAAAATTGATTATTTTCCCAAAACGTATCGCGGCGGAATTGCGGTCACATATCCCTATAGCTGGCTCACCTTTGCGCTGGACGTGGAAAAAAACGAGGAACAGGATGAAAAAATCCACATCGGTCTCGAAGCAATTCCGGCGCCGAAATTTGCTGTGCGTGTGGGGCTCAATGACGGAAATTTTGCCGGCGGCCTCGGATACAATTTTAGCATGTTCAAACGATCTTCCCAAATTTTATACGCCATTGTAACAAAAGATTATGACGTTGCCAGTGAACACGTTTTTTCATGGATTTTTGAATTTTAATGTTGATAGATGAAAAGGATTATTAATGATGAAGAAATATATTTCAATACTCGCCCTGCTCATGATATTTGGACTTTTCCCGATTCAGGCAGCTACAAATCCGGCGAACACCGGACTGGCTTTTCTAAAAATCGGAATAGGTGGTCGCGCCGTCGGATTGGGGAACGCGTACACCGCTGTTGCCAATGATGCTTCTGCCACTTATTGGAATCCAGCCGGATTAGCCCGGTTAATGAAATCAGAATTTATGTTCACTCACAATTCCTGGTTTCAGGATATTTCACATGATTTCTTTGGATACACATTTTCCCGCGGGTCAAATGCTTTTGGCGTTAGTTTTATTTCCACAAAAATAGATGGAATCGAGCGCCGTATAAAGCCATCGGACGAACCGCTCGGATATATTGATGCCAGAGATTTTATGGTGGGCTTTTCGTATGCCCGGCCATTGGGAGAGCAGTTGTTAGTAGGAATCACAGTCAAATATCTTTACGAAAAAATTTATCTCGAATCATCCTATGGCGTTGCCGCTGATATCGGTGTGCTGTATGGCCTGCCAGTAGAGGGATTAACGTTCGGACTGACGGTTCAAAATATGGGTAAAATGTCAGAGATGCGAACAACTGCCACCGAACTGCCGGCGCTTGTTCGCAGTGGAGTTGCCTACCAGTTACCTCCGACAGGAATCGGAAATGCACTCATCGCCGCAGATGTTCTGAAAGTATTTGATGGCACACTTCATGTCAATGTGGGTATGGAATTGCTGCTCAAGAATACCATCACCCTGCGTAGCGGGTATCTCACCGGATATGATGATCGCGGATTTCAGGGCGGATTCGGCGTCGTGCTCGGTCGCTATCGCCTGGACTATGCGTATGCCCCATTTTCGTCCGACATTGGTAATTCACATCGCATTTCACTGGGAATCGTTTTTTAGGATAGAAACGAACCTTCCGAAGTTAGGTATGACTTCGGGAGGTTTAATTTCAAAAATTGAATTTCATTATCGCTCCCATCTGTAATCGCTCCCCCTCATTGAACGTTTTAATCTATTTATTGATGTTGACATATTTATAATTTTTGTTGATTTTATGATATAATTTTATAAATCGAATACTGTCCGTTCATTTTTCAGAAAGTTTTATCATGCTTGATCAATTACCTGAAAGACCGGATTCACAGATTTTCATTTATCAAATCGATGAAAACGATTTCATTACTTATGTCAGTGATAACTGGAATCAATTTGCCTATGATAATGATGCTGCAACGCTGCCCCAAATTACACACGGACTTTGCCCTGAATGCTATCAGGCAGTTGTAACTGAATTAAACCGATACAAATTTACATGCGGAGATAAAATATGTCACTTAGAATGAATCACTGTTCTACTTTTGTTTTCCTTACTTTTTCAATACTTGTTCGTATAACTCCTTTTCTTTCTGTTTCAGCAGCGGTGGATACAATTAAAATTGTCGATGAGAATGCCACTCCTGAAACCAAAAACCTGTTCACAAATTTAAAGTCCTTCAGCCAGGGCAAATTACTTTTCGGACATCAGGATGATTTGGCGCATGGGGTTGCTTATAAATATTTTGGCTACAGCGAGCGTTCCGACATCAAAATCCTTTGTGATGAATATCCTGCTGTCATCGGTTGGGATATTGGACATATTGAAAAAAGCGATTATCAAAACCTGGATGGCGTTCGCTTTTCCAATATGAGAGCCTGGATTCGGACCGCACACCAGATGAACTGCATTAACACGATTAGCTGGCATTCCAGTAATCCTGTAACCGGCGGATACACATGGGATGTCACAGCAGCAGTTCCGGCGATCTTACCCGGGAGGCGATAAAAAACCTTCGCAAGGTTAGTTCTTGGACAGCTTGTAAAAGGATTTGTATCCATTCAATAATTGATGGTGTGCATCAAAGCTTTCGGATTCTCTTTAAATTTATTGATTAAGACGCGAATCTGTCATATCGAGCGAAGTCGAGATATGACAACATCCATTAGAAAAATGAAGATATATTGGGTATACATCCTCAAATGTCGCGATGGTAAATACGATACTGGTAGTACAAGTAACCTTGAGCAAAGAATCGCGCA
>CAZCJL010000036.1:0-55700 GCA_964498785.1 uncultured Cytophagia bacterium | reverse complement strand
TAAAGAGAATCCGAAAGCTTTGATGCACACCATCAATTATTGAATGGATACGAAAAAATTATCACAAGTTTTTAATATACAATGAATAATTATGAAATCGTCATCTTAGTGATGGTTTAAAAAATCAACATAGTTATCCGGGGTGATATCGTTTGTTTTAGACAGGCAAGCAAAGCGACCGGTTTTCAACGTATCATTGATGAAATGGAAAGATCAATATCAAAAGATGCTTGCACAGATGACACGGATTGCAGAAAAGTGAATCCGTGCCATCTGTTTTTTTTATGAAAATCAATCGCCAAATCCTGGCGGTATAGGCTTATTCCACCAGGCCGCCACAAGTTGAATATCAATGATATCGATATCTTCGTCACCCGCTCCCTCATTATCCACATCATATCGTGAATTATAATTCTGCTCACCTGCTTTAGTGTTCCAATGCGCAGCGACGAGTTGAATATCGATGATGTCCACATCGTCGTCATCATCCACATCCGCCCAGAAGGTGGACCCTACCGATTCACCATCGTCGGCTGGTGTTTCAAATTTAACATCATTCAAGGCACCAAAGTCTTCCGGAAGAAACGTCCAAAAAGGAGTCATACCCGCCATAAAATTTAATCCCATGCGAATTTTAAAATCGAATGTCGCCTGCCCTGAAATTAGATTCACGTCAGCACTCTTAATCAATGCGCTTCGTACCGGGCCACCAGGGGTTAAAGTTTCATTGAGCATAATATTGGTGTCATACCAAATTGGCCAGGAACTATTTTCATTTCTATAGTAAATTTTGTGATAAGCGGCAATTTGTTCAAGCCCCGAGACACTCGGTAGCCAACATAATAATGCAGATTGAGCATAACCATCTCCGTCATTGTCAACTTTGTTTACCCACCAGATATCCTGGATTGATATCGTAACCGGAGTTTGAATTTTGGCGATAAAAGCATCGTAAAATCCCCCGTTAAAGCTTTGATCATAAGCACCACTCGTTGTAGGAAAATTCGCTGATCCGGTTATCCCCGCTACATAAGCATTTCCGTTACTGTCAATCGCAATTGAGTTGCCATCTTCAGATTCTTCTCCGCCAAGAAATGTCGAATATACCAATCCCGAACCACTGGCATTGAGTATGGTCATAAAAGCATCTCTATAATGCGAACTATTATGGCTCCGATCATAGGCATCGCTCGTGGTGGGATAATTAGCAGAACCGGTACCGCCTGTTAAATATGCATTGCCACTAAGGTCAATCGCAATCGAAAAACAAAACTCAAAACTTGTTTCACCAATGAAGGTTGAATATATTAATCCCGAGCCATCAGCATTGAGTTTGGATACAAAAGCATCCGAATTACCGGCATGGCTCAAATCATACGCACCACTTGTTGTGGGGTAATCTGTAGACTCGGTTTCTCCTGCTATATACGCACAGCCGCTATTGTCAATTCCTATGGACCGGCAAACGTCATTATTCGTTCCACCCATAAAGGTTGAATAGACTAATGCCGAACCACTGGCATTGAGCTTGGCCACAAAAGCGTCAATTTCACCACCATGACTCCGATCATAGCCATTACTCGTTGTTGGAAAATTAGTAGACCAGGTATGGCCTGCTAAATATACATTGTCACTGTTGTCAACAATTATAGCATTGCAAAAATCATCATTAACTCCCCCAATAAAAGTTGAATAGATAAGTGCTGAGCCATTGCTATTAAGCTTGGTTAGAAAAACATCACTTTCACCATCGAGGCTTTGATCATAGGCACTGCCGGTTGCGGGGTAATTGGTAGAATTGGTGTTTCCTCCCACATAGGCATTACCGCTATTGTCAATCGCAATTGAGAAAGCTGCCTCTGATTGTGCTCCCCCGAGGAAGGTTGAATATACTAATCCAGAGCCATCAGCATTGAGTTTAGTTACAAATACATCAGATTCACCTAAAAAGCTTCGATCAAACACATTGCTTGTTGTGGGATAATTAAAAGAATAAGTATGTCCTGCCACATACACGTTACTATTATTATCGAGAACAATTGCACGGGAATCATCTGAATCTGATCCGCCGATGAATGTCGAATATATTAAATCCGAGCCATCAGCATTGAGTTTGGTTACAAAAACATCACTGTCACCATTATGGCTCAAATCATAGGCGCCGCTCGTTGTGGGATAATTTGCAGAAGATGTGAAACCGGTCGTGTAAGTATTGCCGGTGTTGTCAATCGCAATTGAAGTAGCATAATCAGAACCCGACAAGCCCGATCCACCAATGAACGTTGAATACACCAACGGATCAATAATAACCGGCTTATTTATATCGTACCCTTCCGCTTGAATCCCTAACTTGCCATTCGCTTGCTGCTCAAAGCGGCAAGATACCTCCTGCTCATGGCCATCAATCATTTGATAAGCGTAAAGCTTACCGTGAGTTACTTCACCCAGGCTCGTTCGGATTTGCAGCTCACCCGCTTGATTGACGGAATAGCCATCAGCGCCTTCCAACTGGAGCTGAATCCGGGAAATATCCGCCCCGGCCGCAACCTGATAATCGTAGCGCACCAGGCCATTGTCAAAATAGTAGCGAATGTCTATCCCTTCATAAATATTTTGAATTTGGACTTCCTTGTACAAACTCACAAAATTGGCCCACTTTCCCGGATCGTTCCCGATAAAATAGTTATAGTAAGCAGCAAGTTCACCTTTGCCACTGGCACCAGCAATAGAATTCGTATTTTCCAGAACAGCTCGTACGACATGCCCTTTCACACGGTAATTCCGGTGCTCTGATTTTTCGCTGCTCATTATGGGATTGAAATTTTCATCAGAATTTGCTTCATCCCGGATGATCTGGTAATAATCGTACACTACCCCTGAATCCATAATCCAGACATCCATACCACCAATCCGGCTTAGATATTTTACTTCGGCCGGCCATTGGCCTTTGTTTTCAATGAAAAACTGGTGATCGATTGTATGTAACGAATTTTGAGCATCATCAGCCAATGCGGACATCGTAACCAAAATCATGATGCTGAATAACAGAAATAAATATTTGTTCATTATGATCCTCCTTTTAAAAAATATGCAGGGAATTGGATTAAGAGAACGTCCAGGAACTTTGATATCGTCGGAAAAACCCTTGCGAAGGTTTCGCAACAACACAATATATAGATAAATTCATGAATATGTCTCAATATACAGCTTGTCCCGTTTTGAAAAACCTTCGCAAGGGTAGTTCGTGGACAGGCTATTAACACCAGGCGCATAATTATTAAAATGCATTTTCCGGGTTAATACAATTTAATACTACCATTTTTATATAAAAAAATATGCCCGCTATTAATCCTAATTCCATGAGATAAATCACCATGACTAAAAAGCCATGTATTATTATTACTCCAACCTATGAAGCTGATTCGCTGTGATCCAGAACCAGTACAAATTACTTTTGTTTTGGGTAGAAATTGTAGTTTGTGTCCGGCTTCAAAAGTCGCATCCGTACCGGCTGCATTCATATTGAAATAACGATATTCAAATGATGGAACATTATACGTTCCTGATATTGAACTTTTAAGAGAAGGCGCGGGCCTAATCTTTCGCAGCATGCCTTCAGCGCCATCAATATTATCAAGATTATACCAGGTATCATCAGTGGAGCCAGCCCACCCATAATTCATATAAACATATCGAATTCTACCAGTTACTTTCCATCCATGGATAACCATTGAATGTGCAGCAAAACCACCTCCAATGGTTAGATCAATTCTCGCGTATTGAACCGGTTGATTGGCATTCAGATTCGTTTTGATAATATTAAACCATTCGATATCACTTGAATAATGCCAGCGCTGTTCAAAATCTGTGTTTTCATTATATCTGAAATGCTGATCAAAAGCATCCCGCATATCAGTTCCAATACGTCCACCAACCCAGGCTCCTGATCCATCGCAGCCATAATCCATTCCACAGGCTTCTCCAACTTCCTGGCATAATTCTGCAACTGCATCAGTATGGCTGTCTGTCAATTTATTATCATTTTCATCTTTCCAGTTTCCGTCAGAGCCATTATATTCATTTGCCATATTTTTCCAGTCATAATTATCAGAATAATCTATTCCGTTATCGCCGCCAACGCCTCTCGGCGGCCAGCTCCAGTAATGCATAATCTGAGCTGCAGCAATCGCAACGCAACCAGCCCTTGCATGATTACAATAGGAACCCCCTATAATTTCAGGACAATAGTAATTATATGGCGCACCCTGGTGCCAGTTTGCTTTTAACGGTAATTCAATCCCCTCCTCATCCAATGCTGATGAAATTTTCCCGGATAAGAATGAATCCCATGTTTTAAAATGTTTTGTATGAATTGCATCATCCTGCAGTGGGCTGTCTAAATTCTGAAAGTCTGATTTTTTTTCAATATTAATTAATATATCAGACATACTTTGCCGTATGTAATCAATCATTCCTTCACTATTGTTCGGATTTGGTGAAGATTTTTCGGAATATGCCTTGATTGGAGAAAGCTCTTTTCTTGAAGATAACACAATAAAACCGTATGGATTAACACTACAAAAATAACCAATTTTCTGGTCATTATTTTGGAATTCCACAATCGTTTGGATTTCTGCCGATGGTGAATCTCCCCAACTCCCCCCGGTTTCAATAATAAAATTGATCCAGTTTTCTGCTATAGTTAGCGCTTCCTGTTCGGTTGCTATCTGACAAAATAGATTTGAGGTTATGAAGCATAAACAAAAGAGGATCAAAAGTATCTTATTTATTTTATTATGAGACATACACACCTCCATTTACTGTAACGTTACCAAAACTAAAATCTGCCCTTTTTGCCCTTTTTCCAACCCTTCCATGGCTTTCCCAATCACCGCACCCTGTGCCTGTTGAAAATCTGACACTTTCATGGCAAAACCCGGAACCGAAGAAGTAGTCAGCAGATCACCAGGTTTGATTTCCTGAGCAGTCGCATCCACATTGCAATATACTCTACCAGCCAGCGCCACATCATAATCGAATTGATCGACCCCCAATCGCACACCAGATCCCAGATTTTTGGCACCCGCAACAATTCCAGCGACTTTTGAATCATAAGCTTTATTGCTCAGAATCAAATCTCCTGGATTTTGGGGATCAATTATTAGAACAGAACCGGGCACAATATCCTTTTTGTCTGAAACATTAAATCCCTCGGCATAGTCCAGTCCTTCGCCAAGTTCGATAACTTTCGCACCAGTATCCCAACTTGTAATTAAAACATTTCCCCTGAACCGTCCCGCATATCCGTTTGTGCCACCTTTTGCCCAAATACCCACACCATTGTATCCGTCGGCTTGAAAATAGCCGCCATAATTTGATGTATTCGTGCTATTGGTTGCATGGCCAACAATTGCTTTTGCATCACTACCTCCCGTTTTACCCTTAACACCATTTTTAAACCAGGCGTGTCCCCCGGAAGTAATGTAAGCAACGTCGTGGCGTTGTGTTAAAACTCCCCATTGAAATCGGGCAATATAGGTTGGGGGAGTAATACCAGGCCCTATTAAACCGCTTTCATGAACATAAAAATTTGCATCTTCCGGATTACCGCCGATGCCGAAATTGCCATTTGCATAATGGAGATCTGAATTGTTCAAAGTTGATGAATCCTTAAAATATGGAACTCTACCAGCAGTGCCGCTGCCACCAATACCACCACTACCACCTCCTCCCGCAGTTGTTTGAACAGTACCATCGGGAAATTTAAAACCACCGATTGTTGAGCTAATTGTTCCGGCGACTTCTAATTTTTCTAAAGGATTTTTAGTTCCAATGCCAACATTCCCGTCTTTTGCCTGTAATACCAAATTGGAAGCGGTCGAATCTTCTACATTCAAATAAGAGTCAATATGAGAAGAACCCATATTGGACATTGTCAACGCACCCGAGCCATTGCCATCTTTTACACGTACTGCACCAATATCGTCTTTTGCGGGATACAAATCCGTATTAACACCATTGCTGGAAATGATTGCATTTCCGGATGAACTTCCATTTTGGTAGACTACGCTTCCGATTTGAAATGTCCTGCCTTCAACGTCCAGCTTAGCTTGTGGAGATGTTGTGCCAATCCCCACGTTCCCCTCGCAAGGGATAATATTTGAACTCCCCGAAACAGAAGCTGAACTGTGAGCGTAAGGCACACTGGCAATTCGCTGGCGCGGGCTCAAAGTCTCCCCGCCGATGACAATTTCAAGAAATCTTGTTTTTGCAGAAAAGATATTTATTGAAATCGGATTTTGGTTTCCTAACATCACACTGAATAAACCCTCGGCGATAGGTACGGTAGAATGAGTTTCCTCCCACAACTTTGTGCCACCGGATCGAGCGGCATAGATTCTGAAAGTCATTGATTTATCCTCACTAACAGGATTGCCGCTATTATTGGTTAAATTTCCCTGATAGAAAATCAATTGAGGGATTTCCTGTGACAACAAGCTGCCAATAGTAATTGCCAGAATTAATATTAGAGTAAAATACAGTTTGTTTTTCATGACGATTTCTCCTATTTAAATATTGATCAGATTTTAAAATGGATTAGAAATTCTTTGAATTTATCCGTCATTTCATCAACAACATCTTCTTCACATCTGTAAATCCCTCGGCTTCAATTTGATACATGTAAACGCCGCTGGGTAACAACTGTCCTGTTTCGTCTTTACCATCCCAGGTAAGTTGATGACTACCCGGTTGCTGCCCTGGCTGGTTTAACTTCCGCACAATCTGACCGACAGTATTGTAAATATAAACTGTTACGTTCGATGTCTTTGGCAAATTGTACCGAATTGTTGTTGTCGGATTAAACGGATTGGGAAAGTTTTGTTGTAGCTCGAACATCTTTGGCAGAGCGTCCTGCTTGAATAGCGGATCATCCACATCGATGATTAACATACCGCTATTTAACACATAGTTATTGCTTGCAGACATTCCTACTGCAATGCCTCCCAATGCGGATTCTTTCATACAAAAACTGCTGGATGTAACGACGCCACCGCTGGCTGAAATGCTCCATTTTCTTACGTGGTAACTGGAGATGGTTTGGCTCTGGCAGAATTCTGAATAAACGAAACAGAAAAAAAATAAAATCCCAAAAATTAAAATGGTTTTTTTACGCATGTTTCGCTCCTTTTTATGATAATTGAGGATTTTTTAAAAGATGCCTTTTCAGGCTAAAATTAAGTAACATAAAACTCAATGCAAATGCTAACGCGTATGAACCAAATATTAACGTATATGTCGCATTTGTTTTATTGAATGAAATAAATAAATATGACAGATTGATTTTTACTTTTGCCTGTTGACCAAAACAAGGGTGTGCTAAAAATATCCTGAATTTTTAGCATAGCTATGCTTAAAATACCTTGATTTTTTGGCATAATATTGTTAAATTTAAAAGTCCTTTTAACTATCAATAGGTATGGAGATAAAATGTTAAAGCGAAATATATTTCAAGATGTTATTGAATGGCTGGATCGGGATAAAGTGATTTTGATAAAAGGAGCCAGGCAAGTTGGCAAAACAACATTACTTTTTGAGATTAGGAACTATTTACAATCACAACAAAAACAGGTTATTTATCTGGCAGCGGATGAATATTTCGATTCAGACTTTTTTACCGATGCTCGATTATTTCTGAAATATCTTAACTTTGAATATGCAGTAACTAAAAATGCTTATGTTCTCATTGATGAATTTCAATACCTCAAAAATGCGGGTTTATTTGTAAAAGTGTTACAGGATATAATTAAACGAGAAGAAAAAAAAATTCAACTAATCATCAGTGGTTCTTCCAGTCTGGAGATATCAAAAACCACGGAATTTCTCACCGGGCGAAAAATTGAATTCCTGTTGTTTCCATTTTCTTTTCAGGAATATTTAACCACGAATAATAAATTTGAAGTCAGTTTTAATCTCAATGATGATTTTAGTAACTTAAATGATTTTTATAGAATCTATAAGAATGAATTAGAATTTCATTTTTCATCTTACATCCTGTGGGGGGGATATCCTGAAGTTGCCCTGGAAAAATCAATTGATTCCAGGAGAGTTATATTAAAAGAAATTATATCAACTTATATTGAAAAAGATGTTGCGGGATTCTTAAAAATTGAGAATATTTCTGCTTTTAACAAATTGGTTCAATTATTGAGTTCTCAGATCGGCTCACTGGTTAATCGAAATGAGTTGACAAATACACTTGGTATGCATTATCGAACATTATCGAAATATCTTGACGTTCTCAGTGGGACATTTATTTATTCATTTATTAATCCATTTTACACAAATGTTCGAAAAGAATTGACAAAAATGCCCAAAATTTTTTTAAATGATACCGGTATATTCTATTATTATCATCCTCAACAGTCATTAACTTTTAATTCAATTCCTGGCAATATCGCTGAAAATTTTGTCTATACAACATTGAAAAGAAGGAAGTCGATAAACAGTATCCAGTTCTATAGAACAGTTTCAAAATCGGAAATTGATTTTATTATTAAAAAATGGGAAAAGGTAATACCTATTGAAGTAAAATTTCGAAAAGTTGCTAAGGTTCCGGCAGCATTAAGCCAATTTCAGAATAGATTTGATACAAAGAAACCGATAATTATAACAAAAAATTTATTACAGGATTCTAACGCGGCTTATTTCATTCCCATTACTTTATTAGATTTAATTGAGTTATGATTCCCGTATGATTTAGATTTTGTCACTGCCATATTCCGACGGTAACACCCCATAGAATTCTTTAAATCGTTTCGCAAAATGGGATATGCTGTTAAAACCAACGTCGTAGGCAATTTCTGTGACATTGCCGGCTTTTTGCGCAATGAGCTGTGCGGCGCGTTTGAGGCGAATGATGCGGATAAATTCACGGGGCGATTGGTCAGTTAGGGCGCGCAATTTCCGGTTTAACTGGCTGCGGCTGAATCCGGATTCTCTTGCGAGAACGTGCGTATCGAATTCAGGCTCGGCAATGTGCTGCTCAATCACCTCAATGACCCGCAACAAAAACTTTTCGTCAGTAGATGTAATAGCAATTTCCGATGGTTGCAATGTTACTTCACGGGAAAAACGTTCCCGCAATTTCTTTCGTTGCTCAATCAAATTTCTGATCCTGATTTGAAGCTCCTGAACATTGAATGGTTTGGTCAGATAATCATCCGCGCCTGTTTCCAGCCCATCGACTCTGCTTTTGAGTGAGGCTTTCGCAGTGAGCAGAATGACCGGGACATGACTGGTGCGTTCATCGGTTTTTATTTTGTTGCAAAACTCAAATCCGTCCATATTAGGCATCATCACATCGCTGATGATGATGTCCGGGATAAGTTCAATTGCTAACCTCAAGCCTTCAACACCGTCCCCGGCTTCTGCAATGCGGTACTGCTCTTTCAAATATTCACGAATATAATTTCTGACATCCTGATTATCTTCGACAAGAAGTATGATTGGCGCCGCCTCCGGTCGATTTGCAACAGTTTCAACAACGTCAGAATCATCGATGTCACTTTCTGAAAAAGTCATAACCGGATCGGTGATCAGGGATTCACTGAGTTTTTCAATAATTTCATCCGGCTGGAAATGATCCTTTCCCTGCGGCAGATAAATTCGAAATGTCGTCCCCTCATTTTCACGACTGGCCACGGTGATCTCCCCGTGATGAAGTTCCACTAATTCCCGGGTGAGAGCCAGGCCAATGCCTGTACCTTCTCCTTTGGCAAGATTCGTTGCGCCAACCTGATAGAACCGATCAAATATTTTAGGCAGATGATGTGCGGATATCCCAATCCCGGAATCAGCGACAGTTATCTCAGCCATATTCTTTTCAGTGATTCCCGCGGTGACCGTTATCGTCCCATTCTCTTTCGTAAATTTCAATGCATTGGACAGCAGATTGGTCATAATTTTATCGATTTTGTCGCGATCAAAAAAAATTAGAATAGAGTCTTGCGATGAATAGAATTCAAGGCCAATATTCTTTCTTTCAGCCAACGATGCGAACGAAAAAACGATTCCTTTCAAAAAAGGAATAATATTTTCCTCACGAACATGCAGCGCCATTCGTCCGGCTTCCAGTTTGGAAATATCCAGCAATTGATTGATAAGCCGCTGTAAACGTTTGGCGTATCGATACGAAATTTTAAAGGTATCTTTGACATCCCCTTTTAATTTACCCTGTAAAAATTGTTCCAGTGGCCCGAGAATTAATGTCAGCGGCGTTCGGAATTCATGGGAGATGTTGGCAAAAAAACGGGATTTCAGATGATCTATTTCCGATAGTTTATCAGTCTCGAACTGTTTCATTTTCAATTCATTTTTTAACTTAATGCTGTGCATCTGAAAACGCCATAAACCAACAACGATAGCTCCGAATATAAATATATAGAGAGCATAAGCCCATGTCGACTGCCACCAGGGCGGTACGATGGTAATTTTTATAGAACTGCCGGTCTCGTTCCAGATTCCATCGTTGTTTGAGCCTTTCACTCTGAAAAGATATGAACCAGGCTTCAAATGTGAATAAGTCACAAACCGTCTTGTGCCGGAATACAGCCAATCTTTATTAACTCCGGCCATTTTATAAGCATATTGATTTTTAGCAGGGCACGAGTAATCCAGCGCTGCAAAGTCAAACGAAAATGCATTATTATTATGAGATAATGTGATTTCATTTGCCTCACTGCGAAACGATTGCATTATTAATTCCGCATCAGGGGAATGCAAAATTTTTAAGTCTGTAATGACGACAGGTGGAATAAATTGATTTTCCCGGATCCGGCTGGGATGAAAAACATTTAATCCGTTCACGCCGCCAAAAAATATCAAACCACTGACAGGACATTTCCAATAGGCGCCTCCGTTAAATTCATTACTTTGTAAACCGTCTTTGGAGTCAAAATTTCGAAACGATTCGGTTTTTGGATTGAATTTCGATAATCCATTATTGGTACTGATCCATAAAAAGCCATCATCGTCTTCCAGAATCCCATAGACAACATTGTTTGGCAGTCCATCTTTTTCTGTGTAGTGTTTAAATTTTTCTGTATTCGGATCGAATTTATTCAGCCCTCCGCCTTTTGTCCCTATCCAGAGAAAACCATCTTTATCTTCAAAAATAGTTTTGACAATGTCATGACTAAGACTATTCTGATTATCCGGATTATTTTCATACGTTATAATTTTATTGATCTTTCTGTCAATCTTAATTAATCCCCTGCCCCCTGTGCCAATCCACAGCGCGCCCGCCCGATCCTCAAAAATAGTCCAGATCAGAGTTGAAACAGCACTGTGCGGCTCACCTGAAATTGTCTCGTACGGAATCAGGGTATTTGACCGGGGATCAAATTGCAATAATCCGGCGTGCGAACCAATTAATACCCGTCCCGATTTGCAGATATAAATCGTGTTTATATAATTATACCGAACGTCTTTTCCGTTATCACCTGCTTTATAGTTAATGAATGTGCCAGTATTCATTTCAGCAGATTCTGCGTCCAGAGTGAAGACGCCTCCCCCGGCGGTTCCCAGCCAGAGAGAACCGTTGTGATCATCACTTATGGCGCGTATTCTGTTATTTTCTACAATATTGAATCGTTCAAAAATGTATTGATCGTGGTCGGGATCTGGTGTTATGAAAACAGAATCCGGGGCCGTGTGTAACTTTGAATGTGTGATTAGCTTATTCAGACCGTTATCCGTTCCAACCCAAACAAAACCATTATGACTTTCATAGATGGCATAAACAGTATTATTGCTGAGGCTCGACAAATTATCAGGAATATTTTTAATGTGAATAAATTTCTTTTGTTTACGATCAATTTTGTTTAAGCCGCTGCCCTGTGTCCCAATCCAGACATTGCCCGAACGATCCGAAAATACTGCCCGTGTCCGATCGCCGCTCAGTGAATAACGTTCGTGTGAATCTGAACGGTAGTTAATAAATCTGCCTGTGTTACGATTATATTTGCTCACCCCGCCTTCTGTGGCAATCCAAAGCTCATTGTTGATATCTTCACAAATCGACCAGATTTCATTATCGCAGATGCTATTCCTATCTCCGGGTTTGTGTTGATGTCGGTGGAAAACGTCTTTTTCCCGATTGTACTCATTTAATCCACCGCTCCATGTACCAAACCACAGAATTTTACGGCTATCTTCAAAGATTGTAATAATTGAATTGTTGCTGAGGCTTTCCGGATCATCAGGAATTGAAAAGTATGTGGTGAACGTATTGCTTCCCCGATTTAATCTGTTCAATCCATATTGAGTCCCGATCCACAGATCTCCGAAACTATCTTTGTAAACTTTGAGAACGATATTGTGGCTTAAGCTGTTTTCATTGTGAGGATCATTCACGTAATGAACGAACCTGCCATCTTCCTCGCTAAATCTGTTCAGTCCGCCGCCCCATGTGCCGATCCAGAGTCCCCCTGACTGGTCTTCGCATATTGAGGTTATAACATTGTGACTAATACTGTGCGGATCATCCGGGTTGTGCAAATACCGGTTGAACTTTTGTTGATGCCGCAGATATTTATTGAACCCTCGTTGCGTTCCGACCCACAGCACTCCATTGTGATCTTCACAAAGTGACCAGACAGAAATATGGCTCAATGTATTCGGATCATGTGGCTGTGGTTTGTAGACTGTAAAATTGTAACCATCAAATCTGTTTAAGCCATCTTCAGTCCCAAACCACATAAATCCCTGACTGTCCTGCAAAATACAGCGCACCGTACTTTGCGAAAGTCCCTGTTCAACGGAAAGGTTTTCAAATTTATCATAATATTCCTGTCCGGGAGCGGAGCAGTAACGAAATAAGATGAGTACAATAAAGAGGTATTTTTGCGATATTATTTTCATTTTGGCAGAATAAGAATGCTTGCATTCAGAACAATTTCACCGCAATTGGTTAAATTTATTTTGACCAGTATCAATCTCTAAAAAAAATTTTATAGTGAGATTGATTTTAAAAACTGAATTTATATGCAAAGCCAGATGTGATTATTTATGAGCTTCGGTCATTGGCCGGATTAATAGATCAGGGCTAATTCTGTTACCAAAATAATAATGTTGTAATTATAAGTAATTTTTTACAAAATTGCAAGATAAGTTATTCATCGGATCAAATAGATTATGTGCCCATTTGGGATGGAGCAGATAATTTCCTCGCAGGTTAAAATTCGTTCAGGTGAGAATATTATTGCTGGCGAGTCAAAATGATTTACAACACACACGCCAGATACCCTTTTCTACGTTCGAATTCCTGATCAGCGAGCTCATCCGAGGAGAATGTCTCATTATCAAAATCTAAAAGATCGATTTCCACATTTTCATTTGATGCATACACATTTTGGACCACGCCGCCGCGGACAATGATCAGGATTTTTTCTTTTGGGGAGGTGGTTTTTGATTTATCTTTCATTGGAATGTCATCACTATTGATTTTTCTCTTAATCTGAATTTTTAATAACATCCTTAAAATCAAATGCGATAGTATAGAGATCAATACTTGAATTGGAAACTCTTTGATGACGAGAAATGTAAGTATCGTGATAATTTTCAATCATTTTAAAGGAATTTAACACATCCGAAGGTGATATTTTTTGATCGATTTTACTGTTGAGCAGGCTAATGTTCTTTGGTATCGTGCCGGATGTATTATAATTCAGCATCCCGGCGAGAGGCGCATTCTTAGCATATTTAGTTGTTTTAAATTTATGTATGCCACCGTTAATGATGTAATCGAGATTGCTTTTATTAAGGAGCTTGCACTCGATTTCTATATTGATGTATTTTCCGAAAGTAAGTCGCCAATGAATAGCAATGTCAATTCTGGATTTTCGCTGAATATTCTTGTATTGGGGGATCAGGGAATAGTCAAAGTCTTTATCAAATTCATACTCATCTTTAATCAAGTCATCGGTTATTGCGTCTTCGAGAAACCACCGTTTGGATTTTTCTGGTTTAGTATATGGATTGTGTTGTTTGTCAGCATGGAGTTTTTGGTATGAGATATACAAAATCCTGAATGCATCTTTTAATACAGGATATAAAAGGTCATACCCCCAGGCTTCAGCTAATTTTAATTTTTCAATTTTTGTCATTAGCGAATTGGATTTGAGATTGCACCATAGCTTCCGAAAACTCAATCACGTCTAACCTTGCAATAGCTTTGTGCCAGTATTTGTATTGATTAATTTTCAAAACTGCAAATGAATTCTGCTTCAGTGTCTTTACATCTTTTTGTATGAAAAGTTTGTGACTTACCTTTTGAAATCCGATACCTGCCAACAATTCCATGGCGTTTGCGTTATTGGGCTCGTTCACCCATTCATCTTCATGGTCGAATTCATCGATATAAAATTCCATTGCTAAAATATTTTTCGATTGAAATATGCGGACATTAAAAAATCCGTTTGCACCACCATTATGAAATTTGGAAAAATGCTCTTTAAAAACGTTAATGTAATCAGTAATTTCTGAACTATCTAATTTTTTATAAGGTTTTGAAAGTATTGGGTCTTTATTTATTTCACTGTATTGTTTAAGTCTTGCTTGTAAAATTGGAATCGTTATTTCCAATGCATAAGAAATTAAATCCCTTTCTGTTTCCGATAAGTTATATAATTCAAAAAAAAGTTGATTTAATTCCGCCTCTTTCTCTTCGAATTGTTTTTCATATCGATTGATTTCAGAGTCGCTAAATATCGAGTTTCTTTTATGAACTTCGATTTGATGTTTGATATCTGTCAATTGTTTTGCAATGTCTGAAATCTTGTTATCTTCGATTACAGGAAACGGAAACAGCTCTTTATTAATAAGTTGTTCCCGTTCAACACCAATTGAGGAGCCACACATAATCATATAATATGTCATTAGATCTGAATTGACAAGTCCAAGTAAATTTTCCAATATTTGGAGCTTGCTTTCCTTTGATTTTATAGCATATATCGAATTTGTAAAAACACATTCTCTGTTCGAGATGGCTGAAACTAATTTAAAATCTGCTGTGAATCCTATTTTTATTAGCAATGCAGGGGGAAATTTAAAAAGATTTTCTGTCCTGACTTCAGCCGCCGTATCTTTCGTCCAAATACTATTGTTCCTAAACGCTATGTAGTAACGCTGTAAATCGGAGTTCTTTTTTATTTTGTTTGTATCAGTTTGTATAAAATGTAATCCTTTTAGATGTCTTGCATCGCTATTTTGATTTTTCTTATTTATTTTTATCCCAACACTTGCAAATAAAGGTCTGTCTTGATTATCCTTATTTGCGATTAAATTTCCAAGAGTCGTCGGAAATCTACTTTTATCCCGGAGTCTCCCAACAAACCTGAAATCAAGAATATGCCCATAAACAAGCACTTTCCACAGCCAATCGTTTTGAATCAGTTCATTTTGAACGACCTCTTTATAGTCGTGTTTTTCAATGAGAATGGTTTTGAACAGGGCGTAATACGGATTAGGTTTTAATGATACATATTCAATCAGGTTATCTTTTGTATCAATACCAAATGCGTACTTGTATTTAATAATCGCAGCCGGACCCACAGTTTTTGAAAAAATTTGGTGTCGAACCGATGAAATTTCGAGCACTTCATTAATCAGAAAGTGAGTCAAAAAATAATGTCTGAATTTATTAGCTTGCAAATTATACAACAATTTACTGGTTACGATTACGTGGCATATTGTGTTTTCCGTTGAAAAATCGGATAAACGCACCAGGAATGCCTGGGCAAATTCTTTGTTGCTGATTCCGATTTCCTCAGGTTTAAAATTTTCTGCTGGTTTACTGTTTTCTATCCAGTGATCCTTTTTGATCCTGTTTTCCTTCTGCTCCCTTTCATTTATATAATCCAGATATCTGCTATTATCGATTTTCCCCCACGGCGGATTGCCGATGATAAAATCTGGTTCAATTAATTTATCTTTCCCGAATATATTGTCGAGTTCAGTATCGAAAACATCATGATTAGAAAAATTATTTGAAATATTTGGGAATTCAAAACCCTCGATATGCTTTGGATCCTCAAAATAATCGAGAAGGGTTATAAACAGGGAGAATTTAGCAATTTCAATTGCTTCGGGATTAATATCATTCCCGAATATATTTTCTTTGAGCAACTCCTTGATTTTTTTCCGAAACATATTTGATGATTTATCAGGATTTGCCCGTTCGATATATTTGTCAATTAATGTTCGTAGTGTCTCGCATAAGAAAATACCGCTTCCACAGGTAACATCTACAGTTTTGCAGGATATACGATCAGGCTCCTGTTGCTCAGAAACAAAAGGTTTTACTGTTTGCTCTAAAATATAGTCCACTAAAAAAGGTGGGGTGTAAAATGCCTTGTCCGTACTCTGTTTATCGCCAAGAAAAGTCTCGTAAATATTACTCACAAATTCAATTGGTATAAAATCAAAATCGAAGATGTTAAATAAACTTTGTTGACGGGGTATAATCTCTTCCCCCCTGAATAATCTCGACAACACTTTCAGGTGCGATTGTTTAACAGCATTTTGTTCACCGTTTAATGGTAAGATATCACCATTGAATTTCCGCAACAGATATTCAAAAAAAATAAACAGATTGTCTTTCTGAAGTATTAATTCAGGCAATTTATCTTTTGTCAGGAATTCTTTGCCATTTCCCGTGTAGCCAAGATTTACTTTGCGGTCGATCAAATATCTGACGAAAATTAACCGTCCGATAATTCGGTGAGCATGTTTTTCGAGCAGCGGATTTTCCAGTTTTTTATCAATTAAAACATTGCGCGCTGCTTTGATATTTTCAAGAAGCTTCGTATCAACTCGTGTTTTCTTCCTGAAATCTTTTTCACGTGCATTCCAGAGTTCAGCCGTTACAATTTTCCAATAGGAATAATTTCCAAGTTTTTCATCTGCCAATGTTTTAATCGTATCAAGTATCTGTAAAAATCCGGATTTTTCTAATTTAAAACCATTATAGATTTTCAGCTCATTCGGCGTATTGACGAATATAAGAGCAGATTTATTGAAATTCCAGATTTTCTTAGATAACTCTTCGCGTTCTTTATTGTCAGAGAAATCAAAAAAAAGAACAAGAGGTTCGTTATTAAAGAGAAAAAATGAGTGAGGATTGAGCTTAATTAGAGCATATTCTACTTTGAAATCAGATTTATATTTTGTGAAGTCGCCTTCGTATAAATCCCTGATTTTCGAATTAGAATATTCAGGCTGTTCATTTCTGATGAATAATCCGTTATCACGATGAAGTCCCAGTTTACTATGTAGGTCTAAAATGGGTATCATATTGTAAATTTCTTGAGTTTTGTAAAACCATGCTCTAATTTAAGTGAGACTGTTGAAAATAATGTAACAAACTAATCGTAAAATGTCAACTGAAAAATAATTGCTTGTCAGTTTAATTAAAAGAAATCCTCACCACCTCATCAAAATCAAAGAGATCAATATTTAAATTGCCACGTGATGCGTACACATTTTGAACCACGCCGCCACAGACGATGATAAAGAAATATTTTTTTAAATTAGGTTGAAAGCTAATGATTAATTTAAAATTTAGCGTCTATAAGTACCGAATTAAATGACACGTTTCAAATTCGCTTTTCTGTTTTCATATTCCAGCTCAGCGTGCTCATCCGAGGAGAATGTCTCGTTATCAAAATCCAGAAGATCGACTTCGATGTTGTCAGTTGATGAAAACACATTTTGAACAACGCCGCCACGGACGATGATGAGGATTTTTACTTTTGGGGAGGTTAGTTTATTTTTGTTGACCATTTTAGTAATCCTTTTTAGTAATCCTTTTTTGATAAAGAAAATTTCATGAAATTAATATGATGATATTCTTAATTTATCAATTGACTAAAAAAGATTTTTTGATTTATATCATACCATCTTTTCGAAAATTTCTAACTCGTCATAGTCTGGATTATGCTCTTTTAACAATTCTTTTTCTCGTTTGTTTGCGCTAATTTCATCATATAATATCTCAGGTTCTTGGATGAATCCGCGCTTCACAGAAATCAGCAGCCATATTTTTTTCAATCTAATTTCCTTTCATCATTCTGTTAAACCAACTATAGACATCTTTATATTCTAAAAAGTTACAGATTTCGATTAGACCGCTTGTCATGAAGGTCGGTCGATTGATTTGTTTAAGAAATAATGTTTTTCTAAGGGAATTTGATACAATATTATATCTTGGCTTTAGATTCGGTTCAATTAGATGCAAATCATTAAATCTCAATAGCCCTGAATAAATTGGTGTCGAATGCTCAACCTCAAACATAGCTCTAATATCGCTCGATCCTCTTGTTATCCATATAATATCGACTTCCCTTATTATATTAAATATTCTCCCGTATCTTTCCGGGAAATTATCCCGAAAATGCATTTTGTTCGTAAAATTTTTATTTAGCTTCTTTCTATCACTCATTGGAATCCAAATATCGTAGCCTTTTTTCTCTCCAATTAATCCAATAAAATTTTGCATTTGAAAATGGTCAAAATTGGGGATTTCTGTAATTCTGCTAGTATCGATCAGATTATCTAATACATCCCAACCGAAAAAACCCTCAACATTAAAGCGACCCGCATTTGCTATGTATAATTCAGTGCCGTCTTCCTGTAAATACAATTGGGTTTTGAATTGTCCATCAGATGCTGGAGTTAGAGTGTTGAAGATTTCCTCATAGTCAGCAAATGGAATAAACAGCGGTTCTTCTTGTCCATTCCATAGGAAACAGATTACAGAATTTTTCCCTTCAAGTTCTTTTAAATCTTCCTTTCGCAAGCCATAAAATGTTTGGTTTCTGCTGTGTCGCTTTGAATATCGTATATAAATCCGTACAGCATTATCGCCAATATCGAATAGAGATTGACTTTTTGGTAATTTTTGAATTTGGTTATATTTGTTTTTAACTTTTTCAAGAAAATCAATCTTTGTCAAATTAGCCATTTTTTGTAATACCTAAAAATATTTTCGTTCATTATTGTTTAATTACTGCGCAACGGTATAATATTCATTTTAAATTTTATAAAGATAATCAATAACCAGAAATAATACAAGATTTTTTTGAAAAAGATATTTTATAATACAAAAAGGTAACAATCATTGGTATAAAATCGGAACATTTTCATCTCACCACCTCACACACCGAAACCCTACATCACCGCTTCGCTCCACAGGCAACCGCGGCGAGCGGGCAGACGTTCGCAAGTAATAAGGATCGTCGGTGAAGGAACCGCCGCGGGTGACGCGATGCGTACCACTGCCGGGACCGGTGGGATTTTCCGCACTGCTTGTACTGTAATAATCAGCATTGTACCAGTCGAGACACCATTCGCGGACATTGCCTGCCATGTCGTACGCGCCGTAAGGACTCTGGCTGTCTTTTGTAAGGTAACCGTTCACATTATCGCCGTTGAAAAAGCCGACAGGCGTCAACTGTATCCCGCGGGTTTCACAGGGATCGCCGTTGTTCCAGAAATTGGCGTGGTTGCTTTCGATGGTCGCGCCCCAGGGATAAATGCGTTCGTCTGTGCCGCGGGCGGCTTTTTCCCACTGCGCTTCGGTGGGCAGTGATTGGCCGCGCCAGGCAGCATAGGCACGGGCGTCATCGTAAGTGACGTGTACCACCGGGAAGTACTCATAACCCTCTGCCGGAAGAAACGCGCCATCGCCCACATCCTCTATCTGCATGTTCGGATGAAAATGGTGCGCATTGCCTGATGAAAGGAATTTGGCATATTGGTCATTGGTGACTTCGTATTTATCAATCCAGAATCCGTCGAGATAGACGGTGTGCCGGGGATGCTCGTCCGAATCGCCGAGGGAATCGGGACTTCCCATCACAAATTCACCGGCCGAAATATAGACCATCGGCGGCGCAGATAAATCGAGATGAATCGCATCGAACACAGTTTCTGAAACAGTACCATCGTTGTAGCGAAATTTGGCATAAACGGTTTGCGAGCCTTCATTGTCGAGGAGATCATAACTTATTGTCGGGGAGTAGGGTCGCCACGCACCGTCGTTAAAAGCGGAGTAATGGCTGATCCATACGTCGCTGGCTGTGGGCGCCATCAGTGTCAGCGTGACTGTTAAGTCGAAAGTAAATGGCGCATCGTCGTTGATGTACATAAGCGGCGCTGTGACGATCTGCACTGCAGCGACATTTTCCAGACTGCTCTCTGAGCCGGATTCTGCAGCCGCGATCACTTTATAAGAATAACTATGACCGTCTGCAATCGAGGTATCCGCGCACGTCGTGTCAGCCGTGGATGTCAATAATGAAAATTGATCCGCTCCATCCACGCTGCGATACAGGTGATAGCTGGTAACGTTTTCGTGCTCCACCTGACGCCATTTCAGCAGCACATGATCCCCTTCAAGCACAGCCTGCAATTGAAACGGATCGCCGCCGGTTACAGGATTTAACGTATCCAGCGGATTGTCAGATTTAAATTCAGTGGGCATGTCCTGGCAAGAGCCAAACATCAGGACAATTGTAAACAGGATATATATCAAACGAAACGCCATTTTATTTGACCTCGTGATAAAGTTAAAAAGGAACCGACAAATTCAAGCCGTACTGATCCGGTAAAAGTACGGGCTGCACCGGCGGAAAAATCGCCGCGTCCAGAATATTGAGTAGCCAGATACCAGCGGCTGCGTATACAAAACCACGTCGTGTATCTTTCGCCGACCCGGCGCTGTCGTACGCATCCTGCGCCTGTTCCCGAAAGCGACTGATATCCTTCTCCGAGATCGCCGACATATATTTTCGGCGGGCGGTGTTGTAATCGGAAATATGATCATCGTAAATCAAATCGGAAATAACCGCTCCTGTTAGGGCGCACGCTTCAAGTATCGGAAACAAATGAGTTCGGGTTTTCTTTTCCGCATAATGTTGCCCCCAGCCGGGCAGGATTGCTGATCGCCACACAGCGTTTTGCCAGGTTTTCTTTTGCATATCAATTTTAAGAGAAAAACCGTCGTCCGGTTTGATGTCAGCCGTGGTGGAGAATTTTTCATAACCGGGACGCTCCGCACGAACGTTGTATTGTCCGGGAAATAATTCCAGGCCCATTGTGGATTGTCCGTCGATTTTTTTACCGTCCAGATAGATGCGTGCATCCCTGGGATTTGGCTGCAGAAACAGAATCCCGCGGGCGATCTCGAAATTTACGCTCACCAACTCCGGCAAATGGCTTTCAATGAGAATGTCCTGTTTTACCGCCTGAAATCCCTGCTTTGACAGCACCAGCCGGTGATTCCCAAACGGAATGTCGTTTAGTTCCAGCGGCGTGCTGCCGATAATTTTGCCGTCCAGCTCCACCTGCGCATTGGAAGGAATGGTTTGAATTTTCAGGATGCCTGTCTTGCGCACGAGATTGACGTTCAGGTTTTTGGTTTCGCCCTCTGCAAGCCCGATTTGCGCGCGGTGATCTTCAAAATACTGTTTTTCAAGTTTGATATCCGTCATCCCGGGCGGCAGGTCAGAAATGGTGAGCGGTGTGTTTCCCCGGTAAAGCCCATCGATGTAAATTTCAGCCTCCGCCGGTTCGCTGTTGATGAACAGAGTTGCCACGCGTTTGAGAATAACATGGAGAGATGTTAACTCACCAGCCGGTAGGGAACGCGTGTCATCCCAATTCACGAATCCGTTTTTGCGAACTGATATTTTATGAAATCCGGGATTTAGCGGGTACGAGTGCAACGGCGTTTTACCGGCAACAGAATCATCAATCGCGACCTCGCAATCAAGCGGTTGCGCAGTGATTGAGAGAAATGCCATCCGCACCAGTTTGGCTGAGATGACCGTGGTTTCATTTTCTTTAATTGTGACAATGCGGGTGTTTTCCACAAAACCCTGTTTCGTTAATTTTAGAAAATAGGAGCCTACCGGCAAATCGGTGATCTGTTTGGGGGCGGTTCCTCGGGATTTATGATCGATGAAAATTTCCACATCCGGCGGATCGGCGATAACTTTCAGCGTCCCTTTTGCCATTGTCAGCGACAGGTCGATGGAATTCATTTCCTTGGGCGCAATGAAAATCGCTTTCGATGCTGCCAGCACGTCTTTTTGCAACCGCAGCACATGCACACCCGTGGCAATGCTGTCAATCACGAACGGGGTAACGTCCGGTAAAATTTTGCCATCCAGAAAAATCCGCGCGCCGACGGGATCCGAGGTAATAGAGAGCGAGCCAAAGCCGGTTAATTTATCATCCGCGGCGGCTGCCTGGACCGAGAGTTTCTCCGCCGTATTTTTGAGGGATTCGGTGAGCACATTTTCCACAGGTTTGGGCGTGTCTTCGGTAACGGACAGTAAAATACGCCCCGTTTCCACATCGATCATCCGGGCTGTGATTGTGAACAGCGTGCCCACTTTGCCGACACTGCCCGCGATCATGCGCGCCACTCCCAGCATACGCCCGGCTTCCACCAGGCATTCGTCGGATGTGCAGGCGCCGGTTTGCTGGAAGCCCTGTTCCTGTAATATTTCTTCCATCCGGTTGCGTTCCATCACGTCAAATTCATCGGTAGTGATTAGCTCCGCACGAAAGCGATTTGTGAATATCGGTATCATGGAACTGTCCATGCCCGTCAATTCCATATCCAGGATCGCAACCCGGGTTTTCTCCTCACGTGCGGAAAGATGTAAAACGGATGTTAAAAGTATCAAGAATATGAGAGAGATTTTTGTTAATCTCATGATTTCCTCTGGTTATTTGGTTTAGCTATAATCTTTATTTGTATATCTAAATATCATTAATAAAAAAAAACAAAGCACATATCCTTACTACGATGCCTCCTCCGAAATATTATCGCAGCATTGTCATTTTGCGCGTCTCGATTTGTCCGCCGACTCGCAGTACGATGATATAAAGTCCGGAGGCTGCCACACCGTTAAAATCGTCCGTTCCGTGCCAGCGGATTGATTGCAACCCCGCTGCCTGTTGACCATCCACGAGCCGGGTGATGAATTTGCCATTCAGGTTGTAAATTTCCAGCACGACTTGTTCGGGGTTCTCTAACTGATATGAAATGACCGTGCTGGCATTGAACGGATTGGGATAGTTCTGAAATAATTGAAACTGTCGTGGCTGTTCAGTCTCTTTTGCTCTCACGTCGATAGACGCACCAATATTTATTTGAAAATGCGCCGTATTGGACCAGTAACCCAATTTATCCTGCGCTTTAATATGAAACCAATGCACTCCCTGTTCGAGATTATCGAACTGTATCGATGTATGCGTTCCTTCTAATTGATCATCCGGTTCTGTGCAACAGGATTTATCGAGTTGATAACTGTAACCAACAATGCCGATTGCGGGGTAGTTTTGCGTCCATTGAAAGATAGCTGTTGTATTTTCATAACTACTTGTCGAATCCGGATGAGTTGTTGATGAAATAACCGGCGCGCAGGAGAGTGTAAAGACAACGTAAAAATCACCTCGCTCCAGCTTGCGTTCTGTTGTTTCGGATAAAAAAGCGTAATCCGTGAGGTCGAGCGAAACGGAAACTTCTCCCAGATCATCGTCGCTGTTGGGAGATGGGTCTTCTTCATAACCATGGAATGTGATGGATAATTGCTGAGCCTGCACGTTGAGTGATACATTCCAGAACGGTTCATTCACGAGGCCAGAATCCGTCGGGCGGATGTACTGATCTTTTTTGCGATCAATCTGACCAGAGCCGGGAAGCCGGATTGTCCGGTCGCCGACAGTCATTTTAAAGTAGAATTCTCCGGTATCATCGAACAGTGATTCCCGGGCATCTTTAATTTTGATTTCCGAAACCTGCAATGTCATGTTGAGATTGGTTTGCATTGGTTCAGACGCACTCGCGGCAAAAAGGAGCTGCGTGCTACAAGATAGCATTGTTAATATGATGACAATCCATTTTATTTTCAACTGAATCTCCTGTTATAATACAGTAGAAGGTATTAAATTATTTTAAATTTGTCAAATAAAACTTCCCTTCTGGTACGAATTGAAATGATGATGGTTGCGATTTATCATTCATAAAATGATTCGGTATTATTCAAACCAAATAATAAAAATATTTTAAATTTCAGCAATAAATTGTTCTTGACATTACAAATTTTGCTTGTTATATTAGTTTGTGTGTTCGTGTGTAATCCATCAATGCTCCTGAGACGCAGATGAGAATAGCACCCCGGAGTGAAATCCCTTTATGGATTTCATCATTGAATTATTATTCATTTAAGATACAATAGATTGAAATGACTACCAAAAATCTGTCACTGTTTATACTCCTGATTTTCTTCCTATTGCTCCAATCGATTTTGTACGCCATTGAGTGGCGGGGGCAATACGTGTTCGCTACCCTGGAGGCAGAATCCCTGACCGTCGCTATAAAAATGGACGTCGGTGCGCATTCGTCAGAATTTGTCGGAGGCGTTGGCGGCATCTCGTTTGATCAGGTAGCGCAGCCGGAAAATGGTTTCAAAGTCAAATCAGTTCAGTTGAATTATGTTCCTGAAAATAACGACGGTAAACGACTGCAACTATCGATCAATGGCAAATCGGTTTATTCAGATATCCATGACTGGCTGTTGATCCCCATTGCCAGGTATGCAGACAGTCAATTTTATTCCTGCTTCACGCTGTTCGGTCATCTGAAAGATAAACAGTTGGCTCAGCAAATTCGTGAAGCCAATGGACACATTTTAAACTACCATCCGCAGTTTACAAATACGTTACTCGGACTGCGTTTATTTCACGCGGATATTTTAATTTTGTATGATCACACCATCGATCTGCCGCAGGAACAGAAACGATATATTTTGGGCAATGGTGAAAAAACTCCCGATGTCCCGGCGAACCGTTATGGTATGATTCAATTTATCAATTATATGAATGAGGTGAAGGCAGATCAGCAAGCAGCGCATCGATCCTATGTGATTACAGATTACACCCGAACTGTCAATTTTTCAGTGAAAAATGACACGCTGATGATTGATGGCGATCCGTATTATTTTTTCTGGCGCTATAAAAGTGATCATTCTGATTATGACGCGCAACAGGTGCAGCAACAAATCATCAATTCTTATCAAAACACATTAAAACAAAAACACGAGGAAAATCCGTTCTTTGACAACCATAATTGGGTTATTCAGGAATTAATCGCCAGGCTAAATGAGTATGAAAAATTGCATCGCTTTTACTCTGGCGGAACGGTTGTTGAATTGTTGAATATTCCCACAAAACAGGAACGTATTTCTTATTTGCAGCAGTACACGGCAGAGTCGTTGCTCGAATTGGTGGTGATGCTGGCCACAGATATTGATGGATTTACAGTTGAACATCTTGAGGAAATGAGTCAAAAAATATCACGTCGCACGGATTTGTTACGAGCGATCAACCCGGCAGTGTGGGACGCCACCGTGGCCACCATGCGCTACGCGGCATTCTTTCGTTATTGTAAAACAGAATTCCCGGACCAATGGTCCCGGTTCCTTTGGCAGATAGTAAATATCTCCCCTGAGCCTGCTGTAGAAACTCCGACTGTGATGTATCCAAAAGAGGACACGGTGATTGGTGAAGCAATTCGGCATAGAGTAAGTCGTTAATTCAGAAAGAATCTGCAACAAATGAATTGCGGGCTGTATCAAAAGTCCCAAATTTGTTTTTTGCAAATTCATGAGGAATAGCGATGGAGCTGTATCATAAGTCTGATTTTTTTATAAAATGTCATTCCGGGCTTGTCCCGGAATCTTTTAATTATTAAAAATTTAGGGGATTCCTGCATTCGCAGGAATGGCACCAAAAAATGACTTTTGATACAGCCCCAATCTATTCGCTATCCAAATGCACCGTCCGGTAATTTAACTCTCAGTGTTGTTGATGCTATCGTTATAGGAAAAATCAACACAGGGGATTAAAATCCCTAAATATATTAGTGGAAGATAATCATAATCCACGCTTTAAAAAGCGTGGCAATTCATCTCTTGACTTTGTAAACTTTGTGATGATTTTTTACATGACTCGTCTGTCGTGATGTGAATTTGTTGATTTTTGTTTTGATATATCATTTTTTGTTGTTATATTTGAAACAAAATGTCATGATGTGAGTGAATATACCTGTAATTTGATTGCTTTTCCCAAAATGCAACAGGAGTGTTGATGTTTGAAAATTTACAATTGGAAATGATCGGAAGTAGCATTATATTTTTAGGACTGGTTGCCTTACTTATTGCTTATGCAATTTATATGTACCGTCGAACAAATCCACCGGTTTCCCTCGGCCTGCGCCGCTTTTTAATTTTACTTCGTGGTTTGGTTTTTTTGATCATAATCTTCATTTTGTTTGAACCGTTACTCAGCCTCACCTGGACAAAGGTCGAAAAACCTGTCGTTGCTGTCCTGACGGATACATCCGCGAGTATGGATTTGACCGATGCAAAAGGCAAACGCTCGGAACAGGTTCGTTCGCTATTTAAGCAATCATTTCTGAATAAAAAAGAAAATGACCGCATTACGGAATTTTATAAATTTTCAGATGGGCTGACTCCGTTAGAATCGTCACCAATCGATTCCCTTCAATTTAACGCTGATGGTACAGATATTACTGCCGCATTGCAGCAACTGAACGAGCGAATGGATGAAAAATATCTCGCAGGCGTGGTGCTGGTTACGGATGGCATTTTTAATATTGGCGAAAATCCTGTCCGTTACGCTGAAGATATGGATGTGCCCATTTTCCCCATCGGTATCGGCGATCCGCAGGAACAAAAGGATATTGTCATTTCCAGAATTATTACCAATCGAATCACGTACGCGAATAATAAAGTCCCGGTGGATGTGACAGTTAAGGCAAACGGTTTTAAGGATAGAAAAGTACCGCTACAACTTATTAAAGATGGTAAAATATTAGATACAAAATATGTTGAATTAACAGATGATGCGTTACAAACCAGAGTTCGGATGCATTATGTCCCTGAAACCCCGGGTAATCAGAAATATATTTTGCAAATACCGCCCCTTGCCGGAGAATTAACCGGATTGAATAACACCAAAAACTTTTATACCAGCGTCTTAAAAGATAAGATGAAAGTGGTTGTTATTAGTGGGGCGCCGGGTTATGATCTGGCATTTTTAAAACAAAACCTGAATAATGATGAAAATGTGGAAACGACCTATTTCACGCTAAAAAACAGGAACGAGTTCTACGAAGGACAGTTTCCCGCTGCCGTGAGTCAGTTAAAAATATACGATGCGGCAATTTTGCTCGATTTCCCCCGGCGTGATTTCCCGGCTTATGTTATCAGTTTGTTAGCTGAATATATGGAAGATGGAACCAAATCACTGATGATTATCGGGAGCAAAGAGCTGCACTATCCCGCTCTGGAACCATTAGCCGGTTATCTCCCGATTAATTTACGGGTTTTCCCAATTAACGAGCAACTCGTTTCGATCCAGTTAACTACTGAAGGCTTGCAGCATCCATTGATGCGCCTGTCAGAAGATGAAATCGAAAATCAAAATATGTGGCGTGATTTACCACCAATTTATTATTCATTCCGCAGAATTGATCCGGTGCCCGGAAGTACTGTCTTGCTGGAAGTTGACCAGCAGCGAACCCTGATTCGCGGGGCAGCCAACAATCTCCCGTTGGTTGTGGCCCGTAAAATGAATCAGCAGAAATCGCTGATTATCACTGGTTACGGAATCTGGCGCTGGGATTTTTTGATGTCAGGCATTGGAATTGACGCCAATGCATTTTCAAAATTTTTAGGAAATTGTGTGCGCTGGTTAGTCACACGGGAAGATAGCAAACTGGTGCGAATTCTCCCGGATAAAGAAATTTATCGCAGCGGGGAAAAAGTGACGTTCACTGCTGAGGTTTATTACGAAGACTACCGCCCGCGGGACGGTGCGAGTGTGAGAGTAAGTATTAGCGGCAAATCCAAACTCTATGAGGTCGAGCTTTCGAGTATCGGAAATGGCAAATACGAAGGCGAATTTCAGGTTCTGGAAGGCGGCGATTATCGTTATGATGGGCGGGCAATGGCAAATGACCAGCTTTTGGGTAAAGATAGCGGTCGTTTTTCCATGGAAGAATTCAGCCTCGAATTTCTGGAAACTAAAATGAATGAAAACCTGTTGCAGCAAATCGCGTTTAAAAGCGGAGGGAAATATTTCACACCAGAAAATATCGCGTCAATGCAACAGGAACTGAAATTCCCGGAACGTAGTAATGAACTTTCCCGCCAATGGGAAATATGGAATAAATTGATATTGCTTCTTTTGATTATTCTTCTGTTGAGCGTTGAATGGTTTATTCGCAAGAAAAAAGGGATGTTATAAAATGCCGTTCTATCTTGTGCAGGCACAGCCGAAATCGGGAAAAATGGATGAATTGAGACGCGCATTAGTTCGGGATAAATTTAGTAATATGCGTCCGTTTGGAAAGGCATTGACTAAAGGTTTGAAAGGCGCGCGAATTCATGAAAATGGCTCTGCTTTTTGGGAAGAAGAAGATTATTGCATCCCTCCGTTAAAACAGGAGCGTGCTGCTGTCCTCGATCACTACTTCGACGACATCAGGGTCGCCCGCGTTAACAAAGGTGACGGCTGGCAATATATTGAAAAACTTCCCAAATTATTCCCTGAATTTTATGCCCAATAACCGGTAAATCAGGCGGATTCATGCAATTATTAGAAAAAAAACGAAAAAAAGCTGTCATAAACATTACCTCTCTGATTGATGTTCTCTTCTTACTGCTCATCTTTTTTATGGTATCTTCCACGTTTCTGGAGCAGCCCGGCATGAAACTGGAGCTCCCGGAAACAAAAAGCAATGCTCCTGAAAAAATCGAAAATTTCATCCTCGAAATAACGCCTGGTGGCGCGATGACTCTGAATGGCCAATCCGTAATAATTGATAATTTGGAAGAAAAATTTAAAGCAATGCTGCCAAATGTACAGGAGAAATCACTTGTGCTAAAAGCAGATAAAAACGTTCCGCACGGAAGCGTGGTCAGGGTTATGGATTTAGCGAAATTAAGCGGGCTTGAAAAAATTGTTATCGCGACGAAGGTGCAGTCGGAAAATTAAATTTTTTTTTAAAGTCGTTTTCAGGAAAATTAAAAGTCGTATTTTTTAACAAAAATATAATATTTAATAGCAAAAATGTGTTGACACAGATTTATTAATTTTTTATATTTTTAAAATTTAATAGAATAAATTATATGTTGGGTTTTAACCAAAGTATGCGTAAATATTTATCATTAATAGCGATTGTTATTTTTTTCGTTGTTTTCTCTGTTGCTGTTCAATTGAGCGTTGCAATTCAGGTTGATACAACGATCGACGATCAGAACACAGATGAAAAGGCGTTTAAAAAAAAACTCGCGCTTCAACCTCTGGCACAGCAGATTGAAATAAATCTCTTTGGGCACGATTTATTCAAGAAAGACATTCATGAAATCGGATTCGGAAATATTGTTTTTCCGGACAATTATTTGTTAGGTCCCGGAGATCAATTGGGAATAATCCTGTCTGGTAAAATTCGCCAGGATTTTAATGTTGTGGTTACCGCTGAAGGGAAAATACATGTTCCGACAGTCGGGGTCTTTGATGTCCGGCGGTTACCGCTAAATGAATTTCAAGTATTTCTGAAAAAGAAATTAAGTCAGTTTTATGACAATTTTCATGTGGATGTGATATTGATTGAACCGAAACCAGTGCAGGTGTCAGTGATCGGCGAAGTTAGGCAACCAGGGAAATATCATTTAACCGCGTTGAACACAGTCATAGATGCGCTGATTATGGCCGGGGGACCGACTCAAAAGGGCTCGTTGCGTGACATCCGGCTTTACCGCGACGGGCGATTTATTCGTACCATCGACTTTTACCAGTTTTTAATCAAGCCGGATCAGAATGACGCCAATTATCTTGAGCCAGGCGATCGTATTTTTGTCCCGTTTATGAAAACAAAAGTGCGAACATCCGGTGAATTCAGAAGAACCAAAATATTTGAACTGAAACCCGGTGCAAATGAGAAAATGAGCGATTTACTGGAACTCGCCGGCGGGGTGACCGAATATGCGTATCCGGAGAAAGTAGAAGTCAGCCGGTTGCAGGAAGATGGCAGCCGTCGGTTGACATATATCAGTTTGAACAATGTTCTTACGGATTCGGGCAGCGCTGATAATATTCAGCTTCTGAATGAAGATGAAATTCATGTTTTTTCAAAATTGGAGCAGCTATACCCGAAGGTTGTTCACATCCATGGCGAAGTAAAGAAGCCCGGAGAATATCGTTATGAAGAAGACATGCGCCTGAGTGATCTGCTGTTGAAAGCCGGTAATTTGACGCGCAGCGCCTATCTGCTAAAAGCGGAAGTCGCAAGAGTCGATCCCAAAAAGCCGACAGAATTTGTGAAAATCAATCTCGGACAATTATTGCTACAACATGACTCGTCCCAGGATGTTCTTTTAGGAGAAGATGATCGGGTTTTTATCCGCAGGATACCGGAATGGGAGGTCGGGCCGATAGTTGATATTGAAGGCGAGGTGATGTTTCCGGGAACATATTCCATTACAGAAGATAACACCACATTATCAGAAATTCTTTTAAAAGCCGGCGGATTTACAGACGATGCACTGATTCGCGAATCAAAATTAGTTCGTAAAAGCGCGAAAATTCAATTCGACAAAGAGTATGAGCGATTAAAACAGATGCAGCGCGATCAGCTTTCGGAATCCGAGTATCAATATTTAGTGATGAAAGAAAACACCAGCGATATTGGTCAAATCGTGGTGGATTTCTATAAATTGATGATCGAAAATGATGTGCAGGAAGATGTGGCGCTGGAAGACAACGATAGAATTATCGTGCCCAAAAAACCGGATGTGGTTTATGTGACCGGTCGTGTTTCAAAACCTGGCGGAATAATTTACGCGCCAGGTCAAAAATTGAAATATTATCTGGAAAAGGCCGGAGGCGTAACCTGGGACTCGCATGTGAAAAAAACAAAAGTCACGAAAGTTAGCGGTGAAATTCTTGATGACGAGGATGTAAAAAGCTTCAGCCCCGGTGATATTATCTGGGTACCGCGCAAACCGGAACGAAACTGGTGGGAATTTTTCCGGCAGACGATGATTGTCATCACGCAATTTGCCACGCTTTATCTAGTGATAGACAGAACATCAAAATAGATTAGTAAACTGAAACACAAATTTGTGGAAAAGAAAGTGACACATAACAACGACGACGAAATTAATTTATTTGACTATTTGAATGTACTTGTGAAACGCCGGTGGATGATTGTACGAAATGTCGTGATTACGGCTTTCGGGATTCTGATCATTAGTTTTTTTTTACCGAAGTCGTACACTGCCAGGACAACACTGCTCCCCCCGGATGAAAGCCAGCAAAGCGGAATTTTAACGTCCCTGGTCGGATCGCCGCTTGCAAATTTTGGACTTCCGCAGGCGACCTCGACTTCCGATCTTTTTGTACAAATTTTAATGAGCCGCACGGTGTTTGATAATGTTTTGCAAACCAAATTTACTTACAATAACAAACCAGCCAGAAATCTGCTTTCCATATTGAATTACGAAAGTCTGGAAAAAGCGCGCAAGGCATTGAACAAAAATGTGAATATCTCTACCTCGCAAGAGGGTATTATCACGATTAAAGTGGAATTATTCAATCGCAAACTTGCTGCCGATGTTGCCAATTCGTTTGTGACGGAACTGGATAAGGTGAATATGGAGAAGAATACGTCCCGCGCTAAAAATTCACGCGTCTATATTGAAAATCAATTGAAGCTGACAGAGAAAAAAATGAGGGAAGCATCGGATTCGTTAGCGCTGTTCAAGGAGCAATACAAAGCAGTATCACTGGAAGACCAGACCCGGACAGCGATTGAAAAAGCCGGTGAAATAAAAGGCAATATAATCGCCCGGGAAGTTGAGCTGGGAGTAGCGCTGCAAACCATGAAAGCGGATAATGTTTACATAATCCAGTTAAAAAAAGAAATTGAAGAGCTTAAAAAACAATATAATTATCTGCAATTCGGCGATTCGGTGGCGCTGTCCGAAACATCGGAATTTTATATTCCGTTCGCTAATGTACCAGAAGTAGGGCTGGAACTTGCGCGTAAAATCCGGGATGTGAAAGTGCAGGAGACGGTGTGGGAATTGCTGAACCAGCAGTACTATCAGGCGAAAATTCAGGAGGCAAAAGATACACCGACAGTACAGGCGCTGGATAAAGCAGTACCGCCGGAACAACGTTCCAGGCCGAAACGGAAGATCCTGATTCTGGTGTTTTCATTTCTGGCATTTATCGGGAGCATTTTCTGGGCGTTTGCGCTGGAATATTTTGAACATGTAAAAGATGATCCCAATTCAAAACAATTGATGGAAACTGTCCGAACAGATGCACGCAGAGTACAATCCAATTTTCAAAAAATGATGAATATGATTCGATCAAAAAAATGAATTAAATAGGTGTTCCGGATTGAATTGCCTTTAGATCGTGTCCAGGAACTCGATAAATGCCTGACAAACCCCTTGCGAAGGTTTCGCATTAATACAATATATAGATAATTTTATGAATTTATATCAATATACAACTTGTCCTGTTTTGAAAAACCTTCGCAAGGGTAGTTCATAGACAGGCCGTAAAGGCATTGCACGCCGAGTATTAAGATAAAAGTTGTATCTATCATTATAAATTTAAGGATTCATTATAATAATTAAAAGTGAGGGAAATGAGTCTATGGAACAAACAGTCAATATTGTTCAGATCGGAGCCGGAAACTGGGGAAAGAACTTACTCCGTAATTTTTATAATCATCCTCAGGTCAATCTCAAAGCAGTCTGCGATAGTAGCGATGCCGTTTTGAATCGCGTAAAAAATGATTATCCGGATGTACGGATTTGTAAAGATGTAGCAGAATTTTGCGCAAATAGCGATATCGATGCGGTAGTCGTGGCGACGCAGGCGGATACGCATTATCAATTCGCCAGTCGCTTTCTGGAAAACGGGAAACACGTGTTCGTGGAAAAACCGATGACGCTCAACCTTGCGGATGGCGAGAAATTAGTTCAGCTTTCAAAAAAACAAAATAAAGTATTAATGGTGGGTCATATTCTGGAATATCACCCGGCATTTGTAAAAGTTAAAGAAATTGTCGATAGCGGCGAACTTGGCGAAATTTATTATATTTATTCTTCCCGCGTCAATTTAGGCGTGGTTCGTCGAAATGAAAATTCACTCTGGAGTTTTGCGCCGCACGATATTTCCATCATTCTGATGCTCATCGGCAGCGAACCCACACATGTCATTTCTACCGGACAATCTTTTTTACAGGACGGGATTGAAGATGTTGTGTTTACAACAATGCATTTCCCGGACAAAAAAATGGCGCACATCCACGTCAGTTGGCTTGATCCGCACAAAGTCAGGAAAATTACGGTTGTGGGATCCAAAAAGATGGCTGTGGTGGATGATATGGAATCCTCGGAAAAAATTCGTATTTATGATAAAGGCGTGGATTTCACTGGCAATTACACACAATATGGTGAATATTTATCACTCCGGATTGGTGATATTCATATTCCGTATATTAAAAATCAGGAGCCACTGAAAATCGAATGTCAACAATTCATTGATTCGATTTTGACGAATACCCCGCCGATTTCAGACGGAACAGACGGATTAAAAGTGGTACGCGTTCTGAATGCTGCCCAGGAATCCTTACAAAATGGCGGCGCGCCGGTTAAAATCAAATAGGAGATTGAAATGATGGAATGGATTGATAAATCTGCAAAAATTGGCGCTGATACGACTATCGGCGAAGGCACAATTATTAAAAAAGATGTGAAAATCGGAAGCGGCTGCATGATCGGCCATCATGTGGTAATACACGAAGGAACTGAGATCGGTGAAAATGTGCGCATCGACGATTGCACGGTTATCGGAAAACAACCAATGCGTGCCAAACGAAGCATTTTCAAAAGCGAGCCAGTGCCGCCGGCAAAGATTGGCAACGATTGTCTGATTGGCGCGCAGGTAGTTATTTACGCCGGGTGCGAAATCAGCGATAATGTGCTGATCGCCGACACCGCGGCGGTGCGGGAAAAAGTCACAGTCGGTGAATACACCATCATCGGCAGGGGCGCTACTGTTGAAAATTTGTGTTCTGTCGGGCGAAAGTGCAAATTGGAGACCGGCTGTTATATCACCGCATATTCGGTTGTGGAAGATTATTGTTTCATCGCGCCCAAAGTGACTACCACTAATGATAATTTCCTCGGCAGGACCGAAGAACGCTTCAAGCATTTCAAAGGTGTGACCGTTCGCAAAGGCGGGCGCCTCGGCGGCGGCGCGGTGATTCTGCCTGGCATCGAAATCGGCGCCGATGCAGTGGTTGCCGCCGGAGCCGTTGTGACAAGAGACGTGCCGCCAAAACAGATCGTAATCGGCTCCCCGGCAAAATACTTCCGGGATGTACCGGAGGAGCAGTTACTGGAAAATCAGGGGTGGGACTAAATCGTTGGAGTGCATTGCCTTTATGCAATGCCTGTCCCGCAAGGGACAGTTGAAAAAATCATGGTGTGAGACGAGATGTGGGATTTTGGGGTATGAATCAATTATTTGAATAAGCTCACGAGGTGCAGTTCATAAATGCTCCTGAGGTGCACAGGGGAACTGCACTCCGGGATGCTGTACGGATCGTCTTGAAAATTTAAGTTAAATAGAAGCAATTGATTAAATGAATAAATCTGAAAAAAAAGAAATCGAAAAATGGGTAAAGACCTGGGAGCAAGCAGGGTCTGCTTTAGATAAAGTCAAATTAGAAGAGTTACGGGCGCCGGACTATTATCGTCGAAATCAGGAATTTCTGAATGAGATGTTGCAATATGCCTATGAACACCGGCAGGTCCGTTTGAGTAGTGGCCTGGTGGAGCAGCAGAAACTATTCATGAAACGAAAGAGACAAATGGAAAAAATGAATGACTGATAATCCCTTAAATTCACTATTTGAAGCAGGTATCGAAATTCAGCGAACGTTAGAAAAGAGAAATTGGGGCTTTTGTTTTATCGGCGGATTGGCAGTGCTTCGCTGGGGTGAAATACGAATGACGCAGGATATTGATCTTTGCTTATTATGTGGTTTCGGAAATGAAGAGACGTATATTAAAACCCTGTTGAAACAATTTAAATCCAGAATTTCTGACGCAGAAAAATTTGCCTTTTCAAATAGAGTTTTGTTACTGTATGCGTCAAATGGTGTGTCAATCGATGTTTCTCTTTCTGGACTTCCATTTGAAGATCAAATGATTAAACGTGCGACACCATTTTCGTTTTATCCCGATTGTCGACTGATAACTTGTTCAGCAGAAGATCTCATCATTTTGAAATCATTTGCCGATCGAACAAAAGATTGGATGGATGTTGAAGGAATAATATTACGGCAGGGTAAAATTCTTGATACGGACTATATCGTGGAACAATTAACTCCTCTGTGCGAGACAAAGGGAAATCCTGATATTGTGAAAAAAGTGCAGGATTTAATGAAGCGGGTTTAAATTGATTAAATAAGCTTACGCTGTGCAGTTCATTAAAGCTCCTGATGCGCACAGGGGAACGTCACTCCGGAGTGTGTTGTCTTTAGAACGTGTCCACGAACTACTCCCGCTGAGCGGGATTTCAAAACGGGACAAGCTGTATATTGATACATATTCATGAATTTATCTATATATTGTGTTGTAGCGAAACCTTCTCAAGGGTTTTCCCGACGATATCAAAGTTCCTGGACAGGTTGTTTATGCAATGCCTGTCCCGACAGGGACAATTAAAAATAGCCCACCAATTCATTGGTGGGAAAATGTAACAGCCACAGGAATTTAGTCCCGTTAGGGATAATTGAAAATTTTTACTACAATTGCAAACGACTGAACAGGAACTGAACATGAAAATAGTCACGATTGTCGGAGCCAGACCGCAGTTTGTTAAAGCCGCACCGGTTTCAAAGGAATTACGAAAAGAGCATCAGGAAATACTCGTTCATACCGGTCAGCATTATAATGACAATATGTCGAAAATATTTTTTGATGAACTGGAAATACCCCGACCAGACGTAAATCTGGGCGTGGGATCGAATAGTCATGGCAAGCAGACGGCTGATATGATGATTGGCATCGAAAAAGTATTGATTGATGAAACACCAGAATTAGTGCTGGTCTATGGCGACACCAACTCCACGCTGGCAGGCGCGATCACCGCCGCAAAGCTGAATCTGAAAGTCGCCCACGTGGAAGCCGGCTTGCGCAGCTTCAACCGCACCATGCCGGAAGAGATCAACCGCATTTTGACGGATAAAGTGGCGGATTTGCTGTTTTGTCCCACAGAGGCGGCTGTGGTAAATCTGGCGCATGAAGGAATTGAGCAGGGGATCCATAACACCGGCGACGTGATGTACGACGCCGCGCTGCAGTTCAAGGCGCTGGCGGAAAAGAAATCCGATGTGCTGACACGACTTTCTCTCGCACCAAAAGAATACCTTCTGATGACGCTGCACCGGGCGCAGAACACGGATCACCGGGATAATCTAAAATCGATTCTGAAAGCAATTGTTGATAGCGGACAAAAAGTCGTGTTCCCGATGCATCCGCGAACCGAAAAGTACATTAAATTGCACGGGCTGGAAGAACTGGTTAAATCCAGCGATCACTTCATAATCATTGAACCGGTGAGCTATCTCGATATGATCATGCTGGAACAGAACGCTGCGAAAATTCTGACCGATTCCGGCGGTGTGCAGAAAGAGGCCTATTTTTATCGCGTTCCGTGCATCACACTGCGCGGGGAAACAGAATGGGTGGAAACGGTGCAGGATGGCTGGAACACGCTCGTCAATGCGGATTATGATAAAATAACACAGGCAATCGAAACATTTTTGCCCGACAGTGTGCAGGGGATGCACTATGGAGCCGGACATGCTGCGGGAGAAATCCGGACGTTGATAAATCAGTATTGGGCGTAATAAGTGATACGTAATACGGGATTCGTGTGTTGTAGTAATTGAATAAGCTCACACGACGTGCAGTTCATAAATACTCATGAGGCGCACAGAGGAACTGCACATCGGGAGTGCATTGCCTTTACAGACTGTCCAAGAACTACCCTTGCGAAGGTTTTTCAAAACGGGATAAGCTGTATATTGATGAAAATATATGAGATCATCAATATCTTGTATTCTTGTTAAACCTTCGCAAGGGTTTCTCCGACATTTATCGAGTTCTTAACAGGCTCTTTATACAATGCCTGTCCCGTTAGGGACTTATGAAAATAGCCCACCAATTCATTGGTGGGGAAAAAATAGAACCCAAAATTTGAGTCCCGAAAGGGACGATTGAAAAATTAAAATGATCATACGTTATTTTTCAGTCGTCCTTACAGGACTCAATGGTTATCTTGGATAAAACCCAGCGATAAATCGCTGGGCTACTTTCGAAAGTCCCTTCGGGACAAAGTATTAAGGCTCGACAGAAATCAGGATGACTGATGAAGCGGCGGATAGTATGAATCGAAGAAATTATTTTTCAGGTTATGATGAAGCAAGGGAGAATCTTAATTTGCAGCGACTTTACCATTTTATCTTACAAATCCGTCTCTTTCGATGGCATCTAATTGGCAGTTTATTTCTATTCATCGTTCTTTCAAACACCGTTTACCCGCAATCCACGTACGTTCCGCTGAATCACCGGGTGTACGAATTCATCGAGCGGATGGAGACGAAACAGATCATCGGCGGAGTGCTGGGCAACACCAAACCGATGACACGCTCACAAATCGCCGGATACATTTTACAGATTCAGAAGAAAGTGGACGCGGGTCTAAAACTAAATACAGTGGAGCAACAACAATTAAATTTTTTAAACATCGAATACAGGGAGGAACTTCATCAAACTGGTTACCATTTAAAAGATTATACAACAAGACTCGAAAAAATCAGGAATAATAAATACATAAACAAAATATTACCTGATTTCATTTACGCAAATAACCGAAATTTTCTGAGCTGGGAAAAAGATGATTTTCGTGTCTATTTCGATCCCATTTTAAATCATCAGCGAACATACAGCAGCTCTGATACTTTGAGAAACACCGGGAAGACTTTTCACAACACCAATGGCGCGCGCATCTATGGACAACTGGGAGATCGTCTCGGTTTTTTTATTGACGCCCGGGACAACAAAGAATGGGGCACGAAAACATATCGCCTCGGAAATTATACGCTCCCCGGACTCGGATTCGTCCGGGCAACGTCGCCGGATTTCATCTATCACGATGAAACTGATGCTTACATCAAGCTTGGTTTCAAATATATCGATCTGGTGTATGGCAAGTTCAAAAATTACTGGGGACCGGGACAGAGCGGCAGCCTGATTTTATCGGACCAGGCGACATCGTATGATCAATTCAAATTGGATGTTCTTTACAAACGATTTAAATTTACGAGCATTTATGCGTTCCTGATCGATTATCAGGATTTTAAAGGAGACAGCCTGCAGCAGCGAAAATATATGGCAGCGCACCGGCTGGAGTTTAGCCCGTGGAACTGGTTGACGATCGGGATGTCAGAAGTGGTCGTTTTTAAGTCACGTGAATTCGAGCCCTCGTATCTGAATCCGGTGATGTTTTATCGCAGCGCCGAACATTTTTTAGGCAGCCCGGACAACGTAATGATGGCGCTGGATTTCAAGGCGCTGCCGGTAAAGAACCTGAAACTGTACGGCGAGCTTCTGCTTGACGATGTGACCAGCAGTAAATTAGGCACGGATTATTTTGGCAATAAATGGGGCATTTTAACTGGCATTTTTTTTGCTGATTTTTTGACACTTGACAATTTTGATCTGAGGTGTGAGTACGTAAAATTAAGACCTTATGTGTATTCGCACGATAACTCGCTCTCGCATACACATTACGCCACCTCACTGGGACATGCCATCGGCCCCAATTCGGATGCGCTGATTACAAAATTGAATTATCGCTTCTCCCGGTTCCTGAAATGCGGGCTTGAATATAGCAAAATACGTCATGGTGCGAACGACGGACAAAAAAATAACGGTGGCGACATTGACCGTTATTTCCGGCCGCAGGACAGTATCGATGCGCCGTTTTTAGGCGGTGTGCGGGAGGCGACACAAGTGATCGGTGCGGATGTTCGCTATGAGGTTTTTCGCAACCTGTTTCTGGAATCGAAATTACTGTGGGAAAATTACCAGAAGGCTGAGCAATCAACAGTCGGGCAAACGACATTTTATTTTTCGGTGGGGATTAATTATTGACCGAAACGATGATAGATAAGATACTGAATGCACAATACAAATACAGCAGAACAATCCCGGAAGAACTTGCAGACAATTATCACCGGCGCTTCGATTGACATTTTCGGTCGGTTCGTAAACACCGGACTGCGCTACATCTGGGTGATGCTGCTGGCGCGGCTGTTTGGCGCACAGATATTGGGACTGTTTTTCTTGAGCCGCATTATCATCGATGTCACCGGCGTTATATCCCGGCTGGGTCTTGATAACGGATGTCTGAAATTTGTTTCCCTGTTTCGCGGTAAAAATGATCCGGCGCGGGTGAAGGGAACGATTCTCAATGCCGGGGCTGTGGTGTTTTTTGTGAGCCTGTTGGCAGCCGCGCTGATTTACAGCGGCGCGGATTTCATTGCTGTCAGGATTTTCCATAAACCGGACATTATCCCGGCTCTCAGAATATTGGCGCTGGCGCTGCCGTTTTCCAATCTGATGCTGATTTCGCTGGCGTCGATGCAGGCAATGCATGTGCTGAAATACAAGGTGTACACGGAAAATTTTGCATTGCCAATTTTGAATATCGTGTTTTCGCTGATTGTTTATTACGCGGGTCAAAAGCTGATCGGTCTGACTGCGGCGTATGCGTGCTCTGTTTTTCTGAGCGCAGGGCTGTCGATGTATTACTTGAACCGGCTTTTCCCGGACTTACGAACGCGTGCGGTCAAAGCGATTTATTCGCAGCGGCAGCTATTCCGGTTTTCGATTCCGCTGCTGCTGGTAGCGTTTTTAAATATGGTGATGATGTGGACCGATTCGCTGATGCTGGGATATTTCCGCAGCGGCGAAGACGTTGGAATTTACAACACAGTCGTGCGAACAGCGTTCTTTATCAATTTTATCATTATTTCGTTTACAGCGATTTTTGCGCCGAGAATTTCCGAGCTTTACAGCAGTAAAAATTTCGATGAGCTGCGCAGCCTGTTCAAAATCGTCACCCGCTGGATTGTGACGCTCAGTGCGCCGGTGTTCATTATCATTACGGTTTCCGGCAAACAGATTTTGTCATTCTTTGGCGCTGAATTTACCGCCGGATTTAACGCATTGATTTTCCTGGCAGTCGCTCATTTGGTCAACGCCTCGGTCGGATCTGTGCAATACATTTTGATGATGGCGGATAAAGAACGACTCGCGATGATGAATACAATGGGCGTAGCGATTTTTAATATTATATTGAATTTGATCCTGATACCCAGATACGGATTAACCGGCGCGGCGCTGGCAACCGGTTGCTCGATCGTCATTATAAATCTTATCATGCTGGCGCAGGTGTATTTCTATTTGCAAATGTCGCCCTATAATTTTAAATTTGCAAAACCACTGTTCTCCGGCGCGCTGGCATTAATCTTGGGATATCTGCTGCGAAATGAAATAACGGCTGTGGTTTCGCCATTTTTAAATGTGCTGATTACGACGACAGTGATATGCGCGAGTTATTTTATTGTGTTGTATATTTTAAGAATTGATGAAAATGATTTGATTTTTATTGACACGCTGAAAGAAAAATTTAATAAAAAAATATTGGTATGAAAACAAACAAAAAAGAAAAAGTTATTGTTATCGGAATCGACGGCGGCGCCTGGGAACTGCTAAATTTGATGATGAAAAATGGTCACATGAGTGCATTGAAAAATATAGTCGATAACGGACGTTCGGCAATCCTGAACTCATCAGTTCCGCCGACCACCGGACCTGCATGGGTAACTTTTGCGACAGGCAAAAATCCCGGAAAACACGGTTGTTTCGATTTTTTATATCCGGATGGTCGTCTTGATTCTTTAAAAACGATATCCACTAAACGTATTCATGGCGCAACAGTTTATGAATATTTGAAAACCAATCATAAGAAATCAATATTAATCAATCTGCCGTGTTCATACCCGCCGCGAACAGATGATATTACCATCACCAGCTTGTTAACCAGGGGAGATCAGTTTGTTTTCCCAAACAAAATTGCGGACGAAATACCGGAATTTCAAGATTACAGGTTGACGCCAAAAGCTGATTTATTGCTAAAAAAACAATATCATGATTATGTGAATGACATTCGTAAAATTGAAGCAACACGATTTGAGTGTGCGCAGAAGCTTTTTGGAAAAGATTGGGACTTTTTCTTTGTCCTGTTCAGCGGCGCTGATTGGATACAGCACGAGTTTTATGACAAACTAATTTCTGACTCACTCCCTGATGATCATCCTGCTGTTGGATATTATCGTGATTTGGATAAATACATCGATTGGTTCATTCGTGAAATCGACGCACAAACGAATGTTATCATAATGTCCGATCATGGCTTTGGTCTGTATAAAGGAATCTTTTATATTAATGAATGGCTGCGAAAAGAGGGGTATCTGGAAATTAAGAACGACGTCAATACTTCGGAAAAGCAACATCGGGTGAACGAGGAAATGGATTCTGCAATGAAGCGGGTTATTAAAAAGATCAAAATTCCTTATGCCATCCGAAATTTCATTCAGAAAAATCGATTCATCAATAACACAGCCGTCAGAATTTATGAACTATTGCGTGATAAATTTTCACTGAAATTTTACGTGGATGTCACAGTCGATTTAAGCAAAACAAAGGCTTTTTCGACCACCTCCGAGCTTAATGGTATTTATCTGAATAAAATCAGTAAATATGCTTCCGGGATTGTTGAAGATAAAGACTGCGATGCGTTACGTGGCGAATTAATAGAAAAGCTAAAACAATTGACAGATGAGGATGGCGAGCCCATATTTAAATATGTCCATAAAAAGGAATCAATATATAAAGGAGATATGCTTAAGGAGGCCCCGGATATCGTAATGGAGTTGGGCAAGTGGGTGGTTGGCGCGAATTTTCCGACAAAAATTATTGAGAAGCGCCAGACTATTTACCATCATTCAGAAGGAATTTGCCTGATGCATGGGCCTGCAATTGAAACAGGAAAACATTCCGGCGCACTCAATATTTATGATATGAGTCCGGTAATTTTACATCTGTTAAACATGCCCGTGCCGGATGATATGGACGGACAGATAGCAACCGAGCTGTTTACGGAAGATTATGTATTGAAAAATCCTGTTTCATACGCAACGTCTCAGAACCAATCCGGTGAACGCAGGGAAAATAAAAGTTCTGTTTCAGAAGATGATGAAATCGTCATCGCCAGATTAAAAAGCCTGGGATACATGACATAAAAATACATGAAATGAATTTAAATAAAAATAAATCTTATTACAGAAATAAACGAACTGATTTGTTAGCGCTGTTTCCGGAAAATATCGGGATAGAAAAGATTTTGGAAGTCGGTTGTGGGGATGGCAGCACCGGTTATTTGCTAAAAAAAGAAAATAAAGCAACATACCTGTGTGGCATTGAAATTAATGAACAGATGAAGGCGGGCGCTGAAAAAAATTTGGACAGGATTATTATCGGCGATATTGAAAAAATAGATCTTCCGTTTAAAAACGAATATTTCGATTGCATAATTTTTGCGGATGTTTTGGAACATTTGTATGATCCCTGGTTGGTCTTGAAAAAGATAACGCCCTATCTGAAAACAGGCGGTTGCGTGCTGGCGAGCATTCCTAATGTTCAGCATTGGTCGATTTTTATGAAGTTAATTCGAGGTAAGTGGGATTACGAGGACGAAGGAATACTGGACAATACGCACATTCGTTTTTTTACAAAGAAGACGATGAAAAGAATGTTTGAAGATGCAGGTTTTGAGATAAAAAAAATGAATCGAAGTATGGGCAAATTAATTCGGTTGATAAACACAGTAACGCTTTGTTTGCTCAGCAATTTTTTTACGTTTCGCTATTTGATACTGGCTGAAAAAAAGACATTAAACAGATAATTATTGATGACGAACTATCAGCAGGATAATAAAGCGCCATGCGTTGCAATCGTCTTGTTAAACTGGAATAATTTTAATGACACAAACGATTGCCTGAAATCTCTGAAAAATGTAACGTATCCGAATTACGAAATCATCGTCATCGATAACAAATCAAGTGATGATTCGTTGCAGCATCTGCGGCAGGTGAACGGAATTGAGCTGATCGAGAATTCGGAAAACAGTGGTTTCTCCGGCGGCGTAAATATCGGAATTAACAGGGCATTATCACGCAAAATAGAGTATGTGCTGTTATTGAATAACGATACTACTGTGGATGCACATTTCCTGACCGCGATGGTCCGGGGAATGGAATCGGATGAGAACATCGGGATTGTGGGCAGCAAAATTTTGCAGATGCAGCCGAACAATCGTATCTGGTCTGCGGGCGGCAAAATTTCCGGCATGACCAAACGCACCAGCCAATACGGACAGGGCGTTATTGATAACGGCCAATTTGATCAGCCGCGGGATGTGGATTTCGTATCCGGCTGTTGCATGCTCATCCGACGAGAGGTATTTGAGCGGATCGGAACCTTTGATGAAGACTTTTTTATGTATTACGAAGATGTGGACTTCTGCGTACGGGCGCAGGCAACATCGTATCGGGTTCTCTACTGGCCGGATGCCGTGATCTGGCATAACGAAAGCGCATCTTCGAACCGGAGTTTTCGCGATTATTACCGGATGCGGAATCACCTGTGGTTCGTGCGAAGAAATTATTCGATACGCGGTTTTGGTTTGTTTGTAATCGGATTGCTATTGTTTTCGGAAAGAGCCGGGCGGATTTTGATGCGGAAGATAATAAACTTCGATTCCGAAAAAATTACAAAAAGATTTTTTGAATTAGGACGAGGCTTTTTGCATGGTCTCACGTGACTAGGAATTATTAACCATTATTACAAATTTATATGGCAATAAATTTAGGCGGCATATATTTAAATATCCTAGAAATCCCTGTTACTTTTATCCTTCTGAGTGTTATTCATACAGACATCTCACTTAAAGGTTCAGGGATAGTTTTAGCCAAAGCAAAATCATTTCATTCTTATCACATTTTTATATTATTGTTTCTTTGTTCTATTTTGCTTTCTGTATTATCAGCGATAGACGAATCGCTCATATTGAAATCTTTCATTAAATGGATTGAAATATATGCTGTATCGGTTTTCGCATTTTTATTTATACGAAATATTAATCGTTTTTCGCTTGTATATTGGGTGCTTATTTTTTCAACATTTTTGTCTATTTTAATCACTTTGTATAAAGTTATTAGTGGAGATCTCAGCATATTTGCCTATAGAATATTTCCAGGATATGATTCATTATTTTGCTATGCATTAGTATTACCATGGACTTTTACGAAAAGGAAACTCCCAAAAGTTATCATGATTATTGCGCTGCTTAGTGCGATTTTATCATTATCAAGAGGTGTATGGATTGGATTGCTTGTAGTTACAATTTCATATTTAAAATTTTCAAATAGAAAAATACCGATCAAATTTATTTTATTGATTCTTGTAATTCTGATTATAAACGTTTTGGTATTTGGTCAATTAAATGAATTATTGACATATCGAATGTCAGAACTTTTTTCATTTTCTCACATTAGTAATGTTGAACGAGCGGTGATGTTGAAATATGCTTTGCTGGGATTTTTTAGTTCTCCAATTTGGGGAATAGGAGCACTTAACTTCTCTAATTATATAATTTCAGAAGGACATACTAGGGGAATTGTTGCGGATGACATTGCAGTACTAGAACCTCACAACTTTTTCATACAAACTCTATCAGAAGAAGGTATACTAGGATTTGTTTTTATATTTCTTTTTTTTCTTAATTTATACATTATAATTTTTAAAAGTCAATTTGTAAATAATTCGAAGTGGGGAAAGTATTATTCTTATATCATTGGTTTGAAATTAATGTTTATCGCGATAGCTATTCATTTAATGTTTGGATTTATTGCTAATCAATTTCGATTCAATTTAGCTTTGTTTCTGGGATTAATATTATCTTTGACAAGAGCTGATTTATTTAAAAGTAAAAAGGCATAGAATAAAAAGAAAATTTTGGTATATGAAAATCTGTTACGACGCACGTGCAATACTGAACCAAAAAACCGGACTCGGTAATTACGCATTCAGTCTATTGAAATCGTTATTGGCAATTGACAAAGATAACTTATATAAGGTTCTTGTTTATGACGGATTGGATAATAACCATCCGATTTATCAATTAAACCAGGCGAATTTGATTGTGGAATCTGTTAATATTCCGCCAGTATCGATTAGTCAACAATTGTTGATTCCAAAGCTACTAAAAAAGGAAAAACCGGATATTTATCATTATCCGAATTGGGATGTACCAGTTTTTCAAAATGTTAACACTGTTTTTACTATCCATGATTTGACATATTTGTTGCACAAAAACGTGTATGTTAAATATAATATTTTGAAAAGACTATATACATATTTTAATATTTTTGGGGGAGTAAAAAAGGCTAAAAAAATAATTGTCGTTTCACAAAACACAAAAAAGGATTTGAAAAATTTGTTTCGAGTACCGGAGAGAAAAATAAATGTAGTATATGAAGCATTTGAGAGTCAATTTACTCAAAAAGTATCGGAAGAAAAGAAAGACAGAGTTCTAAAATCCTTTAATATTTTTGGTAGGTATTTTTTATTTGTTGGAGAGAGGCGTCCCCATAAAAATTTACCATTAATTATAAAAGCATTTCATAAATTTGATCAAATTAATTCAAATTATAACCTTGTAATAGTTGGAAAGCCTTACGCTGATTATAATGAGGATGTAAATGTTGTAAAACAATTGAATCTTGAGGAAAAGGTTAAGTTTTTAAATTACGTTGATAATGAATATGTCCACGTGTTTTATCAATCAGCAGAAGCGTTAATATTTGTTTCGCTTTATGAGGGCTTTGGTATTCCTATATTGGAGGCAATGTCGAGTGGTACACCTGTAATTACCTCAAATGTTTCTTCAATGCCAGAGATTGCAGGTGAAGCAGCGATTAGAGTTGATCCCTTCAGTTCTGATGAAATATCGATGGCAATGATAAAAATCGTTAATGAATCACAATTAAGGAAAGATTTAGTTGAAAAGGGTTATCAAAGAGTAAAACAATTTTCATGGGAAAAAACAGCGCAGGAAACTTTAAAAATATATCAGTCTGTTCTTGGATAAATTATATAATTGTAAATTTAAAATGCTAGATTTTCTTTATAATTTTTTAAAAGACTTTGGTGTCATTAAATGGATTAGACCGCCTGATCCAACATTGAATATAAAAACAAAACAAATAAAAGAATTGTTGCTGAAAGTTGATACGAAAAAAGACAGAGTCTTGGACTTGGGCAGTGGAGGTAGAAGAATTGAAGAATTTGTTTACAGTTTTGATATTCAAGAAGAAGGTCATATAGATATTATTGGAGATGCTCATCTATTACCATTTAAAAACAGCGTCTTTAATTTAATAATTTGCACGGCTCTATTGGAACATGTTATTGATCCAAACGAAGTCGTTAAAGAAATTAAAAGGTGCTTAGCTAATGATGGAATTGTCTACGTCCAAGTCCCGTTTTTGGAAGGCTATCATGGTGACCCTCACGATTATTATAGATTTACAATCGATGGTATCGAAAAACTGTTTTCTAATTTTGAGCTTATAGAAAAAGGTGTCTGTATCGGGCCTATCTCTGTATTAGTCTGGTATTTAAGAAAATTTCCAACAATTTTTTTTGTAAATAAGTCTGTGAACAAGGCGTTTGAATTTATTACAGGTTGGTTGTTTTTTCCGTTAAAGTATTTGGATTATGTTTTCATTAAGGCAAGGAACGTTCATAGTCTTGCTAGTGGAATATATTATCTTGGATCAAAGAAATTTGATTAGCGAATTTGAGGTTTATATTGAAACAAATCAAAATCGCACATATTCAACTCCTGCCGATTATGAGCGGGGTTCAAAAAATTATGATTGATTTTTTATCTCGCCTGGATAAAGATTTATATGAAATTTATGTAATATGTCAGGCAGAAGGCGATATGACCCGCATTTTAGAAAAAAATGGAATTCGATGTATTTACTTACCAGAGTTGAAAAGAGAGGTAAGCCCTGTAAATGATTTTATCGCATTTGCCAAGTTGCTTAATATTTTCAAAAACTATCAGTTTGATGTGGTACACAGTCATTCATCAAAACCGGGATTTTTGGGACGGATTTCTGCACGATTGGCGGGAATTCCTTGTATCGTGCACACGGTTCATGGTTTCGCGTTCCATGAATTTTCCGCGAAACTAAAAATCCATTTTTTCACTTTACTGGAAAGAATAGCAGCTCTTGCTGCGGATAGAATTATATTTCTGAATAAAGTTGATTATCAATTCGCTTTAGAAAAAAATATAGTCAGCCGAAATAAAGTAGCTAAGATAAATAATGGGGTGCAATTTCATGATTTGGATTTATCTGTTGATGTGATAAAGAAGAAACAAGAATTAGGCATAAAGCCAGAAAGCAAAGTCGTCGGTTTCTTTGGCAGATTATGGGAACAGAAATCACCTCAGGATTTTGTTAATTCAATACCCTCAGTGATTAAAGAGCTTCCTGAGACGGAATTTATTATGGTTGGTGATGGACCTCTGCTTGATGACTTGTTGAAAAATGCAGACAGATTATCTGTTCGCAAGAATCTGAAGCTGTTAGGATGGCGGAATGACGTACCGGAATTATTGAAAATTATAGATGTTTTTGTGCAAACGTCATTATGGGAAGGAATGTCACTATCGATACTTGAGGCGATGGCTGCGGGAAAGCCAGTTGTCGCAACTGATATTAAAGGGAATAATGAAATTGTCATTAATAATGAGACCGGATACCTTGTTTCGCCGAACTCTCCGCAACAAATTGCAGATCGGGTTGTAACATTATTAAATAATCCGGAACTGGCGGCCCAAATGGGGGCTGCTGCTCACAACCGAATAGAAAACGAATTTGATATTGATTCACATGTGAAAACTATTGAGGATATCTATTTTTCTATTTTAGAACAGAAAAAATTTAAATTAAAAGTTACGCATGAAGACGAAGCATCCGTAACAGAAATTAATTATGGAGCTAATCATGATTCTACTGCTTAGCACGTGCCTGGTGGCATTTACAATTGCCGTGATATTGACTCCATTGATCAGAAAATTTGCATTGAAGTATGGCATCAATGCGAAAACGAATCATCGCACGGTTCATCATGGGGAGATTCCCAAACTGGGCGGGCTGGCGATTTACGCTGCGTATCTCGCCGGTTTCGGGATGATCATGTTGTTTTCGCATGGGAGTCTGGAGCCGTTGATTCGGGAGAGCATTGTTTTCCTGATCGGGGGAACCCTTATCGTGTTGTTGGGAATTTTCGACGACATCAAGGGTGCGAACTGTTATCATAAATTCAGTATTCAATTGCTGGCTGCGAGTATCGTCATTTTCTTCGGCTATAAACTAACAGCGATCGTCAATCCGTTTGGCGGCGTTATTTCGCTGGGCTATTTCAGCATTCCGTTTACACTGCTGTGGATTGTGGGCATCACCAATGCCATCAATCTGATCGATGGTCTGGACGGGCTGGCGGCGGGCATCAGTCTTGGCGCTTCAATTATCATGATCTTGGTGTCGCTGTGGTTCGGGAATATTGCGTCGGCATTTCCCGCGGCAATTCTGGCGGGCTCGTTGACCGCGTTTCTGTTTTTCAACTTCAATCCCGCGAAAATATTTCTGGGCGATACCGGCAGTCTGTTCATCGGTTTCATGTTAGCCTGTTTTTCGATTAACGGCACGTTTCGCGAGGCGTCGGCGATATCGATACTGATTCCGGTTATTGTACTGGGCATTCCGATTGCAGATACAACGCTGGCAATTTTACGCCGGATGCGCAATGGCGTCCATCCGTTTCAGGCGGACAGAGAGCATATCCACCACCGGTTGCTGAACCTCGGTCTCAGTCATCGCCAGGTGGTTCTGCTGATGAATGGTGTCAGCTATTTCTGGGGCGCGATTGCCTGTGTGATTATCATTTCCCGCTATCAATACAGCCTGTTATTGCTGATAATTATTTTAGGTATGATCATTTTTGGGTTGCGAAAATTGGGATTTTTGCAGTATATTCTTTTAAATGGGAAAAGCAACACCTGAATTTTAAATAGAAATTCAGCAAATTCCAAAAATCAAATAACAAATCACATAAGCGCCAGAGGACGCATCCGCCTTTGGCGTGATAAAAAATAATAAAAAAAATCAATACCCAAATCGTTATTCGCTTTCGTTTTGAATTTATTTTTTTAGTAATTGTAATTTATTTGTAATTTGATGCTTGAAAATTGTAAATTAAAAATTCATGTTGGAATTTTATATAACAAATCCCCACGGTAACTATGCATCGATTTCTTGTTATCTTTTTAGTTTTGACCGGATTTGTGTACGGGGGAGAACAGTTCGAAATTATCAGATCAGATCAAAACAGTATTATTCTTGAATTAAAACCGATTGATATATCTCTTCGGAAAATAGAAGTCAACGGCTCGGTTTTCGATAAAATTGAGCCGTCGCCTTTTTATACCCTCACGACGGGCGCCGGTCTGCCGGAATTACCGGTGGTGACGGCGATGCTCGGATTACCCTTCAATGCACAGCCTGCTGTCAATATCGTATCGGCACTTTATGAAGACTTGCCGGAAATTACGTTACGACCCGCAGCGGATTTGGAATTTGTGGATAACGACGCCGGCGGATATCTGCGGGAGATTCCGGCGCAAACAGCATCGGAGCCGGGCGACGCGGAATTTTACCCGGCCAATGTTGCTGAACCGGGCGACATTCAGATTTTCAGGAATCGCCGCATCGGGCGCATCGATGTTTGTCCGATGCGCTACAATGCAGCGACACGGATTCTGCGAAAATATACAAAACTGGTTATTGAAATCGTTTACGGCACGCCTTCGAATCAGACCTTTGAAAAATCCACTGTCACAGATTTCGACGATGATTTTGATCATCTGCTGTTGAACGCGAAAACGGCTCGCTCGTTCACCAGACCGTCTTCTTCTAAAAAAGAATCTGTCCAAAATGACTGGTACCAACCACAGTACCCGTATTTCAAGTTATCTATCAGTGAAGACGGGATTTATCGCGTCAATGCTGATGATCTGGAACAGTGGGGCATCACGCCGAATGCCATTGATCCGCGCACGCTCAGACTATTTTTAAAGGGAGAAGAAATTCCGGTTAACGTCAGTGGTGCGGATGCAGGGCAGTTGGATTATATTGAATTTTGGGCGGAGCGCAATTATGGCGAAAGCACATTTTATGATGATTATTCCGACACCAGTGTTTACTGGCTGAGTTACGGCGGCGCAAATGGCAAACGACTCGACGCAAAATCGGGATTGAGCCAGACACATCCGGTTGAAACCAGATTCAGGAAAACGCTGCATTTTGAAGAAGATGCAGATTACTATAACGGCGATGAGTCCACGGATATTATTGATACGAAGCAGGTTCCGGGGGAAGGCTGGATCTGGGAAATGTTTTATAAGAATGATGTCTGGACGTACGATTTCACCGCGGACCATGCAGATGCAGAATCCGCTGAGTTGTGCACCCTGACAGTAAAAATACGCGGCACGACGTTCGATAGTGTGAATCCGGACCATCATGCAGTGTTTACACTGAACGACAGCATTATCGGGGAGGCGCTGTTTGATAACCGGGAGCAACTGATTTACAGCATGTCGTTTCGCAGCGATTTATTGAACACCGGGTCGAATCGGTTTGTTATTCGTTCGGAGGACACCGGTGCGGAAATCAATGCATTTTATCTCGACTGGTTCGGGTTGAGTTATCCGGTCACCACAACCTGTCTCACAGATGTGTTTGATGTCAGAATGCAGCAAAACCGGGGGATTGGTTTTGATTTGTGGGATTTCTCGTCAAATGATGTGTCGGTATTCAATGTAACGCAGCAGTATCGGCTTTCGGAGATCGGTGCAGAGGCACAGCAGCGATTCATCATCGGGGTGACGTCCGCGGGTTTTAATGACGGCAATTTTTCCAGCGTCCGGATCAATGATCAGGTGGTGATCAACGGCGGGCATCGGGGGCACAATATCGCGGTGTTCGATACGACCGCCGGAGAGGTCGTGGAAAAGCGCTCGTTCGATACGCTGGATAAAACTGAAAATGCGGACAGTATGGCTGCTTTCATTCAACGCATTCCCAACGGTCAGGTGGTGATCGCCACAATCCGCGATGAGGGCAGTTATCAGATGACAGACGCCGCGTATCAGGCGCTTGAATCGCTGGGCAGCGCGCTGACGCGTCAGGTGCAGTTCCGGGATTCATGGGCGTTGATCGGTCGTAAAGGCGCGGCGATTGGCACAGTGCCGGAGTTATTATCACGAAATGGAGAAGGTCCGGTTGCGCTGGCAGATACGTTGTACACATTTCATGATGACTCCTGGCGCATTCGCTGGAGCGATGCGGTGACAGCCATCGACCGAATTATTGTTTCGGTTGCTGATTCCATGAAAACGCCGTCTCGGGTGCAGAAAGATGACTATAAAAATCTGACTGATGAAAATCAATCCGCGGATTATATTATCATTACCCATCAAAAATTTGAACCGGTTGCTGCCGAACTGGCGGACCTGCGGGCACAGGACGGCTTGCGGACTGTGATTGTGGATGTGGAGGACATTTACGACGAATTCAATTACGGCATCAAACATCCGCAGGCGATTAAGGATTTTTTGAGTCATTGTTATTTCAACTGGCAGAAGCCCGCTCCGCAGTATGTACAAATCATCGGCGACGCAAGTTGGGATCCGAAGAAAAATGAAGCCACCAGTGTTAAACAAGATTACGTGCCGGTGTATGGCAATCCGGTGAGCGACAACTGGTACGTCTGCTTCGACGGCGCGGATGACATTTTACCGGAAATGAGTATCGGCCGGTTTGCCATCGAAACAGTGGAGCAGGGGCAGGCAATTTTATCGAAAATAAAAAACTATCAGACCGCGCCTTCGGCGGAATGGAAAAAGCAATTGCTGTTCATCAATGGCGGATTTGATAATGCGGAACAGCGTAATTTCGGGAATCAAACAAACCGCATGATTCGCGATTATGTAGAACCGCCGCCGGCAGGTTGTGCCGCGGAGGTCATTTCCAAAGAATTGGACGGACTATACGAGGGCGAAAAACGGGAGGAGATTATCGCCGCGTTCAATTCGGGAAAGATGTGGGTCAATTTTATAGGACACGGCGGCAGCGGCACCTGGGAATTGATGTTTCATGATCAGCAGATTCTTCAACTACAAAATGAAAACTACCTGCCCTTTGTGACCAGTTATACCTGTCACACCGGCAGATTTGCAAATCCGCAACTGACGAATTTCGGGGAGCTGTTTGTAAACACGCCGGATATTGGCGCGATCGGATTCATGGGGACCACTGGCTGGGGATTTGTTTATACAGACGAGCGCTTCGCGCGGTCGGTTTTCGAGACCGCGTTGCGGGATACGGTACATCAATTGGGAAAAGCGATTGCGCTTGCCAAAGTGAAATTGTGGGGCAGTTTTACGCATAATATTCGCACCGAGAGCGTCATTTCTCAATACTCGTTATTGGGAGATGCGGCACTGCATTTAGCGTTACCGGAAACTCCGGATCTGGTATTAAATCAAAATGCAGTGTCGTGGCAGCCGTTTAATCCCGCGGAAGAAGATAGCAGTCTCATGTTTGAAATTAATGTCCAAAATTATGGACTTGCCACTGCGGACAGCGTGCGATTGCGGTTGACAGACTATGATCAACTCGGCAACAGTGAACATATTTTTGACGGATTGATCCCGCCGGTTCGATTCAAATCAGCGCGGGACGTTCCCTGGGCGCTACTCAATAAAGCCGGGCGTCATGTTATAGAAGCTGTGATCGATCCGGACAATGTAATTGCCGAAGTTGAGGAGAACAATAATCGCGTCGCTGCACAGTTGATCGTGAACTCACAGCGAATTACCATTTCCAGACCCGGGCGCAATCAGGTGATCCGACCGGAGGATGTGTTGCTGCAAATCAATAATCCGCGCAATACAAGCGAACAGGGACAGTTTATTTTTGAACTGGATACGGCCGATCGATTTGATAGCGGGCTGCGGCAGCAATCACCGCAATTGAATCAGGGCGTAATCGTCACCAACTGGCAGCCGGTGAATTTACAGCAGAACCAGTTGTATTTCTGGCGTTGTCAAAAATCCGGGGAGAGTGATGGCGGCGCGCGGATCTCTTCCATGTTCAGGATCGGCGATCAATTTGGTTGGGCGCAGACAGAGCCGGCCCAATTCCCGGAAAATAATTTTAATGATACAGAGCTCACAAATCAGGGCGCTCGGTTGCGCAGGCAAAAAATTAAATTCCGGGTGGAATCCGCCGGATTTGATGATTCGAATTACGCGCTGATTTTCGTCTATTCCGAGGCAGTCGCCACGGCGACCCGGGGCCATAATATCGCGATCTGCGACCTATCGGGTGAGTTTCTGGAATTTCGGAAATTCGATACCCACGACAGCGCGGCGGACGTTGCCGAAATGACCACGTATCTGAATTCAATCCCACCTGATTATTACGTGCTGATCGGTATTCGCGATTCCGGACATCAGCAAATGACAGAGGAGGCATATCGTGCTCTGGAACGCATTGGCAGTGCGCATTGCCGGGACGTGGGATTTCGCGATTCCTGGGCAATTGTCGGGCGAAAAGGAGCCGGGATCGGGACTGTTCCCGAACAGTTTACTCCGCGCTATCAGGGTGTTGCCATTGCAGAAGATTCGCTGATAACGTTTATCACAGAGGGAACGGTTGAATCGGAGCCCATCGGTCCGGCAAACAGATGGAATTCGCTGGCAGGTAATATGGCGTCAACAGCCCCGACTTCAAATATTGTCGTTGATGTGTTGGGATTTCACAAGCGTGACAAGACGTGGGAGCAAATTCAGTCGGATCTATCATTGAGCGAGCCGGTTGCTTTATCGCATATTAATGCAAATCTTTATCCGAAATTGAAGCTGCGCGCAAAACTTACCGATGCGCAGGGATTTGATTCGCCGTATCTGAAAAATTGGCGCGTCAGTTATGATCCGGTTCCGGATATCGCGATTGCGGATGATGTGGTGACTGTGAGCCGAGATTCCGTGCCGGAAGGGAGCGTGATCAGCATCACGGCGGAAGTCCATAATGTCGGCTATGTTACGGCAGATAGTATCCCGATTCGGTTTGATTTTCGTGATCCGGCAGCAGGGCGAAAAAAGATTGTCACAAACGTGATCGATCGTCTGGAGAGTGGCGCGAATAAAACCACTTCGTTTTCATGGAATACTGCGGGCCATCCCGGTCTGAATCAACTTTATCTGGAGATCGATCCGGATGATTCGCTGAATGAGCTGAGTGAAGCCAATAATTTATATTCGACGCAGGTGCAGGTGGATGCAGACACCCTCCGCCCGGACATCTCCCTGACGTTTGATGGGCAGGAAATTGTGGAGGGACAATTTGTGTCAAAGCAGCCGCAGATTATCATTTCTGTGCATGATAATAATCCCGCGCCAATCGGGCAGGATACCAGCAAAATCCATCTTGTATTGAATGGCAGCAGAATTGCATACACACAAAATACGCAGCGACTCGAGTTTTTGTCAACGGAGAATGTAAATGATCCGACGTTGAAAGCCCGCCTGAAATTCAGTCCTGAATTAACCGACGGTGAGTATCTGCTGGAGGTATTTGTGAAAGATAACAGCGGGAACTCCGCGTATCAGCGACGCTTTTTCAAAGTCACCGCGGAATTGAAATTATTGGATGTTTTAAATTATCCCAATCCGTTTCAGGATGATACGTATTTCACCTATTTTCTTACGCAACCGGCTGACTTTGTGGTTATAAAACTCTATACCGTTGCCGGGAGACTGATCCGGCAAATAGAAAATGTGTCCGGTCATTCGGGATTTAATAAGGTATACTGGAACGGGCTGGATCAGGATTATGACCGTATTGCAAACGGTGTCTATTTTTATAAAATCATTGCCCGACTGGGAAATGAGCAGACAGAGCACATCGGCAAATTTGTTGTGATGCGGTAACATTCAAATTTAACAGTTTATTGACGATAAATAAAGAGTCGCGGGAAATTCGATCCTGTCGGGACTCCAATCGAGGGCGGCGTATTTTTTAAAGTCGTATCATAAGTCCTGAATTTATATTTCGTATATTCATGAGGAATAGCGATCCCATCGCTTGGAGCGATGGGATCGCTGGTCTGATA